>JBQDCW010000018.1:0-79223 GCA_052092145.1 Sphingobacterium sp. | reverse complement strand
TAGTTTTTGCACAGACTCCCGACCAAGTACATATTGCTTAGTAAATTCAGTAGGTTGATCTTTGTTTCATGAGCACAGATGAAAAACGAGAAAAGATGCTTTCCTTGGTTGCGGATTGGAAGGCGAGCGGTTTGACACAAAAGGCATTCAGCGCTTTGCACGGAATCAAGGTGGCCACCTTAGGTTATTGGGTTGCCCGATCAAAAGAGTTGGACGGTGGCAACTTTATACCCATCACTAGCGGTTCAGCAAGGAACTCCGAGCCGATCGAGATTATCTATCCCACAGGCGTTCGTCTTCGAATAGAGGCTAACCTGGCTTTAATCGCTCAACTGATCCGCCTGTAGCCGATGTTCTCTTTAGGTTCCTCGCACCGGTTCTATCTATACGATGGCCACTGCGACATGAGAAAGAGTTTTGACGGGCTCTGCGGACTGGTGATTACCGTCATGGGACGGCAGCCTACTAGCGGCGAGGTATTTGTTTTTTTGAACCGGAACCGTACCCATATCAAACTACTGCACTGGGAACATGGTGGCTTTGTATTGTATTACAAGCGGCTAGAGCGAGGGACTTTTTCGGTAGCCCAATATAAAACCGGGGAACTTTCCTGGAGTGACCTTGTACTGCTGGTCGAGGGGATACAGGTGGTTAAAAGCATTCAAAAAAAGCGTTATTCATTACCAGAAAAACAGCTTTTTTGATTGCAAGAACGCACAAAAATCCGTATCTTTAAGGTATGGAAACAGCGCTGGAAAATCTCTCGAAAGAAGACCTTCTAAAGGTCATTTCCAGCCGTGACCAGGCTCTTGCAAACCGTGATGAAAAGATAAAATCACTTTCCAAAGACTCTTCTTCTAAAGACGAAAAGATCGATTTTCTTACCAGCGAACGCGACATACTTTCGCAAGAACGGGATTACCTGAAAGCTCAAGTCGAGATGCTTAAACGCATGCAGTTCGGTCAGAGCCGCGAACGCTTCGAAGGCGACCCCAACCAAACAGAACTTCCTTTTGAAGCTGAGCCCGCAGAAGCGGAACAACAACAGCAGGAAGTCAAAGAAAAGATCGAATATACACGCAAACGCCCTAACCATAAGGGACGCGCGAAGTTGCCTGAACATCTGCCGGTAGAAGAGATCGAGATCCATCCCGAGGGAGATCTCTCGGCAATGGTGTGTATTGGCAAAGAAATCACCGAGGAACTCGAATGCCAGCCGGCAAAATTCTACATCAAACGTTATATCCGCTATAAATATGCGGCTAAAGATAGAGATGGCGTGCGTATCGCTGAACTTCCCGAGCGTGTCATTGACAAAGGCATCCCCGGAGCAGGTCTGCTAGCGATGATCTTGACGAATAAATATGTCGATCATCTCCCGCTATACCGGCAGAAGCAGATCTTCGCCAGGGAGAACATACAGATACCCTCCTCTACAATCGAAGGCTGGACAAAAGAAGCCCTGATCAAACTCCAGCCGCTTTACGATCAGCTGCTCTTCGACACCAAAGCCAAAGGGTATCTGCAGGTGGATGAGACCAGAATAAAAGTATTGGATAGCGATAAAAAAGGGGCTGCCCATACCGGTTGGTATTGGGTATATCATGCGCCTTTGGATGGAACAATACTGTTTGATTATAGCCCTACTCGTGGCAGTAGTGCACCACTACCAATATTAGCAAACTTCAAAGGTTATCTGCAGAGTGACGGGTATAGCGTGTACCAAAAGTATGGTGAAAAGAAAAGCGTCACCCATTTAGGGTGCTGGGCACATGCCAGAAGAGAGTTTGAGCGGGCCTTAGAAAACGATAAACCCAGAGCCGAAAAAGCACTTCTTTTGATCCAGCAACTATATGCGGTAGAACGGCACGCCAAACAGGGCGAGCTTGCTGCCGATAAGATCAAGGAGCTACGGCTTGAAAAATCATTACCCATCATTAACGAACTGGGCAAATGGATCTTTAAGGAAATAAAAAATACACTACCTAAAAGCCAGATCGGCAAAGCGATGGCTTATGCCTATGCACGCTGGGATGCTTTATCGGCATACTTATACGACGGGAATCTACAGATCGACAACAACCTTGTCGAAAACGCCATAAGACCCGTGGCGCTCGGGAGAAAAAACTACCTGTTTGCAGGCAGCCATGAAGCTGCACAGCGGTCGGCAATGATCTATTCGTTCTTCGCCATCTGCAAAAAGCACGAAGTGAATCCCTTCCAATGGCTAAAATATACACTGGAAAACATCATGTCCATAAACCACAAGAACTTAAAAAACCTCTATCCGAAGAACTATAAACGAATTATCGAACAATCAAACACGTAGTTCATCGGGCGGATACTTCTAAACAGACTCTACAACTAGGCAGACTTACGCCCGTGCCAACATTGAAGTGATAGTGTGAATCAGAAATCCTAAACCGTCAGTTTTGCTCTAAGATAAGCGGCGGAATTAATATTTTCTAAATGATTCAATTGGTTTTATAATTTTTGAGTATTCAATAATAAACATCATATTTGATATAATTGTTACAAAGTCGTGAAGTCACCAATAGGTGTTTGATAACGAATACTGGTACTTAGAACTGGAAGGATAAAAAGTCTCACCAAAAGTCCCACCAAATTTTAAATTTTGAAAATATAAAACCCTCTCTAATGACAAATAAAGGCCCTTTAGATAACGAAAATATAAGTAAAAAAGACCGTGTAGAATCCCGCTCTCTCCGCGAGAATATTGAAAAGTGCGTTTCTGTCTTGGAAACGCACTTTTTCGTTTTAGAAAATAAAGTCCCACCTAATTCAGGATCAGTTTCAAAACCTGTGGAGGGGAAAAAAAACTAATTGATTTACAGTATATTTGACAATAAACCAGATCTAACTTCGAGTGACCCTAGTGACGAATGAGTTTATAAAAATTTCTTTAGGAACAGATAAAATATTGCCTGATCGATCCGGTGTAAATCAATTTATATTTTCATTATTAATGTTTATCTCAGAACAATACAACAATTGAAATTTGTGTAAAAAATTTGCAATGGGTCGCGGTAAGTTATGTGCATTATTAGGCAGAACCCTCGGAACGGTAAATCGAGCAGGCAAGCGCGCACTTCTGATGACACGATTGATCTTGACACCCGAGGTGACCGTCATTCTACCTTTACACTATACGCTTTGTCCAAAAGTTAAAGAATTGCTATCAGGGTCGAGCAATGTGAATTCTTTTTGACCCCAGGGTTTTGCTTGCAAAGCTCCGTTTGCGTGTATGCTTACTTTATTGTCTAATAGTGATTTATACAAATTGTCAATGTCATCTGCTCTGATATAAACTTGCCCGTAGTTTTGTGCTGGGTCAAGCTCCTTAAACTCAAAGAAATGAATTTCGATGTTGTCTTTCTCTATCAATAAATAATCGCCATAGTCGGCAATTTCACTAAACCCTAATTTGTTTATGTAAAATTCTTTTGTTGCCGATTTGTCTCGCATTGGCAGTTTAGGATTTATGTTTTTGAGCATATAATAGAATTTTAATAAAACAAAATTACACAAATTCGTTATTTGTTCTTTCGTTCCACCGCGACTCACGTCTCCAGCATGGATAAGAACATCTTCTTCCGGCAATGATTGTAAATGACGATGTTTACCGTGTGTATCTGAATAGTCACAATTGCATGTCCAAATTTATGGACTATACGTTTTAAGGCAATTAAACTGGTGATCGTTATATCCCCATATGTGACGAACTAGCTGATCTTATCAAGGAAATGCTGATCTCTCCCCAAACTTAGGAGTCTTCTAAATTAGAAAATTCGGCTGTTTTGACCTTTTTTTTCTATGAATATTTCCGGAATCAAATTTCCCCTAAAACGATGCGGCTCCAACGTGCCATATTCCTCTCTCTAGACTTCAATTTTCTCTATCGTATCCTCTAATTGCAGAAACCAATTCGTATTCAATCACTCATCCCTGGAAATATCATTGAATAACTCAATATACTGATTAAAAAAATAATCACATAAAATAGGTGATTTTATCTCTAATTTGAGCACATATAAGAAAACAAGTTTTTAAATGGAAAGAAAGGAACTAATCAAACAGTGGTATACGTCCTATTTTCCGAAAGTAGCCTCCTTTATTTCGAAAAAAGGCGGAACTTTCGAGGACGCAAAAGACATTTTCCAGGAAAGCCTCATAATTCTATACGAAAAAAGCCGGACCGAAATACGGTTGAATGAGGAAGGTTATTTATTCGGAATCTGTAAAAATTTATGGTTTAAAAAATCAAAAGACAATGCAAAACTTCAATACGGAAACATCGATCTGATAGATGAGCCTGAACCTTCGGTTGATGAAAGGCGTCTTTTAAAACTGTTGAATTCTGCTGGAGAAAAATGTATGAGATTGCTGGAACGTTTCTACTATGACAATCAACAAATTGAACTTACAAAAAAGGAATTTGGATTCTCTTCCAACCATTCAACGACTGTTCAGAAATATAAATGTTTAGAAAAAATTCGTGAAACTGTTAAACAAAAGTCTTTAAAGTATGAGAGTTTCTTTGAGTAAAATTGCACTAATAGATAAATTTATTTTCGACAGGGATTGTATGTGTCCGTCGGAAAGGATGTTGCTGGAATCATACAGAATTTTGGAATCTGAATTTGACCTTGAAATCGAGAATCAAAAGAAATCGATCGGTTTAGTTATGAAATCGGCCAGAAAAAAGTTGAAAGAAGAGATTGAGGGTATTCATAACGAATTGTTTCATCCGAATTCGAAAAACGCATTCCAAACAGAGATCTTTCAGCTCTTTCAGAAGTAAGTCGTCGACGCACAACTTTTTTTTCAAAAAAGATTATACATTCCATCGAGGTCCGGAAAAAACTTAAAACACAGTTTGCTGGGTTAGGCATATCGATCGTTTTTCTTGGCCCAACAGTAGCCCCCTTTCCTGAGCATAAAGTCTTCTAATCAATTTATTATGGAAAATTTAAATCAAGAATTTATAAGATACGCGAAATTAGAACATCGAATAGATGCTATCGACACGGAACGACACATCATAAAATCATTGACCCCTTATATTGTAGAGGAGAGACCTTTGAATGTCGCTCAAATGGATGTTTTCTCACGACTGATGATGGATAGAATTATCTTCCTTGGTCAAGCCGTGGATGATCAAATCGCAAATATCATACAAGCCCAGCTTCTCTTTCTGCAATCTATAGATCCCGACAAAGATATTTCACTTTACATCAATTCTCCCGGAGGATCGGTTTATGCGGGACTCGGAATTTATGATACGATGCAGTACATAAAACCTGAGGTTGCCACTGTTTGCACTGGCGTGGCCGCATCCATGTCGGCAGTTCTACTTTGTGCGGGTCAAAAAGGTAAACGTTCAATCTTGAAACATTCAAGAGTAATGATTCACCAGACTTCTAGTGGTACACAAGGAACGGCAAGGGATATGGAAATCAATTTACAACAAGTGTTAAAAATTCAAAATGAACTGTTTCAGATTTTAGCGAACCATTCGGATAATGAATTTGAGAAAATCAAGGAACTTTCTGACCGAGATCATTGGATGACCGCCGAAGAAGCAAAAGAACTCAGATTCGTTGATGACATCTTAAGTAAAACATAGCGTCTATCTCAACACTTGATTTCCATTTGTATAAGGCTCCCAAACATCGGAGACGAAGCCTCGAGTGTTCGATTATAGCCGACCTCCATAATCAAAATAATCCACTGAAAACCAGTGGATTATTTTGATTATGGAGTCTACTCGAATCTGCGTAGGCAGTTTATATAAACCGCTTCACCTTGTCCCTTAATCCATCGCCCCAAACACTTTTTCCAATAGAGAGGTGGTGCGGAATACCGGATTATCTCTGATGGCACTTTCTTTTTCGGCAACCATCTTGAATATACCACTAACAGTTTCTTGCGTTACATAATTATTCAAATCAGTATCAATAGACTGTTTAGTTATCCCATTGTATTTACTAATGATTTGTTCCCATACTTTATCGGCGCCTACTTTGCCCAACGAGCCCTCAACCTTGGGCTTAAACGCGGTAAAAAGTTGCTCGGATGTTTTTCCTTGCAGATAGCTTGTTGCGGCAACACTGTCACCCAACAGGATGTTTTTTGCATCGTCAAATGTCATCGATGTAATGGCATTGGCAAAAATAGGGGCTCCTTCCTGAACAGCATCTTCCGCGGCACGATTGAGTAATAGCAATCCTTGATCGGCCAAACTGCCTAAGCCGATGGTGCGAAGGGCGGCGTCTACTTTCCTGAGCTCTTTAGGCAACAGAATTTTAACCAACTCGTTTTTGAAAAAACCATCTTCGGCTCCGAGTTTCTGTATTCCTTCGTTTACGCCAAGGTTCAAGGCTTCTTTAAGCGCACCCGACATTTCGCCGCTCGAAATTCCCGTCAAGTCTGCACTGTTCGTCTTTTTATCGGCATCCTCGTTGCCTTTGTCTTTTATCGCCGTCTTAATTTTATCGAATAGACTTTGCGCCTGAGCAGCTGGCACAGCCAACGTCCCAACTAAAACCATCGAACAAATTATTTTCTTTATACAGACCATAACCATTTTGTTTTATTTATAGTGTCGATTTCCATTCAAAGATACAAACAACATGAATTATATTGCTTCAAGCTTGAGAAAAACTTGAACGGATGTCGAAAAAACAGCGAGCACAAAGAAGGCTGTATTTGTTCGATTTGCCGCTTGAGCCTATTTTAAGACTGTATTCCGTCGAGTAAAAGAGATCGATCCGTTAGTTTCCTTTAAAATATTTCGTATCCTGTCTTTTGAAAAAAACCAACCATAGTTGTTTCGTTACTGCTCAGGTCTGCTTCAATCGTCGATCCCTCCGATAATCGTGAGTCTATAAAAAGAGCCACGAGACCTATTGGTGCAGGACGCTGCCAAAATCATTCGAAATCAACAATATATTGTCTTTATATTTGAATTAGTGTAACCTCATTCCAAATTTTGGATCGATATCGAAAGATAAATGATGTACCGGGTAAAAGAAATGCTCTTTGGAATAGGGCACGACTTATTCTATCCGAGGAAAGCACGCCGTAAGGACACACCCTCATTATGGATTAAAAAATATATTGACATCCATAAACCTGGAGAAATCAGGCGTATACTGTCCCAAATTGATCACCAAGGCCATTTTAATATTGAGAGGTTTGATTTATTCGTAAGCTTGAAATCAAAATGCACACACACATCTGACCTTTCAATATATTTTTTCCGAAATTTGTCTTTTCATAGGGGTTTTAATAATTGAAAAATACTAATAGAAAAATGAGAAATGATATTTTTATATGTCACAATTGTCCAATGACAAGAACCATGGCTACTATTGGGACAAAGTGGAAACCCATAATAATTTATACCATCGGTCTAAAGAAAAGGCGTTTTGGTCAAATTTTCACGTTGATGGAGATCATTTCAAAAAAAGTGCTTACCGATCAACTAAAGGAATTGGTTGAAGACAAAATTGTCATTCGTGAAGAATATACTGAAATGCCCCCTAGAGTCGAATATGCCCTTAGTGAAAAGGGCATAGAACTTCTTGCAATACTTAATCAGTTGACCTCTTGGAATTTGAAATATAATGAATCTGATGTATCTGAATAAATCATGCAAATTCGTTATATTTTAAATTAAGTCTCAGATTGCTATTAACTGGTATTCCACTCATTAAATGTTATTTAAGAGTTATTTGTGCCTTCCTGAAATACTATAGGGAACAGGATACCATATATAATTCTTTCCTTCTTTCTTTAACCTTCCGAATCCGGGAAAAGATATATGTGCACCAGCAACTAGGAGGCTTTTATCAGCCGATAATTTTAAAAAACCTTTGCGAGCCGTGGTAGATATTTGGTGGTCTACATCAAAATGGTCCATAATATTTGGTTCAGTCAATTGTATAGCGGCTACGTGGACTACATCTCCCCAAAAAAACAATTCCTCATGGTTATCTCTTAGAACATAGATGGTATGTCCCGGCGTATGCCCTCCTATGGAGTAACTAAAAATACCTGGAACGATTTCGGTTTCTTCCCTTTCAAAAGTTTTTACTTGTTTGTCCTTAATATAAGGAAGTAACATGTTCTTCGCATTTTTAAAAGTTTGTGGGTTAGCCCCCATTTCATTTTCAGATGCATTTTGCGCTTTGGTTTCACTAAACCAGAAATCCAATTCGGTCTGATTTACATGAATCGTTGCATTCGGAAAAATCTTTTTCTCAGATATTATAAGTCCACCAGAGTGATCTGCATGTATATGAGTGAGCAGAATATCTGTTATCTCTTCAGGCTTAATTCCTATTGAACGAAGACTTTCGTTGAGATGACCGGCAGTAGAGCCTACTAATTCACCAGCACCGACATCAATTAATATCTTCTTAGCGCCAATTTTTACTAAATATACATTGATACTAACTTCAACAGGGTTATTGATAAATTCTGCTGTAAGTAGCCTACTTGGTTTTCCAGGCTGATTATTGTTGAATAGTTTTTCTGCATCTAGTTCCAACGTTCCATCCAATAAGGAATAAACTTCAGTATTGCCTATTTTAATTCTATAGGTATCATGTATTTGAGCAAAGCTCAGATTGCTGACCAAGAAAAGGGCCAATAATAGTCCGTGAAATTTTGTTTTAATAGTCATATCATTTATTTTGGTTACAAAAATAAACCAAATAGGTTTCCAAATGATACTGAAATAGAAATAGTGATTACATCAATGTAACCACTATTTTTGTTCTATCTTTTTCAATTCATGTATGGGGTTATTTCTAAAATAATTAGAAATAGGACTCGAGTTAGACTGACGAAACTTAAGGAAATGCCGGATGCTTATGCAAAACTTGTAAATAAATATTCTAAAAGATTTACTTTTTAATTTAAATATTAGTGATTTTGAATTGGGTAACACCACACACATTGCATCATGATATTTTCTTCCGGTACCTTGAAGAAAGCCAGCAACAGCCTTAATTTCGTTCCTGTTCAGGGGGTCCGCTTCAATCGTCGACAAAGCCCCCAATAATCGTGTGTTCATAAAAAAGAGCCGTGAGACCCATAGGCCTGGGTCGCCAACCTGAAAACACAAAGGATGTAAATGGACAACGCGGAATTAAACACATGGTAGGCTTAGCCCTCAAAGCAAGAAGGTCTATCGCCGCAAAGATATTTCCGAATTCCTAAAATAGGATCTCAAATTTTTGAAAACGATTCAGCTGAAATATAGACCTTTTTATCTCTGTTTTATTGGCACAATTAAAAAAAGAAAAGAACTTCAAAACTTGCCTTATGTCTAGTTGCCTTTTAGATCTTTTTTTCAAATTTGCGATCAGCCATTTAAACAATGGGATAATTGCAATCGAAAATGCACGAGATCTTTTTTCAATCTATTTAGGTCGGAGGTCATCAAGTATTTTCTATTAAAAATATGAAAAGTAATAATGAGAAAACTAATCGCTTATGAATTCCTCACGCTAGATGGCTATATGGCTGGAAATGAAGGTGAGGAAATGGATTTTGTTACGCAACATTTTTTGACCGAAATGGAAATGGATATTGCGCAAGAATATGAAAATATTGACACATTTTTATTTGGTCGTAAAACATACGAAAGTCTTTCACAATATTGGCCGAATGTGAGCATTAAACAGGAGCCTTTGGCCGACTTTATGAATGGGATGAGAAAAATTGTCTTCTCCTCTACCATTGATGATTTAAAATGGAATAACTCAGCATTGTCAACACAAAATCTTGTTGAAGAAGCGAAAGCTTTAAAAAAAGAACAAGGAAAGGATATCATGATAATAGGAAGTGCAAGTGTTGTTCAGCAGCTTACAGAAATGAAACTTATTGACGAGTACAGAATCTTACTCTTTCCTGTTGTTTTAGGTTCTGGAAAACCTCTTTTTAGGGGAGATGAAAATGCACTCAATTTAAAATTAACGCACTCAAAAAAATATAGTAATGGGGTCTTATCATTGACTTATTCAAAGTAACACGGTCCAACTAAATCAACGCTAGCAATAGCTTCGAGCTGTTCTTCAGCCCTTATTCTCAAACCATCCGATAGCCGCTTTGATTTTAGCGTCGTCACTCAACGATTCAAAATTGTCTCCCGCAATCACTACACTATCGGGAACAAGTGCCTGACGATGAGTAAGTCCATCACGCCCCACCAAGTAGCCAGCGGAGTAAGTGAAAATTAAATCTTTATTTAATCGGACCAATCGGGTCATCGTCGTATAACCTGCAGTATTTTCTCCTATAAACTTTACATTGCTTTTCCCTTTAAATGCGATGGCCAACTGTTCTGATGCGCTGTTTGTTAATGGACCGATGAGTACCGCTATCTTGGATTGATCAAAACTACATTTGTTAGTGGTAGTAGCGACGATGTTATCTCCATCATAAAGATTTCCATCCTCAAACCTGAATGACGTGACACGGCCGTCCGCCCAAGCTATGTCGAATACTTTATTTCCGCCGATTAGCGGTTGCATACTAGCCAATAAGATGGGTAAGTTTCCGCCTAAACTAAGCCGTAGGTCCAGAATGATATGGTCAGTTGCGTGATTTCCCAACGCATCTAGTGAATCCTGAATTTGCTGAGCCATGGTAGAAATAGCCGTTACAGCTTTGTCTTTATCCTCGAATGAATCGAATGGAATTTGGGGAGAAGGGATCGAAACATAGGAGTATTTGTCATCGATAATCTTGGTTCTAAATGCAAACTGTTCGTCGAGTGCATATTTAATCAACGATGAGCTCTTATCCTGCCCCTGGAATCCCTTAAAGGTTTTTCCTTTGTAAAACAAACCGCCATGCTTATCCCCCAAATCAGCAAATATTTGTTGAATAATGGGAATTACTTTTTCAACAGGATCCTTGACATCATTCATGGTATCTAAATCTGAAGTTAGCAAAGAATCATATTTACTCTTGTCGAATTTTTCCCGGTATATCGAGTTGGTTTCCATAATCGATACAACAGAATCCAGCACTCTAAATTGCTGAGCAAAGGACTGATTGCCTAATAAAACACAAATTATAGCGAAGCAGTATATGATTGATTTTGGATTTATTTTCATTGCGTTAGAACATCAAGCACTTAATTAGGTTTTGAAGTGAGTTGTGATATCAACAAGATAAGAAAAATCCCACTCATCCTTCGATTAGTTCAAACAAAATGAAGTTCGAATATAGCGATTAGCGTAACTTTTTGTATATTCCTTACTTAAAACCAATTGTTGGATAGGCAATCTGCTACGTTATTTCGCAGAGCCGCACGAATCTTATACCTCATTTTAAAAATGAGAAAATAAAATGGAGAGAATTGAATCTATTCAAGCAAAAAGAAATCATTGATGTGTTGGCTAGGTCAATTGTATTTGCTGCTATAGGGTTTTTGTTATTCTTAGAAGCGGACAGCTTGACTAATTAGAGCGCTGGAAACCCAATGCTACCCGATGGATAGACGCTTATTTCAATTCTTTTTTCGGACCTGGTATTTTTATTGGAATAAAAAGAATAATTAAATCGAAAATCGCTTCAATCATTGACCGAACTCAGTAATTGGTGTAACATAAATAGTTTTGAAGAAAAAACACAAACGCAAGAGTTATAATTATCTCAAAAAAAGTCCTGAGTAGTGGCTCGACAAAAAACCAAACAGATTTAGAAGAAAGCTAATGCAGTTTATATTAATAATTACAACTTCCCTTTCACTATTTCGGCATCGGGTCTTGACAGTATTCTGTACGGACTAATCGGAGCTTTGAATCATTATTATAGCAGACATAAAAACGACGTCGATATGTCGGCAGTTTTAATCCTTCCGCACAACACGTTAAGTAATCTGTTTGATCGAACAGTATTTAAGATAAACAACAACACGAAAAGGACCATGAAAACAGTATTCTATCTTACGTTTTTAATGAGCGTTATAAATGTGGCTTCAATTTATCCGATACAGGAAAAATTAAAGCCTGGAGACTATCAGATCGGACAGTCGATCTATCGGGTTAGCGAAGCAACTACGGCAAAAAAATATGTCATTTATCGAATAAATAACCCGGAAGTAGAGTCATACGAACCTACTCTCAACTATATGGAACGGACACTCGTAAACAGAAAGGAATTCATTAAGCTTGTAACTCAGACATTAGGTGATAAAGTGGATTCTTTTAAAGAAAGTCAGGAAAAATTAAGGATTGAAATTTCTTTTTACCAAAACGGGAAACCTCATGCAATTGGTTATATTTTTGACACAGCAATCGAGTTGGAGTTAAACGATATTGTTAGAGTCGACGAAATACTGAGAAAACAATTTATAGGGAAAATAACCAGTCCACACGACTTGCATAAAAGAATGAGTACTGTTCCTTTTGTCTTCGAAATTGATTTTTTGGAGCAAAGCCAGTGATCGGATTAAAGCCTGGCCCAATAGTTATTGAGACATTTTTTGGGAGGTGGAAGGGCGAATACATGTGTAATCTTCCCTAAAAAATTAATATCCTTTACACCTCTAAACTGGCTTCTGAAGGCTTTTATATAGTTTATTATCTGAAACGGGTAATCGAAGGTAATGTTGACTAAGAATTTGATTTAATCTAGTTTATTGTGGTAAAGCATTTGGAAATCGTTTGTAGAATACTGTTTATTTTCATAATTAGTGGTTTGTGGTCCTGTGAACAAAAACAAACGGTCATGAATTTGAGTTTCGATAACTATTATTCAAATAACGTTGAGCAGATCTACAAAGGAAACACTAGTTATGACTATTTGTTGGATAATAAAACCAAGTATAACGGCAATTATAGCTTGAATATTCGATCCAATTCCGCTAGTAAAAACCCTGCTTTTTTTTTAAAAACGATCGATTCTGATAGTTTACTTAACAAGAGGTTGTCTATCAAGAGTATGATTAAACACAATGGGGCGAACAGCAACGGTGAGATACGATTATTACTATCATTCGTAGATAAGAATTCTAATTTGATAAAATTTATAGAATCAGACAATCTGATAGCAAACCATACGGTTGAAAATTGGGAACAATATGAGGTTGAAGGCTCCGTCCCTAAGGAAACTGCAGAAATATTGTTTGGAGGTTATTCTCACAATGTGTCCAATACTTGGTTCGATCAATTTGAGATCTATAGTGATGAAATCAGATATAACGACGTTGTTTTGAGGACAAAGAAGTTAGATCGTAAAGAGCGAAAGGTTTTAGAAGAATTCGTATATCCCATAGACCCCGCTGTGCTCACACCAACTGGTGATGACCTGCAGCTATTTAATGAAATTTTAACCGATGGCAAAATTATAGGATTGGGAGAAAACACGCATGGCTCAAGTGAGCTTTTGAAGTTGAGGCAGAGAATCGTTCATCACATTTTAGAAGTTGATCCTAAGTTTAACATAATCGCTCTGGAAGCCGGTTACGCCGAAGTAAATAAGCTTATTGACGTTTTGAGTGCTAATCCCCATGAAGAATTCGATTTCTTCTCAATAATGGATTTTTGGGTATACAATACTGAGGAGTTCAAAGAGTTTATTTTGTCCGTTAGGAATTCTAATCCAGAAAATGTGACTTTCAAAGGGGTCGATAATCAGTTTTATACTGGCGCCATCAAGGTGCTAAGAGAACAATTCAAAGATGACGATTTGCTACATTCCAAAATAAATGAGTTGTCTCTCCATCTGGAAAAAATTGATGATCGGTTTTATAAGACGCGACACAAGACGATTTTAAAAAATGAGAGCGATAGTCTAAATAGGATCCTCAACTTGATTCAAACACAAACTACTAAACTCGATAGTTCTCTAAAAAGAGATTCTATCGTGCAATGTTTAAATATTATACAAGACTATTTAATCAACTCTCCCAAAACGCGAGATAGTTTAATGGCCGTAAATATTCATGATATTTATAATAAGAGCTTGGGGAAAATAATTTTTACAGCACATAATGAGCATTTGAAAAGGACTGGTCATTCAGCTGGGAGGGTTTTAGCGGACTCTTTAAGAGATAAGTATATATCTGTTGGTTTTACTTTTTTTGATGGCGCTTACACGGCGAGCGGGAAAAACGGCATCACGCAATATCCCGCTGAAACTGCCTACCCGACTACCATTGAATATTATTTAAATCAGTTGAATGATCCCATCTTACTGCTGGACCTAAAAAAAATTAGGAGTGACACGCGGGAAGAGTTAAACTGGATCAAGGAATATATAGGGTTTAGAGCTGTCGGTGCATCGAAAAAGAAAAATGAATTTGAATACCGCAGGATAATTGATGATTTTGATTATTTAATCTATATAGACAGATCGCATCCGACACAATTTTTAAAATAAAAATTTTTAAAGACCGATCGTTTTTGAAGACGTCCTGTTTGGACTGGGGCGTCTGTCGGTTGCGGAAGCCTCCATCTTAAATAAAGCCGTCTTCATATCAAAATCATTGATGCCTTTCAAGAAAATCTGGATTTGCAGAGCGGTAATATAACTGAGCTAGGGGAACTTAAGGCTACAAACCTGATTGTTAACCACTTTAACGAACTCCAGAGACAGCCTGCAGACACGGCTTTAATATCTTCGATAAGAAAAGACATCAGTGAAGTCATGCGGTTGAACATGGAAGCCATCAATAGAAAAAGCGATATCGCGGATGAGACTGCCCTAAAGGCAATTATAATCATTTCTCTGACCGGAGCGTTCTGTTTTTTGATTGCTTTCATTCTATTGATAAATCTACCATCCAACATCTCCAACCCAATCAAGGAAATGATCGAAAGTATAAAGGAAATCGCAGCACAGAACTACCACAAGCGCGTGCATTTCGAAAGCCATAATGAGTTTGGGGATTTGACAAAATCATTCAATACCATGGCTGAAAAACTCGAAGAATACTCCGAAAGCAAACTGGACAAAATCTTAAAAGGCAAAAAAAGAATTGAAACGTTGATTGATAATCTACACGACCCCGTTATTGGTATCGATGAAACCAAAAAGGTGCTTTTTGCAAATGAAAAGGCATTGCAAATTTCGGGACTACGAAAACAAGACCTCATTGGAAAAAAAATACAGGATGCAGTTGTTAACAATGACCTTATCCGCAATATTATTAAAGATATTTTTCTTCCAAAAGCGGAAAGTTCGACAACTGAACAATTGAAAATTTATGCAGACGGGAAGGAAAGCTACTTCGAAAAAGAAGTCGTGGATATCAATATTGTACCCACCGGAGAAGAGGATAGCGAATTTATCGGTCAAGCTATACTGTTGCGGAATATTACTCCGTTCAAAGAACAAGATCTCGCGAAGACAAATTTTATGGGAACAGTTTCACATGAATTTAAAACACCTATTTCTTCCATCCAAATGGGCTTGCAATTATTGGAAAATCAGCTGGTAGGAAATTTGAATGAAGATCAGAAGGAATTGGTTAGAGGAATCAAAGAGGATACGGTCCGTCTGCTGAAAATAACCGGAGAATTATTGAATATCACACAGGTAGAAAGCGGATCAATCCAGATAAACCTGCAACCATCTGAAGTAAATCCTATTATTGATTATGCGGTGAGCGCAAATAAATCTGCTGCTGACCACAAAAACATTCATATCGAAACAGATAATGCGATATCCGTTATTGCTGCCGACAGTGAAAAAACAGCCTGGGTACTCACTAACCTAATTTCCAATGCGATCCGTTATTCGTATGAAAACTCAACGATTTATATCAAGACCGAGGAGGAAAATAATCAGATTAAATTTTCAGTAACTGATACCGGGCAAGGGGTACAACCGCAGTATCTGACGAAGATTTTTGAGCGATACTTCCGTATTCCTGGCACGAAGAAAGAAGGCACAGGCTTGGGATTAAGCATTAGCAAAGAATTTATAGAAGCACAAGGAGGTAAAATCTGGGTGGGAAGTGAATATGGAGCTGGAAGCACCTTTTATTTCACGCTAAACATGAATCAAAAACCATAAAAATCCATGCGGAAGTTTACGGGTGTTTTGTTCTTATATAGCTCAGGAACGTGCTTAATATATGCTCAAAAACCTCCAATGAATAATGACCCATTTCTAAATCGTTGAGGACGCTGAAATAATCCAGATCATCGGATAAAGGCGAAGATTGAAGAATGTCTTCTGATTTTAATAAACTGTTGGATAAGATCTGATCGACTTGTAGACGTATCGTATCTTGTTCTTCAAATAGTTCTTTATTCAACCGTTTATAATCAGCGGTGTATTTTTTTATACCAAGCCTTCCATTTACTAGCGCTTTTACAGCAACCAATATTACTGCTACGGCGAGCTTATCGTCCATACCTTTTTTTGAGGATTTACCCGCCTGAAGCCTCAATAAGTCTATAAAAGTATCCGGTCTGACGATCCTCCAGAATAATCCTTCTTGCTGGATATTATCCTCAAACTGCAGTAAAAGATACTTTTTTGTCGTTATCATATCAAATTGGCTTTGCGTCATTCCACATAAGCGCTCTTATTTAGCCAGTACGTTTTTGCTTCCATCGTCAAGCAAGTCAAACTGTTGGATCTGGTCAAATATTACCTTATGTATTTCTTCTGGAGCAAGCCAGTCAGAATCGGTTTTAAAACATGCAATCTCATGGAAGCTTTCCTGATCGCCAAGCAACCTCAGATACTCTTTGTAGACATTCCTTTGTAAATCCAATGAGTCTTCGTGTATGTCTCTTTTCCCATTAAGATATTCACGGTCGAGGCCAGTTCTTGAGGCGCTCAAAGAGGTCTCTATATGATGAAAAGGCACATTTAAAAAGAAGGATATGTCAGGAAGCGGGAGCGCGTTATGATTAAATTCAAAATCCAAAATCCATTCTTTTAGCTCAACTTTGTCTTGATGATTTTCGGTTTTAGCACATTGAAATGCAATGTTTGAATTGACATACCTATCCATGATAACTAAGTATCCTTCATTCAACCATTCATTCAGTAATGCTTTATGCTCATTTCTGTCTTCAGCAAACAATAGGGCAACAAGCTTCGGGTGCACCTGCTCCAAAGGACCTAACTCTCCTCTTAGGTATTCGGCAATCAATTTACCATATGTGCCCTGGTTTAACATCGGAAAGTGAATAAACTTGTGTTTGATATTTAAATCAATTAATCTGTTTATTAACAGTTCGATTTGAGTGGATTTCCCCGCACCATCTAATCCTTCTATCGTAACTATTTTTCCCTTCATTGTTAATTAATTTTGAATTTTTTGAAACAATACTCCGGCTTCTGCATCATCACTATTAAAGGCTATGGCAACCGTCTCTCCTGTTTGTGTTAATGATTGTTCCGGCTTTAACAATAAAAACACGTTTTCTGAGCCTATTTTCCCTTCTAAAAAAACTTGAACCTGCTTGCAGCATTATATTAACAAAACTACCAATATTTTTTCGACTAATTTCTTCAATTACTCCACTTTTAAAAGCTACAATAGCCTTGATAGAAATCGCATGTCGACTAGCACTCCAAGTAATCTTGTTTATTTCATGGGAGTTACTGAGAGAATCGCCTGCGAGCGCCCCCTCCTCTCCTGCCCGTAAGTTCGTCCGCAAAAAATTGACAATTAAAACATGACTAATCTTCGAGTAATTCAGACTTGTGCAGGGAAGTATTGCCCCAAGATAAATACATATTCAAATATAACTTTCCCAGAAACCGAACCGATTAAGCGGCGAAAATTCTTAACTTTAGCTAACGTATATTAATAGAAATGATAAACAGTTAAAAGAATTGGATTTTGAGCATTGACAAAGAGATTAAGGACCTAACCCAAAGCCTTATTGATAACGGAACGGCCTACAATTTGGAATTTCTGAATAATATCTACGACGAAGATCTGAAGTTCATACGGATTGACAAAGAGAACAATATCCAAATATTGAGCAAAGGGGATAATATGACGTTTTTCAAAAAACTGAAAGCCAGCAATGCAAAACCGTTAAACAATTATGCCGAGTTCCACTATGCAGACAATGACGGAGAAAATGGATTTATTGTATTGACCCGAAAAATGAAACAAATGGAAACCGAACAAGAATTTTTATTTAATATCTATTGGAAGAAGACCAACGGAGAGTGGAAGATAGTAAGAGAAATGGTGTATATCAGATAAGATATTAAACGCTTATAAGCAGGGTCTAAGTATACTACAGCGAGATGGATTCCCCTCGCTATTTTGCTGTTCGTAACTATCTTATGTTGGGTATCCTCCTAAAAACTCGTTCCAGTTGTTCTCAAGGAGAGGACATTGAGGAACATAGACACTGAAACTACACTAGTGGCTCCCAGCGGGCACAGAAATGAAAAAAATGCGATTAGCGGCCATTATCCTTCCTAGCACTGGATACCTGATTTTCGAAGGACCAATCCCCTATTTCTTGATTAAATAAGCCATATTCTTAATGATATTGTGGTGTTTAGCAACGAACGGGTTATCTTTATTCCACACATATCCCGCTAGCACAGCACATATTTTTTGCTTGACATCAGGGTTCTCCGGCTGATGAAAAAACAGCTCCTGAAGATTCCCTGTATACCACTCCCTCACATAAGTACTGAAAACATCAATTCCTGCTTGCATGTAGTCGGCATATTCTACTTTCCAATTGATCGCTTCTCCTGCCAATTGACGTTTGGCTAGTTTTGCAGCCAAAATTCCTGACTCGGTCGCAAAACAGACACCCGAGGAAAAAACGGGGTCAAGAAACTCTGTGCTATTCCCCGTTAAGGCATATCCATCGCCGTAAAATTGAGACACCGAAACGGAATAATTTTTAAGCCGGATTGGGTCAAATTCATAGGGCAGTTCATCAAAACGACCGACGTAGTGGTCCGATAGCTTAACGGCCTGCTCCATGGCTTCACGATTATCAGGATTACTGGATAATCCTTCAATATAATCTGTAGGACCAACAATACCTACGCTGGCACGACCGTTAGAGAACGGGATTACCCACAGCCAAACTTTCGTATCAATAATATCAAAGGAAATTTGTGTACCCTCTTCCCCACTGGGTCGACGTACATCCTGAATGTGGGTAAATATAGCGGAATGGTTATTTAATTTTGAAGGTGCGCCCAGTTGCAACATACCTGGCAGTACCCTTCCGTAGCCACTGCAATCGAGAACAAACTTAGCCTCGATTGTTGACAAATCCCCCGTTTTATCGCGTACTTGGGTGCTTGAATCTGTCCCGTTAAATTGGATATCCACCACTTCGGTTTCAAAGGCAATATCGACCCCTTTGCGTTGTAACTCATCGGTCATCGCCTTATCGAAATCGGCTCGGGGAATTTGCCAGGTCCAATCCCACCCCTGGCCAAATTTCTCACTGAAATCAAATACACACTGCTGCTCTCCTCGAATAAAACGGGCACCCGGTTTCTTCTCAAAATCAAAACTGCTTAGCGCCTTTAATAACCCAGCTTCATCAAAATGGTCCATCACTCTAGGAATCAAGCTCTCCCCCACAACAATTCGGGGAAACTTTTGCTTTTCTACGACTTTAATGTTCACGCCCTGCTGGTTTAAATAACCCGCAGCCACCGCACCACTTGGTCCGGCTCCAATGATAAGAACGTCAACATTTTCTTTTTCCATAGCTTTTAATAATAATTAAGTCCTATTTTTGCTCTATAAAAACTTGTTCCAAAATTACAGACATTTGGAACAATTAAAAACCAGAAAATTAATTATTGTGAATGAAGACTATTGACAGCTATTTAACGATAAAAGACTTTTATGAAATTCTTTTTGAAGGCAAAAAAATAGCAATCAGTCAGTCACTGATTGAACGGGTTAATGGAAGTTACGATTTTCTAAAATCCTACTCGGCTAATAAAGTTATCTATGGTGTCAATACCGGTTTTGGTCCTATGGCACAGTATAGAATCCAGGAGGGCGATCAGTTGCAGTTACAGTATAACCTCATCCGTAGTCACGCTTCAGGCACCGGACACGCGCTTTCGGTCACGCAGGTCAAAGCGACGATGTTGGCTCGATTAAATACGCTGTCTTTAGGTAAATCCGGGATTCATATTTCAGTCGTCGAATTAATGCAGGAGTTAATTAATCGTGACATCATCCCGTTAATTTTCGATCATGGTGGTGTCGGTGCAAGTGGTGATTTAGTACAGCTAGCGCACTTGGCCCTGGTGTTGATTGGCGAAGGAGAAGTGATTTATAAGGGGGAGCGCAAATCGACTAAGGAGGTTTTTGCCTTAGAAAATTTGCAACCGATTGAGGTAAAGATCCGAGAGGGATTGGCCTTGATCAACGGCACATCGGTGATGACAGGCATCGGCATTGTCAATTGTTATCATGCTCAAAGACTATTAAAATGGTCGGTAGGCGCTTCTTGTCTTATCAACGAGCTGGTGCAAACGTATGACGATCATTTCTCCGCTGAACTGAATGGTGCAAAATTACACATCGGTCAGCGCGAAATTGCCGAATCCATGCGTCGTCACCTAGAAGACAGCCAATTGATCAAACGGAGGCAGGAACACTTGTATAACGGCGAAAACTCAGAAGACATCTTCAAAGACAAAGTACAAGAATACTACTCCCTGCGCTGTGTCCCTCAAATACTTGGGCCCATCTACGATACGATTAGCAGTGTAGAAAGTGTCCTTGAGAAGGAAACCAATTCGGCCAATGACAACCCAATCGTTGATGCGCATTCCGCCCATGTTTACCACGGGGGCAACTTCCATGGCGACTACGTCTCCCTTGAAATGGACCGTTTAAAATTAGCGGTTACCAAGTTATCGATGTTGGCCGAAAGGCAACTAAACTACCTGTTAAACGCTAAGATTAATGAGATCCTTCCGCCTTTTGTTAATTTAGGTAAATTGGGATTTAATTTTGGCATGCAAGGTGCCCAATTTACGGCGACCTCAACGACTGCAGAAAACCAGGCGCTTTCCTCCTCTCTATACATACACAGTATCCCGAACAACAACGACAATCAAGATATTGTCAGTATGGGCACGAATGCTGCTGTTATTTGCAGCAAGGTAATC
The DNA here is from genome assembly GCA_052092145.1 of Sphingobacterium sp. Classification (GTDB taxonomy): domain Bacteria; phylum Bacteroidota; class Bacteroidia; order Sphingobacteriales; family Sphingobacteriaceae; genus Sphingobacterium. The sequence goes on along the minus strand of JBQDCW010000018.1, from coordinate 58,085 downwards.
GAAAATAGTTTTGAAGTGATCGCAATCGAATGGATGGCTATCGTGCAGGCTGTTGAAGCCTTGCAAATTGAGGATCGTTTAAGCAGCGCCTCAAAAGCACAGTACCAGGAAATCAGGACAATTGTCCCGGTTTTCAAAGAAGATGTCGTGATGTACCCTATAATTCAACAGTTAAAAGAGCATCTTTATAACGCATGAACTTAAATATAAGCCCCCGTTTTCAGGCCTATTTGTGCATTCAATTTGATTCGCGCAACCTCTGGCACAGGTTAGCGGTCCTAAGAAAATCGGATCCATCAACAAAACGGGACGAGAATTCATCGCCTGGCAAAACGACAAAGGAAAACTAACGATGGACTACCAATTTAAGGATGCCGGGGGCAGCGTAGCGGGATTTATGGATACAGGAGGAAACCGGATAGGGCAATGGTATGATAACACCGAATTGATTAACAATTTAAGATGACCGGAACAAAAAAATACGCGTTAGTAACTGGCGGTTCACGAGGAATTGGACGCGCCATTTGTAAGAAACTGGCTGAGGACACAGACTACACCCTCTTGGTCAATTATCAATCCAATGAACAAGCAGCGTTGGACACCTTGTCAGAGATTCAGGCGGTCGGTGGTCAAGGCGAAATTCTCCAATTCGATGTCTCCAACCACCAGCATGTCAAAACAACACTAGGGAAATGGGAGGAAGAAAATCCTGGGGCAATTGTCGAGGTCATCGTTAATAATGCGGGAATATCCCGCGATGGCCTCTTTATGTGGATGACCGAAGACGATTGGGATTCGGTGATTCAAACCAGCTTGCGGGGCTTCTATAATGTGACAAATCACTTGATTCAGAAAATGTTACATCAGCGTTATGGCAGGATCATCAATATTGCTTCGGTTTCAGGCGTCAAAGGCACACCTGGTCAGACAAACTACTCCGCTGCAAAAGCGGCGATGATTGGAGCCACCAAAGCATTGGCCCAAGAAATTGGCAAGCGGAATATCACAGTTAATGCTGTTGCCCCAGGTTTTATTGAGACCGACATGACCTCTGACCTAGCGCATCAGGACTTGAAGAAACTCATACCCCTTAATCGATTCGGAAAGGTTGAAGAAGTTGCTGATTTAGTGTCATTTTTAGCTTCAAAAAAATCTAGTTATATTACAGGAGAAGTCATTAATATTAACGGAGGGATTTATTCATAAACGATGAATAAGAGAGTTGTGATTACAGGAATGGGGATTTATAGCTGCATCGGAACGAGTCTTGATGAAGTGAGACAATCCCTATACACCGGCGAATCCGGCATCGTTTTCAATGCCGATCGTAAAGCGTATGGTTTTCGGTCAGCGTTAACGGGTCAAGTTCCACCCCCTGAGTTAAAAAGCCTGCTCCACCGTCGCCAACGCCTAACAATGGGTGAGGAAACTGAATACGCCTATCTGGCCACACTGGAAGCGCTCCGGGAGGCAAACATACCTGTTGACACCTTCCATGCCAGGGAAATCGGGCTCATCTATGGGAATGATAGTGTCTCAAAAGCAATCATCGATGCGACGGATATTGTCCGGGCGAAAAAAGACACCGCTCTGATCGGTTCAGGTGCTATTTTCAAATCAATGAACTCAACGGTTACCATGAATCTCTCGACGATTTTCAACGTCCGGGGAATCAATATGACCATCAGCGCCGCCTGCGCAAGCGGGTCACATGCCATTGGTTTGGGCCATATGATGATCAAAAACGGATTGCAGGACCTGGTTATTTGCGGAGGAGCGCAAGAGATCAACCCATACGCCATGGCCAGTTTTGATGGGCTGGGCGTGTTTTCTCGGAACGAGCGCGACCCGTCGAAAGCCAGTCGCCCTTTTGACGCTAACCGCGACGGATTGGTGCCTAGTGGTGGAGCCGCGTCTCTGATCTTAGAGAGTTTGGAAAGCGCTCAGGCCAGAAACGCACCCATTTTCGCCGAGGTCGTGGGGTATGGATTTTCTTCCAATGGAGGGCATATCTCAACACCGAACGTGGAAGGCCCGGCAAGCGCGATGCGTAAAGCTTTGGAACAAGCAAGCATGAACGCTTCAGAAGTCCAGTATATCAATGCGCATGCAACCTCTACTCCTGTTGGGGATGCCAATGAAGCTCAAGCGATCCATGAGGTATTCGGTGAAACCCGCCCCTATGTGAGTTCAACGAAATCCATGACCGGCCATGAATGCTGGATGGCCGGTGCGAGTGAAATCGTCTATTCAACCTTAATGATGAACAATAATTTTATTGCTCCGAATATTAATTTTGAAACCCCTGATGAACACTCATCAAAGTTGAATATAGTAACGGAAACTAAAAATCAAGATTTTGATGTATATTCGTCCAATTCTTTCGGATTTGGTGGAACCAACTCTGCCATGATCGTTAAGAAGTTCAAATAATAGTGCACATGAATATTCAAATCGAAGATATAGTCAACAAAATAAACGATATTTTAGTCGATGAGTTTGAAATTGATCAGGAAGTCATTGCGGTTGAAAAGAACCTAAAGGACACCTTAGATTTAGACAGTTTAGATTACGTTGACCTGGTGGTAATCATCGAATCAAACTTCGGTGTGAAACTGGTGGAATCTGACTTCGCGACTGTGGTCTCTTTTCAAGATTTTTACGATCTAATTGAAAGAAAAATCTTGGTTAAACAAGATTGATCATGAGCCAATGGGATGGTCAATCCAAAGGTACGTTATTAGGGTACCAGATTTTTGTTGTAATTATAAAAAAAATCGGTATTCAGGCGGCTTATGGACTTTTGGTTCCTGTTGCGTTTTACTACCTCTTGGCTTACCCAAAAATGGCAAAGTCGATGTTTTATTATTACCGACATCGACAAAATTTCTCCGCGCTAAAATCAATGATCGCCTTGTATAAAGGCTATTTTGTTTTTGGACAAATCCTAATCGACAAATTCGCCATCTACAGCGGCCTTCGTGACAAGTTCACTTTTGATTTCGATGGAATTGACATCCTCAAAGAAATGCTTCAGGAACAAAAAGGGGGAATCCTTATCAGCGGACACATCGGGAATTTTGAGATTGCCGAAAAGTTTTTAGCCGACATTGATTTGGATCATCAAATTCATATTATTGCTGCGGATCAAGAAAGAAAGGTAATCAAGGACTATTTCGCAAGTGTTTCTAAAGACAGCTCTTCCATCAACTTCATTCATATCCGAGAGGACCTGTCGCATATCTTTGAAATTTCGGCTGCACTGGCCAAAAATGAGCTGATTTGTCTGACCGGAGATCGCTATTTACACGATGCTAAAACATTACCTGCTCCACTACTGGGAAAAGAAGCGCTTTTTCCGGCGGGCACTTTTATGATTGCTTCCCGACTGAACACCCCTATCGCCTTTGTGTATGTGATGAAAGAATCCAATCTCCATTATCACCTCTATACACGTCGAGCTCCAGCGATCCGGCACCGAGATGCGCAAGCTGTGCTACAAGCCTATACCGAAAGCATGGGAGAGATGATGGGACGTTACCCCTATCAATGGTTTAATTTCTTCGATTTTTGGAAGTCGGATTTGGATAAAAATTAGCCAAAACCTGCCTTTGGCTTTTTGGGTTATTCGGTAGAAAAAAACAACGAACGAAATCCCCGCGAGACGATCGTATTCATCGTCCCAGAATTCAGCTATATTTCGTAAATTTACCCTCCTCAGATAGCAGACTATAACAGATGGACCATGAACTCAGATTTCCTATCGATGCCTTAGACATCATTCACCAGTGTATTCCCCAGCGTCACCCCATGTTGATGGTAGACTCCTTGCTGGATTATCAGCCAACCCGTCTAAAGGCAGCACTACAAATTCAAAATGATAATCTATTCGTTAAGGATGGCTGCCTGCAGGAAACAGGCCTGATCGAGCACATGGCTCAAGCTATTGCTTTGCACACCGGTTTTTCTTATTATTTACGGCGGGAGCACGCCCCAATTGGTTACATCGGTAGTATCAACAATTTGGATATTCTATCCTGTCCGAAAGTGGGAAATCGGATCATTACGCGCATACAGGTGATTCAGGAGTTTTCAGGAGTTACCTTAGTCGAAATTGAATGTACAGAAAACGGGCGATTAATAGCGAAAGGAAAAATGAAAACAGTGATCGCCAATCCAATTTCTTGATAGCCCAAATCGAAAACGTTATGTTTGCTTTGATTGTAGTTGTCGAACGTCCGAATAAATGGGATGAATAAACGAAAAGAAAGATTTACAACCGATAGAATTCTCCAGCATACTGAACATTTCAAAGTAAAGTTTAACGAAACCGATGCTTTGGGTATTGTATGGCATGGAAACTATATTGCTTATTTCGAGGATGGTCGAGAAGCTTTTGGCCGGCATTATGGCATATCTTATAAAGATATTCAAGAACAAGGCTATGCAACCCCGATCGTCAAAATGAATAGCGAGCATAAAAAGCCACTGCGATATGCTGAAGATGTCTATATCGTCACCTCTTATATGGATTGTGCCGCTGCCAAGATGATTTTCAAATTTGAGATTTTCAACTCTAGGCACGAATTGGTCTGTATCGGTGAGACGATACAAGTATTTACTGATTTTGATGGAAATCTGCAGTTAACCATGCCTGACTTTCTCACGGAATGGAAGAAAAAAGTCGGTCTTGCATGAAAGCAGTCTATCTACAGGAATCCAATATGGTCAGCCCACTCGGCCTCGGCACAGCGCAAAATTTTGGCGCGCTTCGGGCGGAACGTACTGGCCTGCGTGTTGCTCCGGCACACCCAAACATGAACCCGACCTATGTTGGCCGAATCCAAAAAGAAACCCTGGATCAGTTCTTTAACGGAACCTTGTTCCCCACGGAAACTTCCCGAATCCAGAGGATGGCAATTGCCGCACTAGCGCCGCTTTTGAAGGAAAAAAATATAGACGAGCATTCGCTTTTGATTCTTGCAACGACCAAGGGCAATGTGAATGCGCTAGCTACCGGTCAAGAAGAGAAAAGTGATATTCCAACGCTAGGCCAAAATATCGCATCTTATTTCGGTTTTCACCATCCACCCCTGATTGTCAATAATGCTTGCGTCTCGGGTTTAATGGCGCTATCGGTCGCCAAGCGCTATCTGCAAATGGAGTTGTTTTCCGACGCTTACCTGGTTGCCGTTGATGAGCTTTCGGATTTTGTTCAATCCGGATTCCATTCATTTCAGGCGTTGAGTCCACACCCTTGCCGCCCCTATGATCGGGATCGACAGGGTGTGAATCTAGGTGAAGCTGCCGCTGCTTGTTACGTATCTTGTGAAAAACTTGAAAATAGTATACGAATCGCGGGAGATGCAAACATCAACGATGCAAACCATATTTCTGGCCCATCCCGTACTGGAGAAGGTCTTTTTTTAAGTATTAACAACGCATTAAAAGAAGCGGAGGTCCGGCCCGAGCAAATCGACTATATCGTTGGACACGGCACGGCAACACTTTATAACGATGACATGGAGGCCATCGCCTTCAATCGGGCAGGTCTTGCTCAGGTACCGCTTTCAGGCTTTAAAGGCTATTTCGGACATACCCTTGGTGCGTCAGGCCTACTGGAAGGTATATTGACCGCCGCTTGTTTGCGTAATAATTATCTAATCGGTACTATTGGTTTTAATGCGCTCGGCACCTCGATGCCAATTGATGTGCTCAAACATGGACGCGCAGGCCATATTCAAGTAGCCTTAAAAACGGCTTCTGGTTTTGGGGGAAGTAATAGCGCGATGTTGTTGATTAAGGATTAAACAGGAATGCAGTTGATCAGTCGATACGTACAGCTAAAGAAAGGAACGGTTTTGCTTAACGGCCAAACGTATCTTGAGGGTCTTTCGACGGACTTCAAGGTTTTTTCTAAGGAGCTGTATCAGCAGTTAGGCATTCATTATCCGAAGTTTTACAAAATGGATAATTTATCTAAATTAGCCTTTCTAGCATCGGAAATTATATTATCCGATAATACAGAAAAGGAGGTTGCCCTAATTTTCAGCAATAAAGAAGCAAGTTTAGATACCGATATTCAGCATCAAAAACGAATCCAAGAGCCACAGCATTTCTTTCCCAGTCCGGCGGTGTTCGTATACACACTGCCGAGCATTTGTATTGGGGAAGTCAGCATCAGGCATCAGTTCAAATCCGAAAGTATGTTTTTTCTTTCGGACTGTTTTCAAGTGGATTATATCATGTCCTATAGCAGCTTTTTAATCAACAGTGGGAAAGCAAAAAAAGTACTATGTGGTCGGCTAAGAATGTTGAAAGACGATTTTTTTGCCCACCTGTATTTAGTCGAAATCAAGGGGACATTAGAACACAGCAAAAAAAATATAGAAAAGATTATTAATTCAGGATAAAATGGCAGAGTTAAAGGAACGATTGAAGCAACAAATTATTGAGGTCTTAAGCCTCGAGGATATACGGGCCGAGGATATTAAAGACGAAGATGCTTTGTTTGGGGAGGGTCTAAGTCTTGATTCGATCGACGCATTGGAACTGATTGTTCTTCTGGACAAGGAGTATGGTATCAAAATGTCCGACCCGAAGCAAAGCGAGAAAATATTTCGCTCGATTAATACATTGGCTCAATTTATTGAACAAAACCGTACGAAGTAGAATCAATGGCGACTCGGACTGCAATAACCGGTATGGGAATTTGTTCGTCGATTGGAATGACCGTCGAGGAAAACTTTCGAGCATTGGTCGAACAAAAACCCGGCATTTCCGGAATTGAACACCTAAAAACAAAGCAGGCGAGTCATATACGAGTCGGAGAAATTAAGACCAGTAACGATGCGCTTGAGGATCTGCTGAACCTCCCCAAAAATCATCGCCTGACCCGAACAGCGCTATTAGGATTGTATGCGGCCAAACAAGCGGTGGCAGATGCGGGAATCGAAAAAATAAACGCCGTCCGAACCGGACTTATTTCGTCCACCAGTGTGGCCGGGATGGACTTGACCGAAAAATACTTTCAACAGTATGTCAAAAAATCAGACCTCAGGCGATATATTCCAAGTCACCATGCAGGAGATGGAACCAATCAAATGGCCGACTTTATGAATCTCAAAGGTATGGTGTCAACAATTTCAACGGCTTGCTCATCCGCTGCAAATGCGATCATGTTGGGTGCAACCTATATTCAGCGCGGTCTGCTCGATCGCGTGATCGTAGGAGGCACAGATGCCTTAAGCAAATTCACCATCAACGGGTTCAATACGTTAATGATTCTATCGGATTCCGATAACACCCCTTTTGATGAGGATCGAAAGGGGTTGAATTTGGGAGAGGCCGCTGCCTATCTGGTTTTAGAATCCCAAGAGCAAGTAAGCAAGCACCATAAGCCGGTCTGGGCCTATCTGACGGGATATGGAAATGCCAATGATGCGTTTCATCAGACCGCATCATCAGAAAACGGTGAAGGCGCCTACCTCGCGATGAAAGAAGCCTTATCCGTTGCGGGATTAAGCCCGGGAGATATTGACTATATCAATGTTCATGGAACCGCAACGTCCAATAACGATCTCTCGGAAGGTCGAGCTCTTGAGCGGCTGTTTCCAACGCCCCCTTTATTTAGCTCTACAAAGCCTTATACGGGGCATACCTTAGCTGCGGCGGGTGCCATTGAAGCCGTATACAGCATACTCGCACTCCAGAGAAACACAGTTTTTCCCAACTTGAACTTTCGCACCAAAATGAAAGCGCTGGATCTCCTACCCAACACGGAAGTCAAACATGTGGAATTACAGCATGTCCTTTCCAATTCTTTTGGATTTGGTGGCAATTGTTCCAGTCTAATATTCTCAAAAGGCTAATGGCAAATTGTTATATAAATGGCATAGGCTCAGTCGGCATCCAGCCTTTAGGTTTCGATCTCTTGCAGGATACACCTCAGGCGATTGAACCGAGAAACAAGGCCGTACATCCAGATTACAAAAAAACAATTAATTCAAGCATGCTTCGCAGAATGGCGCCAGGGGTCAAAATGAGCCTTCACGCGGCGATGCAAGCCATGCAGGAAGCCAGAATCACACAACTCGATGCGATTATCACAGGGACGGGACTTGGTTGTTTACAGGATTCTGAAAAATTTCTGAATGCGGTATTAGACCAAGACGAGGAATACCTAGCACCCACTTCGTTTATTCAATCTACCCACAATGCAGTCGGTGCACAAATCGCCATCCATCTAGGCTGTAAGGCTTATAATTTCACCTATGTGCAGGGGGCTAGCGCTTTCGAATCGGCTCTATTGGACGCCTGGCAACAGTCCACTTTTCAGGACCGTCAGGTGTTGGTGGGCGGTGTCGATGAATCTGCACCTGGCTTCGACAGGCTGTTCGAATTGGCCGGGCGTTACAAAGGTTTGTCGGATCAAGTCCATTTCAAAAACCCAGTTACCGCAGGCGTCCCAGCATCAGAAGGCGCTAACTTTTTTGTGTTGTCCAACCAAAGAAGTAATCAATCTTACGCCAGACTGCTCGATGTGCACTACTTTAATCATCCTCGTGTAAGCGCGATGACCGAGGTGGATGAATTTTTAAAACGGAATGGACGGGAGCGTTCCGCCATCGATATCCTATTTTTAGGCTACAATGCAGATCAGCAGCAACAGCATTATTTCGATTCTTTTGCGGCGATTTTCCCAACAACTTGCCACGGTTTTTATCAGCATATCTCGGGCTCTTTTGATACCGCGTCGGCGTTCGGGTTAAAAGCCGCGGCCGAAATTGTCCGTCGTCAGAGGTTGCCAGAAAGCTTGATTTACCGGGGGATTAAACCTCAAGCGATAGAAACGATCTTACTGATAAACCAAGCACAAGGAACGGATTACAGTTTCGTTTTATTAGAAAAATGTTAAAACACCGATACCTCCTTTACCTGATGACGTCGAGTCTTTTGATCATCATGATCGCATGGCTATACGGCTATTCGTCTATTTGGGGCCCGCTATTGGTGGCCGTCCTATGGTTGGGATTGACCGTTTGGGGAGTCTTCGACATGCGGTTGCGTTATTTTGGTAAAATTTGGTATAAAGCCCCTAACAACCGGCATCAAGAAATCGCACTGACCTTCGATGACGGTCCTACCCCTTATACCAGTCAAGTATTGGACCTGCTGGATGCCTACGAGATGCGCGCAACGTTTTTTTGTATTGGAAAACAGATCGACAGGTATCCTGATATCGCTAGGAAGATCTTAGCAAAGGGGCATTCTATTGGAAATCACAGCTATAGTCACGCTAAAAACATTGGATTTTTCAGTTCCCAAGAGATGGAAAGAGAAATCAGAGAAACCGACCTGGCTTTAGCCAAAGCGACACAGTCAAATGGCTCTTTGTACCGCCCTCCGTTCGGCGTGACCAATCCCAAAGTAATCAAGGCTTGTTTAGCGCAAAAAAAACATATTATCGGATGGAGTATTCGTTCATTAGATACTGTAATTCGGAAAGAAGACAGGATATTAAACCGAATCTTTCCCCGTCTGCAACCGGGAGATATTGTTTTATTACACGATACTTCAGCACGAACCGTTCAAGTTTTGGAACGGTTAATGATTAAACTCAAGGAAAATAATTTGCGGTCTGTCACGGTAGAGCGCTTGTTGAAAATGGATGAACATGAATAGGGTGAAAGGAATATTTTTCTCGACGTTGCTCTTGGCAAGCACTTGGGTTTGTGCGCAAACACCAATGCGTCCCGCCGAGGCAAACCGGTTTAAGGAACAAGTTGAACAGCAGGCCCAATCGATCAGCAGTTTGACCGCAAATTTTGACGAAAGTAAGCAGATTTCGATCTTGAAGAATGCGGTCCATTCCTCCGGCATTTTACGACTCAAAGGAACGAAGTTGTTGTGGAAATACGATGCGCCAAAAAAGAATGCGATGCTTTTCGATCAAGATAAACTATACCTGAAAGACGATAAAGGGAAACGTTCTACCATTGATCTGAATAAAAACAGACGTTTTCGCCCACTACAAAGTCTCCTGCTGGGAACAAACAGTATAAAGATCTTCGATAGCACCAACTTTGATATCAGTTTCTTTAAAGATGAGCACGAGAAAACAGCTGTACTAACGCCTAAGAACAAAAATATGGCCCGATTTATTAAGGAGGTCGTACTCGGCTTTAAGGCCAATGAATTGACGGTTTCAACGATCAAGATCGTTGAACAATCAAATGATTTTACGGTATTCACATTAAAAAACAAGAAAATTAATCCCGGAATTAGCGATAGCGAGTTTAAATTGTAATTTTGTGAAGGAGCCAACGCGTTCAACCTTTATGCTTATACCAGACTTCTATACCATCGTAGCCTTTGTGTTTACAGGTGACCGGGTGGAAGCCCAAATACATCTGCATGCACATCATCCGGTTTTTGATGGACATTTTCCAAATAACCCAATCACTCCTGGAGTTTGCATGATACAAATTTTCAAAGAACTTGCAGAAAAGGCGATCGGTAATCCGCTTAAAATCCGCCATTGCAAAAATGTAAAATTCACGGCACTGATTAACCCTTTCACTCATCCTGACCTCCAAATTACGCTGCGTTTAATTTCAGATGGACAGACCGAGTATAAGCTCTCTGGAATAGCGTCTTTTGGGGAAACCCAGGCCCTAAAAATTCAAACACTACTTAGCCGCTCTGTGAACAATGCGTAGTTTAAGTCATAAACAAAAAGGCTGCGTCATTATTCCCACATTTAACAACGGCGAAACACTCAAACGGGTCATTGATGGCGTTCTATCCTACACGAGTAACGTCTACATCGTCAACGACGGTAGCACGGACCGAACCCTTGCCATCCTCTCTCAGTACTACACGCTGAAGGTTCTCCATCAGCAGGTAAATCGTGGCAAAGGCACCGCTTTGCGAGCGGGTTTCCAGCAGGCACTGGCGGACGGTTTCGATTATGCGATCACGATCGATTCTGACGGACAGCATTACCCCGATGATATCCCGATATTCTTAAACGAGCTCGACAAGCACCAGGAGCCTGTTCTGTTGATCGGAAACCGCGACATGGAACAAGACGGTATACCAAAGAAAAGCAGTTTCGGTAATCGTTTTTCTAATTTCTGGTTTTGGTTCGAAACCGGGATACGGTTAAAAGATACACAATCAGGATACCGGCTATATCCACTCAAACAAATTCCTAAAAACCTATACACCAATAAGTTTGAACTCGAAATTGAAGTAATTGTTCGTCTGGCATGGAAGGGGGTTTCCGTAAAAAATGTGCCGATAAAAGTTCTCTACGACCCAAAAGAGCGCGTATCACATTTCAGACCGTTTCGAGATTTCACACGGATTAGCATCGTGAATACGGTTCTGGTCATCCTTACTCTTTTATATATTAAACCCCGAGACTTGTTCCGGAAATTAAAAAAAAAAGCCTAAGTAGATTCCTGAAGGAAGACTTGCTACAGGCTAACGATAGTCCTGAGATTAAGGCGATGTCCCTCGCGCTAGGTCTATTCATCGGTATTATTCCGGTCTGGGGGTTCCAAACCGTCCTTTGTCTATCATTGGCGGCAGCTTTACGCTTGAATATAGCGTTGGCTTTTCTGGGTTCTAATATCAGTATCCCTCCGATGATTCCGGTAATCGTCTTCTTGGCGTTGAAGATTGGAGGATGGATACTTCCCTTACAGCATCCCGCGCATTTCAATTTAAGGGAAATCGATGGCGCATTTATTCAAATACATCTGCTCCAATATGTGTTAGGCAGTTTTCTTTTAGCTATTTTTGTATCGGTGGGTATAGGAGCGTTATCTTACCTGCTTCTTAAATTCTACAGCCGGAAAGCCAAAAAGGATGTCCAATAGCTTTTTTTACATCTTTCAACTGATCCAACGTCATCCTCGGACCACCCTAGGACTGGGGATTATTTTTCTTATTGGTAGTTTAATGATTATTAAAACTATCGACTTCAATGAAGATATCAATCGGGTCATTCCCCGTGAACAATCGATAGAGGCAACGACAGCGACCGACATCGTTCAACACATGTCTTTTACCGATAAGATATCAGTCATCTTCGAAAAGAAAGACCATACCACAACCGAGGAACTCGTTGAGGTAGCACAGGCATTCCTGGATAGCGTCCATATTTACGACGACTATTATCATAATATACAGGGATACCTGGATGAAGACGTATTGGATCGATCCTTTCAATTCATCTATAACCATTTACCCCTCTACCTCAATCCGCAGGACTATCAAGAGATTGAAGATCGCCTCCATCTCGACAACATGCGTTCCCAGATCGCAAACAATCACCAAACGCTAATGGGCGTGGGTGGCTCCATGATGAAGGATATCATCATCGGCGACCCACTGCAACTATCCTTTATCGCTTTAAAAAAGTTGCAACAATTTCAAGGTCCATCCGATTTTGTCTTTCAAGACGGTTACTTATTCTCAAAAGACGAATCCAAGTTATATCTTTTTATCAATCCAAAATATGCGGGTACGGAAACTAAAAACAACGCCGTTTTTGTCGGGCATCTTCGTTCGATCCAAGAGCGTTTAAACGATGAGTTTAATCGGATTGAAATCGCCTATTTTGGGTCCGCTTTTATCGCTGTAGCAAATGCTAAACAAATCAAGAAAGATATCCTGACCACCGTGGTAATCTCCGTGAGCCTACTGATGTTCATGTTAATTGTTTACTATCGCAATTTTTTGGTGCCGATCATTGTTATGATTCCGTCGCTATTCGGGGGACTCTTTGGGCTGTTGTGTCTTTATTTTTTCCGATCAGAAATATCCGCTATTTCCCTTTCTGTATCGGCCATTTTGATTGGAATCACGATCGATTACGCCTTGCATTTTCTAACGCATTCAAAAGAAAGCCACAATCAACGACAGTTGTTTCGCGATGTATCCAGACCACTACTGATGAGTAGTTCGACCACAGCCATCGCCTTTCTATGTCTGCTTTTTGTCCGTTCCGAAGCGCTCGTCGATTTGGGTATATTCGCGAGTATAGCTGTTGTCTCAACCGCCGCATTTACCTTAATTATTCTTCCACATGTCTATCCAGCAAAGCGTATAACGCATACACACCTTATTGATCGTGTGGCGCGCTACCCTTTTGAAAAAAATAAAGTCTTAATCGGGTTAACACTCCTATTGCTTGTGATCAGTCTATTTACTTACCATCGCGTCGCTTTTGATGGTGATTTAACCAAAATAAATTATATCCCTGAGGATCAACAAGATGCTGAACGTTTATTAACCCCAGGAGACGATGTCCTTAAAACACTGTTTATTGTCAGCTACGGAGATCAGGAAAATGAAGTACTCAAGCGCGAGGAAATCGTCCAAAATCAGTTGGAGCGTAGCCCTGAGGTAATACAGCACCGATCGCTCAGCAGCTTGGTTCCGAGTTTAGCAGAACAAAAAAACGCGATCGCCAATTGGGAGCAATTTTGGACCGATGAAAGAAAGAAAGAGACGATCAATCGTATTGAGCGTTTAAGCGTGGCGCAGGGATTTATAGAAAACACCCATGAACCGTTCTATCGTGCACTCGGTCGAAGCTATTCACCCATTACACTCGATTCCATCCGAGATTTGGATGCGCATTTCTACCGAGAATTTGTACATGAATCCCCGGGGCAAACTATTCTATCGACGATCGTCTCTGTTCATCCGGACCGCAGGGACTCGTTTGTTGAAAATTTTGAAAAATCCAACCAGGGACAGCCGGTAATGGTGATCGATCGGCAGTCTCTAAATGAACAATACTTAGGGTATCTTATCACGGATTTTAATAGTTTAGTCGGCTACTCCTTTATGGCCGTAGTCCTGGTTCTATTTATTTTCTACAGACGAATCGAACTGGTTATTGTCGCGTCGATCCCCATTGCTTTGACGAGTTTTATCACCGCCGGTATGATGGGGTTATTAAACGTTCCGTTCAATATTTTTAGTACGATCGTTTGCACCTTGATCTTTGGTCATGGAATCGATTTCACTATTTTTATGACAAGTGCTTTGCAAAAACAGTACACGACTGGTAAAGATGAAATGCCTGTTTATCGCACATCCATTATCTTGGCAGTTTTAACGACGATATTAGCCATTGGTGCACTGATATTTGCCAAACATCCCGCCCTTAAATCTATATCCGCAATTGCACTGATTGGGGTGAGTGTTGCGGTACTGATTACATTTGTGCTTTACCCATTACTATTTAAATTCCTGTTTTTCAACCGAGTAAAAAAAGGTTTATCCCCTGCTACTCTCGGTCTATTAATCGAATCGGTCTTGCTATTTACGTATTTCGCAATTGCCAGTGTCATCGTATCTGCTTTAATCCGTTGCCTCTCTTGGATAGGTCGCTTTCCTAGAGCAAAGAAAGAAGGATTCTCTTCCAGATGGGTGTCCGGCTACATGACCTCCGTGCTGTACCTTAAGCCCGGGGTTCGTAAGCGGATCTTCAATAAGGAACGGTTAAAACGAGTGCCTCAAAGTATTCTCATTGCCAATCATAGCTCATTTTTAGATAGTCTTAGCATGACGATGTTACATTCTAAAATTGTTTACCTGGTCAATGATTGGGTCTATAACTCCCCCGTTTTTGGACGAGCCGTCCGCTTCCTTGGTTTCATACCGACTTCGGCAGGAATCGATAATCAAATGGGGACGCTAAGTGCACGAATTGGCAAGCAATTCTCTGTTGTCGTTTTTCCCGAAGGTACCCGATCGAAAAGCTCAGAAATCCATCGTTTTCACAAAGGAGCTTTCCTTCTTGCGCAAAAGCTGGATCTTCCGTTGACGCCGATCTATCTTCATGGCAATGCGGATATTTTACCAAAAGGCGACTTTATTGTTTACGACGGATTATCCGACATCCATGTTGGTGAACCCCTCTTTTTTACAAAAGATCCCTCGAGCCGTCATTATACCGAACAAGCTAAATCAATTGGGAAAAACTTTAGAGAATCATTCAAACAGATTAGGTTCCACCAAGAAGACGAAAATTATTTTCAAAAGAAACTCTTCCTCAACTACCTGTATCGAGAAGCTAATCTTTCTTCGGAAATAAAAGAGGACTTCAAACGACACAAAAAACTCTATTACAAATTATTTCGGGAAATTGATGAAAAATCCAAAATTGCACACATCACCAGCGATTTTGGTCAAATCGATTTTTTACTAGTCCATCAGTTCCCATCCAGGAGGGTATGTACATTCAATACTGTCGAGGAACATCGGGACATCAGCAGGGCCAGCTACATCAACAACAGATTCCATATTTCCTATGTTAATAAAAGCGACGAACTCTGGGATAAACAAGACGTCCTTTTGTTATCCCATATCCAGGAATTCGACCTTCAGGTTCCCCACCATGTTCGAAAAATCATCATTCTTTGTTCAAGCGTATCAAAAGAATTTGTAGATTTCGATATCAAATATCAGGAAAAAGGTTATACCGTCTATCAGAGAAATGAAAAAAACTAGGCGTTTTGATGTGATCGTTATGGGAAGCGGACTGGGCGGTCTAGTGACCGGTCTATTGTTGGCAAAGGCGGGTAAAAAAGTCTGCATACTGGAGAAAAACAATCAGTATGGGGGCAATCTGCAGACCTTTGTCCGTGATCGGCAGATTTTTGATTCCGGTGTGCATTATATTGGTTCCTTAGGCCGGCAAGAGAACCTGGGGCAATACTGGTCATATTTGGACGTCCTAGAGGACATCCATTTCGAGCAACTTGACCAGAATCAATTTGATATTATACGATTTAAAGGGGACCCAGTAGCTTATCCTCAGGCTCAAGGCTATGACAATTTCGTTACCCAACTGGTAAAACGCTTCCCAGAAGAACGGGAATCCCTGCAGCGATACATCGAGGAAGTTAAGTTCTATTGTTCCAAATTTCCGCTATACGAGGGCCGGCAAGGCTTCGGTTACGATGAGCAGATGATGCGACCAAGCTGCCATGAAATCATCTCCCGTTTGACATCCAATCGAAAACTTCAAGCGGTACTTCTGGGCAATGGATTCTTGTATGGTTTACATGAGGATGCGCCTTTTTACATGCATGCACTCATCATAAACTCCTATATAAAAAGCGCTTGGCGCTGTATCAGGGGCGGAAGTCAAATCAGCAGAGCATTTACACGGCAATTGAGACTGAACCGCGCAAGACTGTTTACGCATCAAAAGGTTATTAAGCTAAATTTTGAGCAAGATGGCATCAAAAATTGCGAAACAGTTGATCATATTTATGAGGCGGATCATTTTGTATCGAATCTCAACCCGCACAGTCTTTTTGCACTTTTTGATGAGAAGAATCGAGATAAACCCTATATCCGGCGATTGGAGAAATTGAATCAAGGACCTTCGGCCTTTTCTACCCATATCGTACTCAAGCCCGATACGGTTCCCTATTTTAATCATAATATATATCATTTTGACGCGGTAGAAGACGCTTTCAGTTATCAAAGGAACTGGGATGGCTTTCGACCAAAATCGCTATTGATTACCTGCGGTCCTCATCAAAAAAACCAGCAGTTCACCAGCAATATTTCGATGTTGACCTACATGGAACCTCTACAGGTAGAGCAATGGAAGAGGTCCCTCAACACCGTCAGTCATCCACAAGAACGGGGGGAGAATTACACCTCATTTAAGGAGCAGATCGCTGAAGAAATGATCGGCATTTTAGCCTTCTATATTCCTCAGGTTAAAAACAATATAATGTCAACGCACACCTCCTCTCCGCTAACCTATCGCGACTATCTGGGTTCCGAATCGGGAGCCATGTATGGCATTGAAAAGCAAGCTTCTGATCCCTTGGTTAGCCTAATTTCCCCGAGAACAAAGGTTAAGAACTTGGTATTGACAGGGCAAGACGTCCGTCTACATGGCTTGTTGGGTGTCACCATCACCGGATTCCTTGCCGCCGGTGAAATCTTGGGAAGAGATTCATTTTTTGACACCGTATTCAAACAATTACGCGATGCTTCGGGGGATTAGTGCTATGGTACTGGCCATCTTATTGGCTTCCTGCGGCTCCATTCGAAACATCCATTCTGAAATCGATCGTTTCGAACAAGAGTTCGACACAATCGATGTGGTTATCAGTGGAAAAGATAGATTAAGCCGATCGCCACACGGTAATTGGCAATTGCAAGTTACCGGACATGGATATGGTCTAGGGTATAAAAAAGGGCTATTAACAAAAGACCTATTCCGATATCAAGAGTGGGCCCTGTTTCAAAAGGTCTCTCAACTGGTTCCGAGGCAAAAACGACAGCGTTTCCTACTCCAGGTTTTAAAATGGTATCATCGAAGTATACTGAACGATATTCCATTGAACTATCGAAAAGAGCTCTATGGTCTTTCCATACATGCGGGTGACCAATACGAAAATTTAGGCAACAAATACGAGAGAAGCTTATTGCTTCACGGTGCTCACGACATTGGCCATGCCATGCAAGACCTGATGCTGGTGGGCTGTTCCTCAGTAGCTCTTTGGGGTAGTCAGACACCCCATGGCGAACTTTTGATCGGTAGAAATTTCGATTTCTATGTTAATGAAGAATTTGCAAAAAATAAGGTTGTTGAATTCATCGAACCGAGTGAAGGCTATAAATACGCGGCCGTTTCGTGGGCGGGTATGATAGGTGTGGTGTCGGGGATGAACGAAAAGGGGTTGACGATTACCTTAAATGCCGGAAAATCATCGACCCCACTGAAAGGTAAAACACCCATCTCTATTGTCGCTCGGGATATCCTACAACAGGCTAAAAACATCGAAGAGGCAATCGCTATTGCACAGACCTTCGAGGTTTTCATTTCCGAATCGCTGTTAATCGGTTCGGCAGAAGATAACCGGGCGATCACCATCGAAATCAGCCCCAAAAAAATGGACGTATTTGAGGTGCAAGGCGATCAATTGCTTTGCACCAATCATTTCCAATCACCTGCCTTCCAGAATGACCGCAATAACCGCGAACACATCGCCACTTCACACAGTCAGTATCGGATGGAAAAATTGAAAGAATCCTTTTCAAAGAACAACACATATGGACCGATGGACATAGCTAAAGTACTCCGTGATGAAACCGGCAAAAATAGAGCGGATATTGGTTTGGGAAATGAAAAAGCGCTTAATCAGCTCCTAGCCCATCATGCGGTCATTTTTAGCCCGAGCGAACTGATCATGTGGGTCGCAAATAGTCCGTATCAACTCGGTGCATTCGAGGCCTATGATCTCCATCAAGTATTCAACTCAGAGGAACCGATCCAACCGATTGATTCTTTGGAACTACCTCCTGCCCCGATAATACACAGCCAAACCTTCAAAGACTATTTAAGCTACAAAGCGTATCTTCCAAAGATTGACCGGGCCATCGAAACCGCCAATCGCCTCCCTGAGGTAGAATTGTTGAGATTCGAGCAAGCCAATCCTAACCTTTGGCTAACCCATAAGTATTTGGGTGATTATTTTTATGCCCATCAGAATTGGGAAAAGTCGATATTTTATTATGAACTTGCTTTGAGTAAGGAAGTCAGTAGCGAAAAAGCAAGTAAGCAACTAGAAAAAAGAGTCCATAAATTAAAAAGAAAATATGGTGCCAACGATAGAAAGTAAAAGTCGTAAGGAAATTACGCAATTTCAAAATAACCTATTGAGAAAGCAGCTCGCCTATCTCAAGGATAATTCCCCCTTTTATCAGCGTAAATTCAAGACGGAAAATATACAATTAGCGACCATACAACAGATCGCCGATCTACCCAAAATATCCGTGACGACCAAAGAGGACCTACAACTTTTTAACGAGGATTTCCTTTGTGTTACAAAATCAGAGATCCTAGATTATTCAACCACGTCCGGAACGCTTGGCGACCCCGTCACCTTTGGTCTCACCGACCTGGACCTGGAAAGACTGGCCTACAATGAGATGCTATCGTTTCAATGTGCAGGCGTGCAGAAAGGAGATCTCGTACAACTAATGACGACTATCGATAGGCGATTTATGGCGGGAATGGCGTATTTTTTAGGGTTAAGGAAGCTGGGCGCGGGAATCATACGAGTAGGCGCTGGCGTGCCCCCTTTGCAATGGGATTCAATCTTGCGATATAAGCCAAATTATCTGATTGCTGTACCCTCTTTTATTCTCAAATTAATCGACTATGCGCAAGAGAATAACATTGACCACATCGCGTCGTCTGTCAAAGGGATTATCTGTATCGGCGAAGCGCTACGAACGGCTGACCTCAGGCCAACACTACTGGCCAATAAGATACAGGAAAAATGGCCCGTCCCCTTGTTCTCCACCTATGCCTCGACAGAGATGAGTGCCGCCTTTACCGAGTGTGAAGCGTTTCAAGGAGGACATCAGCATCCCGAACTAATCATCACTGAAATCCTCGACGAGCTCGATCGCCCAGTACCGGATGGTGAAACAGGCGAGTTGGTTGTTACGACCTTAGGTATTGAAGCCATGCCGTTATTACGATTTAAAACAGGCGACCTGGTCAGAAAGCACGCCGGTCCCTGTCCTTGCGGTCGCAACACCTATCGATTAGGGCCCGTAGAAGGGCGAAAACAACAAATGATTAAATACAAAGGGACAACATTGTATCCCCCAGCAATGCATGATGCCGTGGCACATTTTGATGAGATTAGATTGCACTTGATTGAAATATCCTCGAGTGAAATCGGCACCGACGAGATCTTAATTCGTCTCCACTCCACTGACAGTAGTGATGAATTCTCCGTCAAGCTCAAGGACTATTTTAGAGCGCGATTAAGAGTGAGTCCTACCATTAGCTTTGAGGATGAAGACGTGCTTCATAAAATGATATACGATCCACTAAGCCGAAAACCGATCACATTTGTTGATAAAAGAAAATAAGTAGACCACCCCATCCTCGAGAGAACTGTCCTTTCTCGGTATCTATACAGGCAGGCTGAACTCGCGACAATATCCTGTCCTTGCTGAAGTTTACGGATCGGGCAATTCACCCCTTGTGGTCTGGTATATGATGCGCAGAGGCCCTTTTACTCGGAAAAATGCATCTTCATCCCTTCATGGGATGCAATAAACCCCATCTTTGTATAGAAAGCAATCGCTTCAGGTCTTTGTTTATCGGTTGTGAGCTGAAGCAGATGTGCGCCTTTCTTTTTGGCTCTATTAATCGCGTATTGGAAGAAAAGGGTACCGTACCCTTTTCCTCGATCTTCTTGTCTGATATGTACAGCTTCAATTTGTGCGCGCAGGCCTCCACGATAGGTTAGGTACTGGATAAAGCTAAGCTGCATCGTTCCAACGAGGTCTCCTTGCTCATTTTCGGCGATAGTTAGCTCGTGTGAGGGATCCTTGGAAATAATTTCAAAGGCGTTGAGGTACCCTTCTGGAAGTGGGTCTCCATACGCTTCTCTGGACCGACCTAAAACGTCGTCCGACAGCAACCGAACGATTTCATTTAAATGTTTCCTTTCAGCAATTTTAAATACTAAACCCATTGGCAATATTGAATTTTCGACTTTATTTTCTCTACCGGCATAATTTAAGAAAAGTTTACCACCATAACCGATAGAATTTTCCAAAAACATAGCGAAGGGAGGCGTAAAAATCACAAGCTTATAAACAGGTGTTAGCGATTCCACAGTCGATAGGTTATTGTCTGTATTGATCATTTGAACGGTTTTCCCCGAGTTATTGCCCGCGTATTACCGGATACTGAGGCGCAGAACTGTGTGATCCAGGTGCTGGATTCGGCCTAAAGGTAGCGCTGACACCGTTGTTTCATACGCCTTATTTATCTTTTTGGGTTCGAAAAGCCGACGGCGTTTTACCCGTCCATTTTTTAAACGCTCTTACAAAGGCGCTAGGCTCGGAGTAGCCGAGAACCACAGAGATTTCCTTTATCGATGAATTGGTGTTCCTGATGTAATCTATTGCTAGGGACTTACGTACCTCACTAATGATCTGAAGATAGGATACGCCTTCTTCTTTCAATTTTCGTTGCATCGTGCGTACCGTGAGATTAAAATTGTCAGCTACAGAATCGATGGAAAGAGAATACAAATAAGAGTTTACGATCAAAAAGTTAAAAATCCGTTTAGAAAAGCTTCCTGCTGCGCTTGCCGTATCTTGTTGCCTATCTACCTGGCTAATAAGTAGATTTCGGATTTCGTGGTTTGCGGAAATAATCTTTGACTTTAAATACGATGTCTTGAATTCCAACATATAATTTTCGCTCCACTGAGGTCTACACCGTAATATATTTTCATAAATTTTATCATAGCGGGAATTATAGGTAGGTAGCTCTATTTTCATGGGCCGTACTTTTTCCATGACCAAACCTTTCAGTTCGTGTAATGTAAATGCAACCAGAAAATCGCCCATTTGCTGAGAATACACGGGAAAATCGTCCAGATTTTCATTTTTTTTAAAAGATACTGTAAAAGTCTGCGGACCTTCATTTATTCGCATGGTGTAGAGATCCGTAAGTAAAGGAACGAGCGCGCATGCCTGTTCAAGCGCGTCTTTTACGGTATTGCTGGTTTGGATAATTTGGCCGATTACGCTCAATGCCGCTAACTGCATTGTTTCTCCAAAATGCAGTCCAATTAGCGCATTATCTGAATCCCGGACGATATTCATCCAAAGGGTTTCCATTTGCCGGTTGGTAACCGGAGAAAGTTCCTCAGCATTGAGCATCTCGGTATTTCGTCCTAATATGGACGCCAAACGTGAAGAATCTAAGTCTCTTTCCTGGCAAAAAACAAACAATGCTTGTAGAAATGTCTCCTGATAATTCATGATACAAAAATAGAGATATTATTCATAGACCCGTCCCGCTGTCGTCAAGTGTTAATAGGATGTCGTGTATTGATAATATAGGAGCGGCTAATGGGAAATACCTTTGTAAGACACAAAAACAAAAAAGCTATGAACTTAAAACAAATTCTGCTGATCAATGCCATCAGCTCGGGGGTTACAGGGATTCTGCTGGTCATAATGCCTCATGTATTTGCAACTATTTTCAAGATTTACCAAACAGCTCCGTTTACATTCACGGGTTGGTTTCTGATACTATTCGCGTTGTTTGTTATGGTCACTGCTTTCAGCACAGCTGTATATGCAAAGTGGACTAGAATAATTATTGCTGTAGATACGTTATGGGTGATCGCTAGTATCATCGCAGCACTCGCGCTGTTTCCTTTAATCAGTATTGTTGGAATTATTATCATCCTTGCTGTTGCTGGATGGGTCGGATTAATGGCCTACTTACAAAACAAATCTCTAAAAAATCTGGGAAACTATGCAGCAAACTAAAAACCTATTGGAAAAATTTTCAGAATCTATTCAAGCTCGGGACTTGGAGAAAATTTTAGAACTGTTCGCAGATGAAGTAGATTGGGATGTTCCAGGTGATAGGGAAACCGTACCCTGGTTGGGAAAGCGAAAATTCAAACCTGAGGTTAAACAATTCTATGAGCTTCTCTGGCGTTCAACTGAACCAATTTCCTCCCGTATAGAGCGCGTTCTTATTGACGGCTCGGACGCAGTGATCGTCGGTTCTTTTCGAAGCAAAATGTTGGCCACGGGCGTTACTGTCGACTCTCCCTTTTTTATCCATATGCGGATTGGAGCAGGACGAATAACAAAATACACGCTTTTGGAGGATAGCTATGCTATCGCAAAAGCAATGATAAAACATCCGCGGACCTAAGCGTCAAGATATGAAGGGAAATTTCGACAATAGAAATCCCGCTCTCCGATCTTCGATCAGCCATTCAAAGCGGGGGTTGTGGTCCCCCCGCTCTCCCACAATATGAGGAGAATTACGTCTTTATAGATTTAAGTGTTCTGTTTAATTAAATAAATTTAATAAGTTTGGCTCAAAATTAAATTTACTTAAATCCTAAACACAACTAAATGACCATTAGATCAGCTTTAACAAGAGCCTTGATTCTTGCCTCGTCCTTTGGATATGCCGCCGCAACAAACGCAAGCACTGCATTTGTCGGCACTACATGGGCACAAAGTCAAGTACAAGGAACAATCCGCGATGCGGATGGACCTATTTCTGGTGCCTCCATTCGAATTCAAGGTACTGGAGTTTCGACATTTTCCGATGAAAATGGGCGTTTTACATTATCGAATATCAAAGAAGAGGCTACCATTATCGTTTCCTTCGTAGGATATCGATCACAGGAAATTAAATTTCAAGGTCAAGCCGAATTAAACGTTACTTTAGAATCAGATGTAGCCGATCTCGACGAAGTTGTCGTCGTCGCCTACGGAACAGCAAAAAAATCAACCTTCACCGGTTCGGCCTCGGTTGTCAAAGGAGAGCAAATCGAGAAGATCTCAGGAACAGGCTTTGCCGAAGCATTGCAAGGAGCTAGTGCGGGTGTCAACGTCACGAATAATGAAGGGAATCCGGGCGGAGACACGCGCATACAGATCCGCGGTATCAGTTCCATGTCAGGATCGTCCAATCCATTATATGTAGTGGATGGGATGCCCTTCGACGGCCAATTGAATTCCATTGCGCAAAACGATATCGAATCCATTACCGTCCTAAAAGATGCTGCCGCTTCCTCTTTATATGGTTCGAGGGCAGCCAACGGAGTTGTTGTGATTACCACAAAGAAAGGGACGTCTGCAAAACCGCAAATCAACCTTCGTAGCAGTTGGGGTACCTCAGATAACGCCGTAGCCAACCCCGTCAAAGCGGATCCCTACAACCAGCTACTGAACACCTGGGAAGGGATATACAATGATCAGCATTACAAATATGGATTGACGCAAAAAGAGGCGGGCGATTGGGCGAGCGAAAACCTGTTGGGAAAATTGCTAAAATCGGTGAAAAATTCGAACGGCGAAAATAGCTATGTTTCTCCATTTCGTCATATCAATGACGCTTATGTTTTACACGACGGGAATGGAAATCCATCCATCAATCCGGATCTAGAAATGATTTGGGACGAAAGCGACTATGATGTCTACGGAGCAGCCTTTTCGCGTAAATTACGTCAGGACTACGGGCTAGACCTGAGTGGAACGGCCAATGAAGGGAAAACAAATTATTTTCTTTCCGCAGGCTTTCTTGATGACAACGGATACGCCAGTCGGCAATATTTTAAACGAAACAATTTCAGAGCAAACATCACCTCTCAACTGACGAAATGGTTGCAGGTGGGTGGTAACCTCTCCTACTCGAACTCCAAACAAAATCTTTCAGGTGCCAGCCGAGCGCTTATCTTCACCAGTAGCATGCAGTCGCCTTGGTTGAGAAATGCGGACAATACCGACTGGGAATATTCGCAAAAGACGGGGGAAAGGATGTTCGATTACGGAACCTATGCCAATAATTTCTTCGGTATACATGCTTTAAATAACGGAGGTGATTACTAGGACAACCCCAATGACGAGAGCTTCAATAATAACCTTCGCAACATGATCTCATCCCGATTCTTCGCCGATTTCACTTTGCCTTTGAATCTCAAGTTCAAAACATCACTCAGTATCGACAACAATACCTACAAGTTTTTCGGCTATGGCTCTGCAGTACACGATGCTTCTCAATTGGCTCCTTACGGAATTACGGTAACCACGAATGGCGGGAATGCCACCAGAACCAACTCAGACAACAAATCTGTCACGTTCAATAATATCTTGACCTGGGAGCAAGATTTTGGTCTGCACAACATTGCCGCGATGGCGGGCCAGGAAGCCTATTCCCGCGACTTCTAATACGATACCTCATACGGGGAGGGAATTATGCAAATCGGTCAATACGAACTCGGTTCGACGACCAGAAACTGGAGTAATGATTCCTACCGCGATCGATATACTTTGCTTTCCTATTTTGGAAAAGTAGATTATAATTACGATAACAAATACTTTGTTTCAGGTTCTGTTCGTCGAGATGGTTCATCCCGTTTCCATCCCGATAACCGTTGGGGTAATTTCTACTCCGGAGGTGTTTCATGGCGCATCAGTCAGGAAGACTTTTTAAAGGATATAGCCTGGTTAGATAATTTATCATTCCGAGCCAGCTACGGTACCACAGGTAACGATAAATTGATTGCTCGTACCGCATCAGGTATTCCCGGAGAAGAAATTCTTTACGCTTACCAAGGCGTCTATTCCGCCGACGATCTTTACACAGTTGCCGGATTACGTCCAGCAGCCATCGCAACTCCGGATCTTAAGTGGGAAAAAAATCAGCAGTTCAATACCGCATTCGATTTCACGCTCTTCAACAGGATCACGGGTACAGTCGAATATTATTCCAGAAATGCGCAAGATTTATTGTTTTATAAGAGTCTACCGTTGTCCGCACAGGCTGGTGAGGCCATCGGACAAAACACCAACTTGGGTAATTTGCGAAACTCTGGTTTCGAATTTACCTTAGGTGTCGATGCGATCCGAAAAGAAGATTTCAACTGGAAAATCGATGCGAATCTCTCTACGCTCAAGAATGAAATCACCTATCTCCCCGGTGGCGCATTTACGTACGACAATAGAACAGCTGGATACAAGGTAGAAGAAGGTAAGTCACTGTTCGAATTCTATATGGTGAAAAATGCTGGGGTCAATCCCGAAACTGGAAACATGCAGTATTGGGTAAAGGGCGCGGACGAAGAATGGAGCACAACCGAAGATTTTAGTGTCGTCACAACGGATGATTATCAATATGCTGGTTCTGCGCTCCCCAAGGTCTATGGATCGCTCACCAATAGTTTTAGTTACAAAGGCATAGACCTTTCCTTCATGTTTTATTATTCACTGGGTTCACACATGTATGACTACGCATATACAGAACAGACGACTTTGCGCGGTGGCGTTGGGGTTGTTCAGGATCTGGTTCAAGACCGTTGGAAAAATCCAGGAGACCAAGCACTCCTTCCTAGATGGTCCGATGATGATTATTCGAGCACACGGAAAGCTTCAGATTTCTACGTGTTCAAAAACGACTATCTACGCTTAAGAAACGTAACATTAGGCTATAATCTGCCTAAAAATCTACTGGATCGGTTGGCTTTGTCAAACCTGAGAGTATTCGTATCGGGAGACAACCTATTGACTTTTGGAGCAGCAAAGAACCGCTACTCCGATCCGGAAACAGGATTATCAGGGAATAACTACAACGGAAACGCCGACACCGACAATGGCCTGCAAGGGGCTAGAAGAGTGTACACCGGTGGTCTACAAATCTCATTTTAAATTCAATCATGAAAAGAATATTCAATAAATTTCGAATCATCATATGCGCCGCCGCACTAGGGGTAACTAGTGGATGCAGCGATTTTTTGGAGACAAGCTCATCGGTAGATACTTCTGATGAGGTGGCTTTAGAAAGCACAAATGGCCTGCAAATGATTCTGACATCAGCTTACAATCAACTGTATTTTAATACACAGGGTACCGATCGCGTATATGCAGGCCTGCCCGGTCTTCAAATGTATGTGGATTTAGGTGGATCGGACATGCTCTGCCACACCAACATGGGTGGTAATCAGCTGACCGCCTACCGTTACGACCCAACCAAAACACAGGCCAACGGAATGTCTGATGCCATTTGGTCGATGATGTATAAGATTATCAATCAAGTCAATATTGTCATCGAGAACATTCCCGAGGCACAGGGCAGTGAGGAGGACAAGAATGCGATTTTAGGACAAGCCAAAGCGATTCGCGGAATTTGTTACTTCCACTTGATTCAAAACTATCAACAGACCTATATGATTGCCAAGGAAAAACCCGGCGCCATATTGAGATTGTCGGCGGCCGAAGGCGAACATCTTCCTCGTGCTACTGTTCAGGAAACCTATGACCAGATCCTAACGGACCTGACCGATGCAAAATCCTTATTAAGCGATTTTTCGCGTGAGGGACAATGGTTTATCAACCAGGATGTCGTCACGGGCCAGTTAGCCCGTGTATATTTGGTGATGAATGACTGGGAAAAAGCTTTGGCTGAGGCCACCGAGGTGTATAATGAATACCCCGAACTCATGTCAAAAGATCAATTCCGAGGCGGCTTTGACGATGTCATCAGCAAAAGCTATCCTGAGATTATCTGGGCGGTCAAATTTACGGACCAAAACAACTTGGGTGGGGGAACGCAATTTAATTTTTGGTTCAACCAAGATGAAAGTTATGGCGAGGGCTTTATCGATGGCCCGATTTACAGTTTCTTAAACTTCTTCGCCGATGGAAAATATGAGGAACTCTTTGAAAAAAACGAAGATCGTTACCAGTTCTGGAAACGCACCAATAATGCCAGTTCGGAATGGGCTACCAAATGGGCTTATGATAAATACAAACATTACGGAGACGGTAACGGTGCGAAACAAAGCAATACCCGTCCAGAAATCTCCATCATGCGCAGTGCCGAAATGTTATTAATTATGGCCGAGGCCGCAGCTCAACTAAACAACGGTCAAGGTCTTGCCCATTTGAATAAGCTGCAATCTGCACGTGGCGTACAAAATCTGACTACTGCCGGGTCGGGTTCCGAGCTTCTTGAAGCCATCTACGTGGAGCGGCGGAAAGAGCTCCTTGGTGAAGGAGTTGCCGGACTCTATGATCTGCTTCGACTACAGAAGCCTTTAATCCGCTACCAGGAAACGGCGAGTTATCGAGAAGGTCATTACACCTGGGGCGTATCCTACCTCAACGAATACGTACCGGGTTCCGCACAACCGTATGGAACATTTCCGTCAAACGACTACCGTTTACTTTGTCAGATTCCGCAACTAGAAATTGTCAATAACGAAGCACTAACCGAGTCGGATCAGAATCCATTTAGCGGCACCAACTAATGCCAAATTCATGCAGGAAGCATCGTCCCAAAATAGGAATGTGCTTCTTTGCATGATTTATTCGGCGCACCCCATTAGGTACGTCTTTTTTACACGCCATAAGCGTAAGGAGATTATGCCGTACTGTTTTAACCCTTCACGCCTCAAATGTTAAAAAGTGTTAACGTTTAAAGCGTCATATACGAAAGACAGTTGCTTTGCGTTTTAAGAGTGTAAAAGAAACAATAAGTAGAGTAAATAATTTCATAATTTAGGTTAATAATTGGTTTGGTAAAATCCCGTAGGCTCCCCGCCTCGGGATTTTCTTCATTTGTGTTATGCCAAACTGAATGTGTTCATTAATGGAATTCGTATCCCTTTCCCTCTTTATTTGACACCGCCAGTCACAAGCTGTAACAAGACATCAAAAAAACGGGCGTCCTAAAGCAAACTAACGCTCACCACAATATCCTGATAATTAACGGTGTCTCTTTCTTAACATAGATCAATGGAGACAAACTTTCTAACGCTGATCTTTGTAATACATTCAAGAGGAATTCATTAACAAATTAAAAAACTATACTATGGCAAATTGGAACTTAGACACTGCACACAGTGAAATCGAATTTAGAGTAAAGCACATGATGATCACGACCCTAAAAGGTCAGTTTGAAAATTTTGATGTACAGTTTGAAAATGAGGGAAGCGATTTCCAAACCGCAAAGATATCAGCCGAAATTGACACCGCATCAATCTCAACGAAAAATCAACAACGTGATCAACATTTAAAAAGCGAAGATTTTTTCTCTGCCGATAAATTTCCTAAAATCAAATTCGTTTCCACACAAATTAATAAGACTGCTGAGAATAAATATGACCTAATCGGCGATTTGACCATTAAAGATGTAACCAATCCGGTGACACTACAGGTCGAGTATGGCGGTATTGGTAAAGACCCTTGGGGAAATCAAAAAGCGGGTTATAATGTGGCCGGCAAGATCAATCGAAATGATTTCGGCCTGACTTGGAATGCCGCACTGGAAACCGGTGGGGTAATGGTAAGCGAAGACGTAAAGTTTCAAGCGGACATGCAGTTCACTGTGAGTTAAGTTGACCAAACCAGATGACCAAAAAAGCCAGTACCCCGCGTTACTGGCTTTTTTTGATCCCACTAATTCTAGGACGCAATTTTATATAAAAAAACTGTGGTCGTGCTTTTCAATAGTCTTCTTCAACAAGGCGAAGAAATGGGATGATTCTGCGTGCGGAAGACCTGCAACATTTGATCTTCTTATGTGCCATCCTAGATCGCGTTTTTTCACATCGGTTTTGCTAGTATGATTCCAATAATCATTCAAGGTATTGGCAGGAGGATCCTTTCCCAAAGGTGAGCCGTTCCAAACCGTTTTGCGTGTTTCAGGCGTCTACCAACCTGTTAATCCAAAATGCTCATTTGCCTTTGCAGAAGTTTTAGAGTATCTTTGAGTTTGGCTTTAGGGGTATTCTGACGAAGAATTGAGACAAACCCTTTGAACCTGATTCGGTTAATACCGGCGTAGGGAAAAGCATTGATCTTTTCTGTAGACTAGTCCGTCTACATTCCCGCCCCAAGCCATGCTTAAATTTTATTTAAATGCAATGCCATGGAAATAGACATTTATCGACAATTGCAACAGCTCCGAGAAACCGTGCCTCTGGTGCAAAACATTACCAATTTTGTGGTGATGAACAATACCGCGAACGCGTTGTTAGCCGTCGGTGCCTCACCGGTTATGGCCCACGCTCAAGAAGAAATCGACGAGGTATTGTCTTTAGCGAATTCGCTTGTCATTAATATTGGCACATTAAGTCCGATTTGGATTGATGGTATGGTAAAAGCAGCAGATCTCGCTAACACCCTAGGAAAGCCCTGGGTGTTGGATCCGGTAGGCGCAGGAATATCGAGGTTACGAAACGAGTGCCTTGAAAAATTACTGTCCTTCTCTCCTACTGTTGTTCGAGGAAACGCCTCCGAAATTTTAGCGATCCATAATTTCAGCCACCCCGGGGGCAAGGGGGTCGACAGCAATGCGGATAGCCATGTGGCATTAACTGCCGCTAAGGCTCTTAACCGACGCTATGGGTCGATCATCTGTATATCTGGTGAAACGGATTATATTGTATCGGAAAAAAGGATTGTCGAGGTGAACAACGGCAATGCCCTGATGCAGAAAGTCACCGGCCTAGGCTGCACCGCCTCGGCATTAATTGCTGCATTCCTCGGGTTGCGTACAAATCCTTTTCAAGAGACCGTAGCAGGTGTAGCGGTAACGAGCCTCGCTGGCGAATTAGCGGCGCAAACTGCAGCTGGCCCTGGCACTTTACAACTTCATTTATACGATTGCCTCTATAACTTGGATCAGAAAGCTTTGGACGATCGCCTCAATTTAAAACAATATGTCGTTACACCCTGAATTCCCATATCCCGTTTATTTAGTGCTTTCGGAAAGGGAATGCCGTTATCATCACTGGCTAAAAATAGCAGAACAAGCCATCCAGGGTGGCGTGGATATTATTCAGTTGCGGGAGAAAGATCTAGACGAAAAACAACTTTTGGACAGAGCTACTCAATTGAAGGATCTCACCGACTCCTACGACATCCCTTTGGTAATCAACGATTTCCCAGATATTGCCGCGGAAGTTTCCGCTTGGGCGGTCCACGTCGGTCGGTCTGACCTAACGCCTGGGGAGATTTATGCCCGTTATCATCAGCGCTTGAAAATCGGTTGGTCTTTAGAATTGGCCTCACAACTGCAAGATCGGCAGATGCAGTGGGTGCATCATTTAGGTGTAAGTCCTATTCACGACACACCGACAAAAACGGACACGATAACGACTTGGGGATTAGATGGGCTTGAGCGAATCGGGAAAATGACGAGTTATCCGCTTATTGCTATTGGTGGAATCAATAGTGGTAATGCCAAAAGCATCTATCAAGCTGGTGCGCATAGTGTTGCCGTAGTTTCGACGATTTGTGCCAGTCGCGACCCGAAAAAAGCAGCAGCCGACCTGAAACAACAATGGAGACAAACAGCGAACAGATAATTAAATCGGAAAGAATTGATTGGATACCAACATGAATGATATAGCGAAGAAAAAGGTCCCTACCGTTTTAAGTATTGCCGGATTTGACGGCAGCGGTGGGGCGGGAATACAAGCCGATACAAAGACCATTTCGGCCCTGGGTTGTTATGCGATGAACGTATTAACGGCCTTACCAATACAAAACACGCAAGGCGTCAAAAACATTTTTTCAATACCGGTCCAAGCGGTCGAAGAACAGTTGACTTGTATCTTCGAGGACACCTATCCCGATACCATCAAAATAGGTATGGTCCACCATCGCCAACTGGTCGAAATTATTACTAAATTTTTAACGGACTACCGCGGAAAAATCGTGTTTGATCCTGTTATGGTCTCTACTAGTGGGCACCGTTTAATAGACCAAGATACCGTCGAGGCCATCGGTTCAAAGTTGTTTCCCCTGGCCGATGTGATTACGCCGAATCTAGACGAAGCCTCGGTGTTGATCGGCCAGCCCATAAACACCCTGGCTGATATGGAGAACGCAATCGATCCGATTTTACGTTTGGGTGCCCAGGCGGTTCTATTGAAAGGCGGGCATCTGAAAAGTGATACACTAACCAGCATACTAATTCAGAAGGAACAACCCGCGCGTTATTTTCAACATGCACGAATCCAGACCAACAATACGCACGGTTCGGGGTGTACACTTTCTTCTGCAATTGCCGCATTCCTGGCAAAAGGTCTTCCGATCAACGAAGCAACTGATCGAGCCTTGGATTACGTTCATCAAGCCATTATTGCAGGAAAAGATCTCCAAATCGGAAAAGGGAATGGGCCGCTGAACCACTTTTTTGACCCACAAACCTTAATTGGAGAATAATCAATCACCCTCTGGGTAAAATAAAAACAAATAATTATACACCTTAAAAAAGGAAACGTGGCGTAGTTCCCCCCCGGGAATTTGAAAAACAACGGGTTTATCTGTCGCCGATTTTATGAAATGGACACAAGAAGCATGGCAGCGTATCGGACCACTCTACCAACAAATTTTAGACATGCCGTTTATTGAACACCTTAGTGATGGCACCCTACCGAAAGAAAAGTTTCAGTTCTACATGTTGCAGGATGCGATGTATTTGGCAGACTATGGCCGCGCCTTAGCTGCATTGGGCGCAAAGGCCAGCGATAATCAGATGGCGCTGGATTTTTTCGAGTTTGGAAAAAATGCTTTAATCGTCGAAAGTGCATTACATGAAAGCTATTTTAAAGCATTCGATTTAACGCTTGATCCGAATCATCAGCTAGAACCAATTGCCCATCATTATGTACATTATTTAAAAAGTTGCATTGCCTTTGAACCCATCGAAGTTGCAGCAGCTGCTATCCTTCCTTGTTTCTGGATATATAAGGAAGTTGGAGATCATATCTACGCCGGTCAACAGGGAGCTGATAACCCCTATAAATCTTGGATCGATACCTATGCAGGGGAAGATTTTGCGGAAGGTGCTAAAAAAGCAAAAACCTATTGTGACAATCTCGCGGAGAATACGACCGAGGACATGAGGAAACGCATGTTTCATGCGTTCCAAACCGCAAGCCGGTTAGAGTATATGTTTTGGGATGCCGCTTTTCGAGGCTATCACTGGCCGGTGCATTAGTCTGAAAACACACAGGGTTGGCTTAATTTTTGGGAGCCTTTAGGTAAAGAAAAAATAAAATTATGAAAAAGCTCTGCATGACGGCAACGATGCTTGCTGCATTAACATTCAGTGCCTGTACCTCTAACGAGAGCCAAAAGGCAAGTGGTCAAGGGGCCGAACAAGAAGCCGAACAGGTGACGGAAACAATGGACAGTACTTTAATCGATCCGGCTCACAATTCACAAAACGCTCTAGATTGGAGTGGCACGTATCAAGGCGTCGTACCGTGTGCCGATTGTCCTGGAATTGAAACGACGATTGTGATCAACCCAGACGAGACTTTTAGTTACTCTGGCGAATATCTCGAACGCGATCTGATCGTGGAAGACAATGGGAAATTCATGTGGCACGATAACGGATCTTCCATCCATCTGGTTGGTAAAGACGTCAACCTGAAGTTAAAGGTCGGAGAAAATCAGCTCATGATGCTTGACCAGGAGGGAAATATAATCCAGAGCGAACTGAAAGATCATTATACTTTAACCAAAAAAAATCAGCTGTAGTTCAACTCATCATTAGAAAGCGCCACTTAAAATCAAACGATCAAAGTGGCGCTTTCAAATGTCATAAAAGAAGCCATTAATCCAAACCTGCGCGTGCTTTCAAGATCGCTTTACATATTCTAGAGATCAAGGCAGGTCCTTCATAGATAAATCCTGTGTACACCTGCACTAAACTGGCACCCGCTTCAAGCTTCTCCAAAGCGTCTTCCGCTGAATGAATCCCGCCCACACCGATGATCGGAAAACTTCCTTGCGATTTCTCGGACAGGTAACGGATGACTTCCGTTGAACGATCTCTCAACGGTCGTCCACTTACACCTCCGGATTGTTGAACTAAATCTTGACGGCTCCGAAGCCCCGCTCTGACAATGGTCGTATTGGTCGCAATCACCCCGGAAATACCGGTTTCTTGTACAATATCTACAATATCATCCAATTGGGAAAAGGCCAAGTCCGGGGCAATCTTCAATAGTATGGGTTTGGGTTGTTGTTTCTCGTTGTTTAATTCCTGTAAACTAGTTAATATCTGCTTTAAGGGCCCTTTTTCTTGTAATTCCCGTAACCCGGGAGTATTGGGAGAACTGACGTTAACTACGAAATAATCCACATACTCAAAAAGAGCATGGAAACAATATCGATAGTCCTCAAACGCATTTTCGTTAGCCGTTATCTTGTTTTTACCGATATTCCCACCCACGATTAACCCCTGTCGATCTTTAAAAAACTTCAAACGTCCTGCAGCTACCTCAGCGCCCTGATTGTTAAAACCCATTCGGTTGATTATACCTTGATCCTCGATTAGCCGGAACATGCGTGGCTTATCATTACCGGATTGAGGTTTGGGCGTAACGGTACCGATCTCAATAAATCCGAACCCCAACCTGGCCATATCCTCAATATATTCTGCATTTTTATCAAAGCCGGCAGCTAACCCAATGGGATTTTTAAATTTAAGGCCAAAAACCTCCGTCTCTAATCTGGGATCTTCTACCGCGTAAAGAGTTCTTAAAAGAGCCTTAGAACCCCAAACCGTATTAAATAGCTTGAGGACAGAAGTCACCGTATGATGAGCCTTCTCCGGGCCCATCGAAAAGAAAAATGGTTTAACGAGCTTATACATGACGACAAATTTAGCCAAAGATGCAGAAATATTCATTACTTTTGCACCCGAAATGATATCAATAAATAACTTAACCTTCGAAATAGGATCGCGTGCGCTGTACGATGAGGCCAACTGGCACATTAAACCGGGCGACAAGGCAGGTCTGATCGGAGCAAACGGAACCGGAAAATCAACGCTGTTGAAACTTATTGTTGGCGATTATGTCCCCACTGGGGGTACCATATCGATGGCCAAAGATCTTAAAATTGGTTATTTGAACCAAGATCTATTATCCTATCATTCGGAGAAGAGTATTTTGCAGGTCGCGATGGAAGCCTTCGAAAGGCAAAATAAGCTACATGCGGAAATCGAGGTTTTGTTACAAAAGATGGAAACCGACTATTCGGAAGATATACTAAACAAATTAAGTGATAAACAAACAGAGTTTGAGACACTCGACGGGTATAATATCGAATTCCGTGCCCACGAAATTCTAGCAGGTCTGGGTTTTTCAGAAGACGAACAACAACGACCATTAGCGACGTTTTCGGGGGGGTGGCGAATGCGCGTTATGCTGGCTCGTATTCTACTTCAAGCGCCGGACATTCTATTACTCGATGAACCCACTAACCATCTAGATCTGCCCTCTATCAAATGGCTCGAAAACTATTTACAAGCTTTTGATGGAGCTATTATTATCGTTTCTCACGACCGCTATTTTCTGGACCGG
Source organism: Sphingobacterium sp. (assembly GCA_052092145.1). Taxonomy (GTDB): domain Bacteria; phylum Bacteroidota; class Bacteroidia; order Sphingobacteriales; family Sphingobacteriaceae; genus Sphingobacterium. The sequence continues at coordinate 23,127 of JBQDCW010000018.1, read as the reverse complement.
ATTATCAATAAAACTGTGGTGGCCAGAAAAGGTAAGCTGACCCTGTATGCAGGGAATTACAGTTTTTACTTAGAGGAGAAAGCATTACGTGAAGAAATTCAAGGGAATCAATTCAAAAATCAGCAAGCTAAAATCAAACAGGAAGAAAAACTGATCGAACGGTTCCGCGCCAAAGCAAGTAAAGCCAAAATGGTGCAATCTCGCATAAAGGCGCTTGACCGAATGGAAAAGGTCGATGATATCGATGATGACAATCCTGAAGTTAACTTTAGTTTTAAATTTTCAAAACCCTCTGGTCGACATGTAGTTACTTTGGAGAACCTCGTCAAATCCTACCCCAATATTGACATCCTGGAAAACACGGATGGTCTGATCGAAAAAGGTGATAAAATCGCATTGATCGGTGCAAACGGTAAAGGGAAATCGACGTTGTTACGAATCGTAGCGGAAGCGGATCACGAATACCAGGGCTCATGCACAAAAGGTCATAATGTCTCGCAAACATTTTTTGCACAGCATCAATTGGAAGCCTTACATTTAGAGAACTCGATCATACAAGAATTAACTACATTTGCGCCGCAGCAAACAGAGACTGAACTACGATCGATTCTGGGTTGCTTCCTATTCACGGGGGACGATGTTTTCAAAAAAATAAAAGTACTCTCTGGAGGGGAAAAATCCCGAGTAGCTTTGGCGAAAGCCCTGACCGCAGATGCTAACTTTCTGGTTCTCGATGAGCCTACCAATCACCTGGACATGGCTTCGGTTAATATCTTGGTTCAGGCTTTACAGCAATATGAGGGTACCTTTATTGTCGTTTCCCATGATCGGTATTTCTTGGATCAAGTTGCCAACAAAATTTGGTTTATTGAAGATAAAGAAATCAAAGAATATCCGGGGAGCTATCAAGAATATGAAGAATGGAGTGCTAAAAGACCTGCGAAAGGCCAAGAGAAACCGGTAAAAAAGGAAAAAGAATCGGCGACAAAGAAAGTAGAGGTAAAACCTCAAACCGACCAAAACAAACAACTCCTACAAAAGAAAACCCGAGAACTCGGTGATTTGGAGAAACAGATTGCTTTATTGGAAACCCGAGTCCAGGAACTTGAGGTAAAATTGGCTCAACAAGAGGTCTTTTCTGACTCGAACAAACTTCAAGAACACACTAGATCGTACAATTCGGAAAAGGCCAGTTTAGAAAAACAGCAAGCCATTTGGGAATCGCTGGCCGAAGAAATCATGAGTTTAGAGCGTCAAAAGTAAGTTTCACTAGACACAACAGCCTGGCGTTTGGCCGACGGATTCCTAGTTATTCCCGAGCACTCGGATCGTTGGTCCTGAGGTGATTAACCCGATTAGAGGTATCTTCTAGTTGGGTTTTTATCGGCTGGGTATTCACCCAGCAATAGGCAAGAAAGGGAAACGTTAAAAACAAAGCCAGCGCCCACCAAAAACCGAGCAGGAGTCCCACCAGAAGGCTTATCAAGAACACAGATGCTGGATAGATAAAAATCAGCGCTGTAAACAACAACGAATCGAAGAATATAGTTCCCTTTGTCTTTTCTTCTATTTTTTTACGAATTAAATGATAAAACCAAGCGTGGGTGAGTTTACCTAGACGTCCTGGCACTCGCATCCATTGTTTACTGGAAATCTCATCCGTCCTAGGTGGGATCGGATGATCCCACATGTGCTCCTCCATATCGCGTCTCATCTTCCGAAGAACGGCATCCGTTTTAACCTCCCCGTCTTCTAAAAAATCTGTACTGTCAATCGTTGGCAAAGCTTCCAAATACAGCGATTTGGGCACATAATCAAAAGAGCTATAGCCCAGAACATAGGGTTGAATTTGAATCGGTATATCCATACGAACGGCTCGCGAGATTACAGCGCTAGTCCCTGCAGGCATAAAAGGTCTCAATTGGATATGATTCCGAGAGACGCCTTCGGGAAAGATCAGAATCTTTCGTCCTTGCTCGAGCTGGTTTGCACATTCATCATAGGTAAACGCATTTTTAGTTTCCGCGTCCGGGTCATCCGAGCGTTTGTAGATCGGGAGCATATTTAGTGTGCGGAGTAACCAATTAATAAAAGGGTGTTTAAATAAATCTCCCCGGGTTAGAAAACAAATCTCTACCGGTTGATAGGCAACCAAAACAAGCGCATCAAAAAAAGAATTGGGATGGTTGGATACAATTAATGCAGGCTGCCGATCAGTCGCCTGTCTCAAGTTCTTCAATTGCCGATCTGGAAGATACCAATGCAGCCCTAATTTAATTAAAGATCTCAAAAGCGTGTAAACCATATTATCGAAAGATCGTTTTTTTTATTTGAACGGCAAAGCATTATCAAAAAACACGCCTAAATTGCTAAATGTTGTCTTGTTTTAGGGATTCGGTAATCTTATGCAGATTTAAGCTGTTGGCCATCGCGCTGAAAATTTTATGATAAGGCCCCTGCAGTTCGTAGAGCTCCTCATGGGTGCCGTTTTCAACGACCCGTCCTTTTTCCATCATCACAATATGCTCGGCATCAATAATCTGAGAAATGCTATGCGATACAATAATCACGGTTCGATCTACTTTTATTGCATCAAGACTGGCTTTTATTTGTTCGGCCGCAATCGCATCTAAATTGGCGGTTGGTTCATCCAAAAAAATAATGGGTGGATTCTTCAAAAACATCCGAGCGATAGCAATCCTTTGTTGCTGACCTCCAGAAAGGAGGTGCGCTGCTGATTCATATCCCCGTTCTAGTTCCATCACCTGTTCATGAATAGATGCCTTCTGCGCGGCAGCGATAATCTCATCCCGGCTCGCCTCTGTTTTACCATATAGAATATTTTCTGCAACCGTACCCTTGAAAATATGATTCCTCTGCAAAACCAAACCAATGTTCTCGCGAAGGAACTCGGTGTCGTACGCTCGAAGGTCGACTCCGTCGAGTAAGATCTGCCCCCGGGATGGTTCATAAAATTTATCCAGTAAATTAATAATGGTGCTTTTACCGGCGCCGGAGAGCCCCACCAGTGCGGTGTTCTGATTCGGTTGAATAACTATATTAACTCCGTAAAGGGCCTGATGTCCGTTCGGGTAGCTAAAATCAACGTCCTTAATCTCAATCTTGCCGCGGATCCGATTCGGTTTGTAGTGACCGGACGGCTCCCGTTGCCCTTCATCTTCTAAAATCTCAAAAAAGCTTTCCGAATAAATCAAAGCGTCATTGACCTCGTCGTAGATGCGATGCAGTTGACGTATAGGAGCTGACACGTTATTGAATAACATAATGTGGAACAGGATAGCTCCCATAGACATATTTCCGGTAAGAACGAAATAAGCAGTCAGAATAATAACGACAACCATGCCGATCTGTTCGATAAAGTTCTTAATGCTATCGAATAAAAAGGAGGTTCGACGAGTCGACATTTGGTTCTCGGTCATCTCATACTGAATCTGCCGATGTCGCTCCGCTTCAGTACGCTCCCTGACAAAAGATTTGATTACCGTCATGGAGTCGATCAGATTGATTAACTGATTATTTTTATTTTCTCTATAGCGTCGCATATTTCTGCGAAAACCGGAAAGCCGCTGCGCTTGTAATTGGGAAACGTAAAAGTAAATCGGAATGATCAATAGCCCCACCAAACCCACGTAAAAATTGGCCAGAAACATACACCCTAGGGCAACAATAGCATTGGCGAACAAAGGAAGAATATCGATAAAGAAATTTTGGACCAGCCTAGTCAGAGAAGAAATACCAGCGTCGATCCTGGTTTGCAGCTTACCTGATTCATTTGAATTTGAGGTATAGAAATTCATACGATACGTCAATATACGATCGACAATGGCTTGCGAAAAATCTCTAGCAATCAAGATACGCAGTTTCTCGCCATAAAACTTCTGTCCAAATTGCACAATTGAATACACCATCTCCTTGCCGAGTAGAATAGCAGTAATGGTACCTAGTAAATAAAGTCCTGTTTGCAGCGGCGTGCGATCGACTAAAAGTTCACTAATGGTATCAACGGTGTATTTAAGAATAAATGCATTCACCTGTGCTGCAAAAGATCCCACGACCGTTAACAACAAGGTGTAAAAAATGAGATTCGAATACGGCTTGGTAAAGGGTAATACTTTTTTAAATAACTGGGAGATGGTCATATCGATTAAACGTCATATTTGGAAAAAGGTTTAAGTCGCTAATTTTCCCTATTCCCTAATATTTGATCGGGTAATCGCCAATAAATTCGAATTTATAATCTTGATGACGCTGCAGCAAACCGATTAAAACACTTAATTGCTCCTGCCCTTTTTTACTTCGGAACATATCATCGTGCATGAGTAGTACAATATTATTCGGTTTAAGAGTGGATTTATTCCCCAGCCTGTTGTTGATTCGCGTATAAATCTCCTCGACAGACTGTATCGAATTACCGGTCAGACCGTTAATCCTCCATTCGACGTCCCAGCCGTATATTCGATAGCCGTTGACCGCCAAAAGATCAGCAGCCTGACCGTCTGAGGTCAGATCTATTCGTCTTACGTCGTCAAACATCCAGATATTTCGACCCGGCATGCGAACGATTTTGTCGGTCAAGCCTAGATCGGTCTCACATTTATCAAAATCTGCAAGCGCCGACTCGGGATTACTATAAAATGCCTGAAAGCGATTGCCCGCATGCGTATAACTATGGTTATAGCAAGCCACCAAGGGATTGTCCATATAACGCTGAAAATCCCGCTTTAATTTTTTACTCATTTGCGCGTGTTTCCCAATAAGAAACGTGCTGATCTTGACATTCTTGGCCGTAATGATCGAATCGATGTGTGCACTGCCTATCAATGGACCATCGTCAAAAGTCAAGTAGATATGTTTGTCCTGTTTATTCAGTTCGGTAATAATCGAGTCTCGCATCTGGATTTTGGCCAATTGAGGGTCCAAACGATTCATCGAATCCATCGCTGGAAACACCATACGATCCTGCTCCAGAGAGTCCCAAAGATCCATTAGCGCGATCGAATGTCGCCCAGCCGGGGAGCTCTCTATTCCCTCGATCAGCACGGTGTCGGTTTCGGTCTGTGATGCAGCTACAGGAAGACCGCCCATTGGATTGCAGGAATACAAAAGAATCAACACGACAGAAACAGTCATCAAGATTACGAGAGTCTTCTTTAACATAGCCGAAAGTGGATAATAATTTTGTTAAAAATAAGCATATTTATTAACAAAACACCTTGGCTATTCGAAGTATTCAGATTTTAACCAACAACTTAACTTGGGGGAAGATCGGGACCTAGAGAGCAAGAACCGACGCGGTCAATTTGCGCTCGTCAGACCCTTGGAGAATTGCTGAACATAGGCTGATGAAAGGTCAATAATAAACGCGGGGATGGTCTGATCAGTATCCCCGCGCTAAATCATTATCTTCTGCCTTTTCCACGCCCTTTATTCATCTTTTTATAATGTTTTTCGCGTGCTTTCTCAAATTTTCGGTGTTGCTTACGCTGCGCCTTATGAAATTTTTTATTGGATCGACCGTCTCGACGGCTTATTTGTTTATAGTTTTTTGAGTATCCTCTGTATTTTTTATGATAACGCTTATGATTTTTCCAAGGCCTAGCGTCATTAATCACGACCTTGTAGGTGCGATGTAAATTATGTTTCCGATACCGTTTAGGTAGTGTACGGTGAGAGGCCCATCTTCGTCCGTCATAATAGGTATAGCTCCGATTGCTGATATCGTAATAGATGTCCAATTCAGGCATATAATAGTAGCGGGCATATTCGTAGCCTGTGGGGCCCCATGATGGTTGAAGGCCAACGTTGACATTGACACTAACCTGCGCATGAATCGGCTGCGCAAACGCGAGTCCTAGAAGGACAATACTTGCATAACATACTTTTTTCATCAAGACCTCCATTTTTTGATTTAAAATTTTAGTTCCTATTCAGTCAGACTATGGTTGTTATGGACAGGATTAAGCCGCAAATGTTAATTTTTGTAAAATAACCGCTACAGCACTCAGGCTCAAAGCCTTAATTTTGACCAACGATCAATTGCCTTCGACAAGAAAATGAGGTAAAAACGGTTTGTCGTCCACTATTTCCAATTTACCGGCACCGTCTTCCCGGGTGCCACGGCAATTTTTAACGCGGCGTATGGACTTTCCAAAACTTCCATTAACTTTGCGGGAGTTTAAACTGAAGAAAAATATGGCATTACAATGTGGGATCGTGGGCCTACCGAACGTAGGTAAATCGACCTTATTCAATTGTTTATCAAACGCAAAGGCTCAAGCCGCAAACTTTCCATTTTGTACTATTGAACCCAATGTGGGCGTCATTACTGTTCCGGACGAGCGATTGAATAAATTGGCGGAGCTTGTGCAACCTCAACGGGTTGTTCCGAATACGATCGAAATTGTCGATATCGCGGGCTTAGTCAAAGGTGCATCCAAAGGTGAGGGATTAGGCAATCAATTCCTTGGTAATATTCGGACGACAAATGCCATTATCCATGTGCTACGATGCTTTGACGATGGAAATGTGATCCACGTGGATGGATCTGTTGACCCCATACGAGATAAAGAGATCATCGATACAGAACTACAGCTCAAAGACTTGGATACCGTGGTTAAACGTTTGCAAAAGGCGGAAAAAATAGCCAAAACAGCCGGTGATAAAGAAGCAAAACGGACCACCGAAATTTTGACAACCGTTAAACAACATCTTGAGTCCGGTAAATCTGCGCGCACGGCTCCTATTACTGACGAGGATTTCGAATTTATTGAAGACCTATCCTTATTGACGATCAAACCTGTGCTGTATGTCTGTAATGTGGACGAAGGCTCCGTTAAATCGGGTAATGCGTATGTGGAGAAAGTCAAAGAGGCCGTAGAAGATGAGAATGCTAAAGTACTAGTCATCTCTGCACAGATCGAATCTGAGATCGCCCAATTAGAGGACTACGAGGAACGGAAGCTATTCCTAGATGATTTAGGTCTTGAAGAATCTGGCGTTAACAAGCTAATTCGAGTAGCCTATTCACTGTTGGATTTATCAACTTATTTTACGGCAGGTGTTCAAGAAGTACGCGCCTGGACCATTGAGAACGGTTTTACGGCACCCCAAGCTGCAGGTGTTATCCACACGGATTTTGAAAAAGGGTTCATCCGAGCCGAAGTCATTAAATACCCCGATTTTATTGAATATGGATCAGAAGCAGCTATTAAAGAAGCTGGAAAATTATCCGTAGAAGGTAAGACCTATGTCGTTGAAGACGGAGACATCATGCATTTCCGTTTCAATGTCTAATAATTGATTGGGTTAAGCCATCAGCCCGCTTTATAAGAGCCGTTTTGAAACGGCTCTTATTTATTTCACCTGTTCTCCCACGTGTAAATATGTTAGAATAGTCGTTTAACGATCTTTAACTTATGTGTGAGCACCTGTTGATTAAAAACACCCTCGTCATCGAGTCTATCAATCCTAACTTTCTCCACTACATGAAGAATTTCGTTTTGGGAGATGACAATCCCAAGGTGATTGATCTCTCCCTGGTCATTTTCAAAAAAAGCAATATCGCCATCTTTAATTTCAGAAATAAGGTTGACGGTCTCTCCTAGGGCGACAATCGGCTCGATTTGGCTGGCGATGACAACTCCAAATTGTCGATAGAAAAGATCACACAATCCAATCGCGTCTAACCCATGCTTGGTTCGACCTTTAAAGAGAAAAGGCGTATGCAGATAAGTGACGACGAAATCTTCTAGCAATTGTCTGTCCCGCTCGGCATCAAAGCTAGTGCTCGTGGACCGGCCATCCCCTAAAAACCTATACTCGGAACGATCCGTCTGTAATTTCATATCAAGGGGTAAAGGGCTGCCCTGATAGAGCTCGATCGTGGCATCCGAACCGGTCAAAGCATATCCACCAACATCGTCAACGATCTGCTCTAAACGAGCCGGTTCATCAACGATCTCATATTGTCCTTCCATCATCCAGCCATTTTGATTCCCGCCGGGCAGCTGTACTTGACACCAAGCCTTCCCCCTTTCCACGATCACTAACGTCTCACCAAAAAGAAGCTCATAGACGCGTTTAGCACTGAATTCCGGAGATTCGAGAACTGAAACTGAACTTAGTGTACAAATTGCAAATGCCATAATATAATATTCAGTGAAACAATAAAGCTAATTTAATTGTTTTTACTAAATTAGAGATAGAAATATCGAAACAGTTATGGATACCAAAAAATTCTCTCGCATTTTAATGGCTATAGACGACACTCCTTGTTCCCGTCGCGCTATTGATTACGCTAAGGAAATCGTCAAAGAACGGGAACCTTCTTTGGCGTTAGTAACAGTCGTGCCGCCCACTTCTCCAACTTCTTATGGAGTGGATCCTTTATTGGGACAACAGCCCATTATTGTCCCTGAGGTCTCGGAGATACAACACCAAGCCTCGCAGGATTTCTTAAATAATTTGGCGGCAGAGTTTGAAGGGGCGACCGAAACGTTCATTTTTAATCGAATCGGTGATGTTCGCGACGAAATTTTGGAAGTCGCTAAAGAGTGGACTGCTGATTTGATAATTGTGGGAACAAATGGCAGAACTGGATTCGATCATTTTCTTTCAGGGAGCGTATCTGAGGCACTGATTCGGAAAGCTACTTGCCCGGTATTGGTCATTCCGTTAAATTGTGACTAGACCTTTAGAAACTGAGCTACAAACATAGTGTCGGCACGGTTCGTGTAACCGGTAATGCTGCGCTGCTGGACCAATTTTAATCCCAGCTCTTCTTCTACGAAACGTGCAACATTTTCGTTTTCTTGTTCGAAAACCGAACACGTGATGTAAAGAAGACTACCTCCTTGACGCAGGTAGGGTACGACATTTGTAATGATCGATTGTTGGAGTATTGAAAACTCTGATACTGCTTTTTTATTAAATTGACTAAGTGATTCCGGCGTCCTTCCCCAGGTTCCAGAACCTGAACACGGCGCATCCACTAAGATCCCGTCGAACTCCTTTCCCATCATTAAATGCCCCACTGGTTGACTCAAATCTAAAATCTTTTTACTGTATGATCGATGATGTATCCTCGCGCGACTAAATCGTTCATCGAGGTTTCTTAGTATGCTCATTCGTGTATCGGAAACGACCAACTGGATGTTCGGAAATCGATCCAATAATAACAGTGATTTGCCGCCCGATGCGGCACAACAATCCCACCAAGATTCGCCTGATACGATTTGAAGTTCGTCAAGAGATTGCTGAGAGGACCAATCTTGTACTTCGAATAGCCCATCTATACCACGCAATTGCTGCAACTTGCTACCATTTGGCAAGGCTAAAGCATTGTTCCCCAATGCTCGGTAGGGAATATTCTCTCCCGCTAGTACATTTTGAACATCCAGTTCCGCCCCCTGTTTTACACGGATATACAGATCGGGTTGCACGAAATGCGATGCGGTAAATATAGTGCGGTCGATGCTGGGCGAAAGAAGGGAGGAAAACGGAAACACTTGATCTAGAAATGCTCCGCAAGTCTCTTGTACCAGGGCAATTTTGTCAGACAACGGTTGTGCAATCTGTTTTGACCATTCGGGTTTAAGCTCATCCACCATGCTGCTCTGGGATTCGCAGAGAAACTCTGCCAAGAATAGCCGCTCTATCAACGATAGATCAGCAAAAGCATTCCCGAGCCGAAAGTAGTTATAACAGTATCTGGTATTGATCCGACGATCTGATGACCCCATCTGTCTATTTTCCTTATAGAATCTAGTCAGGAACCTCGCAAATGGTTCCGATCGACTATAAGTCTCGATGGTACGTCGGAAATTGCGGAAATGATTGGCAGTTCGCCTATTTTTTAAATCAGAGTCTACCACCATCTATTGGAATGAACCATTGCGATACGTTTTCAACTTCAGTCCCTCATTGACATACCCCCATTCTGGGTTGAATCGAAACTGATAATTACTAAAAATTCCTTGGTAGTCTTCTTCGGCAACTTTATCCGCATACTCTTCCCCGTACTTATTTAGTAAGTTCACAAAATAGAGACCCGCATCGTAACCTTTATAGGAATACTCGGAGGGATCGACCTTAAACATACTTTTATATTCGCGTTGAAACGCTTGGACTTCTGTACTCCATGCTTTCAGATGACTTTCCGAAGTAATTGTCGGATTCATTCTATGGAAGTTCCTATAGGGAGAGAAGTCGTAACGTGTCCAAAGTGGGTGTCCAAAAAGCCGAATGGATTGACCATCGGCAACCTTGCTATCCAAGCCGGTAATTAAGTTACGCAATTGGCTTCTTTTGGTAACACCAGTGATAATCAATGTCGTTCCCTCATCAGACAAGTGTTCCTCAAGCTGGGAAAGTGAAGTGACGTGCTTAATTTCAACAGCGGCGTCTAAATAGGATTGGATCTCCGTCTGGAAACCTTCGATAAATTGTCGGTGACTGTCGTCTTTGCCATCGAAAACCACGATAGCATCTCCTGATCGATACTCTTCTGCCATTTTTTTGGCAATGGTTTGCAAATGAATGCGAATCGGCGGTGTGATAGAAACCAGGTTCGGGATATTGAATTCCGTTGGCATTGATGCTGCCAAGGGGTTAATTTGCAAAACCCTACTGTTTTTATGCCCTCTGGCAAAAGACCGAATTTCCCTTGGATACACTGGACCAACAATCAAGCTCGCTTCTTGAATATCAGGTGTTGCGGCTAGCGAAACCGTTTTCATTTCATCGTCTTCTGTATCAATGACTTTGACATGAAACTCTCCTGACTTTTTTGAGGCTTCCTCAACGCCTAGTTGAAATCCCTGATAAAAATCGAGGGCCAGCGCCGAACGTTTAACGTCTTCCTCCGCTAAATCTTGTCCAGAAATCATCTGAAGTTGAAAAGGGAGCAGTAACGCAATCTGATTAAATTGTACATCAGATTTTTTTTCGTCTTCTTCTACTTTTGCTGGATCATCTTCGTTCCCCTTAGCGCTGTCTCGTCCCACACTCCCACCATAAACCTCTGGGTTTCGGAGCACACCAGTGGTTTTCGGAGAACAGGAACTCACCACCAGAATGGCGCCTACTATTAGCGCAAAGAAGATGCTTCGCGCAATATCTCTTAATTTATTCCCACTCAATGGTTGCTGGTGGTTTTGAACTGATATCATACACGACTCTATTGATTCCTTTGACATGATTAATAATTTCGTTTGAAATTTTCGCTAATAGGTCATAAGGTAAATGTATCCAATCAGCGGTCATACCATCTAAAGATCCGACTGCTCTTAAAGCAACAACATGCTCATATGTGCGTTCATCACCCATGACGCCTACTGATTGTACAGGCAAGAAAATCGTCCCAGCCTGCCATACCTTATCGTACCACCCTGATTCTTTCAAGTTACGAATATAGATGTCATCAGCTTCCTGCAAAATCCGTACCTTTTCTTCGGTGATGTCGCCCAAGACCCGAATCGCCAACCCTGGTCCCGGAAATGGATGTCTGCCTAGAATATTAGGATCGACTTCTAAAGTTTTTCCAACCCGACGAACTTCATCTTTGAATAGCGTTTTTAAGGGTTCAACGACTTTTAGTTTCATGTAGTCAGGTAATCCACCAACATTGTGGTGAGATTTGATCGTCGCTGAGGGTCCTTTGACAGAAATAGATTCGATAATATCGGGGTATATCGTCCCTTGACCGAGCCATTTGGCTTCTAATCCTTCCGGCAATTCGTGTTGGATTTGCTTAGCGGCCTCATCGAATACATCAATGAAAGATGCGCCAATAATTTTTCTCTTTTTCTCGGGTTCTGTGACTCCTGCTAATCGGGAGAAAAATCGTTCTTTGGCATTAACTCCTTTAATGTTCAGTCCCATATCCTTATAGGATGCCAGGACCTGTTCATATTCATCTTTACGAAGTAGACCATGGTCTACAAAGAAGCAATGAAGTTTAGGCCCGATCGCATGGTGCAATAACATGGCAGCGACCGTCGAATCTACCCCACCAGATAAGGCCATGATGACGTGATCGTCCCCCAACTGCTCTTTGAGCTCGGCAATCGATGTCTCAGCAAATGCGTCTGCAGTCCAATCTTGAGAACAGCCACATATGTCGACCACAAAATTCTTTAATAAAATCTGGCCGTCTGTACTATGGGTAACTTCGGGATGAAATTGTATACCAAAAGTTCGACTGCCTTTTAATTGGTAGGCCGCTACACGAACTTTGTCTGTACTGGCAATAACTTTAATATTGTCAGGAGTTTCTCGGATGGTATCGCCATGGGACATCCATACTTGAGATTGAACCGGTATACCCTTAAGCAATTCATTCTCATGGTCAACGTATTGTAAGTTTGCCCGACCGTATTCGCGAATTTCCGAAGGAGAAACCTCTCCTCCTAAATGCTGCGCGATATACTGTGCACCGTAGCACACCGCCAACAATGGAAAACGAGCCTGAATTTGGGAATAGTCAATTTGTGGCGCGTCTTGATGACGAACCGAATGTGGGCTCCCCGAAAAAATAACTCCTTTGACCGAATCATCAAAATCGGGCAAGCTATTATAGGGATGAATCTCACAATAGACGTTAAGTTCCCGAACTCTCCGCGCAATTAACTGCGTATATTGCGAACCAAAATCAAGAATGATAATTTTTTCTGACATGGCGCAAAGTTACGATTTAGAGATGATTTTATATGAGGAAAAATAAACAAATTATATGGTCATTCAATGCCCGAAGAGAGACCTTTCGATCCGACGTTGCGATTCGTGGTTAGTGGAAATTAATTTTTCCTCCCATAATGGTTTTATTACGTCTTTCCGAGGGGTTACCGTAAACTTCAATTACCCCACCCATCCTAGTTTCTACATCCGCTGATCCGGTTGCGTGCACCTCTGTCCGCCCCCCGCCATTCACGCGCACATGAACGAGTTCTGAAGTCAGATCTTTGCCATAAAACGATCCACCTGCCGTGGTGGAGATATTGATTTTCGTTGTATTCCCCAACAAATCAACTGTGCCACCCGTATTGGCTGAAACATCGATACCGACCGCTTCAACCAATGCCCGTATCTTCCCTCCTTCTCGGGCTACAAATAGTAAGGCGTCCCCCTTTAATACTTCTTGTTCCACGTTAGCTACTGCACCTTTTCTGACTTCAATTTTCGACAGTGTTGGCGTATATAATGTTACTGCTGTTTCATGGCCCTGCAAATTATGACCAGCCGTCATTTTCAACCGAAGAGTACCATCGGCTCCAAATATGGCTTGAACTTGATCTGCGTGCTCTCCCTCGATCATCATTTCACCCCGATCGCTTGGCACGACACTCACCAGAAGCCGATCCGTAATCTCTAATGCAGAAATCTCACCCACCGTACGGCTAATTTGAGCCAGGGAAAGGGTACTATTCAATAAAATAAGACAGGTGCTGAGAAAAATAGTTTTGAAATTCATAGTGCAAAGTTAACGTTTACCTACCTAATAACGCTAATTCTCTGGCAGTATACATATTGGCACCCGCTAAATATTTATAAATAATTTCTTTCGTAAATTCGTCCGGCAGTTTATATAGATGATTCATTACATAATCTTTATCCGCTTCAATATCATCATGGTATCCAAGATATTTAGGTATATGATATTGAATACTCAGGCGTATGAATCGTAATTCAACATTGTTGGGATTAGCGTTAAGCTGCTGTTCCAACCGATCCCGCCCCTCTTTAAAATAATTCATTTTCTTAAACGGGTTACCGGTGTGCTTAGCCATAAACATATGGAAAGCAGCGGCATAAGCCTTCTCTAGGGGTGAATTCGCCTGCTCATTTAGTAGTAGCAGATGCCGCTTACACAGCGCTTCGTTTTTTACCCCTTTATTAAAGTCATTGCGTACTGCATTCAAGTCTAGTGTTTGAGCACGTACTTCTAAACAAGAAAGCATAATCAGCCAAGCGACAATCGTTCCTCGTATCATAATTTTCACGGTTTATTTTGTTTAATTTACAAAAACTTGACTAAAACCGGAATGTTAAAACCGCTACTTTTTTTGATTTTGTAGCTCGTTGAGCTACGCGAGATACGAGCGACAAGTGTCAACGTATTACCGATCGTGATTAGGAGCTGAATAGACACCGAGTGGCTTACAACTTTATTCTCACCCTTTCCACCGGAATTTTAACACAAAGATTATCGGCTACTGAATGTATTGCGAGCTCGCAGTATATACGCATTCGAAATAGGTCTTTACAATGAATTGCGGTCGATTGCCTGGTGCTATAAGCGTCCAAAAATAAAGGCCTCGCATCACTGCAAGACCTTTATCAATTAAACATATAACCACTAACTAATAGAAAATTTTATTTTGATTTAACTATTCGAACCCTCTACCGCAACATTGTTTTTTTCCACCGGTGCCTTGTCTTCCATTTTTCTATGTTTTGGTGCACGGCGCCTGAATTTACGGTCACCCTTTCTAAATTCGCCTTTTTTTGCTTCAACTATTTCGCTCAATTTCTGCTGCTGTTCAGGAGTGAGTATTTTTTCAAACGCTTCTCTTTCCACTTTAGCTTCTTGCATCCTAGCTTGACGTAGTGCCTTTTGCTCTTCTATCCGCGCTTTCCGTTGGCCGGCTTGCTTTAGATGGTACGCATAGACTTGCTCTTTTTGTTCGTCTGTAAACGCTAACGACTTATCCATCCGATCCGTCCGCATCTGTGCAATTTCTTCTGCTGTCTTATTCGACCAATTTTTCTTTCGATCAACGCGCAAATGTTTTTTTTGATTAACTTCTTGACGGATTTCTGGTTGGACTTGTTTCGTCGAATCCTGTGCAATTGCTGAAAAACCTAGTCCAACAAATAATGCAGATAATGTCAGTAACTTTTTCATATACAATGATATTTAGTTTCTTTATTGTGTTTCTTACTGTTCCTTTAATCTTTGGAGCTTAAAAACGGGTTAACGTTTAATGATGGACTGTTAAAGATTGTTAACGAGATGAAAACGGTTCATCTTTCTAACGCTATAATAGTTTAGAGTAGAAAACCAGTGATTGGTTTAGTGGTGCGGATAAAAAACGGTTATGGGAGTATAGGTTTGAATGGCCTGCTGTATCGAGAAAATAAAACACCTAAAAATCAGGAGGTTCGGCATTGCGGCAAACTTTATTTTTGTATAATAATCGAGAAGCCCTATATTTGCATCATTCCAAACGGAAATGCCCAGGTGGCGGAATTGGTAGACGCGTTGGTCTCAAACACCAATGAAGCAATTCGTGCCGGTTCGATCCCGGCCCTGGGTACTAAGCCGGAGTTAGTTCTAATTTTAGTTCTAACTCCGGTTTTTTTATGCCCTAACATATTGTTAATCTGATAGATAAGTAAGGCAGCGGAGTTCACTTTGCCGGTTCGACCTTTATTTTCTATAATTGTCCATTTTTCTGGAAAGATCGAACCGATGATATAACGTTTTTGCTCAATATTGCCGTTAGAATATAATTCCATGAGCTTTTTGAGCCTTAACAAGGCTTCCTCAACAATTTCATTTATATCAGTCTCTATACTGGCTTTACTTTTTAATTCTTTTAACTGTGCTTCAAGGCGAACGATTTTCTCTTCACACTTCGATTTCATGATCTTGTAGTCCTCAATATCTATGTCGTCAGATAAAAGCAAAGCCCTGACTTTAGTCAATACATTATTTTGTTCTGAAATATCAGCAACTAACCGTTTTCTATTTTCTTCAAAACTCTTCTTGTCATCACCTATGGCATCAAATATTACTTGCTTATATAGCTCAGCCATCCCAGGTTTAGGAACAAATTTTTGCAACTCTCTTTCGAAGTCAATATTTATTTCATCAGCTTTAAATCTCGCCTTACATGGAGCTTTGCAGTGATAGTAATAATAATACCCAGGCCTACCTTTAGAAGCACTTCCAGTGAGCGTTCGGTTGCATTCCGGACAGTACAAAAATCCCCTCAATGGTAAATTAATAGGTGTTTCAACTTTCACACGCATAGTTTTGGTGCGTCCGCTTAAAATATCCTGTACTTCCCAAAAAAGCTTTTCACTAATTAAGGGTGTGTGTTTGCCATTTGCAAGAAACATTTCATTATGTTCATCAGGAGGAACCATAACTTTTCCGCAATAAATTGGGTTACGTATTGCTGCTAAAAAAGTGTTCCTTTTGCAGCGCAAGCCTCTTGCGCTGGCTAATTTCCAAACATGATCGGTTGGATAGAGGCCCTCTGCTATGGTTTTAAATGCCCATTTTAAATGCGAGGCCTCTGGTTCAATTAATTCTATGTATTTGGTTTTGTCTTCACGTATCCTATTGATATAGCCCGCAGGTGCTTTCCCCATCCATCGGCCCTCTAATTTACCTCTCCGTAACCCAGCAACAACATTTAAACCTCTCCTTAGATTGTCAACTTCGGCTTGTGAAATGTATACTGCCAGCATAATCCGGCTTTCAGGAATTTTTAAATCCAAATATTGATCAATAGCATTTGGCTCAATATTTAGATTCGCCAACGTATCGATCATGTTATAAGCATTAGCCGTATTCCTGCTAAAACGATCCCATTTTGTAAATAGAATCATATGGCAACTTTTACCCTCAATCGTGCAAATATTGTTTTTACTGCTGCCAGCTCAGTGGAGGACTTCGATAAGGCAAAATTACAACTGAAGGCTCAGTCTGTAAATGATTTGCTTTTAGATTGTAGCGATGCCCATTATCCCTCAACTTCTACGGAAAAGGACAGGATAGGAAACTGCAATACATGGGTGAAAGCAGATCCTAATTTTGAGGGTTTAAAACAAATTATCTACGAACCTGATGATAGAATAAAAGTACAAGCTTTTAACCTGATGTTAAAAATGACAGGTATTTAATTTCTGAATTAAATTTCATAGATAATGGTAAGCTATTTGGTAACCAATCAATTTTACTTAATGAAAATCTTAATGCAATAATCGGGGGAAAATCTTCGGGAAAATCTTTGCTTCTTTATCTAATAGCAAAAAGCATTGATCCGGATCAGGTTGAAAGAACCTCTAATAGATTAAAATTTGACGGTTATAATTTTAAGGAAGATTTTGACTTTACAGTTAAATGGAAGAATGGCGAAGACGATACATTCAAAGACCAGTCGATCGAAAATAAATTACATAAGATAACCTATATACCTCAGTTATATATCAATTATTTAGTAGAAAAAAATAACAAAGAGGAATTAAATTCCCTAATTAGAAGTATTCTATTACAGGACGAAGCATTTAAAAAATTTCATGATGATGTTAACGACAAGATTAAAAATGCGAATGTCGAAATAGAGGCCTTATTAAATTCTTATATTCAGATAAGGAATAAGGCACTTGCAATACAAAAAGAGTCAAATGAACTTGGCAAGAGCCCATCCATTAATAAAAGTATTGAAGGTATTCAGAAGCTAATTGCTGACGGACAAAAAAGCTCAAATCTTTCTAAAGAAGAATTTGATGATTACACCCAGTTATCAAGTAAAAAACAAGAAATTGAGAAGAATATCAACGTAGAAATAAAGAAAGCCCAGGTACTGGAAAAAATTTATTCAGAACTGGAGAATAATAAATCCGAGTTGTTAGGAAGTGTCGATGATGACGGCCTTACTAACCGTGGAAAACTGGATAAAATATTTGATGAATTAAATGATGGAACTGACGTATTAGCCGTAAGAGGTAAAATTGTTAGGGACTATGATTTATTACTAACAAATTTGAAAGCAGAAATAAGTAATCAAAAAATTGAAGAGAACCTTGTGAAATTGAGGCAAACACTTGGCGTTTTGAATCAAAATTTAGCTAAATATTTGTTAAAACTTGCTGGACAAAAGGAACTCGTACGATTAACAGAAAGCCTTACTAAAGAAAAAGTCAAATTTGAACAGGCTATTAATCTAGAAAAGCAACTTAAATCACAGCTTGAAGACTATAAAAATAATAGGGAAAGAACCGTTAAATTATTGAAATGGAGATATGAACTTTATGAGCAAATTGTTTCAAAAGTAAATGATACTAAAAAAAATATAGATGACGAAATAACTTTAGAGGCCAAGTTACTATACAAACAAGAGAATTTTCCCTTTCTCGATCAGGTTAACAAGGCTGCAACGTCACAAGGAAGTGAATATCATAAATTTTTCTTAGATAATAATATTAATTACTCGTTTGTTCCTGAATTTTACTCTCACCAGTTAAGGATAAATGACGACAAGCTTTACCTTGACTCTGAGAGGTATATTGCTGTTAAACAGAAGGTCTCCTTGGAAGGTGTTCTCAGGTCATTAATAAAAGATTCATTTGAAATAGACTATACTGTTAGTTACAAAGGTGATGATTTACTTAAAATGTCTCCAGGAAAGAAAGGTACTGTATTGCTCATTCTTTTCTTACAAATAAGTTCCTCTGAATATCCAATTTTGATAGATCAACCGGAGGACAACCTTGATAATAGAACTATTTATGAATTGTTATGTAGAATGATAAAGGAAAAGAAGAAAGAAAGACAAATTATCATTGTATCTCATAATGCCAATCTTGTAGTAGCAACTGATACCGAGAATATTATAGTAGCAAATCAGGAAGGTCAAACGATGCAAGAAGAAGCCGGAAGATACAGGTTTGAATATGTAAACGGATCACTAGAGCATACTCGGACACTTGATAATGAAAATAAAGCTATACTCCAGAAACAAGGTATTAAAGAGCATGTCTGTGATATACTTGAAGGTGGTAATCAAGCATTTAAACAACGAGAAAGAAAATATGCAATTAAATAAAATGGTAATTGTAAGATTACAAATTACTCCACCAAGAGTATGAGTGTCTTTTCTGTGGAGTCTGCTATTAGAATGGAGGGTTTTTCACTACTTGTCAAAGTAAGTGGATATATTTGCTTTAGTCGGTTGATTATTTAATTAACGCTTATAATATACTCATGGTATTTGGTACAGCTGCCATTTATGGTCTTTCTTTATATTACGCTGAAAAAATTATTGATAAAGCATTTATAGATAATGGGTATAATGGTCTTAAGGGGCTGTTTATGTCCAGACAAAGCTATAAAATTGAACTAAATAAAGTTATTCGGAAAACTATTGATGAATATCAGCAACAAAGTACAAGAGCGGAGGCCGGAAAATTCCCTTTCTACCACTCTTCAATTTTATTTGATAAATTGTCAGAGTACTTTCTTTTCAAAATTGACAATCCCAAATTGGTAGAGGACTTGTTCGAGTCCAATCCAAATATATTTCGTCCCACCGCAGAGGAACTAAAAGATTTTTATGCCATGTTTCTTGATAATATTTCTAAAAATAAAAAGTTAAAAAAGCTTTTTATTGACGAAAACTATAAAGAGGAAATTTTTAACCAAACTGACAAGATCTATCAACTGTTGAATAAGAGCGATGAGATCCTAAAGAAGGTTAGTGGATTAGAGCGAAAGTTAGATTCTATTGCTTTGGTACGCATTAGTGGAAAATTTGATAGCGCTATTCAGATTGATGGTTATTACAGAAATCAGGGATTAGAAATACATCATAAGCTTGAAAAGTTTTCACCTCGTAAACTAGTAGTGGATCTTATTATTGACCTTTTGGAAAAAAATTCATGGGTTAACTTGTTTGCTAACATTTCAATGGGCAAATCCCAACTTGCTGTTTTAGTAAGCGAGCGTTTTGGTAGTCGTTTTTGGATTGAGCTTAAAGATATTGATGGGCAGCAAATGATGAGTGTTGTTCTGAGCGAGTTAAGGTCATATTTCTCCCCGGGTGATTTACTTATTGACATTAAAGATCTTATTAATCTGATTCCGGAAAATTCAATAATAGTTCTGGATGATTTGCCAAAATTAGACCTTACAAAAAAAGATTTGCTCTTCTTTTTAGATTTGCTGAATTTATGTAAATCGAGGTCTATCCATATACTTTCTACCTCTAATTTCAACCTTCCAGGCACGATAAAAGAGCATTACTCAGACTTTACAGAATTAGATGTCCCATTTTTGGTGCAAGATGAAGTAAAGGAAGTCATGGCAGCCTATGGCAGTAGTGACTTAATCCAAAATGCGCTTTCAAAAGTAATATTAAACCTATCTTTTGGACATCCTACAATTGTGGCTGCGATTAATAGGTTCATGGCAGAGTCAAATTGGAATGTTGATCAAGGGCAACTTGAGAGTTTATTCGCTGGTAATTATGATACGGGTCTGGAAACTGATACTTACGAGAAATTTTTAAAGACGGTTACTGATGAAGATGCAAGAGCAATACTCTACCGATTAAAACTAGTACTTGGTAAGATAAATAATAATGAGATTTCTATAGTTGCAGATACGCTGCCTGGTATTCAACATCCTCATGAAAAAGTGAGTAAACTGGTTGGGTTGTGGATTCAAAAACTGAAAGAAGGAAGTTTTGAATTAAATCCCCTAGTTCGTAAGATCAATAGTAGCCTTCCATCAAACCTTGCCAGAGACATAAACATCAATCTTGGAAATGATATTCTCAAAAAGAAAAAACTAAATCAATTGGATGCCTATCGTGCAATTTGGTATTTTCTTGCAGCGGAAGAAGTAAATAAAGCAGGGTTTGTCCTTAGCATTGTTTTAAAATCTGCACAGGAAAATCCTGATCTGTATTTCGATTGGGGTTTTGATTCATTTTGGTTGAACACAGCTCTTCCTTTGTCAATGGATATCTATCTGAAGGCAGCTATTAGGCTTTTTCAAATAAATCTGTTAAAAGCAAAAGGTGATTCTATCGAATATTTGATGGCAGATGCGGAAGTCATTGTAAAGGAGGCGGCGACCCAAAATGTTAATATTGCCCCAATTGCATTGCAGCTAACAATGTATTTTTCAGGTAAGGATCCAATAAAATCCAATCATTATCTAACATTAGTGCTTACTCAACTCAAGGAATTGAATGAGGAAGTCTCATTTGACATGGTTGATGATATACCATTGAATACAGAAATGTTAATATGGAACAACCTTTTAGGTGTAAAAAGTGAAGATCAATTTAAAAGTTGGTTTGAAGTGCTAAAGCAACTGGGAGGAGAAAAAATAAAATCATCTTTAAAAGGGAATCTTCATTTTGCTACATCCTTTATTTTTTCTTTAAGACTTTACGATGAAGAAAAAATAAAAGAGATGCCAAATTGGGATGGCTTATTGAGTTATTATGATTTCATAATCTCCGCAGCCCAGGATGTAAAAGATCTATTTTTACTCCCGCTTGCGGTTAAGTACAAAATAAAAATTTTGACAGTACATTTAAATGATGAACTGGCTGCAAAAAAGGTTTTTGAGGATGCTTTACCTCTTGTCGATGGCTCTGAAATAAAAGAATTTGAGTTTATTCTTAAAGATGAGTATGGAAGACAATTGTCTCATTTGGGGCACAAAGACTTGGCGTTACCAATTTTGTTGGAAGCTGAAGCTATCGATACAGCACTGATTTTAACTGATAAAATCTATACTTATTTAGCAATAAATGAGATCTTAATTGACAGCAATCCACCCCAAGCCTTGGTCTTTATGAAGAAAGCAATAAGGTTGCAAGAAGATAACCCATATATTAATGATGTGGAATCTGCAAAGATTTACGGTGAGTATTCTATTGTATTGTGGCAAAATAATAAAAGAATCGAGGCTATTTATCAGATTGAAAAAGCACTTGATAAGGTTGTAAGTAGTTATGTTCCAGAAGATGAATATCAGGCTACAATAATTCGCCTTGGTCATGTTTTAAATTATTACCACCATATTTCTAATGACTTAGCTTTGCCTAAAGCGCAGGGAGACGACTATGTAAAGCCCTTTGCTGGCATGTTTTATAAACCATATGAAGGCTTGTTGAGTTCCGGTTTTTATTTTGAACAGCGAAAATTCATGCAGGCATTTTTAATGCTTCAGAGTTTTGAAGCCATTAAAGATTTAGAAATGGCAAAGAAATGGGCTAGAATTACCTACAGACTTTTTGACGAGGAATCTTACAATCCTTTCAAAAAAGTTATGATGAGAGAAACAGCTTATTTTATACTTGATGATGATTTTGAGACTGCAATTAGCCGTGGCTTCAAGTTAATGGCTCCGAATGAGGATCAGGTTATTCAGGATGGAGTTGCTCAACTGCCAGATATAGTTAAGGATATAATAAAAGAACGTCCAAAAGTTAGTTTTGATAATGCAGACATTTACTTATTTGAATATGTCTTTCTTTATATTATCATTAAAATACTCGATAATTATCAAAGAAATAACGACCAGCAGGAGTTTTTAAGATCAATTGATGCCCTATCTGGAATAACAAAATATTTTGTTGACCCTCGTCCAGTAGAATGGATTATAACAGCCTTGGAATATTTAGCAGATGATACAAAAACTTTAGATGATATTTTGGGTATTAAGCACGATGTGCAGGATCTTTCTAACACAATCACGCTGATGTTATATCTCGTAGCATCCTTTAAAGTGAGCGTCCGAGAGGCTTTTAAACTTCATCTATCATTAATAGGGAGACTAGAAATGGTGTCTACTCAAGTTGCCGGAATTTCTAATTACTATTTCATCGTAATTCCATTTATAATCGAATTCTGGACTAAGACAATTAAAAATAATCCGAAAGATTTTGAAAATTACAGTTTCCTAATTGAAAATGGCTTGTCAAAAGTTGAGGGAGAAAAATTGGATAAAAAGCTTAAGACCCTATTTAGGGTATTGGTTCATCACTTAAATTATGAGCCAAATAAAGATGAAGAGCTGTGGTTGGATAGTTAGATTATTAAAATGATCACGAAAGGTTTCCTAATAACATCTTTGAATATAAGTCAATATGGATATTCCGGAGCTATTGATCTCCTCGTTCTAGAATAGCGTATAATTGATTCCACGATACTTTGACGATATCAATTTTTGACTATTAATTGGTATTTTCTAAATCGGACTACACAAATCGGTAGTCTATACCCTACGGAATCCGCCTAGTCATGCTGTAATCTTCCCTTAGCTAGCTACATTCAAAACTAAAAAATTCCAATCAGATT
>JBQDCW010000017.1:8338-80716 GCA_052092145.1 Sphingobacterium sp. | reverse complement strand
AAACCAGCCGTTATAGCCCGTTCCCCAACCCCAGTTAACATAAAAATAGGCTGTTCCCCTTTTGTCTTCCAAAATCCTGATCGAAAACCACAAAAAGGGGAGTTCCTAACCGAAACTCCCCGTGGTATAATTAATTAAACACCGTGCTTACCAGAATAAGGTGTAAAGTGCTGCTGTGATACCGAGTACAATCAGCGCCCCCACTGCAAATCCTGTTTTGGTCTTGAACATGGTTGGATCCACTTCCAATCCCTTTGGTACAACGCCTTTTTTGTTCTCGTATATACTGATAATGTACATACCAAGAAGACAAAACAAGAAGACGAAACCGATCCGGTCAATGAAAGGAATTTCATAAACGCCGTCCACCAGAACCGCAAAATTAAACGGTGCTAGGAAAGACAAGTCGACCAAACCCGGAAGAAATTTCAAAACCACTGACATCAAGAACCCGCCGATGGTCGCAAATAAAGCGGCATTGGATGTCGCTTTTTTCCAAAAGAAACCCAATAAGAACATCGCAAAAATACCCGGTGAAACAAAACCGGTATATTCCTGAATGTATTGGAAACCACCTTTTTTATCAATACCCAAATGAGGCGCGATGAAAATTGCCAAAACCATCGACACAATGATCGTGATCTTGCCCACATCCACCAATCGCTTTTCCGAAGGATTCTTTTCAAAAATCTTCCGATAGATATCTAATGAAAAGATGGTCGCAACGGAGTTGGCCTTACTCGCCAATGAGGCGACTACAGCGGCTGTTAAGGCTGCAAAAGAAAGTCCCTTCAGACCCGTGGGCAACAGGTTCAATAACACCGGATAGGCCCGATCTGGATTGAGTTCTCCGCCGGCCAACATCTCCTCTTGAAACAGACCGTCGCTATAGAGTACATAGGCTGCTATCCCAGGAACAACCACAATGAGTGGCATGAGCAGTTTCAACACCGCGGCAAACAGTAGACCGTTTCTAGCGGTCGGTAAGTCCGCCCCTAACGCCCTTTGAGTGATGTACTGATTACATCCCCAATAACTCAGGTTGATGACCCACATACCACCAATCAGAACGGATAGACCGGGTAAGTCAATATAATTCGGGTTGTCCGGTTCCAAGATCATTTGGAAGTGGCCTGCTGCTTTCTGGTGTACAATGCCAAAGCCATCCAACACGCCTCCACCACCGAAATGGTCAGAAACTAAATTTAATGCGATATAGGTTGTAGCCAAGCCTCCTAAAATCAAAAAGAACACCTGAATCACATCCGTATAACCAATCACTTTCATTCCCCCCAGGGTAATGATAATCGCAAAAACTGCCAAGGCAATCATACACAATTGGAAGTCCAATCCTGAAATACTCGACACCGCTAAAGCACCCAAAAATAGAATAGACGTCAAGTTCACGACGATATAAAGCAAGAGCCAGAATACCGCCATGATCATCGCTACGGTCTCGTTATACCGGACGCTGAGGAACTGCGGCATGGTGAATATCTTATTTTTTAGATACACCGGCAGGAAGAAAACAGCCACCACGATAAGGGTAACGGCCGCCATCCATTCATAGGTAGCGATTGCTAGTCCGATCTGAAAGCCCGATCCACTCATGCCGATAAACTGCTCGGCAGAAATATTCGAGGCGATCAACGAAGCACCAATCGCCCACCAGGTCAGCGAGCCTTCGGCTAAGAAATAATCTTTTGAATCACCCGAAGCGGATTTCTTTTTGTAATAAATATAAAGCCCGTACCCCGCGACAATGATGAAATAAAAGAGGAATACGATATAGTCTTTGGTTTCCATAAAATTATTTTGTCGTAAACTTGTAAACAGATTTTGTCGCGTAGGTATCGCCCGGATTTAGGGTCGTTGAAGGAAATGTTGGTTGGTTGGGGGAATCTGGGAAATGCTGCGGCTCTAGACAGAACCCGGTGCGGAAGCTATCCTTCGCACCACTCTTCAAGGTCACTCGATCCGCCATAAAATTACCGCTGTAAAACTGGATACCCGGCTCCTGGGTGTAGATATCCATGACGATACCGCTTAGATCACCTTCCACCGTAGCGGCGTGATTCAGTCCATCGACCTGTGTTCCGTTCAAGACAAAGTTGTGATCGTAACCAGCACCGTATTCCAATTGCTCACTTTCTTGCTCAATGTCTGCTCCGATCGTTTTACTGGTGGTAAAATCAAACGGTGTATTCGCTACAGCAGCCAATTCGCCGACAGGAATCAGCGTTTCATCCACCGGCGTGTATTCATCAGCATACAGTTTCAACTGATGATCCAAGATCGTTCCACTTCCTTCGCCGTTCAGATTGAAGTAGGCGTGACTTGTCAAATTAACGACCGTTTTGCGATCCGAGGTGGCTTGGTAAGCCAATGTAAGCTCGTTATTATCCGACAAACTATACGTGACCTCCATGTGTATTGGTCCAGGAAATCCGTCTTGCCCATCGGGTAGGGTATACGCAAAATTGACTACTTTATCGTTAGCGGATTTCACTTCCCAATGCGCGAAATGCACTCCTTTATTTCCCCCATGCAGGGTATTGGGACCATTGTTAGTGGGCAAGGTAAAGGTTTCTCCATCCAAGGTGAATTTTCCTGCGGCGATGCGGTTTCCAAAAGGACCGACAACCGGACCGAAATAAGGTTCATCAACGTTATGGTATAAAGATGCTCGATCAAATCCCAAGACCACATCGGTCAGCGTTCCCGATTTGTCGGGCACCCATAGGCCGACCAGGCGGGCTCCGAAATTCGTCAAGTATGCCGTTGCCCCGCTGCTATTTTTCAACGTGTATAACTTGGCCTCTTTACCCTCAATAACTTCAGTAAAGCTAGCCGAGTCTAATTCAACGGCCGTGGAGTCTGCACTCGCTTGATCTTTTTGCTGTGAACTATTACAAGCCAGCGTCCCTAACAACGCTGCGCCAAATAGTAGGTTCATTATCTTCTTTTTCATGGACTGTCTATAATGGTTGTTACTCTATTAATTCTGTTCCTCCTCCTGTTTCCACAAAGATTGGGGTCAGCTCGAGTCCGAACCGCTCTTTGTATGCGGGGGCAAGCCGCTGGACCAACTCCTCTCCGTATCCCTTCTTCACAATATTGATGGTGCATCCCCCGAAACCACCTCCCATCATACGTGCACCAAGCACTTCAGCGGAAGATTTTGCGCCCTCGACTAAAAAATCCAGTTCCGGGCAACTCACTTCATATTCTTCACTTAACCCTTGGTGAGCAAGGTACATTTGCCGTCCCAACTCGGGGATATCCCCATCGATTAAGGCCTGGCAGGCTTTATCCAGCCGCTGATTCTCTTCGATGACAAAGCGGGCCTTCCTGTAAATGGAAACATCTTTCGACTGCACCCACCGCTCGAGCATTTCGAGGGTCACATCACGAAGACTGTTCACCTGCTCATGCTGCTCTTGCACCCATTTAACTGCTTGCTCACAAGCATGTCTTCTGTCGTTATAAGCCGAAGAGGCTAGCGAATGCTTGACATTGGTATTCAACAAGACCAATTCGTAATCCCCCAATTCAAGGGGAACATAATCATAGCTCAAGTCCCGACAGTCCAAACGAATCACGTGATCCGCCTGACTTAAAACAGAAGCGAATTGATCCATGATTCCACATTTGACGCCGGCGTAGGTATGTTCAGCCAACTGCCCGATCTTGGCGATGCTGATCCGATCAAGCCCTAGGCCGAACAAGTCGTTCAGACCAAATCCAGCGGCACATTCCACCGCCGCAGAAGAGGACAAACCGGCACCAACCGGGATATCACCGTCTATATATAGGTTAAAACCGTTTATCTTCAGGTTGCGCTCTTTGAGCTGATGAACAACTCCCAAAATATAATTAGGCCAGCCTCTATCGGTCGGGGCAACGGCTGAAATTGTGGTCTGGAAGCTTTCCTGAAAATCTTCAGCATAGAGGTGGATTTCCTCATCATCTCTTTCACCCAAGGCCACATAGACTGCTTTATCAATGGCAGTCGGCAGCACAAATCCTTCGTTATAATCGGTATGTTCCCCGATAATATTGATTCGACCAGGAGATTTGGCAATACGCTCCGGCGGTTTCCCATACAACTGTTCGTATCGACTCTTGATCTGCTTACTTTCAATCATTTGTTATTTACTTTTGTAGTGTTTTGTGGGTTGATTTCGGATAATCTCGGCCGCTTTCTCTGCCGTGATATCCCGCTGCGGATTGGCCAGCATTTCGTAACCCACCATAAATTTTTTAACGGTAGCCGATCGCAATAAAGGCGGATAAAAATGCATATGCCAGTGCCAGTGTTCCTGCGATCCACTATTGACGGGTGCTTGGTGTATGCCTGCCGAATACGGAAACGAAGTTGAAAAAATATTATCGTATCGTATCGTCAGTTCCTGTAACGTTTTGGCTAGGTCCGTCTTTTCCGCCTGCGTAAATTCCGTCATATCGGCAACCGCTCGCTTGGAAATGACCAACGTCTCATAAGGCCATGCCGCCCAAAAAGGGACCACAACTGCAAAATGTTCGTTGTCAATAATCAACCGCTCCTTTTTCTGAAGTTCCAAGGCCAGATAATCCGACAAGAGCGTCGTTCCATTCTTCTGGAAATGCGCGCGTTGCTGCTGATCTTCCTTGATGATTTCCATCGGAAGGTTGCTTTCTGCCCAGATTTGCCCGTGAGGGTGTGGATTGCTGCAACCCATAATGGCTCCTTTATTTTCAAAGATCTGGATGTATTTTATCCAATCTTTAGCTGCCAATTCAATAAATTCCCTTTGCCAGACGTCCACCACTTTAGTGATCTCGCCGATCGCCATCTCCGGTAAAGTCAAGTCATGGCGAGGCGTAAAGGCGATCACTTTACAGATTCCCCTTTCCGTCTCCGCCACAAGCAAACCCGAGTCCTCGGTTCTCTCCGGCAGGGTGTTTTCCAACAACGCAGAAAAATCGTTGACAAACACAAAACTTTCCGGATAATCTGGATTCATGCTTCCATCGGCACGTTGATTCCCAGGACAGAGATAACATTTGGGATCGTAGGGAGGACGCGTGTCTGTGGGAAGATCTTCCACTTGCCCCTGCCACGGACGTTTACTCCGATGGGGGGAAACCAAAATTTTCTCCCCAGTCAACAGGTTCAGGCGGGTATGGGGTATATCCTCAATCGTATTTTTCATAATAGTGGACTAAATATATCAGTATTTGTGTGAAAACCCACAATGGTGAGGAAACTTTTTACAAGCTCTGGAAATAATCCTCCACTCGATTGGGACTTAACATTTGCCACAACGAGGCTACAGTCCATCCCGGAGCAAAGATATCGTTGTAAAATCCTTTTCCGTTCTTACCGTAATCCCAATTGGTGTGCTGCACCACCTCAGGATAATACCCTACTTTGGCAATGTTAAACATATTGCCTTCTACCGGCATTAATTGCAACATCGATTTTTTAATCACGTTAGCAAACTTCGAAAAACGGGGTTTTTCACGTTCTTTAGCCAACCAATCCAATACCGTGGCAAACTCAAATATAAATACGTCCACATGATTGTTTTCCACCGAAACGTTCCCCCAGCCCCGAGTTTGAAAACCCACATCACCCAGCATCTGTCCCTGCGCAAAAGGCACATCCCACGTGTAATACCAACTCAAGCAGAAATAAGCAGCTTGAAGTGCTTGGTCGACATAATGTTCGCGCTGCTTTCCTTGACTGACCTGCGCCATATAGTACATCGCTGTAGCGGCATACAAAGAAGCTTCTTTGTCTTCGCAATTGGCATCTAACGTCGATGAAAAGTAGTCCGATTTCGAGATGATCTCCGTCTCTAGATACGTTGCCGAACGGGTGGCCTGCTCTAAGTAATCGTTGTTCTTGAAATACGCATAAGCCATTGTGAGTGGTAAAGTCGCCGAGGGGGTACTCCCGCCACTGGGGTCTCTGATTACAAAAGAATCGTCGAATTTTCTCGGGTAACTTCCGTCAGCCTGCTGCAACTGACTGAAGTTATTTAAGATGTGCTTGATTTTCGCCTCCCACTCAGGATGGGAACGTCCCTGATCTTTTTCGTAACGCAAGTAGTTTAACACCGCAAATACCCCTTCAGATTGACGACGGATACTTAATTCTTCGGGTTCGTTGCCGTTATCAAAATTCACAAATTCTCTAAAGAAGCCGCTTGGCGTAAAACCATGATTTAGGTAACTCTCGAAGATCGCGGTCGCACTGGCAATGAGATCCTCGCGTCCCATATGCTCGGCATACTCCAAGGAATTGTAGGCATTGAGCAGCGTCCGACCAACGAAGCCGATTTCTGCCGATCCGGTATTCGCGCAATCATCGACGCGCATATGCACCCCTGAGTAATATTTCAATTGATAATCGTCAACAAAACTCTCTTTGAAAAAGTTACTCAGTACTTCTTTTGCTTTCGGCGTATCGTAGGGCACATCCACAACGGCCGGTTGTTGCTTATCGTAACTATAATTCCAAACCTGCGATACAAAATCGCCATAATCTTCCGCTTGCCCCTGTTTCACTTCCCAACTGAGCTTCCGGGTTTCCCCTTTTTCTAATTTTTCGAAAGCGATCAATTCGGGCACTAAAGTCAACTTCCGAATATAGGCTTTAGGTGCCTCATGATACGGGAAGCCAAAGACCAAAGCCGAGGTCCCCTCCTGATTTTCAAAACCAGTAAATCCCAAATCGGTGCTACCGCTAAGGATTATCTCACCGCTTTGATGTTGCGCTAAGGCGTCTTTTTTCAATTCATCCAGCCGAAGTACCGTGAAATAAGAACCCTCCTGCTTGTTAAAAATGCCGGTCAAAGGTGTACTCAGACGGTCTTCTCGTACCTGCCAACTATCGCTAGTGGCAAAAGAAGGCGCTTCAACTGGCGAACGCAAATTCTTATGATACCAGAAGCCTGGCATCAAAAACTCACTCTCCTGGTGCACGAAATTGCCTGCTGTGTATGATTTTTCAAAATTGAAATACACGTCTTCCTTAGCCGTAATTTCCACTTCCAAACGCGTCACACCATCAAGCTCCTTGAGCTGTTCACGAATCGTCAAAGCCAGGGGCTTATCGGCCACTAAGTTTCCCTGCCCGTCGTCATTCAACTCGTAACGCGCTGACGGGTTTCCAGGTGTTTTTAAAGTAATGGCCTGTTTCATTTCCTGTGCCTGCGTCCACACCACTGCCGCCGAGACCATCAAGGTCATTAAAAATCTCTTCTTCATTATTATTTAAAATTTCAGTAATATCCATGTTTGCGGATCACTTGGATCCATATGTACTAGCGGTTCTTCTTTCGCTACCGCATCGCGCGTCTTATAATCAAGTGATAATCCTATCCACCCCTGTTCGCTATCCTCAAAAGGCAAACGCAGGACTAGTTCGTTCCTGTTTTCCTGCCAAGTAGCTGCCGCTCCGTTCGGTGCCTGTTGTTCCACCCAACCGTTCGCCTGGAGCGCTTCCCAGTGGATTTCGTTGGGTTTCTCGACCCGCAGCCGAAATGCCTGTTCAATATTCCCGGAAAAATACACGCAGAACCCCTGGGCAGACTGGAACTCGTCTCCTGCCTCAGCTGTTAATTTCGTGCGCATTTCAATTTTTTCATCGACGCGGTTTATCCAAGTTTGCAGCCGATTTTCCGAGCGCGATCCGACAAATAGATAAGCAGAATCCTGAGGGTCTGCCAGGTCGATCACATCAGGCAAGAGATAGCCTTCGATCATCCAAGGCGCCACCTTTTCTTGACCAAATTTAACGGAGCTCAATGCCGCCACCTTCCCTTCCGATAAAAGGCTGAGTGAATTCCATTTTCCCTCCCCGGTACTGGGAATTGGAAAAGGGCGAGTGGTTCGGCTGAACCCTCGGGCTCCAGGCCCCGCTACTCGAACCTCCATGGTTGATTTTTCCCAATCGCCACTTCGGTTCTTATTGGTTTGATACGATAGCAGGTACTGTCCGCCTGGGAGTCCGAGCAAATAAGGAGCCCCCATATAAACAGAATCCGCTTGCAAGCTATCCAACGCATACCACCGGTCTGAATCCTCACCGCTCACGGACTTTTGCCAGCTATTGGCCATCGGGCTGCGAATAATATAAGGCTTAAATTCCCCAACCTTGTTGTCCTCGATGGCCAAATAAATATGCTCGTCACTGGCGACAGCAACTGGCATACCGTCTCGCTTCCCTTCCCGGAAACTGACGCGTGTTGGTTTCTGCCAGTTTTGCCCGTTATCCAATGACCTGATAACCGAAATCTCCTGCTCGTGGCTATCACGGTAAGGACTTTCGTTCGCAAAAAAAAGCTGCACTTCACCGGACGGCATTTGCAGAAATGAAGGCTCCCAGCAGCCGTCTTTAAAGTCCTTCCCTGCCTGATAGAGCACCTCAGGGCTGGACCAAGTTTCCGCTGAATCATCACTCACCCGTAGCGCAATGCTAAAGGGAGCAACACCATCCCTGGTGGGCCGATAGTTACAGGCCAATAACAAACGTCCGTCATTGAGCTCCATCAGTTCGGGATTGGACATACGGATCTGCACCCTTTCGCCCGCTGATTCCCCCTTCACGTGGAAAGATTGGAAAACAGTTTGAGGACCCGACAACGATTTCCCCGCGTCCATGCTGCTCTTTAATTGAATATCGCCTTGATAATCCTCGTAAACTACCAGCAGCTGGCCGCTGTTCAAACGTACAACCCGCGGGTACCCCCCTTGAGGCGCCAATTGTTGCAGACTGGAATAATCCCATGCCACACGAAGCCCACTCGGCGCTATCGTTTCGGTTTGTCCGAACAGTCCCTGTATCCCCAAGCCATAGATCAGAACGATCCAAATACTATTATTCCACGTCCGTTTTCCCATAAGCTGTTACCGTTTCAATGTTGGGGTAAGCACCTCCTCAGAGATCTGCATCACGGCCGGATTGCCGTCCGAGAAACTGACATCCGATATATGCATAGCCCGAGGATGAATACTGTCTTTGTTATGATGGGCATGGAAGACAATTTTTAAATTCCCGTCCTTATCTTCGAACATCGCACTGTGTCCCACACCAACCAGATCACCAGGCATCTGTAAAATCGGATTTTGCTCGTATTTGGTCCAAGGACCCAGCGGCGAACTGGCCGTGGCAAATCCGATTCCGTAATGCGGACTTTCGTAACTGTTGGCCGAATACGTCATGTAATAAGTATCCTGGTGTTTCAGGACATAAGGTCCTTCGTTTACCCGTGGCCAAACGGTTTCCCATTCTTGAGACACATGGATACTCGGCACCCATTCGGTGGTATCTAAAGTAATCAGATCGTCTTCCAGTTTTCCCACCCAAATGTTCAGACCGTCATTAAAGCGGTCCAGATACAAATAAGGAGTGCCGTCCTCATCGATGAAAAGCGAATTATCGATCGCTTTCTCCCCTGCTAACATGGGACGTTTCTCCTCTTGAACAAAGGGACCCAATGGAGAGTCAGACGTGGCAACACAAATGTGTTCATCGGCCGAATAGTACATAAAGAATCTATTCTTTTCAGCGATATAATACACCTCGGGTGCCCAGAACCACCGATCTCCCCAGGAATCCTCGCTCTGTAAAGCGAGTTCGTCCGCCAGCTCCCATTCCTTTAAATCATCTGAGGTGTAGACCTGTATACCGTCATCGGCATTCGTGCCGTAAGCATAATAAGTCTCCTGGTGTAGCAAGATAAAAGGGTCCCCTAAGGGTACCGGATTTGCAAATTCAAAATCAGTCTTTTCATTTTTCATACAGCCTGACATGGCAAACAATGCGAACAGACAAATAAAAGATAACCTCTTCATATAAATTGATTTTAAGCCCTCTTCCTTCCGGTAACGATATGGAAGGAAAGAGGTGTTAGAGTGTAATAAATTAGTTTAATAGTTCGGGTTTTGTTCAACGTTCGGATTATTGTTCGCCTCATCGGACGGAATCGGCAACACGTTGTGTTTTCCGATCTCAAAATTATTAAAGTCAGGATCACGTCCCTTCAACTCGTCCACCCCTTGTTGACTTTCTAACAATTCCCAACGCTTGATATCGGCCCAACGATGTCCTTCGGTAGCCAGTTCCAGTAAGCGTTCCATTTGCAGCCGTTTCAAAAAAGTCGCTCGATTGCTGGTGGCAGCCGCATGATTCACCGACAATTTGGGCATATTGACCCGAGCACGTACCCGATCGACTAAAGCCACCGCTTCGGCAAGCGACCCGCCGGATTCGGCGATACATTCCGCTTGCATCAGCAGTACGTCCGCAAAACGAATTAAACGAACGTTAGTTGGATTGTAGTAATCGTCGTAATCCCGGAAGTAATCCGACCCATATTTACGAAAAAAAACTCTCCCGGCATAATTACTCGCACTCCAAGTTTCCTGGTTACTGGTGAGATTATAAATCTTATCATTACCCGGAAAGTCATTATGCATCTCACTATAGAAGGCCGTATAACGCAATCGCGTATCATAGCCGTCACTCAAATCCTTCTCCTTCTTGAATTCGGTTACCAACCAAGGCCGTAGCTCCGCATCGGTCCAACCGATCCCTGGAGGGGCAAAAAATTGGCCGCGATTAAGTCCCAAATTCGGCTCCACGGTGAAATCGTCATCACCCGCTGGCGAGGGGTTGACATCCGAGTATTGAATTTCAAAGACCGATTCTACATTGTTCTCCCGATCTTTATCGAAATTATCAAAATAATCAGCCGTTAAATCGTAGTACTGACTACCCGCTCCGTTAATCAGCCAAGACAGATCCGTCATCGCCTCTGTCCAATTATGCTGTTGCATATGAGATTTGGCCCGAAACGCTCTTGCGGCCCCTTTGGTCGCACGTCCCTTGTTTGCGCCAGCCCATTCTTCCGGCAGCAACCGTTCGGCTTCACCCAAATCGGCGATGGCCTGTGCGTAAATTTCCGCTCCTGTAAATCCTTCAGGCTGTATGCCCGGCGTAGAAGGCTCCAAAACGATTGGGAGACTCTTGGTTTCACTTCCCCAAAGTAAGGCTAGATAATAATAATACATTCCGCGCAGAAAATGCGCTTGACCAAGGATATGATCCTTATCGGCTTGATCTTCAAATTCAATTTCCGGCACGAAATGCAACACTTGGTTGCTGCGGAAAATTGCTTCGTAAAAATCGCGATAGGTCCAAGCGTTGCCTTCCCAAAAGTTATAATCATTATAGGTAAAGTGCGTCCATTCTTTTAAAGCAGCCCAAGGACTTTGGCTGAAGCCTTCATCCGAGGTGACATCCAATCGGAACCAAATCCAGCGACTAAAGGTACCTGGCTTGTAGAACATATTATAAGCCGCATTAATACCGTATTGGGCATCTTGCGGCGTTTTCCAAAAGGTTTGTGTCGTGATCGTATTGGGATTTTCTACATCCACATTACAACTCACAAGCAAACCCAATGCAATCCATATACTGAGAATTTTTTTCATGATTTTCGATTTTGGTTAAAACGTAATCTGTGCTCCGAAAGTAAAGCCTTTCGCGTTCGGGAATGCGCCTGTATCGTGACTTCTGGCCCAAATACTTCGGTTAAGAAACTCCGGATCCAATCCCGTGTAGGAAGTAAAGGTGACGAGGTTCTGTGCGTTCACATAAACACGTACACCACTAAAATGCGGTCCAATAAGTGTGGTCGGCAAATTATACCCGAGCGCAATTTGCTTGATCCGCAAATAACTGCCATTTTCCAACCAGCGGTCCTGTTCACCGCGAACGTTCCTGGAATCGCCAAAGATAGGGCGTGGGTCCTTAGCGTTAGGATTTTCAGGGGTCCAAGGGTCATAATCCGCTCGGTAGTTCGAATTATCGTCGAATCGATCGTACCCACTTCTAGGTCCATTAAACGACTTAAAGCCAAACGCGCCCGCAAATTGCAATTGCAGATCAAAACCTTTATAATCCAAGCCCCAATTCATACCCAATTGATAACGTGGGATGCTGCTTCCGGCGTACTGTCTATCGTCCTGGGTGATTTGTCCATCATCGTTAAAATCAATGAAGCGAACATCACCAGGCCGAGCATTCGGCTGAATCACACTACCTTCGCTATTGGTATGTGCCTGCACCTCCTGTTCACTTCCGAAAAGACCGTCGGTTTTAATTAAAAACCAGTCTCCGATCGCATGCCCCCTTCTGGATTTGGTATGCCATTCGGTAAACTCTTTGAGATCGTATCCCAATTTGATGATCTTATTTTTGATATAGGACGCATTCACGCCGATCTGGTATCCCACCTCACCGACGCGATCACGCCACTGGGTGGAAAGCTCAAACCCGGTATTCTTCAGCGTCGCTGCATTGACGTAGGGATTCCCTCCATTATTACCCGTTGCCATTAAAATCTGCATCGGGGTCAGTACGTCCCGGGTTTCTTTAATAAAGAAGTCCGCCGAAACGTCTAAACGATGATCAAACAGTTGGGCATCGAAACCCGCATTCATTTGCGCGACTTTCTCCCACTTCAAATCTTCGTTTGCCAACCGAATTTGGGTCATCCCAGTCTCGACGTTCTGGTTGTTGCCAAAGACAACTTGCGGATAGACGGTGATAAACGACGCCCAATCCCAGACTCCAATATTTGAAGTACCCAATACACCATAGTTGGCTCTTAATTTCAATTCGTTAATCCAAGGTGCTTGGAAAAAATCTTCGTTACTAATGCGCCATCCCGCAGATACCGACGGAAAATACCCCACTCGGTACTTCGGATTGAATTTGGACGACTCGTCCCGCCGGACCGTCAAGCTCAGTAAATACTTTTCGTCATAGGTATAATTCACCCGACCAAAAACCGAAAAAAGCTTCTCCAAATCCTGGTAATTGCCGGTTTTAGGATTATTCAACGCGGCATCCAAGTTCCAGAAATAATCTGTTCCATTCATCAGCACATCGTTCTTGGTTCCCCAGATTTGCTCGTAATTCGAGGTTTGGTAACTGATACCCGCTACCGCTGAAATATCGTGCGCCCCGAATATTTTGGCATACTCCAAAGTATTATCGTATACCAATCCCCGATACTGTGCTTGGTTCTTATTTAATGACGATGGATCGTAGGGTTGATTATAAGACCAAAATCCTTCTTTGCGCAGATGCATATGGTTATCGTTACTCAAATCAAAACCGAAATTGAAACGGTATTTCAGTGCACTGAACAACTCCAATTCGGCAAAAGCATTACCCCGAATCCGCAGATTGCCATTTTCGGTAACCTCAAAATCTTCCTTCGCAAAAGGATTCGTACCGAAAGTAACGTCCCGGCTCCCATCACCTAAACCATAACCGCCTTTATCCGCATTATTCTCATCATACACCGGAATGGTCGGCAACATGCGATAAACATCCATGATGGGATTGGTATTCAATCCCTCAACACGATAATTACTCAATACGATATTTTCTCCGATATTCAATTTGACATGCTCTCCGAAGCTTCGAGAAGTCGACATATTCGAACGCATCGTAAAACGCTCACTCGAGGTTCCGATCGTGGTTCCCGAATTATCCTGGTAATTACCCGAGAAAAAATAACGACTATCTTTGCTACCTCCGGAAAAAGAAACGTTTTGATCCTGCAGCCAGCCCGTCTTGAAGGTTTCCTCTTGCCAGTCGGTATTGGCATCAAAATGGTTCGCCGGTTCCTGGCCTGCGTTACTAAAAGCCAAGTCATTGAGACTGATCCAGAGATCCCGATCCGCCAGATTGTAGCGCGGCAACCACTGCGCCGTCCCGCGGGAGGATAGGTCAATTTTCATCGCCCCCTCTTTACCTTGTTTGGTGGTGATAATAATGACGCCGTTTCCCGCTCTAGAACCATAAATAGCCGCTGCCGAGGCATCTTTCAGCACCTGAATACTTTCGATGTCATTAAAGTTGAAATCACGATTAGCGCCCGCAACGACACCATCCACGACATACAGCGGTGCACTGGAACCAAATGTACCGGTACCCCGGATTTCGACCTTCCCCTCAGCCCCTGGATTTCCGGCGGTCCGCACGTTTAATCCGGGCAAAGTACCCAAGGCGTCCCCTACCGTGCCACTCACCGTCGTGTTTTTCATTTCCGAAGGATTAAAAACCGAAACGGCCCCGGTCAGATCTGATTTTTTCACCGTTTGGTAACCGATGACCACCACTTCATCAAGCTCTTGGTCATCTCCAAGCAGCGTCACTTGAATCTGCGTGCGATTTTCAATTGGAACCGTTTGTGCCTGCATACCGACCA
This sequence comes from Sphingobacterium sp., assembly GCA_052092145.1. Classification (GTDB taxonomy): domain Bacteria; phylum Bacteroidota; class Bacteroidia; order Sphingobacteriales; family Sphingobacteriaceae; genus Sphingobacterium. Next base: position 66,437 of record JBQDCW010000017.1, on the reverse strand, counting down.
ATGAAAACTCCAGATGCTGGTCACCTTCGGCAGGAATGCTGAACGCGCCACCTTCGTCGGTCATGGTCGCCGCTTGCGTTTCGGTCACTGTAACTGTCACACCAGCTAACGGTTGTCCTTCCTCATTGGACACCAAGCCTTGGACTTCCCCATCCTGGCCATACAAGCAGATGGCGAGGATCAGGAATAAAAGCGTTGTGATACTTCTCCGCATAATGTTTAAAATTTGGTTTATCAAAAAATTGGTTAATTCCGGCTCGCGCAGTGTTCTGGAAAAATCTTTCTGGAAACGATTAAGGTTTCGTAATTTTAATCCCAAGACGAACACAAGCGGCGGAAGTGCGTTGTATTAAAAGAAGTGGAAAAGAAGCGAAAAACCTACCTTTGACTGATTTTTACAACTTTTTACCCATAATTACCATTTTATAAAGCTGGTCGCGCCTGAATTTTATTGACCAAAAATTTATTCCTCTTGATGAAAGCATATCTTTCCCTGATCTGGACCCTGCTGATGGCCACCACGCTGCCGATTTTAGCGCAAGATTTTTCGAACCTACATTTTCGGAAATTACAGGTGACCGATGGCCTCTCGGAAAACAGCGTGTACAGCATTTTACAAGACCAAACCGGCTACCTGTGGTTCGGCACCAAGGACGGACTCAACCGTTTTGACGGAAACGATTTCAGAGTGTACCAAAAGCGGACCAGTGATCCCAATTCTTTGGGCAATAATTTTGTACGGAGCATCGCTGAAAAAGACAGCAGTCATTTGTACATCGGTACCGACGACGGGCTGTTCATCATGGATAAGTTACGTGAAAAATTCCAACCGGTCGACCAAAAGTCCACCAACGGAGAAGTGCTCCACTCGGCAATTAACGCATTACACATCGATCAACAAGGGGAGCTTTGGATCGGTACGATGGGACAAGGAGTATTCCGGTATAATCCGAATGAAAACACCCTTCGTCCGGTCCGTATTCGAGGCCTGGATTTAGGAAAAAATGCGACCTGGAGCTTACTGGAAGATCGAGCAGGAACCCTTTGGGCGGGAACACGTTTAGGGCTCTTGCGCTATAATAAAGAGCGGGGGGAATTGGAGCCCGTCGACGGACTATTCAACTCCTCCGATCATGCCGAATTTGAAATCCTCTCCATGATGGAAGACCGTCGGGGGAACCTGTGGTTAGGGACTTGGGGACAGGGATTGTTAGAATACCATAAATCCAAAGGTTCTGTCACACACTTTTTGGGTAAAGAGCAAGGCCCTTTCGTATCCCATATCCGAACGATATTCAATTACGATGAGGATCGATTGCTGGTGGGTTCCGACGATGGCCTTTATCTATTCAGCACCGACAATCACGATGTCAAACGACTCGATCGGCCCCATTTTCAACATAGTTTAAGCGACCAGAATGTGTACACCATCGCCCGGGATCGAGAGCAAGGCATTTGGATCGGCACTTATTTCGGTGGTGTAAACTATCTAAATACCGCCTTACTACCTGTTGAAACCTTCCACTCTGACCCACAACCGGGCTTCCTTTCGGGAAAAGCCATTAGTCAGTTCTGTGAAGATCCCAAAGGCAACCTTTGGATCGCGACCGAAGACGGCGGCATCAACTATTACAACCGAAAGACCGGTGAAATCAGCCAGCCATTGCAGACCACCTATCACAATACACACGCACTGCTGCTCTCGGGTGATCAACTCCTAATTGGGACCTTCTCTCGAGGACTTGATATCTACGATTTAAAGACCAAGACATTAAAAAACTACCGTTTCGACCCCGGAAATGAAAACAGCATTAATGACGATTGCATTTTCTCGCTCTACCAGACCAAAAATGGAGACATTTACGTCGGAACACCAGTCGGCTTGAATCGCTTTAATCCGGCTACTGGAACGTTTACCCGTATCAAAGGCGTACGCGGTTTTATTTACGACATCAAAGAAGATCAGTCGGGTGACATTTGGCTAGCCTCCTATCAAGCCGGTCCCATCCGGTATCATCAGCAAAGCAAGGAATGGATTCATTACAGTCAGACCAGACCAGAAGACCCGATATCCAGCAGTAAACTGACCGGTATCTTTCGCGATAGCCATGGACGACTACTGTTTTCTAGCGAGGGGAGCGGCATCTTCCTCTACAATCGAGAAAATGACACATTCCGTCAAATCAGCCAAGAACAAGGGCTTCCAAGTACCGTTATTTATGGGATCCTGGACGATCCTCACGGTTATCTCTGGCTCAGTAGCAATCAGGGAATCCTCCGCATTCATCCCGAAAAACCAGGGGAAGTGAAATCCTACACTACCGATTACGGCCTGCAAAGCAACCAATACAATTACAAATCGGCTTTAAAAACCAGAGACGGGAAATTCTTTTTTGGCGGCATCAACGGTTTTTCTAGTTTTTATCCTCAGGAGTTCATGAAAATCGCCAACTCGACCTCTCCCAGGGTGGCCATTTCGCAGATCGATCTTTTGGATTCCGACAACACCGAACTCGCCGAGGAAATCCAAACAAAACTCAACCAAGACCAGCCGATCGTCCTGCCTTACAACCAAGCATCCTTTACCCTTTCCTTTGTCAGCTTGAGTTTCACCTCTCCTGGCCGAAATCAATATGCGTATCAATTGGTAGGGGCGGATGAGGCTTGGACACAGGCGGGAAACCGTCAATCGGTGACTTACGTCAATGTTGCTCCCGGGAAATATGTGTTCCGGGTCCGAGCCAGCAATAACGATCAGGTATGGAACCTAGACGGCAACCAGGTCACCATTGAGATCCTCCCGCCACTTTGGTTAACCCTACCGGCCAAAATTGGCTATTTGATTGTCGCTTTGGGGGCTATCGGAGGGATCCTTTACTGGTACCGACGACGCAGCAGAGCTGACCACCGCCGTCAGCTGGAAAGAATCCGTATGGAAGAAGAACAGAAATCCTTTCAATCTAAAATTGATTTTTTCACGCAAGTTACCCACGAAATTCGTACACCGGTAAGCTTGATCAGTGCGCCACTAGAAGAGGTCCTGGAAAGCGATGATATTGGAGAGGAATCCCGTAAAAATCTTCAGCTGGTGGACCGGAACTGCAACCGACTACATGTGCTGATCAATCAATTATTGGACTTTCGCAAAATGGAAGAAGGCAAACTGCCCATTTCACCGGAACGTATTGATCTGCGGCTATTTCTGTCGGAAATTTACGAACGATTCCGAAAATCAGCACAGAAAAACGGTCTAAAATTCGATCTGGAACTACCGAACAAACGTCGGCTAGTGGTTGAAACAGACGCCGAGGCACTCAATAAAATCATCGGCAACTTGTTGAGCAATGCGTTGAAATTTGCACGTAAAAACATCAGCCTGTCGTTACGCTGTCTGGACGATAAAGGTTATACCATTCAGGTGCAAGACGACGGCATGGGTATCCATGCTGATCACCGAGAATTGGTGTTCAATCCATTCTATCAAGCCGGCAAACAAAACGGCAAGACCGGAACAGGCATTGGCTTGTCTCTGGTCAAAAGCTTCGCCGATCAGATTGGAGGGTCCATCGAACTGGAGAGCTATCCGATGCAAGGCACCCGTTTTCTATTTCATTTTTCGGACTATCCGCCATTACCCGAATTACCGACGGCCGAATTGACCAGCGTACCGGACCAGGAGACTGAAGAGATCAGCGATGCGCTGCAAAAAATATTAATTGTCGACGACAATCGAGACATGTGCCTTTTCATCGCCCAAACATTGGGTGAAGAGTACCAAGTCGATCTGGCGGGCCACGGCCAGCAAGCGCTGCATCTATTGGAAAAAACCAACTACGCGTTGATCGTCTCGGATATCATGATGCCGGGAATCGACGGGCTCACCTTAGTGGAGAAGCTTCGCGGAGATCTTCGCTATTCTCATATTCCAATTATCCTACTGTCCGCACGTATCGAAAACTCCACGAAAATACGTGGGCTGCTTTCCGGTGCCGATGTTTTCCTGGAAAAGCCATTTTCACCCGCTTTCCTAAAAGCACAAATTGCAAGCTTGCTTAGAAATCGACACGCGATATTGGAGAATTTTCAGGAGAACCCACTGACGCCATTTTCCATGCTTGCCACCAACAACAGCGACGAACAATTTCTTAAAAAATTGAATGCGGAAATCGAAAAACATCTAAGTGATGAAGGGTTTAGTGTGGATTCCTTGGTGCACCTATTGGGACTCAGCCGATCGAACTTCCAGCGGAAACTGAAAGCGATCAGTGGTTACTCGCCCGGCGATTATCTTCGGACCTACCGGTTGAAACACGCCTCCATGCTGTTATTAGAGGGGAACTACCGAATCAGCGAAATCGCCTATAAAGTGGGCTTCAAATCCCCTTCGTACTTCACCAAAGCTTTTTTAAAAGCCTTCCAAATGACACCCACGGAATTCGCCGCCCAGAAGAAGATGACAGACGTCTCGGAATAATAATGTTTCGTTATTCCGAGGAGGATCCCTTAACGTTCCTTGGTCGTCGGTCCTGAAACGCGCAATATGCCATCGGCACCGACCTCCATCGGATCGATAAAGACGACGCGATCCGATCCGGTCGCCGTGGTACGCCCATGGTATACGCAATAAAGCTTCCCGTCTTTACCCACTAAAATCGAGTTATGGCCGGTCCCGGTGACTTCGCCACCCTGTTCGGTATTTTTTTCCAGGACCGGATTATGTTCGGACTTTTCAAATGGCCCCAGGGGACTCTTAGAAGTTGCATAGCCCACCGCATAGAACGGTCCCGCATAATGATTAGCTGAATACATCATGTAGTAGAGATCACCGTGCTGGAAAAGATAAGATCCCTCGGTCCATCTACGATTAATTTCCTGGTGGAGCACCGAGCGACTTTCCCATTCGGCTTGCTGATCGTTCATTTTGGACGGCGGGCGCAAGAGCAATTGAGGCTCCCCCACCACACCGCTTAAATCGGGGGATAATTCGACGCCATAAACCCAACTTTCCTCAATCTCATCATACCAGCCCTTCTCTTTCGCCCAGTCCGCCACCTCCGATGCGACCGGATGCTTGTAACAGCAACGGGAATAATAAAGATACTTCCGGCCATTCTGGGCAATGTAGACATTGGCATCGATGATGGGATAGCCAGGATCAAACAATGGATCGCCCGTCTGATCGATAAACGGCCCGGTAGGGCTGTCCGCTACCGCTACACCGATCTTATAATTTTCCAATTCCTGGTTGGGGTTGTTTTTCCAATGCGCACTATAAAACAGATAGTACTTGTCGTCCCACCGGTAGACCTCAGGCGCCCAGAAGTCTTTCGTCCCCCACGATTGGTCTTGCTCATTGCTATAGATCACCCCCTCTTCCTTCCAATCCTTCAAATCGGAAGACGAATACGCCACAAAACCATTCCGCGTACCGCCCGTCCCGTACATATAATACCGATCACGCTGTTCATCGAAAATAATATAAGGGTCTCCTAAAGCAACGGGTAAGGGATTGGGCGCCAGCTGCTGGCCGACGCTACGTCCCCCAAACGCAATTAGTAGGATCAAAAGGATGGTTCTACAAGTTATTACCGTCTGCATAGCGCTATTTTGGTTAAATAAATTTAGCATTAAAATATAGGTGAGGATTGCGGTTCAACGGTAGGTTGACCATTTCCAATCCTTGGCCAGCCATTCTCCCAATTCAACCGGTCCAGCATCAATGTCCGTCGCGAGGTCCCATTACCAAGCGTACCTTCTGCCGGATCGATTCCATGATAAAAAACCCAGTCTGTACCGTCGCGATCCATAATCAACCCCGAGGTATGGCCTGGCCCGGCAATTTGATCCGAGCCTTCCAGCACCAAGGTTCCGTTATCCCGTTCCCGGATATCCTGTCCTTGTCGGTCTAAATAAGGTCCCAACAGATTTTCTGAACGTGCAACCAGTACATGATACCGGCTATCCGCGCCCTGGCAACAGGATCCTTTTGATCCCAGGAAATAATAGAACCCCTCCTTGTTGAAAATGGTTACCGCCTCAAAATCACCCGCCGCAATCTTTACCTTTTCCGCACCACTTAGCGCCTTTCCATCTGCTGTCAATTCCACCGCATAGGTACCTTGCTCAGGCGCATCGGAAAAACTACCCCAAAATAGATACTTTTTATCGTTCTGCTGAAAAAAGAAAGGATCAATGGAGTTGGGCACATTGATACTCTGGCTATCGAATAATTTTCCCTGATCTACAAAAGGTCCTTTGGGTGAATCCGCAATGGCCAAGCCAACGCCTGGATTCGCATCCCCCCAAGTGGAGTACGAATAATAAAGATAATATTGTCCGGCAACCAAATTAATATCGGGCGCCCATATCCCACCTTCGTTTTTCCAATTCGGCTTTTTAGAAAAAGCCTCACCAACATAGGTCCAATCGACCAGGTCTTTGGATTCCAAAATCGGCACAAGCCTACTGCCTTCCCCGTCATCCCAGTTATCTTGCGTGCCGTAGGCATAAAAAAGTCCACTTTTCGCATCATGGAGAACGGTAGGATCCGCCAAGACCGGTTCAAAAACCGGATTTTGAAAAGAAAGGCTATCTCCCTGTTCAGGATCTTTTTCATCGTTAATGGGGCTGCTACAGGCCAGCGTCACCGTTCCGCAAAGTAAAGTCATCCATCCCAGTACGTTGGCTCTCGGACTTCTCCAGTAATTTCGTTTCATGGTTGTTTCGTTCAAAAAGGTCGATCATGGAGACCGCAATCATCTGCTGATTCCGCGTTCTCTGCCCTAATATACATTATTCATCAAACTACGACGAGAAAAATTCAGACAAAAAAACGAGCGCCGTTTCCAGCGCTCGTCTACATACCACTAGTTAGTGGTAGAAACCTTAATAGCCCATCAGATCGATCTCCCCTAAATGCGTCGACGGTTGGTCATTAAAATTATCCTTCATCACCACACGTATTTTGCTAGCAAACTGCGCGTCCAACTCAAAAACTTGCATTTCTAAGGGTTCTTGTTCCATTTGGCCATCTTTTAAAAGTGTCACCCAGGTACTCCCATCGCGGGTTCCTTCAATATCAAAAGTTTTAAACCCATTGGAATTGTTCTGTCTACGGGTTAAGCCGATTTCGGACAGGTACAATTCTTCACCCAGATCGACTTCCACCCAATGCGGAAAAGGTGGACTAGCGCCATCCCATTGCGAATGCCAAAAGCTGATGGCATCCCCGTCAATAGCAGCTGCGGCTACACCGTTACCCTCACCCTCGGCCGGTTCTTCACTGGAAGCACTAGCGATCCATTCCGTTTTATCGTGTGTCCTTTTGGTTACCTCGGCTGTAAAAACAACCGTTTGTGCGCCTTCTCGGAACTGATAACCGCTACTGGTCGTTCCGGTCAGTGCTAAAAGATAACGTTTAGTGATATCGAACTCGGCAGGCTTGTAGGTAAAAGTAACCACATCGGATCCCGTTTCCCCGGAAGGGATGGTACTCGAGGTCTTGTCCAAGGTGAAGCTTCCTTCGGGGAATCGTTCGTACAATTCCTCTCCACGTTGCTCTTGAACCCTATTCAAGCTGTCAAACACCGCCTGATCCACAGCATAACTCACCTGAATATTCGATGCTGGCAGTCCCAAACCACCGTAATTCACTGTAAAAGTCTCTGTCCGTTCATCTTCCTCAATTGGGAAAATAGTGAGCCCTTTGGCACCGTTGGCAGCTCGCTGTACACTTAACCAGACTTGGTCAGTGGCATCTGTAGTCTGTTCGTATAAGGGGGTCTCCAGTTTGCAGGAGAACAGCAATGCTACCAGCGATAGTACCATTGTCCCTAAAAAAATCTTATTGTCATTCATAAATTAACGATTTAATAGCCAGGAACTTGAACCAATTGCTTATTTCTATCAATCTCCATCTGATGCCAAGGCATAAAGTAATTTTTATTATGCCAATCCGCGCGAATGACCGCATCCACACGGGTATAGAACTCCGGTGAACCGATCGCCGTTCCTTTGGTCATATCCATTCCTTCAAATACCCCTCCTTGACGAGAGCCTTCCTCATCAGGCACTTTCCATCTCCGGACATCAAACCAGCGCTTGCCTTCGAAACAAAGTTCAATCCGTCGCTCCATGCGGATATGCTCCCGCATCCGCGTTTGGGACAGTCCTGATCCAAGCTCCGGTAGCCCCGCCCGCGTGCGCACCTTATTTAGATACGTGAGAATGTCTGGATGATTCGGTTGCGATTCGTTCAGCGCCTCAGCATAATTTAGATAAAGCTCAGCCAAACGAATGAGCATCGCAGAACGGTTGGTCGCGTTCGATGGGGTGATACTGAAGGTGGGGTGTATGTTTTTACGGGCCGTATAGCCTGTTCTCGGCCAATCCCGAGGCGCGCCATTTCTACCCGAATTACCTGCCGGGAAGAACTCAACCCATTCCATACCCGCTTTTGGCGCCCCAATGATCGGCGAGCCATTGAAGGTCACATAGGCATAAAATCGGGGTTCCCGACCGACATACATATCGTTAACACCTTCCGCATAATACGGGGTTTCTGCCTCGGCATACGTACTTTCGCTATACCGATCACTTTCTGCAATCGATTCCCCACCGGCCATCCGGAAATCATCCACTAGCGCCTGGAGGACGGCCATTCCATTGTAGGCAGTCCCGGTAACCGCACGTGACGCCGAGTGGGCTTCCCATTGAAACCGATTGGTAGACGGACGAAGCCAGATACCTTCTGTGCGATAACCATCCCAATACATATCCCTGACCGAGAGGAACGCCGTTTCAAAAGCGTCCTTACCGGATTTGACATAGAGTGCTTTGCCATTCGCTTCGGCAATCGTAATCGCCTTTTTAGCGGCATCCGCTGCTATCTGCCATTTACCCGCATCAGCCGTTTGGCTAATCAGCTGTTTGCCATCTGGATTTTTCCAATTGGCGAAATCCGTATTCCCATTATATAGGGGGCTAGCGGTAAATAAAGTGATTTCGGATTTGACCGCCTCAACGATCATCTGGTTAATCCGACCCAATTGTGTTCCATCAACCGTGGTGGATGAACCTTGGTAATGCTCCACCGGCAAGTCCACTAAAGCCTCGTCCATCTGACCCAAAATAAATGCTACACATTCCTCCCAACTGCTGCGTGGAATCTGAAAATTCTCATCGCTTGCCTCCTCGCTATCGAGCGGTAATAGAACTACTGGCCCGAGCGATTTCATCGCCAACCAATAGTAATAGGCGCGTAGAAACTTCGCCTCCGCTTTATATTCTTTTACCAATGTGGGACCGTTTTGGGCATCAAGCAATTCCTGACACCGATCCACATTGTCGATAAAAATGCCGCATTGCCTAATTTTCTTGTACAGGTCCACATAGGGACTCGGCACATTATCGGCCGACAATGCCCCGGAGTTAAAATTAGAGAGCGTGCCATTGACCCAATTCGATGCATCGATTTCATCGGTTATCGCCGAAAAGTTAAAACTATACGGCTGATTCCAAATATCGGGGATTTCAAGATAAAGTCCACCCCAGTAGTTTTCAGTTTGGGTACGGTTTGAAAAAATCGTCTCAATATTCAAAAGGTTGTCCGGTTGCGCATCAAAAAAATCGTCGTTACACCCCTGCATACTTATCGAAGCTGCGGCTATACAAGCCAACACCCCCATTTTGTTAAATTTCAGTTTCATAATTGATTACTTATTTAAAGTTAATCCTCAGTCCAACATTGAACACCCGTGTATTCGGATAAACCACGCCACGACCATCGCCAATTTCTGGGTCCCAGAACTTCCATGGGGAGATGGTAAAAAGATTGGTTCCATTGACATACAGTCGAAGTCTGTTGATCGCCAATCGATCCAAAAAGGGCTTCTCGGTAAAACTGTATCCGATTTCCGCTTGTTTCAAACGCAGATAATCTGCGCGTTTAACCCACCAGGAACTGGTATTGTAATTGGTCGTTACGGTTTCATTGGTTGATAATCTGGGGTATAATGTTTCTTTATCCGGATTCTCAGGATCCCAACGATCCAACACGTATTCATACATATTACCGTAGGTTGCGCCGTTAGAGAAGGGTGTGACGGCGTAACCGCTACTGTAGTTTAAGTCGACCATACCGACACCTTGAAAGAATAGGCTCAAGTCGAAACCTTTATAGCCTCCACCAAGCGTAAGGCCATAGGTCAATTGCGGTACATCTCCGAATCCAATAGCCGTTTGGTCGTTGGAGTTGATGATACCGTCGCCGTTGAGGTCTTTAAAGCGAATATCGCCGACCCGAACGTCGCCTGCCTGCGTCGCGGCATGTTCAATCTCCTGTTGTGTTTTAAACAATCCCGTAGCGATGTATCCAAAACGCTGGGAAATTCGATGGCCTTCTCGGTCCAGATACGGATAGGCCCAAGGCGGAAGATTATCTCGAATCACATTATTCGAGTTGTAATTCATTGTTCCCCTGGCCATAAAGAATCCATCTACCATTTGTTTATTGTACTCTAAGGTTAAATCGATCCCTTTATTGGTCGTTTCTCCAATATTCAGGAAAGGCACATTACCCGAGTTGTATCCCGAAACATACGGAATATCTAAGCCGCGCATCAATATGCCTTTACGATCTTCCATGAACAGTTCGGCAATAAACTGAAGGTCATTATTAAACATATTGAATTCCACGCCGAGGTTATGTCGGTACGACGTTTCCCAAGTCACTTCCCCTCGCATCAATTTTTCCTGATAACCGCTGTAGAAACGTTCCGATCCGGGAATACCAAATTGGTAACTAACATCTTCCTGTTCATACTGCGTTAAATATAGAAAACGGTTATCGGGATTATCCAAGCTCGCGTTTCCGGAGCTACCGTAAGAGTAACGCAGTTTGAAATGCGGGAAAATATCCTTGATGGGTTCGAAAAATTCTTCATTGGAGACCACCCAACCTAAGCCTACTGAAGCGAATAAGCCGTATCGATTCGTAGGTGTAAAGTTATCTGAACCGGAATACGAAAAATTCGATTCAAATAAGTACTTGCGATCGTACCCGTAGGTGGCACGGCCCACTAAATTTCGTTGCCGGTAAGGAATAGCCGCTTGATAGGTCTCGACGCGTTCTTCGGCGTCCGCGAAATCGGATTGATTAAAAAGCAAGAGACCAGAAACATCGTGCAGGCCAAAGGTGCGCGAATAGTTCAACGCCGCCTCCATATACATTCGTCGGGTAGAGTAGCGATTTAATCCGTAACTCAGATCGGGCGACCCCGTTTCCGTCTGGTTCATAATTAACTCCCCCTGTTCATCCCTTCCTTCGGCAAAATAGGAGGGTAAGTTCCGAGATCGGGTCAACTTATTACGCAGCGCAACATCAAAGGCGAATAAACCGGACACATTCAGGCCCTCTGTAATAAAATCTAACTCCTGGGTTAATTTCAGATTGGAACGCACAACATTGTCGTAACTGTTGTTGATCCCGGACTGGGTCATCGCCTTATAGGGATTTTCCGTGGTTCCTTTCACAAAGGGCCAAAGCCCATTGGAATACTGAATGGGGGTGATATGGGGAGAGTACTGCGTGGCCAATTCAAAAATCCGGTCCTTTCCCCGAGCCGGTTCGTTGTAATTCGACAAAAACCCGTTTAAACCGAAATCCAATTTAGTTTTTGGGGAGATGTTGACGGTCAGGTTACTGGTAAAATTAAACCGATCATACTTCAAATTGGAGTTATACGTATCAATGTCCTCTGTTTTGAACTGTCCGGTTTCATTGTAATAACCCAATGAAATATAGTATTGCGCAATATCCGCCCCACCGGTAATATTCACATTCGCCCGGTTGCTGGTCGCGTTATCTTTAAAGAGCACATCATACCAATCCACGTTCGGATACAGGTCGGGATCTACACCCGAGGCATGTTTTTGAATGACATCCTCCGAATAGAAGGCGTCTTTACCGCGCAGCACCTGACCTTCGTTAAAGAGTTCCATAAAGGTGGGTGCATCAACAAACTTGGGCAGATACGTAAACCCGGTGATACCTTGCTGCACTTCCGCTGTGATAGACGGTTTCCCCGCTTTTCCTTTTCGGGTATTGATAATGATCACGCCGTTGGCACCACGCGTACCATAAACAGCAGTTGCCGTGGCGTCCTTCAATATCGTGAAATTCTCGATATCTTCCGGATCAATGTTATTGATATCCCGATCCGGTACACCATCCACAATTAAAAGTGGAGTTTGGGGAGAACTCGCAAAAGTCGACACCCCACGAACAAACAGGTCGGCGCCACCACCCCCGGGACCACCACTACGTTGGGTCGCGACTACCCCGGCCAAACGGCCCGCAATGGCTGTCGATAAATTCGCAACCGGTACTTTTAATTCCTCGCGCTTGATGGTCGCTTGCGACCCCACATTGCTTTCTTTCTTCTGCGTTCCGAACCCCACGACCACCACTTCGTCAATACCTTCTAAATCTTCTTCCAGGGTGAGTTCGATATCTTTTTGACCGGGTTGAACCGGTACCTCTTGTGAAAGAAAACCGACTAAACGAAGCAAAATCGTGACTTCACCCTCTACTTCTAATACAAAACGTCCATTGGCATCTGTGCTCGTTCCTGCTCGTTCATTGTCCTTTACTGAAACGGTTACGCCTTGAAGAGGGTTTCCATTAACATCCTTGACCTGACCGGTGACGATCTGGTCTTGATCCGCTGAGTAACTCGTGTTCAGCACATGTTCAGCTGGGGGAATTTCAGCAAAAACCTCCCCCGAATGAGCAAGTTGAAAAAGCAATAACGCGGTTAGCGGCGCATGCCTCCATGACAGGGAATACTGGCCCATAGGGAGCCAGCGGTTCCTAATTGGTTTCTTCTTTTTCATCTTTGGTTTATTGGTTATTTAGTAATTAAAGCCTAATAATAGAAATATAATTCGGGGAATAAAAACAGCAATCGATTGCGTAATTTTAACTTTTTCTTTTCCGAGGGGTAGTGCATCAACCTAAATACCAGCAAAATAGGTTTATATCAAAAGTCATCTCGGGCGATAAAAATTAAATTCCCGCTGTTTTCCACCTGATTTAATCCGATGAAATCAGGACCAATAAGGCACCCTTTTATAAATCTTGGCATGACCAAATAACCGCGGATACCATTAACCGCATAGAACGATGGTCTCCTCTGGCATGGCCGGGTTCCTGGAGTGTGGGTCTGTAAAAACGGACAAGCCCTTAAAACCATAAGGAATTGGATACCACCAAGAAGCTACGGGTTAACCAAGCGGTTTACTTTGGAGCTGCGACCATGAGCCGAAAGTCTATGCGGTATAGCTGTGAAGGCATTTCAGGACGGTTCGTTTGGAAGCGATGGGACAGTTCAGTATCTTTAAACAACGTCATCCACCACCTTGGTGCAGACCAGCTTACTTTGGAACGAACAACCGCTACCTAATTGATCCATGTTAAAAACACTTATTCAACGACCCATCGTCCTGCTCAACCTGATCCTTGCGACTCTGTTTGGCGCGAGGAACACGTATGCTCAAGCCCATAATATGAACTCAGAAAAATCCGGCAAATCGCGTCCCAACATCATTCTGATTGTTGCCGAGAGTCACCGCGCCGAAGCCCTGGGCACGATGGGTAACCCTTTTGTTGAAACTCCGCATCTGGATCAATTGGCTTCCCAGGGCACACAATTTAATAACGCCTATGTTACCTCAGCCATATGTGTAGTTAGCCGGGCCAGTATGCTATCCGGTCAGCATGTCTCCCGCCACGGAATTAACACCTTTGCCTCCAATTTTTCTGAAACAGCGTTTCAGGAAACATTCCCCATGCTGTTAAAGGATGCGGGATACCAATTGGCTTGGCTGGGTTGGTATGGAGTAGGCACCCCACCATCCACGGATAATTTCGATTTATGGAATGTGGATATTCCCTGGATGGAAAATGGACTGCATCACACCGATAACCTCACGCAACAAGCCGGTCAATGGCTTGAGTCTTATCCGGGGGATCAGCCGTTTTTCTTACAGCTGAACTATAGTGCAGCGCATGAAATTGATCCCAAAGAAAACGTTCCGGCACATTTTCTGGTTCAAGAACGCCATCAAGACCGGTATGCAGATGTAGAGATCCCGACACCCAAATCCGCCGCCGCCTCGGTATGGTCCTCTTTTCCAGATTTTTTCAGAACCCCTGAAAATATCGCGCGAGCCCGCTGGTATGGATTCTTTGATACGGCGAATTTAATGCAGCAGAGCACCAGGGATTACTACCGGTTGATTACGGGTTTAGACGAAGCGGTGGGTGACCTGCGCTCTAAATTAGCAACATTAAATCTCGACGATAACACGATTATCATCTACACCTCGGACCATGGCTTTTCACTTGGGGAACATGGATTAATGGGGAAATGGTTTCCTTTTGAACAAAACATTCGGGTGCCCCTACTCATTTACAATCCTTTAACGCCTACATTTGAAAAACAGGAAAGCTCCTCGATTGCACTCAATATCGATATTGCACCAACTATTCTCGCCCTCGCCCAAGCGGCCATTCCAGCGACGATGCAGGGTAAGAACCTCGCCGATGTGATGGATGGGCGCACTGCCGAACGAAAACATTTCTTTTATGAGCATCCCATCCTAGGCAGTCCACAACTACCCGTTACGCAAGCTGTTGTCTCTCGCGAAATGAAATATATTCTGTTCCCTGAACACGGCTTTGAAATGCTTTACGATTTAAACAAAGATCGCGATGAAATCGATAATCTGGCAGCCGATCCGCATTACCAAGAGACTTTATCGAGGATGCGACAACAATTAGAAAATGGACGCGCAGCCGCAAAATAACACCCCGGTCCCCAAATCAAAACATCCCGGGTAAAACCCAGGATGTTTTGATAAAATTAAACGAAAAGACTACCCTATTTTTCCCACCAAACTTTGGTGTGAAAATCATCGGCCCCCATCCGTTCAACCGCAGCTGCATAATGTTCTGGATTGAAGCGGCGCACATCGTTTTTATACATAAAGCGACTCGGCATCACCCCGTCGTGGAACATAAAAGGCGTGGTCGGTAATTTAGGGAACCCGGTCCGACGGAACTCAAACCACTGTTGATAATCCACCATAAACAGGCCCAAGTATTTTTGTAACATGATCTGTTCTAAGGTTCCGTTGAATGCCGCATGTTCGTTCTGGAAATAATCAGCAGGCACCGTGCCTCCATATTGTTCAATCGAAGCCGCCACACCTTTTTCATAAGCCGTTTTTGCCTCCGCATCGAGTCCCAAAGCCAGATACGTCTCTGCTTTGATAAACTCCACTTCGGAATACGGCATTAGTATTTCCTGCACCGGTGTACCGACCTCGTTCGGGAACACCAAATCTCCGTTCGGCGTACTGGGATTGAAGTCATAAGCCGACAGATCTCCTGAATGTCCTGCTGGAATACCTCGATAGCCAATCGGCTCGATTTCTCCATCGACTAACCGGTTGGCTTGGGTCATGATAAACGGGCGACGGGGGTCATCCAGCTCGTTGAGCCGGTCGACGAAAAACTCAGCCATTGCCGTGAAATTCACATAATCCTGTCTTCTTCCCCAGGCATAATCATAAGGCGCTAAACCCGAAATTTCTACAAATGCCGCCTCTTCGTTGGCGCTAAAAATGGGGTATTGCTCCGGATTGTCCAACATGGTTTTTATTTTCTCATAAGGATTAGCGCGTTTCGATTGGCGCAAATAATACCGCAACAAAAGTGAGTTATTGAATTTGCGCCATTTGGTCTTATCATTGCCGTATAAGATGTCATTACCATCCATCACAGATTCATCGGTGTAAAGTGTATTTGCCGCTTCCAAAGCCGCAATCATATCGGAATAAATTTGCTCCTGTGTATCAAATTTCGGTTGGGCAATCCCATCCTCTGCGCTAGCAGCCTCCGATAAAGGGACATCACCAAAGCTATCGGTTAATACACCCGCAACCAAGCCCCGAAGGGTGGCAGCAACCGCGCGGTAGACCGGTTTATCGGTGAAGTCCGCCGCTTCTTCCATTTCTCGGATATTACGCAGGTACCCATACAACGCATTCCAGGTCCCATTCCCGGAGGTTTCGGTGAAATAATAGCGATGAATCCCGTTGGCCGCACTGGGGTTTGCCAATCCGGTTTGCATAATTTCCCAGGTAAAATCGTTACTCCTGACCGTAAAGTAGGTCGAAAATCTATACACCATGGGTGTAAGTAGCGATCCTGGTGTCACCTGTTCGATATAATTGGGATTGGTATTCATCTCATCGAAATTCTTGGTACAACCTCCCATCCCTAATAACAAGGCTGCCGAAAGTGCGATACTGATATGTTTGATTTTCATCTTCGTTCGTTTTTAAAAATTAGCCCTTAAATTCACTCCAAAAGTTCTGGTACTTGGCATTTGTCCCATTTCGACCCCCGGCATAATGGATGCTCCATTCAAAGCCGCGGTTTCTGGGTCATACATCGGGAAATCGGAAATCATAAACAGGTCCCTTCCAAAAAAAGCTATCGATGCATTATTCATTTTCCAGCGCGACACCAAGGTCTTCGGCAAGGCAAGTTCCAAACGAACTTCACGCAATTTTAAATACGAAGCATCGAAGCTGTTGGTCTCGACATTGGCGCGTCGATAGTAATCGGAATACCAGGTATTGATCGGTACTTCTTTGGTGTTAGCCGAGAATGTGCCATCTCCATTATCCACCACACCCTGGCCAGCGATCATTCCCGTCTCACGACCTTTTAAGGTATGTTTTAATTTCCCCTGTTCGGTCATTTTGTGGTGTGTTTGAGAATAAACAATGCCACCGTATTGCCCGTCGATGAGCGCGCTTAAGCTCACATTTTTATAACGGAACTCATTGTGAAAACCACCACGCCAGTCTGCGTAAACATTACCGATCTTCACCTTATCAGTTGGACGGACCGCCAAACCTGTGCTCGGATCAATCAGCACCTCGCCTTGATCGTTTCGCACTAAACCATACCCCCACAAATCACCGGTAGACCCGCCAACGGTTGCGATCAGCTGGGCCGCACCTGAACCACTAGAGGCCACAATTTGCTCCGGGGTCAACACGCCTTCACTGAGCTCTAGAATCTCGTTGTCATTCATCGCCCAGTTGAGCGAGGTATTCCATTGGAAGTTTTCATTGCGTATGGGTGTTCCCGTCAAACTGACCTCCCAGCCCTTATTGCTAATTAAGCCACCGTTAACAAAGGCAGAACTAAAACCAGTCGTCACATCCAAAGGAACCGTCAACAACTGATTTCGGGAACGATTGTAATAAAAATTCACGTCCGCTGTCAAACGGCTGTTGAAAAGCGCGACATTGATACCGGCCTCGGTTGAATTGGTCATTTCGGGTTTCAACTGCGCGTTATGCAAGATGTTGTAGGGTTCAGCAGACCCTGGGAAAGCAGAAGATTGATAGAATTTATAGATACGATAAGGATCGGTATCGGTTCCCACACTTGCCCAGGAAACACGTAGCTTCGCGAATGAAATTTCCTCTGGCATCGGAATCAGTTCACTGAGCACAAAGCTACTGCTCACAGAAGGATAGAAATAGGATCTGTTGTCCGAAGGCAAAGTCGATGTCCAATCATTCCTTGCCGTCAAATCAACGAAAATGCGGTCCTGCCAAGATAAGTTAACCATTCCGAATACACTTTGAATTTCTTTCTCGATCAGGTAATTCTCCGCCAAGGCATTGGTCATCGCATTGCTCAACTTATAGATACCGGGTAGTGTTAATCCACGCGCTACCCCCACATCTTCCTTCGAATGATATTTCATCAGATTAGTCCCCGCTGAAACACGAAGTAAAAAATCCTCATCTAAAGCCGTATTGTAGGATAATAAAGCATCCGTATTCGATTCCATGAAGAAAAGATCCTGCTGCTTGTAATAGCCGTTAGGGAAATTCGCGGTATCCC
Source organism: Sphingobacterium sp. (assembly GCA_052092145.1). Classification (GTDB taxonomy): domain Bacteria; phylum Bacteroidota; class Bacteroidia; order Sphingobacteriales; family Sphingobacteriaceae; genus Sphingobacterium. Next base: position 48,442 of record JBQDCW010000017.1, on the reverse strand, counting down.
ATGGACGACGTTGCTCCCGACGGTTATAGTTTAAATTCAATCCCGAACGTAGCATCAATTCCCATTTGGGATTGAAGGTGTAAACCCCTTGTAACATACCATCCAAGCCGTGTGCTGCCAAACTATTGGTCATTTCATGCACAATAACAAAAGGATTTTCAATATAGGAGCTGAACGGGTGGATTTGTTTTAAGTTCTCTTGTCCCTTTTGCCACATCGGACGATACCATTCCAGATCAATACTCGGATTCTGAAAAATCGAGAAATAAGCGATCGATTGATTGTTATAGCCCGTTCCCGGTAAATTATCACTGGATTTATTGGTATAGTTGGCCTTAAAATTAATTTTCAGCTTATCGTTCAGATTGGCCGCGCTATTAAACGAGGCTACCAGGCGTTCGAAACCCGTATTGGGCATAATCCATTGATTGGAGGTATGCGTCAATGACGTACGTGCAGAGAAATCCTCATTTCCACCGTCAAAAGCAACACTATTCATATAGGTAGCCGCCGTGCGGAAAAAATCCTTAACGCCTCCGCGATAAGGGACCCAGGGGGTACGTTCAGTTCCTACTGCTTCCAACTCAGGGTCGTACTGATAGAACATCTGTCCGTCAAACTTAGGCCCCCACGCACTGGACGTCGAGCCCGTATTTGTGCCATCCTCCGTCAAGCCATAGGAGTAGTAAGGTTCTCCCGCCGCATTTCTATCCAAATTACCCTGCCCGTATTCATACTGGAAATCAGGCCATTTCAAAATCGTCTGGAAGCTCGTATTCGAATTCACCGTCACACCGATACCCGGTCCATTACGTTTACCTGTTTTGGTGGTAATGATCAACGCTCCATTACCCGCACGACTACCGTACAGCGCGGTCGCTGCTGCACCTTTTAATACCGAAATCGATTCGATATCATCGGGGTTAATATCACCCAGACCATTTCCAAAATCGACGGGAATATCTTTATCCAATCCACTTGAACCCGCTCCATAAGCATCCGTCACCCCTGAGCTGAACCGGCCGTTCACCAAGGGGATACCGTCCACAACGATTAGCGCTTCGTTATTCTCCAGATTCAACGAACGATCACCCCGTAAATTGATCCGAGCGGTATTCAAAGGACCAGAGCTCGGTTGTATGATGTTTAGTCCGGCCACTTTGCCTTTCATTGCATCTACCCAGTTACTCGGCACCGCTTCAGTCATTTGATCACCACTGATTTTCCCCACCGCATAACCTAGCGATTTCTCTTCTCGTTTAATTCCCAAAGCCGTCACGACAACTTCGGTAATTTCTTCATCGGCTGGCAGTAGCGAGATCACCACGTTGCTCGTGGATTCCTTCCATTCCCTGGCTTGTCGCTGATAGCCCACGCTCTGAAATACGACTTCTTGTCCGGCTTGAACTTGAATTTCAAAGCGTCCTTGCTGATCTGTGGTTCCCCGTGGTGATCCTCCAACCACAACGGTAACGCCTGCAAGCGGTGTACGCGTCTGGTCGTCTAGAACCGATCCCGAAACAGTCAATTGCTGTTGCATGAATACCTCAAATTCATTATTCCGAATCCCGAGATTGGAATCAGCAAAAGCGGGTGTAAAACCGAGTCCCACCATCAATAGAAACGCACTGCTTCTCTTGGTGGAACGACGATAAAACCCGGAGGTCATTTGTCGAAAGTTTTTCATCGTGAAAAAGTTAATATTGGTATGGATTATCCCGTTAACAACGCTCGCAAAACTAAAACCCCAAGATTACATACGTGTTAACAAAATATTAAATCAAAAAATTGGTTAACACAACTCACAACAGCTAATTGCCTGAAAATGTTTTGTATAACAAAACCACACAATCGAGACGACCTCAATTTAGCATTATCAAACCGCACGCATGAGCCGTAAGAGCGAAGCTGAAAAGCCATTCCTTGATTCGACCTTACCGGCCCTTATTCGTATATCCATGGCAACCTGAACGCTAGTGTAGCGAATTGGACTCCCCTAACGTTTCAGAAAACACCAATGGAACAGACATTATGAAAATCCTTTTAGCTTTAGTACTTGTGGTTGCCCTTTTTAGCGGTTGTGAAAAAGACAGTGATTCGAGTCCCTGCGCGCGCGAAATGCGGTCCTTTTTTGAGGATGACCTAAAATGTGATACCGGAGATGATTTGGAATACGCTGTCCATCTCCATAAAGGCGAGTATAACGGAGTGACTGTATATTTTACGCACATCTCCTGTCCGAGCTGCGGGGTGATCCCACCTTCCCACGGTTATACTTGTGAAAAAGAGAAAATTGAATTTGACGATTTTCGGGACGTAAAAAATATCAAACAAGTATTTGATAGCTGTTCAAAACAATATCTGGAATAATATCAACAGCTGAAAACACCATTTACTACGAGGAAGGCGAAGGGTCTCGATGGTTCGCCCAACGGAGCCGACCAGCTAATGAAAAAAATCAATCCTTGTCTTTCGTTTATCCAGTAGGACCTCATCCTTGCATAGCATCGGATTAAAAAAAGCGGTCGGAGTTCTCGTTATTTGGTTGAAGCGGTTGCTACAAATAACAGAAAAACCGAAATGATAAAAAGGATAACCCCGGTGACAATATAAGGCTTCTGTTTTCCTTGAATGGATCGATCAACACCTTGCTGAATTCTAGCGGCTATATATTGTTCCAACTGCTTGTGCTGGGATTGAATCGTTTCGGTCATGCCCTCAACCGTCAAATTCTGCTGGTGTAGCGTTTCTCTTAACTGTTTAGTACCGCCGAATAGAATGTAATCTTTAATCATCATCTTCAGTTCGTATATTTTCTCGGAATAATCCGTATTCTCTCCGATTTCAGACATTTGTAATTCTAACCGCTTTAATTGATTGTTCATGGCTAGTAAAGCAGCCTGCTGATCTTTCAGAATAGCCATCATTTCCTTTACGGACACACTTTTATTCATCGTCCCATCCTCCTTCCTCTTGGTATCGATTGCCTTTGCTCGAACAGGTCGTCGAAATCATCCTCTTGTTGTCCAGCCGCCCGTAGCCCATCTTGCGACATATACAGATCTTCTTCTTGATCCTCGTCATAGGACATTGATTTACCGTAATGATAAACGTCATTTTGCGTTAGCCTCTTCCCAAGTTTTGTTAAATCCAACGTCACCGATTGTTCGCCCGGGGAAACGGCTAAAACTTCGTTCGCTTTCAGTTGATTTACAATTGCTGGATAACTGAATTTTTGTCCAATAGCCGAGCCTTTAAATTTCACCCCTTCTTTGTCAAAAACAACGCCTACAATTTCATCGGACTCTCGATCCGATTTGTACAAAATTTTGATATCCTGTAAGGCCAGCATGGATTCCATCTGATTCCAAGAAGTAGCTTCCCTCAAGATCAGCTCTAATGAATCGTGGATACTAAAGCGCTTACTATCCTTCCCATTTAACGCTTCCCGATTCACCCTGATTTTATCGGTGCCGCGATGAAAACCATACCGTTCCGTCATTTCCTCACAAACCCCTCGGTTTTTATACCATTCTTTGTTCAGATCAATGGTTTTGGCGTCGTTGTCGACCCGATTATGAACAACATGCACGTGCGGGTGATCCGTATCGGTATGCAAAACGGTTAGAAATTGCGTGTTGACCACCGACATCTTTTCCAGGTATTCTCGGGCATATCCAGCCATGTCCTGCCCGGTAAGTTTATCCCGGTCCGCACTACTCCAGCTAATCACGGTATGCCCAACCGGTCGGAGCACATCAGGACGGAGTCGACGCTGGGCATTCAGATCATCAATCATAGCCTCAGTATTGTAATTTCTAATACCTACTGAATCCAAAAGCGAAGCTTCTTCTCTGTTCAACACATAATGAACACAGGTATTAAAACTGTTGTTTCTAAATATTTTAGCGATCATCTTCAGCCATCCTTTCCATCGTTAATTCCAACTTAGTCAACAGGACTCTTAAGTCGACTAGTATAGCGAAAAGTCCATTTGCCTCGGCGGATTGGGTGAGCGCATGCAATTGATTCGCCATACCAGCCATCATTCTCAAATGACCGACCGATTGTTTACAAATCCTTTTGCGAACCACCGCTTTCCTGCTTGCCCGTCTGATCCATTCACTGGTACACATGCCCGCTTGTGCAGCCTTATTGGCAATGATTCGTCGTTCCTTTGTCGTCATCCTGACGGTCATAGTCGTAATTTTAACGTCAGAAACCGACCTTTTTTGCCGCGTTGCTTTCTGCGCCACTTCCTTTGTCTCCATCTCATTAATTGCTTCTTGCATCATCGTAATTTGTTTTAAGTTTATTCATCAATTCGTGGCTGCTTTTAGGTCCACACTACCGTACTTACCTCAAACATAGGGATTAGGATCGTGCCAAATAAGACCTGCGCCAAAATAGACATAGGCTGCCAGCAGGGTTTCGATAACCAGGACAGGGAAACGCTTATGTATATAATCGACGATAGACACCGTAAAAAGTCAATCATTATAGACCTATTGCAACAAGAGAGCGCGCAATCCGTTCGTGCAATAAGTTCTATTTTAGCACAAGAAAATAGGCACATTGGACAATATTTGGTAGAATTTGAACAAAAAGGTGATGAAAAAGCGGAGCATGGAAATAAATTGCTCGATAAGTTATCCAAAGATTTAACCTTAGCGTATGGAAGACGCTTTAGTCATTTAAACTTAATATACATTCGTAAGTTTCACCTTGCTTTTCCAAAAAGTCAGACACCGTCTCACCAATTGAGTTGGCGTCATTTTGTCGAAACCCTATAAGCAGATTTATAAATTTATTGCTATATGACGCAATATTCGAACAAAACCGGCACGTGGGAGAGCTAAAACGCCAAATGAAAAATATGCTTTCCCATCGTTTAGTTATTGAATAGGGATAAAAAAGACGTACTTAAAATTGCACGAAAAAGAACAATCAAAAAAGTTTCATATGTTTACCACATATGAATCTAAATTAAACCATGATCATATACTATTCTATGAGAAGGATTCAGCGAAATAACAGAAGAATCGGCAGTCTGTAATCGTTCCATTGTAATTTTCCATTAATCGCTAAAAATGGGAACATGAACATTTGATTGTAATATCTTGATATTTGTTCACTTTTAAGTAAACAAAATTTGGTTATTGGTGTTTTATGAATAGATTTGCAGAAATAAGATTAGTAGCAAGTTATAGAACAGTAACTTTCTACTCAATAAATTATGTCGATGACGATAGTAGTCTATTTGAGAAATTTGTCGAGGCCCAAAACATAAATAACAAAGATAAACTTCAACATATTTTAAGCTGGATTCGAGAGATCGGAAACAATTATGGAGCGAAAAAAACTTATTTTAGAGAGGAAAACCAGGCGGATGCACTGCCCCCGAAAGGAAAAAATAGAGAACCAGCTTATTTGGAAGATGGGGCAAATACACCAAACGATCTTCGCCTCTACTCTTTGAGGATAAACGAGAATATTGTTTTTCTTTTTGGAGGGAACATTAAAACAGAAAATCACGCACAAAATTGTCCAAATGTCAAAGAGCACTTTCGGCTCGCTAATCAAATTTCAAAAGCAATATCCGAAGCAATAGACTCAAATGATATTGTTTTTAATGACAGCCAAACAGATATTGTATACGAAGAAGACTTCTGTTTGTTATTTTAATACAACAACGCAATGAAAATAGAAGGTAAAAAGCAAATAAAAAATGTAAATAGCATTAATATTGTTGACAATTGGTTAAAGGATCATGGAGATCCTGCAATTGACAGATTAATTAAAAAGAATCTTGAGATCGGAAACAAAATAGCGGCGTTATTAGAAGCTAAAAATATGCGTCCAATTGATCTAGCGAAAGCTATGGGCAAACAACGCTCTGAAGTTTCTAAGTGGCTTTCAGGACAACATACTTTCACAACCAAAACAATCACAAAAATTGAAGAAGTTTTAGATGAAGACATTATCCATATCAAGCCAAAAATTAACAACGTCTATTTCACGGCTTATGTAAATGTCAGAAATGAGGCGCAATCGCAAAAAGATCCCGTATTTAAGGACTCGTTATATGAAGACATGTATACAGCGGAAGGATATTAACTGAAGGGGCTATGATTCTTGCTGAAAAAATTCGTCTACTGAATATGCATCCGCAAAAGGACTTTTTTGACAATCAATTTGATTCCGGCCAGAAGGAGATCAAACTTGCCGTTGCGCAATCGACAAAGCATAATATCGAAATAAAATCATTTAAGATTACGTTATCTGTACTGTTAGAATGTGATGACAAAATCATTGCCGAATATATATATGACTTCTTCTTCGAGGTTGAAAACATCTTAGATTTCCTAACAGATGAAGGCAAGCAAATTTTTTCTGGAAATCTTATTGGAACGCTCCTCTCAATTTCATATTCGACCCTGAGAGGGATAACCTATGTGAAATTATCTGACACTAATTTGAAAGGGTTTATCCTCCCGGTAATTAATCCCAACGATTTATTAAAGTCAAAAATAACGGAATAAAAGTCGTAGTATAATTACGTTATTTTTCGCTAATGGGTTTATGATCCTATTTCTGAAAAGTTATTCAGTTTATCCTTGATCTTTCTCATGAACGCTTCAAGTTGACTTCATAAATGGGGACCTAATAGTTCTCAGAAGTTATGAATTGAAACGAATTAATATGGACTGTTTATTGTCGGGATGGCCGGATTTGAACCGACGACCTCCAGCACCCCATGCTGGCGCGATACCTGGCTACGCTACATCCCGTTTTTTCATCAAAGATTCCAAAGATAGCAAATTTTAGAAATCAAGTAAAACCTTTGTTAACGAAATTATCAAGGGCATTTTTGTGCTGTAAAATTCGCGATCTCGATACTATTGAAAAATATTTAATTCCATTCCTATTGTTATTTAGAATTATTCTTAATAAATTAGTTCCGTCAACAGGGAAGCAGGGTGATGACAAATTACATCGACAATCATAACACTGAACAGTTGACTAACAAGAACACTTCCCACCATTTTTCATATACATTATAAGTGTTACCCTCGATGCGAATCGGGGGTTTTTTAGATTTTCAAAGTCGACCGCATTGGTTAAAGATCAATGAGACTTACGACTCCTCATATAAAAAGCGACAGAACCTTGAGATCCTGTCGCTAAATATAGGGTTGGTAGCCTGCTACCAGCCGGGATTTTGTGTTAGATTTTCATTCAATGTAATCGAGTTAGCCGGAATCGGATAATAATATTGCCGACCATCCTCATACCAGGTTCTAGGTTGCGCTTTAAACCATTCCAAATGCTTGCTCGGTGTTAATGTTTGAAAGTTATTTGCATTTCCACCAATCGCTACTCGCGCCACTCCATTTGGAACCTCAATACCGGGGGCCGAGTTCGCTCCGTCGTAGAAAACCACGTCATACTTGCCGTCTCGGTCCAAATCGATCAATTGATCAAATGCCGGCACATAAATACCCGTCCATGGAAGCTCGGCCATCAACTCTCCTCTATTCCAACGTTTCAAATCATTAAAACGAAATCCCTCTAATGCCAGTTCAACTTGGCGTTCCCGCCTGACTTCAAGTAAAATCGGGTCACTGATATTTGGAAAAAAAGTTTGCTGTAAATACGCATCCACCTGAGATGGAAGCGCGTTGGTTCCACCGGTCACCCCGCTTCTTTTCCGTAAAGCATCCACGGTATTGGCCCAATCGCCAGCGGACAAAACACCCAATTCAGCTTTGGCTTCTGCATAATTCAATAACACTTCCGCGTAACGCATCAAAGGAACGGCATTCGTATTATATGCGCCGTTATCATAGGAAGGTTCATCCACTGTATATTTGATCGCTTGATACCCGGTATAGGTGTGGCTCGCAAAGTTAGGAGGCGCCGCGGCACCACCTCGTTGATAGCCCGGTGTCCGAATTAATTGCGAGAGTCGGAAATCTCTATCTTGAGTTTCTTCATAGAACTCCTCGGTCATGTAATTCGTTCTATCCGTATACGGTGTACCATCACTATTTAAGAACGTGTTGATGAACGGACGAACTAAGCTATAGCGTGGTCCAAAAGTAGCTGAAGTCCACCACCAGTTCGCATCGTTCAGCGTGGCCAGTTCACTACTGAAAGCAACAGCGAGCATCACCTCGTTGGTCACCGGGCTATCACTGATGAACAGTTCCCGCTGAGATAATTCAGGACCTTGTGCGGTATTGAGACTGTGCGGTCCCCCGGTCATTACTTCTTCTGCGGCAGCGGCTGCCAATTCCAAATACTGGCTTGCGCTCGAGGCCAAATTTAACTCCTTATGGTATTTTCTAAACGTCCCTTCAAAAAGAGCGATTCTGGACTTTAATCCCATTGCTGTCCATTTGGTGACCAATGTACCGTCGGAAGAAGTTGCCGCAATATTTTCATAGGCAAAGTCCAGATCTTCCATAATCTTTTCCATGACCAGCACCCTAGAATCTCTTTCTCCATACAACGCATCGGTATCCTCGATGGCCAGCGGCCGATCGACCCAAGGCACATCACCGAAGCGAACGACCATATCGTAGTAAAACCAGGCGCGAAAGAAACGGGCCAGTCCAATATAGTTGTTCTTAACCTCTTCACTCAGATTCGGATGATCGCATTTTGCGATAAAATGATTGATATTTCTCAAGGTTGACCAAGACCAACCCGAGCTGTTTTCCGCAGAGTACGCTCCGGCCACCAAAAAACCGTTCAAGCTGTTCACCGCCCCGTAGTCCGCCATCACATCTCCCTTATATGCATTTGAGCCAGAGGTAATATTATTATAAAAAGAATAACTGTAGGTTTTCAATCCACTTTCGGTACCAAAGATGTCCTCCTCGGTCGCGGTGGCTTGGGGTGCCTCATTCAATTCACAAGAAGAGAACAATAAAACAGAAGCACCAAGCATTAAAAATATATTTTTCATGATTGTCGGCTTAAAAGTTGATCGATAAATTAAAACTGAAACTCCTCATGGTCGGATAGTTAAATCCATCACCGTGTCCCGTACCGGTGTCCGGGTCCGAACTACCAATATTCGCCACGTCGATATCCTTGGTTCGTTTATAGAGTGGCGACCAGGTCCAAAGGTTCTCGGCCGAGAGCCCCGCTCTCAATCCTTGTAGCTTCAATTTTGAAACAATATGCTTGGGAAAATTATACCCTATCTGCAAATTCTTTAAACGAACATACGCGGCATTCTGTAAGTAACGCGTCTGAACAGTCTGCTTGAGCGAGGTATTGTAGCCAGCATAACGCGGGAAGTATCCCGTCGTATTATCTTCTGTCCAATAGTTATTCATGTGCCAAACCGGGAGGTTATTATACGGTCGGTTATACTGTCCCCAAAAGATGGACTCGTTTCCTGGATACCAATCCTGCTTGCCCACCCCTTGGAAGAATGCCGAAAGGTACACGTTCGCGTAGTCCAAATTGAGGTTCAAACCATAGATGTACCGCGGCTCGGAATTTCCGATAACCGAAAGGTCGCCATGGTTATTCAAGGTGTTAGTTCCGTAATCAATCGCGCCATTTCCGTCGAGATCCGCAAAACGGATATCTCCAGGATAAACCCGACCCGAATTCGACGACTTGATTAACGTTTGGGTAGCCGCGCCATCGATTTCCTCCTGTGACTGGAATAATCCCTGAGTCGTATATCCCCAAATTTCACCGTAGCGTTGCCCCGCGTAATAATCGTCCAGATTGCCGGTCTCATTATTATACCGATCGATCGTCGAGCGATAATCGGCTAAAGTCGCCCGAACACCGAAACCTAGTGGCTTATTGCCGAGCTCAAATTGATCGCGATAAGCCAAGGTTAATTCAAACCCAGTCGTCGTCATATCGGCATAGTTCCCTTTTGGCGAAACCGCACCAAATACCTCCGGAAGTTGTTGCCCTACAGTATACATATTTAAGGTTTCTCTACGGTAGATATCCCCCGTGAAATTCAACTTATTATTTAGGAAAGATAAATCCACCCCAATATTCGCCGTGCGAGCTGTTTCCCAAGTCAAATTATTCGGAATAACAGTGGGCACTCCCGTGTACCTGTTTTTCATGCCGTCCAATACACGACCAGAGGTGGAAATATTATAGATATCCATAAAGGAATAAGGCGCAATATTTCCATTCCCCAAAGACCCATAGGAACCGCGGATCTTGAATTCTGAAATGGCCTCAGGGCTCACCTCCCAAAACGGCTCCTGCGAGATCCGCCATCCGGCAGAAACAGATGGAAAAAACGCCCATTGCTCGTCGGTAGGAAATTTAGAGGACCCGTCGTAACGACCGTTAACTTCAAATAAGTATCGGTCTTTATAAATGTAATTCATTCTGAAAAACAGACCGGCCAAGCGGTAACGGTTGTAAGCTGCTGTTGCTTGTACGGCATCTCCTAAGGCTAAGTTGATATTTTCCGTATCCTCGGTCAGCAAGCCGGTCTTGGTGATATAGCTGGCATTGTAACGTTGCTGCTCATAATTGTATCCGACTAATCCTTTGAAGTAGTGATCTCCGGCAAATGTGTTTTCATATTCTCCGTAAAGATTCGTGAACAAATAGTTATTATCTTCTGCAACCTGGTAAATATTATCGTTCATACTGGTGCGTAAAGAAAGTAACTCTCCTTCATTGACACTATAGGGAACAGGCACGCGAACACGGGTCGAACCAAAATCACGATTACGGAAGGTCAAGTCACCTTTTATGCGAAAGGTGTTGTTGAAAAATTTCGTGGAAAATGAAGTGGTATTCCGTAAATCTCTTTTTTCCGAGTCCGTTCCATTTTTCCCATAAATAAAATCCCCCAGTGTATAGGCCGCCGAGAAGGAAAAGCTACCATCCGGATTGTAAATCGGCGAGGAAGGATGTCCTTCGTCCGCGATGTTCCGCCAAATATTGCCGCCTTCGCCCGCCGTCGAGGGATCGTGGTATTTCATGAAAGCGTAATCGATATTGTTCTCAATGCGTAGCCAATCGGTCACCTGTAAACCCGCTTTTGCTCGGGTGTTATAACTGGTATAGGTATCGGTGTTATAGCGGTAGAGCCCCTGATTGTCAAACAAACGACCCGAAAGGAAATAATCTATCTTTCCAGAGGTGCCGCTTGCCGAGAGGTTATGATCTTGCACAAAGGTATTCTCTTTCAACAAAGCACCGTAATAGTCCTCATTTCCGTAGTACACATATTCACCGTTGGCGTTTACGGTTACCTCTTCGGTATTGCCCGCTTCTTTCCTTTTGCGAAACTCCTCTAACCAATCCAGCGTGAATATCTGTGTTTTGTTTAGTTTACTGGGAACCGATGAATAATTGTTCCAAGCGTTATAAGCATCAAAAAAACGCTCAGCATAGCGGTAGCCATCCGTCTCAAAATCCGGGGTGGTTGTCGGTTTTTGGCTGGTAATTCCGCCGGAATAATTAATCGTACTGCGGCCTTCTTTTGCCCGTTTGGTGGTGATTAACACCACACCAAAGGTACCACGGGAGCCATAAATAGCTGCTGAAGAGGCGTCTTTCAGTACCGATACCGATTCAATATCGTTGGGATTCAGCGCCGCAGGATCTCCTTCCACTCCGTCGATCAAGATCAAGGCACTTCCTCCTTGTCCAATGGACGTCGTCCCCCGTATATTAAATCCCGGGGCCCGAGTCGGCTTACCGTCAGCAGGCGAGATGTTTAAATTCGGCACTGCCCCCTGTAGCATCTGACTGACGTTGGCCAGCGGCCGGCCCTCAAAAACTTCTGATCCTACTTGATCCACCGCACCGGTTAGATTCGCTTTTTTCTGTGTCCCATAGCCCACCACCACCACCTCATCCAAGGCGGTATCGTCTTGCGCTAGTCGGATAATAAGCTCGTCTTGCGCCTCGACACTTGCTTGCTGGGTCGTATAACCTAAATAGGTGAACCGAAGTGTTTGCCCTTTCTGGGCGCCAATACGAAACGAACCGTCGCTATCTGTTTGCGCGGTCGATTGCGTTTGCAGGTTAATCACGGTGACACCAGAAAGCGGGACACCTGCCGCATCGAAAACCTTTCCAGTCATTTCCCCTTGTTTCAGCGCGAATTCCGTTGCGGGCGCAATCCACGCTGCGGCCGAGACTGGCGCAAAGGAAGCGAGAGCCAGGGGCACGGCCAGCAACAATAATGGTTTGGATTTTAATTTCATTTTGAGCTAATTTAGAATAGCCCAAACGTACGAGTGTAACATTAGACTTAAATGACCCAAATGTTACCAATCGGTTAATTATAAAAAAAATGACAATCGCAAAAAAAAGCAGCCCCACAATGGAATAAACCGGATTTTTATCCTCCTAGATCTTCATTTTTTTCACCGATTTTACACACAGCAGTGCACAAGGACCGTGTTAATCAACCCCTTATCACAGCCAAACCAGAGAGTCAGCCTAGCGGATTCCATCGGTTATTGGAATGCCAAAAAAACCAATCTATAATCGAAAAAATCGTCCTGGTCAAGAATCGGAGATGCATTGAAAAAAAGCAAGCAGGGAAAGCGTAGCGCATGAGAAAAGGAAGATCCGTGTACACGGGCCGATCACATCGGTAGGTCGATGAGCACTGCCGCTGAGGGATCGGATATCGTCCTCGCAGCACAACGTACAATCTCGATTCTCGACAATACCCACACTAAATTCGGAGCTGCTATGTGCTTTGCAGTTCGAAAATGGTGATTTCAGGAGCGATACCCACGCGTCCGGGATAGCCTAAAAACCCGTAACCGGTGTTCACATAAAGCTGTGAATGACCTTCTTGGTAAAGGCCCGCCCATTCTTTATAGATATATTTAGCAGGACTCCATTGGAAATGCTCCCCACGAACACCAAACTGCATACCATGTGTATGGCCAGCAAACATCGCATCGACACTGGTGTCCAGAATTTGAGCACGCCAATGGGAGGGATCATGAGACAAGAGTAGCTTCACCGGCTTGTCTTCGGTACCCAGCAGCGCTTTTTGTATATCTCCCTTTTTCGGAAAACGGCCCGTACCCCAATTCTCGACCCCCACAATGGCGAGTTCTTCATTATCCACTTTAATCGTCCGGTTCTCATCCCGCAACAGGTCCCAACCCATCACGCCTTGGGTCTCGATGAGATCCTTCAGATTTTTTCTTTTCGCCGGCGAATCTTCGTGCCCAAAGTAATAGTCGCCGTAGTCGTGATTACCTAAGGTAGAATACACCCCCAAATCCGCCTTCAATTTCGCAAATATATCCTGATAATCGCGCATCTCGGACGCCACATTGTTCACCAAATCACCGGTAAAGAAGATCGCATCTGGCTTTTCGTTGAGCAGCATTTCTACCCCTCCCAAAACAGCTTTCCTGTTGTAAAACGATCCGGAATGGACGTCTGATATTTGTGCGATACGCATACCGTGGAAAGCTTTAGGCAAGTTAGCAAGCACTAACTTTTGCCGGCGGATTCGATAATCATAGGCTGTAGAAATCACTCCCCAGGCTAATGGAAGCATGGGGAGAGTCGCTACGACTATCCCCGTTTTTAGCAAAAAATCGGAGCGAGAGATGCCCTTCTTGGGCACTTCGGGAAGCGGTTTTTCGAGTTCGTCGACGCGTTCTTCCACAGATTGGTTGCTTCTCGGTGAAAACAACCGAGATACCCAAATCCCACCGCGCCTGAGGTCATCGATCAATAGGATAATTGCGTAGATGAACTTACTAACGGCCGTGAGAAAGAACGCCACCAGGATAACCGAACGAACGGCTAAAGGAATGGTATATTCAAAGGCGATAAACAGACTGATCAATAAGGTCAGTGAATACCCCCACCAAAGAACAGTAAACCATTTGGTCCGGACAAAACGAATGTTCGTCGCACGTAAAGCGAAGAATATATAAAAGTCCAGTAAAAGTAATAGGATTGCGTTAAGTTTGACCATGTATTAATGTGCGTTTTCCAGTACCATCCGTTTTAGTGATTCAATCCATTTCGGGTTGTCGTTCAAGCTTTCGACCATGTGTACCTCTTCACCACCGAGCGCTTTGAACTCGTCCGCGTATTCCACCATAATTTCATCCAACGTCTCTATACAATCGGCTACGAACGCCGGACTAAAAACCAAAAGCTTCTTCTTCCCTTTTTTCGCCAGATCATGCAACGTGTCTGAGGTATACGGCTGAATCCATGGTGTTTTTCCTAACCTGGATTGAAAACATAGCGTACATTTCTCCTCAGGTAGATTCAATTTCTTCATAATTGCCCGGGTGGTTGCATAGCACTGCGACAAATAACAGTAGGGATTGACTTCCTTCTTACAACTATCACACCCAAAATCAGGACATTTAAGGGCGCCCGAAGGATCGATTTTACCTAGTTGTCTGACGGGCAAGCCGTGATAACTGAATAAAAAATGATCGTAATCATCTAAATTATGCTTTTGGGCATGTTCAGAGAAAACGTCAATCATCAGCGGATCCTCGCAGTAACTACTAACGAAATTTATTTTTGGGAAGTATTGCCATTTGCGCATAATTTCCATTACCCGATCAATGATCGACCCCGTAGTCGCCGAAGCATACTGCGGAAATAAAGGGATAACCGACAGTGATTCCAAGAACATGGACTCTAATTTTTCCATTGCCTTAGCGATCGAAGGCTCTTGATAGCGCATCGCTAATTCCACATGGTATTCTTCACCAAGAGATTCTTGCAGCATTTTCTGCTGCGTTACACTGTAATGAAGCAGCGGAGAGCCGGTCTCTTCATCCCAAATGGTGCTGTAGGTATGAGCTGATTGAGGCGCTCGTTTAGGAACGATAACACCTTTAACCAAGAGCGTTCGAGAGATTAAAGGAATGTCCATCACCCGTGGATCCATCAAAAATTCGGTCAGGTACTTTCTTACTTCCCCCGTCGTTGGCGCATTCGGTGTACCCAACTGCACTAACAACACCCCCTTTTTAGCTTTGTTACTCATACTGAGTGCAAAAGTACGGAATATCTCTAGCAAACCCGGGCATGGTGTGTGAAATCAACGGGCTACTGCCTTGAATTTTATATTAAAATGACGATTAGTAGGACTCCAAGGTCTCTTTGACTTTTTCCATCAACCACATCGGCGTAGAGGTTGCGCCACAAATGCCTATTGTGTCACCTGGATTAAAAATGGACGCGTCAAGTTCCTCGGGATCGGAGATAAAATAACTCGCTGTGTTAACCTCTCTGCAGACATCGTACAACACCTTCCCATTGGACGATTTTTTACCCGACACGAAAACAATCTTATCGTATTGTTTTGCAAAGGCGCCTAAATCCTCATACCGATTCGATACTTGGCGACAAATGGTATCGTTCGCCTTCACCTCATAACCCCGCTTGATTAGCTCTCCTTTAATCTCGTAGAAGCGGTCCACACTTTTGGTCGTTTGGCTATAGAGCGTGAATTTTTGCGGCAATTCTACCCCGTCGAGTTCTTCGATATCTTGGAAAACGACAGCTTCATCCTTGGTTTGGCCCTGCAGACCGATCACCTCAGCATGCCCATGCTTTCCAAAGATTAAAATCTTTTCATCGCTATCGTAGGACGTTTTAATCCGGTTTTGTAGCTTTAGTACCACTGGACAAGAGGCATCAATAAGGGTGATACTATTTTCTAAGGCGATTCGATACGTTTCTGGTGCCTCTCCATGCGCACGGATCAACACCTTCTCGTTCTGTAAATTAACCAAATCCTCGTGCGAAATAATACGAAGGCCCTTGGCTTTCAAGCGGGAGACCTCCTCATCATTGTGCACAATATCGCCAAGACAGTACAGGTATCCGTCTTGCTCCAATATCTCTTCGGCCATGTCTATCGCATAGACAACTCCGAAACAGAACCCGGAATCTTTATCAATGGTAACTTGCAGATCCTTAGACATAGGGCAAAGTTAGTCATTTTTTAGCAACTGAAAATGCCTTGCTCGCTACCAACTTTTGGAGACAATCCTCCGATTGCCTGCAGCGGTGATCGCAAGGAATGGATAACGTCAAAAAAAACCGTTTCACTTTTCCTCCTCACCAATTGGATTTCGGCTAATATTCAATAACTTTGCCTAAAATATTAGGTATAAACATGGCAACAAACAGAACTTTTACGATGATCAAACCAGATGCAGTAGCAAATGGTCACACTGGCGCTATTTTGAATGACATTATCGCCGGGGGCTTTAAGATCGTTGCAATGAAGTACATTCGATTAAGCGAAGAAAATGCAGGCAACTTTTACGCGGTGCATAAGGCACGTCCGTTTTATGGGGATTTGGTTAAATTCATGAGCTCCGGTCCAATTGTCGCGGCGATTCTTGAAAAAGACAATGCTGTTGAAGACTTCCGCACGTTAATTGGTGCAACCGACCCAGCAAAGGCAGATGAAGGAACCATTCGTAACAAATATGCAAAATCAATTGAGGCCAACGCCGTTCACGGTTCGGATTCGGATGAGAATGCCGCTATCGAAGGCAACTTCTTTTTCTCTGAACTAGAAAGATTTTAGCGTTTTTTTACCGGCCGTATCACCCCCAGGGCTGTTACGGCTTTTTTTACCCCTAAAAAGCGCGCTGCGCCAGGTAGTAGTCCTCCATCTCCGTCATTTTACGCTGCTGAGAAGCCGACTTATCTCCGTATCCGCAAAGGTGCAATACGCCATGAATAATCACCCGATGAAGTTCCTCCTTTTCTGAAACGTTGAACTGAACGGCATTTTCTCGGGTCCTTTCTACCGAAATAAAAATATCCCCCGCAATGCTATCCGCTGTTTCAGAAGAATCGAAAGTCACAATATCCGTATAGGTATCGTGTTGCAAATAGGTCTGATTGATTTCCAAAAGGTACTCATCCGAACAAAACACAAAGTTCAACTCGCCAACACGTGCAAACCCTTCACGTGAGATTGTTCCGAATAGCCATTCGCGTACTTTTTGCTTCTCTTTGAGTGTAAACTCAATATCTTCTGAAAAAAAGTGAATATCCCTAATCGCCATAAAACTAAATATTGGTTTCCATATAGGATTGTAAAATCAAAACCGCGGCAATTCGATCGACTATTTTTTTGTCTTGACGTTTGGTTTTCTTCATTCCCGATCCAGCGATCGCCTGTAGCGCAATTTTGGACGTAAATCGCTCATCTACCTGAACGATTGGGATGCTCGGATACGTCTTTTTCAATTTTCGCACAAATCCGGTCACATGTTGTGCGTTCACAGAATCGGTTCCATCGAGCTGTTTGGGATGCCCAACGACAAATGTACTGACCGCTTCTTCCTGCAGATACTTCGTCAGAAAATCCCAAATATCCTTGGGATGCACGGTATCGAGTGCCGTCGCGATAATTTGCAAACTGTCCGATACAGCAACGCCTATACGCTTGGTCCCATAATCGAAAGCCATAATCCTCATGTGGGACAAAAATACGATTTAACTTTCGAAGTCACCCTATTCCGATCTTCGCAAAATATCGATACTTTTGATAGACATTATTCCAACAACATGAGATCAATTCTAATACTTCTTGCGGCACTTCTACCCGCTGCTGTCCTCGCGCAGGATTACCAGCGTGAAATCGAAACGCATAGAAAGCAACAAGCCGACGCGATGAGCAAAGGTAAATATGGACCCCTCCGGGAAAACCAGACTGCGTTTTTAAATTATTTCACCCCCGACACCAACTACATCGTCACCGCGTCCGTCGAGCTGTTAGATAATCAGCAAAGCTTTCGGATGCCAACCTATGACGGAACCTCAAACCAATACAAACGCTATGCGTTATTGCATTTTGAATTGGAAGGCCAACCCAGGACACTCACCGTCTATCAAAGTGCCGCCCTTTTTCAGAACCCGGCTTATCAAGATCATCTGTTCTTGCCCTTCTTGGATGACAGTAATGGAGCGAATAGCTATGAAGGTGGGCGTTATATTGATTTAAGTATCCAAGATATTAAAGAAGGCAAAATCACCCTTGATTTCAATAAAGCATATAACCCCTATTGTGCCTATAGCAATGGTTACCGCTGCCCGCAGCCGCCCCTTGAAAATTTATTGGAAATATCAGTAAACGCCGGAGAAAAAAAATACACGGGTCCTAAAAATGAAAGAGCCGTAAACAAATCCACCAGCAAAAACTTTAATGAAACAGAGCTACAGCTCATCAACGCTGCAGATGACGATAGTTTGATGGCTGTTTTTCAAACGACCGATAAAAATGAGCTCGAGACACTTATAAAACCCTCTGAAGACGTGCGGTTCGACGATCCTTCACTCGATAAGCTCGCCTCGAGAATGCTCGTTACCGTCCAAGATCCGGACCATCCAGGGGTGGGCATCGCCGCCCCCCAGGTCGGTATCAATAAAAACGTAATCTGGGTACAGCGTCTTGACAAACCTGACGCGCCATTCGAGTTCTATATTAACCCCAAGATTCTCTGGCGTTCAGCATTGAAGCGGATCGGAGCAGAAGGATGTTTATCCATTCCAGAACGCAAAGAAGACGTCATTCGGAGTTATGCGATTCGTCTTCAGCATACCGACCGGGAAGGAAAAGTCCAAGAAGAACTGATTGAAGGATTCACCGCCGTTATTTTTCAACACGAAGTGGACCATCTGTACGGTATCTTATTCCCGGACCGAATAGACGAAAGTGCCGAGAAAGAATACCTTCCGTTAGACGATAAGGTTCAATTTTCTATTGAAAAAGGAACGTTTATTCCTTAGTCTATTACGAAAAAAAACAGAAGTGCTTTTCGGCTGTGTAACGAAAACGGACTGAGGAACACCAAAGGTTCTAAGACGTTCCTTTTGCCCACGAGTATCATCAAGCCCGAAGTAAAAGAAACAAGCGGGGGGCACTAACTGATCTAAACTCAACTAGTGCCCCCCGCTTTTTAACTAAAATTTATCTTTAGTTCAATGGATTTTGTTCAACTACGCCCAAAGTCCGATCGATCTCACCTTGTGGAATTAAGAATTGCCATCTAGCATCGCCAACTGCCACCGACATCACCTGTGCCAATGTGGTATTGTGATTAGATCCTCTGCGATTTAATGACTGATTCAATCTCTTCAGATCGTAGAATCGGAACCCTTCGCCCCATAATTCCAAACGACGCTGCATCAAAATTTCTTCGAGTAATGCGTCTCCACTAAGAGTGATCGCATATTTGGGATCTCTGGTTTCAATCAGCTCATTCAAAAGCTCACGGGCCTGCACATCTTGTTGTAAATTTGCTTTTGCCTCTGCCTCAATTAAGTACATTTCTGCAGCACGCATGAATACCAAATCGCCAGCACTGTTAGACGGATCAGCTAATAAAAATTTTTGCGTCATATAAGGGTATCGTGCACCTCCATCGGCAATCACGAAGTTGGGATCCTCTCCAGTAGGGTCCCATAATGTCGCTCGAATATCAGTATCAGACAAATGCTTATATAACGTCGAGTTAATGGCTTTCGGATTGCCTCTGGTGTTGGTGGAGCTAAAGTTTCCTACATAGGCAAAATAACCATAAAAATAAGTCGTCTGGTCGGCCCGATGCTCAATGCCCCACAACCATTCTGACGTGCTGATATCGGAGAAGCCCGCGGTGTATTGTTCTTGATTCATCAAAGCGAATCCTTCGCGAGCTTCGCTTGCAGATTGTGCGGCAATGTCCCAGTTTTGTTGCGTAAGGGCTACCCGCGCCTTGATACCTTTCGCTACATTCACGTTCAAATGGGATTTGTGCGGACGGTCATGACCGTCAGACAATAAGGAAATCGCCTCCTCGATATCGCTATTGATCTGCGCATAGGTTTCCTCCACAGTTGAGCGCGGTACCGGTTCGGTATTCGGTTCGATAACGATCGACATTCCCATGCCTGAGTTATCACCGCCGTTCACATACCGTTTGCCGTACAATTGCACCATTTGGTAGTACGCCCAAGCGCGATAGGCATAAGCCTGACCTTTAATGAAGTTTTTCTCTTCATCCGGTCCTACGGCATCGTCGATATTGGCAATGATCATATTCGCATTACCAATAACGGCATAATACATTCCATAATTGTCCCGAACGATATTGGCTGTAGCGCTGGTATGACTTTGCCATTTATATTCAGAATTGAACCAACCATTCCCGGCTGCCGTCATGACTAAATCCTCGCCCAGCACTTCCATCCAGATCATGTTCCCACTTTGCCCGCCATTGGCCTGGTTCCCATACCATTGCGAATACAGCAATTTGTGGATACCATCAACCGCGGCCATGGCATTACTGGTCGTGGAAAACACCGTTTCAGGTAAGATAATTTCCGTAGGTTGGAGCTCTAGGTCATCATTACAACTCATCGTGAGCCCACCTAGCATTGCCGCTCCGATGAGATAAGTGTATAGTTTTTTATTTAAGATTTTCATACCGATTCTAGTTTAAATAATTACAGACCGAAGTTAATACCGAAGTTGATCGTACGCGCGGGCGAGTACGAAGTTGTACCTTGAACACCGGTAATACCACTAAACGTGTTCATTCCTTTTCTAGCTGTGATAAAAAAGAGGTTTTCAGCACTTGCGAACACACGAGCTCGTTTGATTCCTGCCCGTGCGAGTAGGGATTCCGGCAAGTTATAAGCCATATTGATTGCACTCAAACCAAAATAATCCGCACGAGTCAAAAAGCGACTTGATGTAGCACCATGTTGATTGGTACGCGTCAAATCCATCCGTGGAACATCCGTGACGTCTCCGGGTTGTTGCCATGCATTAAATAGGTCCTTATGTAAATTAGATCCGTTGGTCGTTCCCGAACTCATGAAACCCGCATATTGACCATCATACGCCCAACCACCAACACTATAGGTCATGACAAAACTAAAATCAAAGTCCTTATAAGAAAGGTGATTCACAATACTTCCGAAAACGGTAGGTAAAGCGGATTTTCCAATCCAGTCTTGCTTCGCATAATTCTGATTATAGGTCAAGGTATCATTACCAATAATTTTAAAGTTTTCGTGGAAATCATCCGCAGTCGGATCCACGGTAACCCCGTTTTCAAGTCCAAGATACATGGCCATTCCATTATCAGGATCTACACCGTAGTAGTTTCTCGTATAATAATCATAGTTGGAGTGTCCCACGGCTCTCTTATAGGGACTGGAAACAATCTCAGGTGTTTCTTCTGGCATTTTGGTAATCTTGTTTTTAAGCGTGCTGGCATTTAACGTCAAGTTCCAATTGAAATCTTCCCGTCGTATGATGTTACCGGTCAGGGATAACTCGAACCCTGAGTTCCGCATATTGCCCACATTTTTATAAATCGCATAGGACCCGTCGGTCGTACCTCCGTTATGGTAGGGTTGATTGACCTCGTACAACAGATCCGTACCCAGCTTATTATAATACTCCAGGGTACCCGTAATCCTATTCTCCAAGAAACCAAAATCGATTCCCACATCAAACGGTTTTTGTACCTCCCAACGGAGATCCGCACTACCAATGCTGTTCAAAACAGACCCCGAGTACGCGCCGTTATTCATAATAGCATAGCCCATTTGGTACGGATAGTACACCGGATCTCCGTCGGCATCCAAGAACGCATTATTACCCAGCGCACCATAGGATGCTCTTAGCTTAAGCATGTTAACCCAGCCCAGGTCTTTCATGAAGTCTTCTTGATCCATTCTCCAGGCACCTCCAAGCGACCAAAACATTCCCCACCGATTATGAGCAGGAATTTTTGAGTCACCATCATAGCGAAGCGATCCACTAAAATAGTATTTGCTCTGGTAATCATAGTTGGTGCGTAGAAAATAACTTTCTAGAGTCTTCTCCGAAAAGTCCTCAGCTAAGCCTGTGATATCTGTAAAATTCGAGAAAACATAGAAGTCTTCAAAACCTTCTCCTTGTCTTCTCCCCCAAATACCCGAGTACTTATAGTAATTGTATTCATGACCGGCTACCGCTTCGATATTATGATCGCCAAACGCATGGTTCGCACGAAGCAATTGGTTAAACAAATGATTATAGGTCCGGTAGGCGTCACGATACATACGGCCCGAAGGGGCCCCATCACCCACAATGGTGTTTTCATAGCTCATGGCCGTCGTATTCCGAACATCCGCGCTCAAGTTAGTGGTGAACGTCAACCAGGGGAAGATATCGACATCAAAATAGGTCCTCGCACTCAACAGATCGCCTGAAGTCTTATCCTGATTCCAAAGATTTTCAGCAATTGCATGACGCCCACTGTTGAACGGACGAGATAGACCGTATTCTGCAGAAAGGTTACCATAATCAAAAATACGATTGCCAAACTCATCGTACATATACTCGCCGGTTGTCGCGTCATGAACATAAACCGGATAAATAGGCGCAATGGATCTGGAGAAATAGAAGGGATTTACAATACCACTTCCGCTGTTGGCCGAATTACCACTGTAATGCGTACCGGTAAAATTCAGGCCTCCTTTCAACCAATCCGTAATCTGGGTGTTCGCATTCACTCTCGCCCGATAAGTTTTTCTATCGGAACGCAATGCCCAACCTTGCTCGTCCAAGAAGTTCAATGACGTATAGATATCAGATTTTTTGAAGCCTGTATTGTAGGTGATACCGTATTCATTCCGGCGTCCTGTTCTTGAGCTCTGATCCAACCAGTTCAGATCATCCGCATATTTTAATTGCGCATTGGGATTCAATGCGCCATCGAGTCCAATCAACTCGCTATTGGGTACATTGAAAGCGTTGTAGTTACCCAGAAATTCAACAAGATCCTGATAAGTCTCACCGTTGTAAACTTGATCACCGCTCGCATTCCGTCCATATTGTCCGGAGGCTAACATCGATGCGATGTCATTGGGAATTCCATTTCCATATTGGTAGGAATTCTTCAATGCCTGCCAACTTAGTTGGTAGTACTCTCCCGCATCAACCGTATTGTAAGCCGGAAGCACATTGGAATTTGTACCGAACTGTGCTTTGAAATCGATCCCCGCTTTTCCTTCGCTCCCCCTTTTGGTGGTGATCATCACCACACCATTAGCCCCTCTGGAGCCAAACATCGTCGTGGTAGCCGCATCCTTAAGGACCGATATGTTTTCAATATCATCTGGATTGATATTCGCCATACCACCATTGAATTCGATTCCGTCAACAACGATTAGTGGCTCGTTACTTGAAGAATACGAGCCTATACCACGAATACGGATCGTCGGACTCGAACCTGGCGCACCACCCGGCGCTGCAGTCTGGACTCCCGGCCCCGATCCTTGTAAAGCACTCAGCGGATTCGATAAAGGTCTTTTATCCAAATCTTTAGACGACAACGTGACGGCCGATCCAGCAAAATCTTCTTTTTTAACCGTTCCGTAGGCCACCACAATGACTTCGTCTAGCGAGGTTTCTTGGCTTTCTAAAACGACATCAACGGTCGCTAAACTACCCACATTCACTCGTTTCTCACCGTAACCGATGGCCGTGAAAATTAAAACGTTACCATTTCCTAAATCAATAGAGAAATTTCCATTTTGTCCGGTTTGTGTTCCGGAACTCTCTCCCTGAACGCGTACCGTCACGTTAGCGATCGGGCTGCCGTCGTCTTGAGCGGTCACCTGACCACTCACTACCCGATCTTGTGCAAAAGAGACTCCAATAAGCAGGAGGCACAACAAAAGAGTACTAAGTAATTTTTGTTTCATAATGGTTTGTTTAAAAAATATACATAAATCCCAATAGGCTGTAAGTCGGCTTGGCGCGACTAACTTCCTACAAAACCCAAAAAATCGATGCAACCTGGAATGTTAATAATTAGCTTGAGTCAGCTTGCAAGTGACAAATATAAAAACAAATGAGAAAAATTCAACTAAACCTGACAATTCATTCGTTATTTATACCGAAAATATAAAATCACCAACAAAAAAATCAACAAACCGACCTTTTTACAGCTCATCACAAGAAATAACCGCTTAAAATTATTAATTTTGTCACGATCGAGCTACACGACACAGGAAAAGTAGAAAAAAAAAACACACCAAACCTCCATCATTCTCGTGCTTAGCTTCATATTCACGATAAGTAAACAAAAAAAACAATCACCAAGTAGCAAAAAAGATATTCATCAGTTAGCTATTCATAAGAGGCGTTATATCGGTACGATGGCCTAATTTTACTGAATATTTTCAACATGGGCAAAAAAATAACATCTCCGCTCTCGTTCACAAGTGTAGGAATAGGTTCCAGCACTCCTTTTACGCCAATTTGGTAACGTATACACGACCATCATCAGGTTTAAAAATCCCGATAATTCCAAGCCTTTCGGTAGGGACGACCTTTAAGAATATTGGCATAAGGGTCATCAAAGACCTCTCTACTAGGATCCCATTTCAGTGGACGCTGCAATTCATAAGCAATATTCACCGCGTTGCAGACGGATGCCGTACGATGACCAATTTCCACATCGCAGATCGGTTGACTACGCTTCTTGATCGCATCAATCCAATCTTGGTAATGATTATCAGCCTGATAAACCTTCTTGTCCGATGCTTTGGCTACTCGTTGCGCTAAACTATCAGGATTGGTTCTTAGAAATTCACGAGCCACCTCTATCTTGCCCTCACTCCCGATAAACTGAATGGCATTGTCTTCTCCCCATGGTTTATGGTTCACCCGGACCCCATCTGCATAGGTAAAATACAGTCCATCTGCAGCGCCCGGAGATTCTGGTGGAACAAAAGACACTGGACCAGAATGGTCCATATTGAGTGCCCATTGCACAATATCAAACATATGCGCCCCCCAATCGGTGATATAGCCACCACCAAAATCGCGATAGCCACGCCACCACGCCCAAGCCTCATTATCTTCAATCGGTGGGGATAAAATAGGATGATAGCCTCTGTAGAGTGAGGGTCCAATCCACATGTCCCAATCCAAATACTCCGGGATTGGCATCGAGGGGAGGTCACATTGCTTCACCGGTTCTCCAACCGAGACATTGATTTCCTTCACTGTCCCGATGTGTCCATTCCGAACCAGTTCAGCTGCTTGCCTGAAATTATATTGCGAGCGCTGCATGCTTCCGGTCTGCAGCACCCGCTTGTATTTTTGAACCGCATCCACCATCGCTCTACCTTCTTCGATCGTCAAAGCCAATGGCTTTTCACAGTAAATATCCTTTCCGCTCTTAGCCGAATCGATGACATTTAGCGCATGCCAATGATCTGGCGTGGCAACGACCACCGCATCAATATCCTGGCGCGCAAGCAATTCGCGATAATCTCCATAGGAATCTACCGCGTGGGCAGATTTTTGACTATTGAGCGCAGTGGCCGCTTCGGTGAATTGAGCCATTTTTTTGCGATCCACATCGCATACCGCCATCACCATAGTCTCCACAACTCCACCAATATTGTGTAATAAGCCTTGCGCCTGCTTACCCGTTCCGATATAACCGAGATTGATCCGATCACTCGGCGCTAGAAAACCAGTCCCGCCCAACACATGACGCGGCATGATCATAAATCCTGTGGCGACAGCAGCACTGTTTTTTAGAAACGTGCGACGCGAATAGCCTGTAGTTGACGTCTTATTCATAAAAAAGGTTTAAAAGTTAATATTCGTTTGTCTCTTTAGCTTCACACCGGCTGCTCCAAGTTGAGGCTTTTTGCTACCCTATCCCACAGCGGAAAATTCGGCGTATGCAGTCCTGCAACTCGAAGGCAATCTCATATGACCACACACGCCTTATTCGGATCCGTCCAATTTTTAGCGCCGCGCTAAAAATGCACTATCAAAAATACTGGTCTAAGCTCAGGTTTATTATTATAAAACACTAAGTGTCAAGACCTCCCCAACAATCACTGCCATAGTGGGGAGTACCCATTCTCAAATATAGCGATCGAAGGTCTAAAATAAAAACAGAGCAGTCCGTATATTCTAATTCAGTTTATACCCATACATTCCGTATTTAACCCGTTTCAAAAATTCCGGACCAGCTTGTCTAAAACGACATCAAAAACAACAGTATCAAATGAAGGAAACTCCCCGCTCCCATTAACCGAAAAGCTGCAAGAGTAGGGAAGATAGCGAAAGCAAGAGAACTTGAATCACAACAACCTGCTTTTCCTTCGACTAGCAGGTTGTTGTAATTAATAATCCTGAAAAACAGGGACTCAAAACGTCCGAAACCGCACCCTCGGCACACTTAGTTTCGTCTATTCCCGATCATCATAACGACTGTATTTATCGTGCAGAATAATATCGCGCACCGCTTCCAGATAACCGAAGCCATACTTGC
This sequence comes from Sphingobacterium sp., assembly GCA_052092145.1. Taxonomy (GTDB): domain Bacteria; phylum Bacteroidota; class Bacteroidia; order Sphingobacteriales; family Sphingobacteriaceae; genus Sphingobacterium. The sequence continues at coordinate 22,106 of JBQDCW010000017.1, read as the reverse complement.
TATCTGGCAGCAGGTATCCCCCCTCCACCCATTCGTTCCAGGAGAAAACAGTAATTAACTTAGGTTGATCAGGACGTTTATCGGCATATTCCTTGGCTTTCTGCAAAAAAGACGCAAAGCTTGTTGGCGAAGTATTGTAGTGCACGACATCCTTTTGTGTTTTATCCGGAAAGCGAGGGGTGTCGTCCCAACCAATGGTTGCATTTGGAAAATAAGGGATCGATAAGACCTCATCCCACCTGTGAATTCTATCCATTGCCTCGACTCCCCATTGGATGTAATCCTCACGATGGGGTCCGCCCCAATTATATTGCGTAACACTATTTGCACCCAAACCGTTGATTCTATCAATCTGATTTTCATCGGGGACACCTCCGGCAACTAGCTGTATATGCAAGTCGGGGAATCCTGCTTTCTTAGTCTCCTCTCTAAAATAGTCCAATGCCTTACGAGTTTCCTCGAGGGTACCAAAACTTTCCAGAAGTTCGCCAATACTAAAGACCGAGAAAACCGGGTTGCCATCGATCTTATAATAATTAGGTCGGCTGAAATACTGTGTAATGATACGATCGACAATAATCTTATAATTATCCCAGTCCACCGCTCCGTTCCAAAGCTGGGATTTGTCGTCTTGATAACGATGCACGTTCCAGTAATTGCGCGCCACATCGTGATTTGCCCACATCACGTAAAACTGCATCTTTTCGTTATTCGAAGCCTTCAGGAATCCATCATTAAGGCTACTTTCCAAATAGGGCCCCTCGTCATACCAATACCAATCAAAAATAAATACATTCACACCATGGTCGGTAGCCGCATCGATCCATTTTTCCATCACCTGAGGATCATTATCTAATTCATAACCCCATAACGGCACTTTCGGCTGATAGTGCCCGGGGAAACGAGGTGTCCCTTTTTTGATCACCTCCCACTCCCCAGTACCTTCCGACCATAACACGTCTCGGGCCATAGGATCGTCGTGGCAGGAAGGCCAAATATAAGCGGCGACGTCATAATCTGAATCCGTCTGCGCTTGACAGCAATAGCTGAGGACCAACAGTCCTGTTAATAATATCGCTTTGTTCATCGTATTGCTCATTTTAGTATAACTTCTTTAAGTGCTTCCAAATAACCATATTTTGACACCGTGTCCGGTTCTAAATAACTTCCTTCCGACCATTCGTTCCAGGCATTGACGGTAATCAATTTAGGTTGTTGCGGCCGGTTCTCAAGATAATCGACGGCCTTCTGCATATATTTTTTGAACTTGGTAGGCGTGGAATTATTAATGTATCCTGTCTTGATCAAAAAACGAGGATTGGCATCCCAACTAACCGTTACATTCGGAAAATAAGGTACCTCAAAATCACGATCAAATTCCTCCCACATGTCCGTAGAAGGGTCCGCCCAAACTTCATAATCGCCGTCGGGATTCTGAAGGTGCGCCCAACAATAATTCGTGAGACTCTTAAATCCAAAATAATCAACCACATCCGCCTGAGTAGCTACATCATCTCCTGGCACCCCGTCCAGTGATTCTGGAAGAGCTCCCCAAAGTATGCCTTGCAAATGGAGTCCTGGAAAACCGGCATCGATTGTCTTTTGCTCAAAATAGTCCAAGGCTTTTTTCGCACGATCCGATCCTCCAATGCCTTCGATAAACGTATTAAGCTCATAAAGACAGAACACGGGCTCACCATTAATTTTATAATAGGAAGAATCGCTGAAGTATGAACTGATGACGCGATCGACGATGATATCAAACTGTTGTCGGTCGACGCCTCCGTCCCAATAAACTTCGTCTTTTTGAGGATTGTTTACGTCCCAGTAGGAGGTGGCATCGTGATTGGCCCACATGATATAGAAATTCATCCTACCCTTATTCGCCTCCAGAAAACCATCGTTTAAGGTTTCTTCCAGGAAAGGTTTACCCTCATACCAATACCAATCAAAAATAAAAGTATTCACACCATGGGCAGTCGCGGTCTCAATTTTTTGGTTCATGATTTGCGGATCAGACTCATCCTGATAGCCCCAAAGCGGCACCTTAGGCTGCACATGACCTTCCTCTTTTGGTTGAGCATTGTAGATAATCTCCCACTCCCCTTTCCCATCAGGGAACAGCTTTTCGATACGGGCATCGTAATGATAAGCAGGCCAATAAAATGCCGCCACATCATATTCCTGCTCTTTCTTCGCGTGTCCGTCTGAACAGGCAATTAGCGTGGTCATTGCCCCGCTGATAAAAAGCAGGACAACCCAGTTTATTATTTTTCTCATTTTCAATTCGCTTAAATTACCATCCTTCATTTTGGTCCAGATTCGTGTTTAGTTTGATTTCTCTGGCCGGCAGAGGATAGCGCATCCTATGTTCCGTAATCTGATAGGCATTCGATAACCTTGAATTCCCGGCTTTGAGGCGTTCACCATGTGCTTTCATCAGCGTTAGACCATCAGTACGCCGTTGGATGTCCAGCCACCGATGATTCTCAAATGCGAGTTCCACTTGCAATTCATGGTGTACCGCATCTTTAAAGGCATCCTTTGAAGCGCCTGCTTGCCGTGCCTCCAGACCAGCTCGACGACGAACAACAGTCAACAGGCTATTCGCCTCTGCGGTCTGTCCCAGTTCATTTAAGGCCTCGGCTCGAAGCAGCAACACTCTTGCATATCTAAAAACGGGGAAATTATCGCCGGTTACTCCGGGAATTGTATGTCCGTGATGGTACTTACGGACATAAGGAATGGAATCACCAACGGCGACATCAAAGGCGCTATTCCCTTCTTTCACATACCATCCGATCGACGCATCTTTACGTAAATCACCAGGCTCGTACGCAAGCAGGAGGTCTTTTGTTGGAATGTTAAACCCCGCATTATAAGGGATAAATTGATTATCGCCCACAATGTCTTGACCGGAGTTGAAAGGCGCGAACCGATAAATGAAATTGCTCCCTTTGCCCTGATTACTTTCGAAGTACTGTACCTCGAAAATAGATTCGCTGTGGTTTTTATTGTTGGGATTAAAGACATCCGCATAATTATCCAGCAACGCGTAGCCCAGCTTTTCCACGTCAATAAATGCCGCTATCGCCTCCTGGTAATTGGCCTGCACCATCTGAATTTCCCCAAGCAATGCATAAGCCGCTCCAGGTTTTGCTCGTCCAGCATCGGCGGTACTGTAACTCCCTTCGTTCATTTTACTTGCCGCAGTTTGGAGATCCTCGATGAGTCTGGTATAAATATCTTCAAGAGGTGTTCGGCCCAGTATATACTGGTCATTGTTATCCGGGGCAGTAACCTCATCGAAAACCAAGGGAACGGGGCCAAAAAAGCGAGTGAGCTGATAATAATACAACGACCGTAAAAACAGAATTTCTCCAGTCAGCCTGCTGCGAAGCGATTCGTCAGCAAAAGGAACATCGTCGACACGATTCAAAAACACATTACATCGCGAAATGCCGACATAAGACGCTGACCAAAAACCTTCTGTGTAGGGATTATTGGTCTGCAGCAAGAACTCATCAACTTGCTCAAGAGGAACGTTTCTCCTGTCCTCTTCATTATACTGATAGGTGGTGTTATCAGATCGTAGTTCACCTAATACCCACCAGTGGTTGGACGCTAAGTTCTGTAATGGAGCATAGGCACCATTCACCGCAAGGGTGGCCTCTTCTTGATTGCTAAAATATTGATCGGCTGAAATAGACGATTCAGGATCTATAGCGATAAAGTCGTCACTACAACCCGTTACCGTAACAGACAGTAGCACAGCGATATAAATAGATAGTACTCTCATAATTTTAAAAAGTTAAGTTTACACCGAGCGTAAAGGTGCGCGGCACCGGATAGTTCATATAATCAATTCCAGGCGTCAGCGCATTATTATAATCGTGATACACCTCCGGATTATCACCCCCGTATTTGGTAAAGAGAAACGCATTCTGAACGCTCCCGTAAATTCGCGCATTTTTAAAAGCACCATTGCCGAAAGATTCAGGCAGACGATACCCGAATGAAATGTTCTTGATCCAGAGGTACGCATTGTCCTGTATGATCTGCGAGCTAACGTCTCGAAACATGACGTTAGGAAGCCCCAATCCCACCGTGGTCGGATTTTCACCATTTCCGGGCTGTTCAGGAGATCGGTAGCGATCAAGAACATCACGAGTCACATTGAATACCCCGTCGATATTGTGCAAGTAACCGGTATAGCTTTTCATCAATTGGCCCCCATAGGAGCCCGCTGCAGAAACCATCAAGTCCATTGATTTATACCGCAAGGTGTTGGTCAAACCGTACACAAAATCTGGCCAGGGGCTACCAATAATAGCAAAGTCTTCCAGTGACTGAATCTGGCCATCGCCATTGATGTCTCGATATTTGACCGACCCGGGTATGGCGCCGTCATACTTAGCCACATCGGGATCAGCAATATCCGCCTCAGTGTATAAACCATCGAACACAAAACCGAAAAACTGTCCTAAAGGCCGGTCCACCTGAGTAATATGGGTAAACGAACCCTCGTTCGTCCGGCCGCTATAAATGGCTGCACCGTCAGCATTAAGGGCCAGCACCTTGTTTTTATTAAACGATATATTAAATCCAGTAGTCCACTGTAATTCCCCGGTGGTGTTCACGGTTTGGAGATCAAATTCCCAACCGGTGTTTTCCAATTTACCCAGATTCACGGTCGCATTCGAAAAACCAGAAGAGTAAGGAATCTCGACATTCAGCAACATATCCTGGGTCAGTCGCCGATAGTAATCGGCCGTGAAGGTAACTCTACCTTCGAAAAAGCGTGCGTCAAGTCCAACGTCCAATTGTTCAGAGCGCTCCCAGCCCAGGTTTCGGTTGCCTAAATTACTTTTTGCCGTTCCTCCGATCAACGCGCCGCCAAACACGTAGTTATCGTTTCCGATTTGAGAGACGTGCGTATAGTTCCCGATATTGAAGTTTCCAGCGAAACCATATCCCGCTCTGATTTTTAACTCATCCACGAACGCCACATCCCGCATAAACGGTTCCTCGGAAATCCTCCATGCTGCGGAAATCGATGGGAAGTTTCCCCAGCGATTATCTTCTCCAAAGCGTGAAGATCCATCCCTCCGGACCGCGGCAGTAACAATATATCGATCTCGGTATCCATAATTAATTCTTGCCAAATACGACAACAACGACCACCGTCCGATCGACGTGCTCCCGGTAATTTGCGCAGCGGCGTTTAACGTGCGAACATTATCATCTGGAAAGTCCTGCCCGGTAAAATTACCACTCTCATCGTATTGTTTCTGCACTGTAAAACCAACCAGACCATCGATCCGATGTTCGTCACGTTCACCAAAGGTGCGATTAATCGTCGCAGTGTTTTCGTTTAGCCAATTGAGTCCCTCCGATCGAAAGTAGGTCCCAACCGCGCGTCTAGGCGGATACTGCCCTTGCGCCCCGATAAAGGACGGGTTATAGGTATCTCCTTTAGAATCCAAGAAATCCACATTGATCGTCGACTTTACTTTAATGCCCAGTCCGATCTCATATTCCGCAAAAGCATCAAAAAGTCCGCGAAAACGCCTGCTGTTATTGTCCATCGCATCCAGCCGATACAAGGGATTGGGAACCGCCAGCATACCCGGCGCATCTGCCATCGACGTAAAACTTCCGTCTTCCTGGTATACTGGTGTCAGTGGACTGGCCGTCAGATCACTGGCGTACATCGTGGTGAAAGGATAATTACTTTTAATGTAAGTAGGTCGCAAATTAAGGCCCACATTCAGTTTGTCGGTTACATTGCTGTTGACTCTAGCCGTAGCGGAGTACCGCTCGAAGCCTGTACTGTGCACCAGCCCCCCCTGATTGAAATACCCGAGGGAAAGTCTAGATTTTATCGTCTCCGAGCCGCCATCGATACTCACATTATAATTTTGGATCGCAGCGGGACCCGTAATCTCCTGAAACCAGTTAGTTCCCTCACCATATTGCTCCGGGTTGCGGTATTCTTCTGGAATATCTGCTTCAGTAGCCTCCCGATTCTCCCGGAACCGTATTAAGTCGGTAATGGATTCCTTCCTGAATTGCGCCCATTCTCTGGCATTCAACAGCCCAGGATCACTTTCGCTCCGCACCGTTTGCACCCCATAATACATATCCGCCGACAGACTCGCCTTCCCCGTCTTCCCACTTTTAGTCGTGATCAGCACCACGCCATTCGATCCTCGGGATCCATAAATTGCCGTCGCCGAGGCGTCCTTCAAAATCTCGATGGATTCAATATCGTCGGAAGGAATCGTACTCAACAGATTGTTATTTTGATCAGATATGTTCATCACTGGAAAACCATCGACCACATACAAGGGATCGTTACCCGCACCGATCGACCCGGATCCTCGAATATTAATTTTCACTCCGCCGCCCGGTGTACCCGACGCCTGACTAATTTGCACGCCCGGTATCTTCCCGGCCATGGCTTGATCAACGGATGAGACCGGCGCATTCTCCAACTCGTCCATCCGGACGGACGACACAGATCCCGTTATATTACTTCTTTTCATGCTCCCGTATCCGACGACAACAACCTCCTCCAAATCAGCGGACTCAGCCAGTAGTTGGACATCGATGACCTCACGCTGTCCTATTGCTGTTGTGTCGGGAACATAGCCCACCAGACGGAAGAGAAGGCGCTCCGAAGTATTGACTTCAAGCTGATAGCGACCGTTCTGGTCTGTCGCCGTGCCTCGCGAAGTGCCTTCGACCAAGACGGTCACCCCCTGAAGGGGTGTACCTAAAGAATCCGAGACGACGCCTGACACCGAACGTTGGCGCTTAGCTGGTATAGAATTTCCTTGGTCTTGAACCTGTTTTGGGATCAAAGTCACAATGTTTCCATTGACCTGATAGTCAAATGGCTGTTCATCCAGGACCTGCTCCAACACCTGATCAACGTCTTGATCGGTGACATCAATCGTCACCGATTTAGCGCTACCCAAATATTCTGCTTTGAGCAGGAAGTTATAACCACTTTGTTTCTGAATCAGAAGCAACACCGATTCCAGGGATTTCTTTTCTACTTTCACGGTAATCCGCTGAGCGAAAGTAGAAGCGGAGACCTGAAAGACAGCCACTGTCAACAACATTATGGTCAGTTTCATGGCTAATAAGATTTTGATTTGCAAGCCGCCAGCCTCATTTTTTTTGAATTTCATGCGTTTATAATTAGCATGCACACTTAATTCTGAGATTCTTATCCCGATTTTTGATTAAGTTTGCATCATTGGTCCACAAAAACAGTCTTAACACTGGTTCATAATTTGATGGTCCGATGATTCAGCCGGATCCCGACGGCACTCGGGATTCCGGTTACTATGAACATAGGAACCACGTACTAGCTAAGTTTACCTATCCACAATAACCCTCCTCCCTTCTTGTTTAAATTTCAATTCTGTATTGAGTTCCAAAACTTTCAATAATTCAGACAGCATCACATCGCGTGAAAGAGTGCCCCATAATTGGACGTCCTCAATGTTGATTTTACTCACAAACTCCACATCATACCATCGTTCGATTTGTTTTAACACCTCGGAAAGCTCCTCTCGATTAAAAGTAAAACGACCATCTTTCCAGCTGGTATAATAGGAAACATCCACTTGAGCTACCTTAATCTGTTCTCCGTCAAATATGGCCTGCTGTCCCGGTCTAAGAATATGGGACGCGGAGGCGGGATCAATAACATCCACAGAACCTTCCACTAGCGTCGTGATCAGCTCAGATTGATCCGGATAGGCATTGATATTAAACGCTGTGCCCAACACCCGAACCCGATGCTCTCCGCTACGGACAGTGAACGGTCGGTTTAAGTCGCGAGTCACCACGAAATATCCTTCGCCTTCCAATTCGACTTCTCGCTGGTCTGCTGAAAACCGGCTCGGATATTTTAGTGTAGAGCCCGCATTGAGCCAGACCTGACTTCCATCTGGCAAAGTGATTTGATACATTCCGCCATGGGGTGTATGCAGTTCTAATCGGTCAATCTCCTGAAGTCGGGTGGCTTCTTTATGTATGTTCGCAAGCGGGTCCCCGTCATTATACGTCACACCATTTGGCCCGATAATGATCCCCTGACGAGTTTCATCCAAAGAAATGCGTCGTCCATCGGTCAATTTTAGAGTTGCACGATGACCTCCCGGCTTCGTGTCGACAGGCACTTGTTCGACCGTCTCGATCACCGTCTCTGCAGGTGTGGGCGCAAAGTACCAGGCCAATAGGAAGGCGCCAATCAGCATCGCTGCCACGTAGGGTAGCCATCGGCGGAATCGGCCGGGTTGAGGTACATGATCCAGCATCTCCCCGTCGGCTAGCTTTTTTTGGGTTAAAGCCCACAACCCTTCGCGATCCACGGCATGCAAGATCTTGAGTTTAGCCTCCAACCGATCTTCATCCTGAAGTCTCTCTAGAAACGACCGGTTTGATGGACGCTCATCCAGCCAAGCGTTCAGTTCAATTCTGTCTTGAGCTGACAACTCTCCTTTTAGATGTCCGGCAATTAGACGCGCAATATGTTCATAGCGTTTAGGCATGATAAGTTCATGGTTACAACATAGAAACGACAAGATTTATAAAACGCCCAAAAAAAGAAATAATTTTTTAGCGGTACCAGAAACAGCAGGCAATCCACAAGAAGGTAGGCACCCCCCTTTTATACAATGCAGTCTGAAGCAGGTGAACGGCGCGTGCCTTTTGATTTCGGACCGTTTTTACCGAGATGCCTAATTGATGAGCGACCTCATCGGTCTTCAAACCCTCAAAGAAGATCAATTTGAAAATGGCGCGTGCTTTAGTGGGTAAACATTCGATCTCCTCATAGATTAGGCTCAACACCTCGCTTTCTAACACAGCATAATCCTCCAACTCGCTGAGTGAATCCAAAGAATAGAGATAGTCATCCATAGACGCCATTTTCCGTTTTTGGCTTCTCAACCGGTCAATACAGCGATTTTTGGTCGAGACATAGAGAAAGCCCTTGATACTGCTGATCGTATCGAAATCACTGGCTTTCTGCCAGAGCTTTACGAATACCTCCGAGACGACATCTTCCACTTCCCCAGCATCATCAAGCATCGTTCCGGCAAAATAGCACAACGGTCGATAGTGCAAATCAAAGATTTGACTAAAGGCCGTCGCATTTCCTTTTTGAAATTCAGAAGCCCAGTAAGCTATCGGTTTAAGTGAGGCTTTCATATTGGTTATCACAAAGATATGTCGAGGCGTTAACTTTTCCAAACGGAAAAAGATGTTCTTAATTAAAAACGAATATCCGACAAGCCTTGTGACGGGTGAGGTAAAGAAAAGATGAAGGGAACATCCAAGAGGCATTTGGCCAACGGCTTCCCTAACGCAGGAAATCCTCCATGTTATCTGGAGAAATCTGTTCAAATTTAGCTTCTGGGTAATTTTTTACAAAGGTTGTTGGAAATCGCACCGCCTTCTTTCTTTTCCATTTCAATTCAAGCACTTGCAAACCTTCCTCAGTCTCCTCAATCAGATCTATTTCCTGTTGCTGCGTCGTTCGCCAGAAATACATGTCAGCATCAATCTGACGGTATTGTAAATATTTTAAGCGTTCAGCGATGAAATAATTTTCCCATAGAGCGCCCACATCCCCTCTTGAAGAGAGCGGCTTAAAATTATTAATCACTGCATTTCTGATTCCGCAATCGTAAAAATATATCTTCTTCCCTTTTTTTATTTCATTTCGCACGTTTCTATTGAAAGCGGGAAGACGAAAGACTACGAAAGCTTTTTCTAAAAGATCAACATATTTATCCACCGTCTTATAATCACTGTCAACGACACGTGCGATCTCCTGATAAGAAACCTCACTGCCAACCTGCAGGGCAAGCGCTTTCAATAATTTTGAAAGAATAAGTGGTTTGTTGACTTGTTCGAGGGTAAGTAAATCTTTATAGAGATAACTGCTCGCTAATAATTTCAATAATTCCTTTTCGGCGCCACCCGATGTCACAATTTCAGGATAATAACCATATATCAATCGATGTTCCAGCAAGCGTTTTTCTTCCAGGAGTCCATGATGATCCACCATTTCTTCGAAACTGATGGGATACAGCAAGTATTCAAACTTACGCCCAGTTAAGGGTTCGTTTACTTTTGAAGATAATTCGAATGCAGATGAGCCTGTTGCAATGACCTGGACTTCTTTAATCTGATCTGTAAATAGCTTTAAAGTAAGTCCAATATTTGGAATCCGCTGAGCTTCATCGACGAAAACAATGTTATTTCGACCTATCAAAGCTTTAAGTTTAGTCGAGGTGGTATTCGTTAATATTTCCCGAACATCAGCTTCATCGCCGTTCAAGTAAAAGTATTCACTCCCTTTTAGCATTTGTTCTACTAAAGTGGATTTACCGACTTGGCGAGGCCCGAAAATCAACATCGCTTTACCCTTAAACAGCCGCTTTTCAATGCGCTTTTGAATCTGTCTCTCAATCATGGTTAGTTTTTCTGATTAGCAAATATATGATTATTTTGGAATGTATTCCAAAATAATCATAATGTTTTTGGATTTCATTCCAAAATAATCATAGTTATAGTAAAGCTCCTTCTCGAATATTGGATAGATGCTACCCCGGAATGAAGGCGATCCCGTTTAATTCATGACCAAGGCGAATCCTATACCCACATCGGTTAACCATCGTTCCGGTCAACAGGGCTATCGATCCGAAATGGTTTCCACAAATTGTGCTCGTCAGGTTCAAAAAGGAGTCCGAGAATACATCCCAAGCCCGAATGCTGACCTCACAACCAAGCTGAATGCTTCAAATTGAAGTGTAATCATATACTTAAACGCATCATTGTTGCATTTAAATATTATATTTTCTATTATTGCAACATTGATGCAATTAATCTTTTTTATACTTTATGCAAACACAATACCTAAGCTGTACTTTCGCCTTTTATTGGTCTAGGCAACTTACACTTCTTTTGCTTGGAATCCTGTTGGCTGTACCCGGATTCGCTCAGCAGAATCCCTCGAACACTGGTTCAATATTAACGATCCGGATCAGCGATTCCTTAGGCAGACCGGTTACTGGAGCCACGATTACACAATTCGGGAAGGGAGTCGTCGGGGTCAGCGACCAAGAAGGAGAATGCACATTACACATTTCCAAGCCTACCCGTATCGAAGTCCAACATCTCAATTTTCTTTCGGAAAAACGGCAGGTTGATCCCGCCAGTTACCAGTCTGGCCCGCTCCTTTGGTCTCTTCAAAGCAAGCCAAATTTTCTGGATGAGATTTCCATCACCGCCTCGACCCTACCTAAGGAACTTCGAAAAATTGCCTCCAGTGTGTCGGTATTGCAGAGCAATGCCCCGGAACTACGACAAATACAAAGCATCGACGATGCTTTAGCTTTTATTCCCGGCGTGATGGTGGATCGAAGCCGTGGTTTAACCACGACGGGTACCCATACAGGTGTTATTCTTCGGGGAACGGGCGCCGCGAACCGCACACTCGTGTTAAAAGATGGCGTACCGATTAACGATGCCTACACCGGTGGTGTGTCCGAATGGAATAGTTTAGCGGGTAACAGTGTTGAACGAATTGAAGTTGTTCGAGGGCCTGGATCCTCTATATACGGTTCGAGCTCCATGGGTGGTACGATCAATTTGGTCACCCAGCAACCCAAAGACAAACCGACTGTTGGTGCAGCGTTTCGATACGGATCGATGAACACGTATCAGGCGAACTTAACCCTTGGGAAACGATTCGCTAAGCGCTGGGGAATTATCGCTTTTGCCGAATACAAACAAACCGATGGATATGCCTACATGGCGGACAGTCTCTGGATGGACCATTACCAAAAACCCAAAATGTCACTATTGAATGTCAACACCAAGCTGACCTACGACTTTGATCACGGTGGAAAATTGATGGCTACAGCGGATTTTAACCAGCAGCAGCCTGTTTCGGGTACTTCCACCATATACGATGATTTCAACACCACCGGAAACTATCAGATTCGCTATCAGAATTCTAGCGCTGGTTTCGCTCCGGATGTTTTGGTGTATTACAATACGCAGAATCGTTCGTCCCACGCTTTGGATTGGAATCCAGACGAAGAGGCTTATAGCACCACGAATTATACCTCACGGGTACCTCTTGATTCGTACGGTATGATTGCCAAGGTCAGTCATCGCCTTTGGAATCACGATATCACGGTAGGTGCTGATCTACGATTTACCGAGGTGGTGTCTCAAAAACGCTATCCAGAAAAAGGGGAACAAAATTTCGATGGAAGACAGGATTTTATTTCATTTTTCATCAACGATGACATTAGCTTCACACGAAACCTGCACGCCAATCTGGGCTTGCGTTTTGACCATTGGTCGAATCGGAACGGTCGCTTTTTCGACAACCTATCAGGGGAACCGGTCGAGATCGCTTACGATGATGCCCGTTCTTCGGTATGGACCCCCAAAGTCGGCTTGACCTACGAGGCCTTACCCAACCTACGTTTACGATCCGTCTATGCCACCGGATTCCGAGCACCTGGAGCGTATTATATGTACAATGCCGCCCCCTTGGGCTCCTCCTTTCGTCTCGGCAACCCGGAGTTAAAACCGGAACGCATGCGCTATTCTATCGATTTCGGGGCCGACTTTCAATTCCTGGAAAATCTAGAGCTGTCTGCGACGATTTACCGCTCTCAGTACAGCGATTTCCTAGCGGCTGTGCTCATCGATGCCTCGGAGGTTCCCGATTATTTTAATCCGGGGAACCTGGCGGTAAGACGGTATATCAATATTGGGAAAGTTAATCTCTGGGGTCTGGAAAGCTCCGTAAACTATCGGTTCTCACCCTTTGTTTCGGCTCAGGCTAGTTATTTTCACAACCAGTCGGAAATCATTAAGTACCAAACCAATCCAGAGTATGAAGGGAAAGAAATGAGTGACAACCCCCGTAATATCTATTCTGGAGCGGTCATCTATGAAAACCCAATGATCGGACATATCAGTCTTTGGGCGAGGCATACCGATTCTTATTTTGGTGATTTGGAAAACACAGCAGAAAAAAAAATGAACGCGGTCACCCTAATGGATCTTAAGTTAGCCAAAGAATGGGGTCCTGTGGGTATCAATTTCACCATTAACAACTTAACCGACAAACGCTACTACGGGAGTTACACCTCCCCGACGAGTTATTATTATGCCCCTGGACGAACCTATCTTATCGGCATCAACTATCATTTATAAAAGAAAAACACATGATCGAATTTATCGAAAAGTTATTATTCCAGATCGGAAATCTTCTTCACGCACCTGTTTTTATTGGTTTATTGTTCATGGTGGTTTGGGTGGTAGGATCATTAGGTGCTTTTGTGCGCCAGTGGTGGTATCAGCGCAAACAAATCCGCGTCAAAGCCTTTTTTAAGCGGCATCAAGGGGAGATTGACCGGATGTTAGACGATCAAGAAGCCGAAATTAATGTCACCGAACTCGTGCAGCGATGGGAAAAAAACGAGAATGCGAAACTGGACCGCATACGCGCTTTGGTAAAAATTGCCCCCTCACTCGGCTTAGTGGGCACCTTGATCCCTATGGGGCAATCACTTTCCACTCTTTCCACGGGTGATATGTCCGCCATGGCCAGCCACATGGTCACGGCCTTCACCGCGACAATTATCGGCCTTGTCTGTGGCATTATCGCGTACCTGATTTCCCTAAAACGAGAACAGTGGCTCTCCCATGACTTCTT
>JBQDCW010000017.1:3181-8238 GCA_052092145.1 Sphingobacterium sp. | reverse complement strand
TTATCGCGTACCTGATTTCCCTAAAACGAGAACAGTGGCTCTCCCATGACTTCTTAACCTGTGAGGCGATCGTCGAACGCCAATTGCGCAGAAAGCAAAATACTGGGCAAACAAACATCCGGTTAGTGGATAAAAACTTGAACACATCCCCATGAGATTACTCCGTAAAAATAAAACCGGAAGCGACCAAATACCGTTGGAGGATCCCATCAGTGGAGTGGCAAATTTATTCGACATCAGCATCGTACTGATCGTGGCCATGATCATCGCGCTCATGTCTGCATTGAATGTGCTGGAATTATTCGATCCAGAAACCGAAATGACGCTCACCAAAAAAAACAAGGATGGTCAATTGGAAATCATCAGTAAAAAAGGAAAAGAAATCAAGGTCAAAAAGATATCTCCTCAGGAGGCCTCTGGCCAAGGAGAGCGTCTCGGGACAGCGTATCAATTAGAAGATGGACAGGTCATTTATATTCCGGGGGACTAGATGAAGAAAGATACATTATGGTGTTGGGCAGCTCTCTTATTTTTTATTTTATTTCACCAGCCTCTACAAGCTCAAAAGCAGGAAACTACAAAACGAATTGCAGTTCTGGTGTCTGATAATTACAGTAAACCGCTTTCTGAGGCCATCGAACTTTTGGAAAAGCAGTCCGGTTTTGCTAAAAACACGAAGGTGATCACGGTTCACGCCGGTTCAGAAGAGCTCCAATCGGCTGATGTGGTCATTTGTTATGTACACACCGGACAGGTCGTTCAGCGCTTTGCCTCACAAATGCAAACTGTGATTGACCGAGGCGGTGCCGTATATGCAGTAGGTTCTTCGCCAGAGGCCGCGAACTACCAGGCTTGGGGAATGCAATTCGATCCGCTGGTCGAGGGGTATTTTGAAAACCCAAGCCCGAAGAATATCGTGCAATTAATCCAATTCTTGAGTGACCGACATCTGGGTAGCGCGTTTAAGCCCGACCCCCCCCAGCATTTTCCAGAATATGCACTGATCGATTGGCGCACTGGTGAACGCTACGAAGATATCGATTCGTTCCAGCAGGCCTACGATCCCATGGAGGCGCCATGGATCGGACTTTATGGCTTCCGCTATGCGTTTGTAACGGGACAAGATGGCTATCTCCGTTCCTATGCCAAAGCGCTTTCCGAGGCAGGATTCAACGTGATGTTATTCTACGGTTTTCCACTCGAACACGCGATTGATCAATTCTGTTTGGACCCGGCTGGAAAATCAAGGATCGAAGTACTCATCAACTGTTCGTCCTTGCCAGGAGGTTCGCCAGAAAAACTCGCTCAATCTTTTGCCCGTCTTGACGTGCCGGTAATTAATGGGATCTCCGTCTCGCAGTCAAAATCCATTTGGGAGAAATCCCGCATCGGTATTTCCGTAGCAGAGCGCACATTGGCACTGGTCCGGCCCGAGATCATGGGACAAGTACAGCCCACCGTGCTGACCACCCAGGAAGACCGGGTCGACAGTTTGGGCAATAGCTTTACACAAAAAGAGCCTCTCCCCGAGAGAATCGCCCACGTCGTGGACCGTGTTAAAGCCTGGGTCACTTTACGAACGAAACCCCAAGAACAGAAAAAAATAACATTGGTTTATTACAATGGTCATCCGGGGAAACACAATATCGGCGCAAGTTATTTAAACGTATTGCCTAAGAGCATGCACAGCATCCTAACTGCCTTAGAAAAATCAGGCTACCATTTAGGTGGTCATTCCCCTTCCCAAGAGACGATTTTCCAACGCGTGATGGCGGGGGGACGAAATATCGGAACCTGGGCTCCGGAAGAACTCAAACGCATGGTTGAGGAAGATCAACCGGTATTGATTCCAATGGATGCGTATAAAAAATGGTTTGCAGATCTCCATCCTAAATTTCAGCATCAGGTGGTGCAAAAATGGGGACAACCGGATACCGCCCGTATCATGGTCTGGACCAGCGAAAAAAAGAAACGTTATTTCGTGTTGCCACAAATCAGGTTTGGCAACATCGATCTCATGCCTCAACCCGCCCGAGGGTGGGAAGAAGATGAAGAAGCACTTTTCCACGATGTCAGTCTTCCACCCCACCACCAATACATCGCCTTTTATTTATACCTCCAGAAGCAAAGAAAAACAGACGCCGTTATCCATTTGGGAACCCACGGGACGCTGGAATGGTTATCCGGTCGCGAAGCCGGTCTTGACGCTGAAGATGCTCCAGATGCACTCTTAGGCTCCATGATCAACATCAATCCTTATATTATGGATAATGTAGGTGAAGGGACCCAGGCTAAACGCCGCGGTGGTGCCGTCATTATCGATCACCTAACACCCCCTTTTCAACAAGCAGGATGGCGGCCAGAATTACGAGAACTTGCAGGCGCCATCAATGACTATCATGCAGCCTTGGAAAAAAGTGCGGTATTGGCTGACGCCCATTTCCAGACCATCAAGCGTCTAGCCAATAAAGCACATATTTTACGGGATCTGGGCCTAGAGCCTGAATTGGAAGAAACCGACATTCAACAGTTGGAACATTACCTTCAGGAGCTGGGTGAAAAACAAACCCCTATGGGTATGCATACTTTTGGGGTGTCTCCCGACCCAGAACAGGCCCGTCTGACGGCAGTAGCCATGGCGAGCAGACAAAAAGATTTATCTGCAAGTCGGCAAGAGGAGCTCGCGAATACGTTTTATCGGCGCATCGTACAAAGCGGACCCGCCGAGCTCCAATCTTTACTCGATGCACTTGATGGTCAATTTATTGATCCCGGTTTGGGTAATGATCCAATCCGTAACCCGGATGCCTTACCAACGGGAAAGAATTTCTACGCATTCGATCCCGCGCGAATGCCGACGGATGCCATTTATCAGGCCGGCAGCCTGCTGGCAGACCAACTGGTTCAACAATATACCGAAAATCACCAGGGTGCCTATCCCGATAAAGTGGCTTTTAATCTTTGGTCTGTCGAGACCATTCGACACGAAGGGATTATGGAGTCGCAACTATTGAGCTTGCTCGGTGTCCGACCGACCTACGATGGATTTGGAAAAATCAATGGCTTAGCGCTGATCCCACAAGATAGTCTGGATCGGCCTCGAGTAGATGTTGTGGTTACCCCTTCGGGATTATACCGGGACATGTTCCCGCAAATGATGGACTTACTAGACCAAGCCATCAGTCTGGTTTATCATGCCCCGGAAGAAAACAACGCCATCAAAATGCATACGGATTCCGTGGAAAGACAGTTACAATCAATGGGGCTTGAGGATCCTGAGCTTAGAAAACGTTTGGCTTTGGTGCGAATGTTCGGTACAGCGAGCGGGACCTACGGCATTGGGGTAGATAACGCGGTTCAAGCCTCCGATAAATGGGACGACAATCAAGACATCGCCGAGGTGTACTTCAATCGCTCAGGGCACCTGTACGGTCAAGGATTCTGGGGAGCAGACGAGCAACAGATCAGCGAGCTAACGGGTAAAGATTTAGCGCTTTCTCTTTTTAAAAAAACACTTTCAGGGACGAAAACTGTCGTCCACAGTCGATCGTCGAATCTTTATGGTGTGCTCGATAACGATGATTTTTTTCAGTATCTGGGCGGAATGACCTTAGCGATAAAAACCCTAGACGGTACAGAACCTGACATCATGGTCAGCAATTTGACTGATCCCGCTATGATGCGTCAGGAGTCTCTGGATAAATTCATCGGCAGAGAGCTGAATACTCGTTATTTAAATCCCGATTGGATAACCGGCATGTTGGACGAGGGTTATGCTGGCGCCCGAATGGTGGGACAGATTACCGATAATATGTGGGGCTGGCAGGCGACCACCGAACAGGCGATACGAGCGGAAGATTGGCAGGAATGGCATGATGTCTACGTCGCTGACAAATACGCATTAGACATTCAGCAGCGCTTTACCGATGCCGATAATGTCTACGCCTATCAAAACATGTTAGCCAGGATGTTGGAAGTGTCTAGAAAGGACTATTGGAATCCCGAGGAAGAAACGGTCAACAGCCTAATTTCTGCTTATCTGGAAACCGTCAAGGAGACCGGGCTATCGTGTTCCGACCAAGTCTGTGGGAACGAAAAATTGCTGAATTACCTCCAGCAGCACGCCCAAGGCGATCAGAAACAAGCGATACAAACTCTACATCGACAGTTGGGTCGTATTGGTAACCAAACTCCCACAACGAATCGGCAGCAATCGAACCCACAACCGCCCACGCGTAATGCATCAGCGCGTGCGGCCAATACCGGGGGGCCATCACAGCCTCCTTCCAAGGACGGGACGGCAAGTCAGGAATTAACGGGGTATAAAATGGAAGAAGAGGTCTGGTTTCAAGCAAATGAAATCCATCGAGAACATGAAAATCTATACCGGGAAACAGCACTTCTTTTACTCGCCCTTTTTGGACTCGGATTTATGCTAGCCGGACGGCCCAAATAGATCGACAGAAAAGCGTAGGCGCACCATTAGCACGTATTATCGAGACGTACCCCAACCTTGATCAAGTATCCGGTCGATGGACTTGATCAATACCCTTCTCCAACGCGCCTGGTTTTATTAGATCTGCTATCAGAAAAATGTTTCTATTGCTCAGTCCGATCGGCCCCTTCCTCTACCGGTGTTCCCGTCTTACGTTTGCCGGAAATTGCTTTTATAACCACGGGAGCTGTCGCGGCGACAACGATCAGAAGAATGACGAGTTCTAAATTCTTTTGCACCCATTGGTTCTCGCCTAATACAAAGCCTAAGGTCACCAGACTACCGGCCCAAATAAAGGCGCCAAGAATATTAAAAAAGATGAATTTTTTGAAGTTCATGCCGACAATTCCCGCCACAATCGGCGCAAATGTCCGGACCACTGGAAGAAACCGAGCTAAAATAATGGCCGCACCACCTTGCTTCTCATAAAAATCCTGCGCTTTAAGGATGTACTCGCGACGAAATAGCCAAGTATCTTTCATCTTCAATATTCGATTCCCGAAAAGTCGTCCACACCAATACCCGACGAAATTCCCCAAGATAGCCGCCAATGAGATCAGAA
>JBQDCW010000017.1:0-3081 GCA_052092145.1 Sphingobacterium sp. | reverse complement strand
CGTCCACACCAATACCCGACGAAATTCCCCAAGATAGCCGCCAATGAGATCAGAAAAATCCAATACAGCAACATCGGAATTTCCTCACCTGGCGCTAGACTCATGTTGGAAATAATGATTCCAGCGATGAAAAGAATTGGATCCCCGGGGAGAAAAAAACCAATCATAATTCCGGTCTCCGCGAAAATGATGAATAAAAGTAGATACAACCCACCGTGAGCAACGATCCAATCCGGATCGGTCAGGTTGTTCATAAGTTCTAAAAGCGCATCCATTTAGCTGTACAAATTTAGGAGCAAAGAAACACAAAAGTCCTCGGAAAAATAAAGGATTATTCTGAAATAAATGTCAAAATCAAAATGATAACATTCTGGAAATGGAATACACGTTAATATGGAATGTCATTGAGAACGAAAATCTTGCAGCGTTAGATTTATCAATGCGTCTAAAAAAAAACCTTTATGCTCATCATATAGCAGCCAGCACCTATATAAAATATAAGGCATTAAATTTTCCTCACGCTAATCCGTCATTCATTGTTTTCATTTTCAGCGTATTTTCCCCGATATTATAGGCGTAAACAGACACCGGTAAAAAGGTAAAGCTCAACTCTCCAACAATCTTCGTTTCTTGCACATCGATTGTTGTAACCACAGCAGACCTTAGCTCATTTATCTTGCAAAATCTGATTAAGCTCGTGAGCTCTTGAGGCTTAAAAAAATAGCGATTGCTCCACTTGATTTCCACACCCCATACCGGCTTGAACATTCTATCATCGACCAAGACTAAGTCCACCTCCCCTTGGAACCGACCCTCCTTCCATCGCGCATACGTTAAATCCAAATTTTCACGGTGCATCCATTGCGATAAAATAGCGGTCTCAACCATATTCCCAATTTCACTATCTGTTTCTTTAATAGGAGAAAATAATGCCGTTCGTAAAGACGGATTTGTTAAATATACCTTAAAACTTGTTATACGTTTGAACCTCTTAGCATTAACATCAACTTTATTCAGTACCTTAATTAAAAACGCGGATTCTAAATACTCCAAATATTTTTTTAAAATATCTTTCTGTATCCCACTTTCTCGAGACATGGTTTCATACGAAAATTCGTTCCCTGTGTTATAAGCGATATAAGTAAAAAATCGATTGAGCTCCTGTACATCTCTAATTCCGTATAGACTCGGCAAGTCTCTCAAAAGAACTTTGTCCACAATATCATTTTTTACATATCGTCCCATATCTTTTTGGATTTTCTCTGATAAAACCACTTCAGGATAACCTCCAAAATTGAGATATTGCAAAAACTCATCATTCAATTCGTCGATGTTGTGTGTAATACAATAGGGTATCTGTTTGGTTCCATATTGAATGGTGTCATCCTTAATGAGATGATTCTTGTTTTTCAAATGGATAAATTCTTGAAATGTGAGAGGTGGCAACATAAAATCGGTAAATCGACCAGCCCCACTTTCGGTACTATGCCACTTTAAAGCAGCAGCGGCCGAGCCAGAAACTATAAATTTGGTATCTGGATAAGAGTCAACCAATACTTTCAAATGTCTTTCCCAATCCTTCAAATATTGAATTTCGTCAAAAAACACGTAACAACCTTCTAAACTATCTGCCTTTATAGCTGCCTGACACAAA
Organism: Sphingobacterium sp.; assembly: GCA_052092145.1. Lineage (GTDB taxonomy): Bacteria > Bacteroidota > Bacteroidia > Sphingobacteriales > Sphingobacteriaceae > Sphingobacterium. Next base: position 1,427 of record JBQDCW010000017.1, on the reverse strand, counting down.
TCTAAAATTTCTTGTAAGCTAAGATGTACGTATATTGGGTTATCAATTCCTACAAAGAAAATACGCTGCGGATTTATTTTATCACGAATTAATTCATCGATTGAATGAAACATCATGACTGTCTTACCAACTCGTCTAGGGCCCATCAGCACAACTGCGCGACGAATATCCTTTTCTGAGACGAACGGGTAAAACAAGTCAAAATACAACCGTCTGGACATGCTTTTATAGAGCACAGGGATTTCTTTTGAAATCCACCAAGGATTTTCATACTGCAAACGCTCTATTATTTTCTTTGTCGGGATAAGCCGTGTATTCACCATAATTCTCCTTATTTATACTAAAATAGTAATAATAAGCTGTATAAAAACCCCTTATTATTACAAAATTGTATAATTAAGGGTTTTTTATCCTTTTTACCTACTTAATATCCCGCTCCCCGCCTGAGAATAATCGCTGCGTTTTACGGCACGTACTGTAAAACGGATCGCAGGGCAGATCCAGAATTCGAGGTGTGCTTCCAGCCACGGGATTTTCAGTGTTCATCTCCGGTAAAACCCTAGCGGTCCGATTTTAAAACCTTACATTTGGGTATCCGGAAAACTGATCAACACCAAAAACATGCAGCACCTCAACACCTTCTTTAAATACGCATTCCCTTGTTTCCTATTGGTCATGACCGGTTTGCTCGAACCCGTCGGGGCAGAACTGCGGAAAACTCAACGTTCAGCTCCCGACACTTCCGCTCGGGGTGATACCGTTACGATCGAACCACGAGAAGCCTGGTTAGCACAAGCCGCAAAACCCTTCAAACAACATATTCCCACACAAATAACGGTACACCACGAAGGTGGAAAGGTCCTGGCCCCTACCGACGATGCTAGAGTCCGATTAAAGAATATTCAAACCTGGTGTATGGGACCAGACCGTAATTGGGCGGATATTCCGTATCACCTGCTCATTGCAGCGGATGGGACCGTATATCAAGGGAGGGACCCCTTGACTGTTGGCGAGAGCAATACAGAATACGACCCTACTGGTCATCTTCTTATCTGTTTCCTGGGCAATTACTCGGAGCAAAAACTGGATAAAAACCTGATACAGGTACTCGTCGATCTCCTGGTCGACTCGTGCATTAAATACAACATCGACCCCAGTGAAATTTCGACGCACCGGGATCACAGCGATCAAACCGCTTGCCCGGGGGAAGACATCTATTCTTATTTCCAAAACGGCTACATTGTAGAGCAAGTCTCACAGACGTTGAAGACCCGTGGAATAGCCAACAACTGATTTTCGGCGCTACCGCGATAAAGAAAAGAAATATGCGCTCCTTAAAGCGTTTCAATCTCCTCAAGAGAAAGCTTCGTGATTTCAGCGATCAAGCTAAGCGCCATACCTTTTCTTTTCATATCCTGGGCATGCTG
>JBQDCW010000016.1:0-81009 GCA_052092145.1 Sphingobacterium sp. | reverse complement strand
AAGATCTTTCTAGGACTAATGGTTAAATCTGTAAAGTTTTTCTAGGACGAGACACCGTGCCAGGTATTACGGTTTAAATGATGCCACTGGTTTCAGCGTAAACCGATTATGCTAATTGGTATTACGGTTCGATCCGTGCCACTTTAAAAGATCAGGTAACCACTACCTTGTCGCTTTAAATTTCGAGCCAATTCAATTGTCAAAGCTTATAGCTCCATATTTCTTGCAGATGTCGATTGTGCTATCGTTGTATTTTTAGTTGGTGTTTTTGACCGTGCGTGCTGTAATGATGTAGTATACAGGTTTTTATAATAAGTGTACTCCTTTGGTAGTAGACAAAATACTCCGAAAGGAGTATTTTTTATTATTCGTATAAAAACAACATTTGATGAGAAATATTTGTTAGACCATTCGAAATACGTATTAACAATGAAAAGAATTAAAAATACAAGCGAAATTACACTCCGTTTAAATGAAAAAATCAAACAGGTTCAAATGAATCCGATAAAGAAGGTAGACGTACTCTCGTCACCCACTAACGCACGATCTAACGAATCACTTGTTATTATTCCAATGGTAAAAAGCGAAGAACGAGCTAAGGCAATATTTTCCTTATTGCTGCTCTTAGAACATAGAGATCATTGGAATTGGAACGATGGCTCTATAATCGATTGGACGAATAGTGGGACAAAAAAATGGTGTATTACCGTGGTAGACGATCAATTAGACATAATTAATACATTCACCAATAAAAAACTACTTAGTTTCGGAAACAAAGAAACTAGTGTAGAATTCCTTGAGACTTTCTATATATTGATCGAAAAGGCAAGAGACCTGTTATGATCATCTAATGATGTCTTGAGAGGAAATAGGAAACAATTCATTAACTATGTATAAAGAAAAGTTATTCTGAAAAGTTTTGAGCCAGTTCAAAAAAGATTTTTGAATAATTATAAATCCTTCACAAATTGGATTGATAAAGAACTACTACGATCATTGAAAGACTAGCAGTATGAAACTAGAAGAAAGGGTACTGTGGCAGATGTCAGTAACATACATTTCTGTAATAGGTTTGGAAATATCGCGTATAGACTCATTCCCCAGATTGTACCCCCAGAACCTGATTTTAGAGTCTGTCGAAAAGGGGAGTCTCTCGTAACTTAAACAGCTATTCTCGTTCAATTGTTCCAACAATTGGTTTATGTTTCCTTTTATAATATTCGATCATCGAGCGTGGGTGGAATTTTTGGAATTTATCTATTTTTTGGCGTCTCCAAATTTCGTTCCACAAATGTATTGTATAAGAATCAGTTTCCAATAGAAAGTTTTCATCGAAGAACTGATCTATCTCATTCCAATTTATAGGGCAAAATGTTTCGGGAGACTGTTTAAAAGCACCATATTGACTTCCGTGTATGTGGCGATGAAGTAACGTAGGACCAAAACTTCCCCACAGAACATTGGGTTTTATGTTCTCGTTTATTTGACCTATGATTCCAGCTAACACGTTTGCTTCAGCTGGCGCTTTGATAATACAAGAAGTAACCGTGTTATTGCCGGTTGAGCTGTAGATATTTCTTTCTGTGGCAAAGCAATACTCTGATTCGAAATCAAATGGCCTTAAACATATTACATCTAAATCGGACCACCAGCCACCGTTTTTATACAACAATTGATAGCGAAACCAATCTGAAAACGCTGCCCAAGAGTTATGACTATCTTTAAACAGACGATCTTTAGGTGCTATCTCATTGGCATCTCGAACGGTCGCACCTACCGGAATATTACTAACATCCTCGTAACAATATAGATCGAAATTATGGCCATTATCTAAATACGATTGTACAGACATTTGTTCAATTGGACTGAGGGAGGGGCCAATCCAAAGACTCTGTATTTTTGAATTTGTCATAGAAATAATTGATTAACGTATCATTAGTTTATCAAACTAATTTAGATAAATATTTAGTTATTTGTAAAAAAGTTGATATATTTAAGAACCAATTATAGAAATCGAACCAAAATAATTATGAAAGAAGTATTGAACGACTTTTTGCGCACCTATCTTTCATCGTGTGACAGAATACCTAAAAACCCCGGATTGATTAATGGAGAGCTGGGATTGATCATGAATCTTTATTATTTGTCTGACACAGATAATTCGTTTAAACAATTGGCAGACGAGCGATTAGACAGACGTTTGGAGGAGATCAATTTATCAATTCCCCCTTGGTTCGACCATGGAATTCTTGGAATGGGTTGGGGTTTAATGGAATTGGTAAAAAACAAATTTATTGAAGCGGACATAAAAGAGGTATTTATCGAAGTGGACGCAGTATTTGCAAAAATTCATTCATTATGCCCGGCTCCTATTGGCGATAGGGACAAAGGTTTGATCGGGAAAGCCTTATATCTATCAAATCGATTATATTTATTAAATGATAAAAATGACTATATAAACCTACATCTCAACGCGATAGGTGTCAATCTAATCGATGCGTTCCATTCATATCTCGAGAAAGTAAATGCACACTATTCTGAAGCTACGATGATGAACGAGTTTTATTTGTTTCCGACATTAAAATATATTATTTCCATAATACCATATCCTTCTAAAGTCAGTAAAATTAAATCTATTATCGAAAAGAATTCGCGATCAATGAATCCCAATTTGAACAATAATTTCGACTCTCTGAGACTACTCAATAATAACTTATTTCTCAACGAAGATGAATTTGATGGATTGAGTAGCAACGTTCTTGATATTTTATGCCAGAAAGAGCTATCGGATGCGTTAAAAATTGCTTCCGGATTCTCTCTATATAATGCCTTCGGTGGCCCGAAATCGATGAGTGTAGATCGAATATATAATAGTCTCATCGACGGGATGGGGCATGATCTCGCGAATTTGAAAAATAAGTTACAGCCGGAATTAATTTCTAATGGACTATGGGGAATAGGAACATTATACAAAAACCAATATTCAATTTTAATCGACTAAATTATGAAAAAGCTCAAAAGAATTAGTTTGGAAATCCTTGAAGAAGATTTAGGACGTCTAACGAACTTTGAAAAGGAAAAACTTTTTGGAGGAACTGGAGGAACTGGGGGAATTGATGGATACTGTTATTTTTATACCCTCGAGTATCTGGGAGAACAATATGGAGGTTACGCAGGACCTACGAATGGTCACCCTTCTACTGATTTAAACACATATATGGACGTATTTGCAAGCCAATATGATTACAGCCCAGGTTATATGGCTTCAATGTCAGTTGAAGGTGGCGTTTCCCACAACGAGTATGTGGAATTCACTACGCTTATGTTCAACTCCCAGTATATGCATTCAGAGGGGCAGATGCAATCAAACTTGATGAATGGAGTTGAGGTAGCCGGAAATATTATGACTGGTGAGAATGTGGCTCATTCGGTAGTTTTTAAATCGTATGATTCTGAAACAAATACTTATCAATACGTTGATCCAATGAACGAATCCGCTGGGTTACAATCAGCCTCAATGGATTCGTTTATGGCCAGTTCATTTTTGGCTGTTGGTTCATCGGGAACAGTGTTTTATTAGTAGTTAAATAACTATTCCCCTTTTACTTAACTTGATATTATGGAAAAGAAAATCAAAACGATTGTAGCAATAATTATTTTGATACTACTTCAGAATGTTAAACTATACTCGCAAACCGAAGAGTTCTTTAGCGATGTCAAAGAGATGAATATAAGCTTGGGTTTTCGTGAATATTTTCTTTCCAATCATGAGATTCCAGGGATTGTTGATGGGCGCAAAACCACCAAACAAATTTTTGTAAAGAATGACTCATCGGAATTGATTGTCATAAGGTTGAGACGAAAACACGAAAATATTGGTGAAGAAATTCGTGAAAAATCGGCTGATCTTATCACTGATCGGCATAGAGTTACTGATTTCAAAGCAAATAGTATCTATTTTGTAAATGACATTAATGAGAAAATCAATAAAGATTTCTATCAAAACAGCTCAATAGTAATTTTTGGAGAAATGGGAATAATCGCATTAGAACTTTACACGAAGGACCCATCCAAATCTGACAAGAAAGTATTAAAGATCGCTAAAAAGTTTATTGGTTTCAACTAACATGGTTTCCTATGAAAAGTCAAGTTACTATCGGAATTCCGATTAGAATAGATACGATCCAACGAAAAGAAAACCTGTTCGCAGTTATAGATCAATTACACAGAGGAATCGGTTCAAAAATTTTGCTTTTAGAGGCCGCAAATAAAAGCTTTTTTAATGATTCCGATCAGCTCTTTTTTGCGGCTAAGAATGTGGACCTTATATTCATCAAAGATTCTTCCGAAATCTTTCATAGGACCAAATATATCGATGAAATACTTTCCATGACCACCACCGAATTTGTCGGTATTTGGGACTCCGACGTTATCATTCCGATTGGACAAATTTTTAAATCCATAGAATGTTTAGTTAGTCACGAATCTGATTTTGCGTTTCCATTTGACGGTCGCTTTTTTGACACAGGGGATGAACTGAGAAAATTATACCTTGAAAACTATGTGATTGATATCTTGATTGGCAACCAGAACAAAATGAAGCTACCCTACGGTATAGGCTCCGTCGGTGGTGCTTTCTTGGGAAAGACGACTAATTATCTATGCGCGGGTGGGGAAAACCAAAACTTTTATGGTTGGGGAGTAGAGGACGGTGAACGTGCACGGAGATGGGAAATTTTAGGTTATAAAGTTAAACGGATTCCTGGCCCATTGTTTCATTTGACTCATCCCAGAGGCATCAACAGTACCTTTATTAATGAGAGTCAAAAGGTCAATGCTCTAAAAGAACTTTTGAGAATCACTAATATGGACACAGCGGAATTACAATGTGAAATTCTAAAATGGAATAAAAATGTTTAAATATGTAATTATTCTTGCAGTTGCCGTCGTAACTAGCATTGAAGCATCAAACTGTCAAACAGTTTTGAATCTAAAAAAAGGACTGTCAGTAGAGTTGCCCAAAGGATACATCAAAATGCCAGAATCACCGATTGCAGCGTTTGATTCGTTTTATAGAGATTCTCTCAAAAATATCCTGGTGGGGGTCAAAGAATTGACAGACTATGACTTGGAAAAAATTCAAGAAAAGTTTGGGATTGTGGACAGTGTTTTTACTAAAATTTCTAAATCATATCTGCTAAATCTTTCAAATCAACATCAGGAAGATAGTTCCCTCTCCAAGCATCAAATAATTAATACTATCAATATAGATGAAGCGTTATTTTTTTACGCCGATGTAAAGGAACAAGTCATAAAATACCGACGGTATGGTTACGTTGCTTGTTTAGGGAAGCGCGATAGCTTTTTAGTATTTATCTCACTATTCGGGAATGAAAGAGATGCGCTTAGAAAAGAGTTAATGTTAATGGTAGAAAAACAGCATATTCTCGTTGACTAGAAATGCGCTCACTTCATCCAAGAGTGTTCCCAAAAATGAGTCATGATATTATTTATTCCAAAATGCTTAGCTCTTCTAATTTCTCTATAGTTGTATTCAAATATCTGATCAACCGGTATCAATCTTAAGTCTGATTTTTTATAACGCTGTAGTGCAGTTTTCATTCGGTATGGACCCGAGTAATGCGGAGTATCCAAAAGTTCTCGTTCCCCTCTAATGAATGTGTGATTTATATCTTTAACTAAAAAATAAAAATACTCATTTCCTGGCATCGAAGAAAAATGCTCAGAAGCTAAAGTGTCATTAAAAGGATCAATTACAAGATATCCCGACTGAATGGTAGAATCTAAATATAAAAACTTTTGAATATTGTTTAATCTAATATCCCAGTCAACGTAATAGCCTCCATAATGAAAGATAATAAGGTATCGAGCAATATCAGCTAATTCTGCAAAGTTTCTTGCAGAAACAAGAGGATCTAAATACTCTGGAAAAAAAGCATTCACAAAATCGAATATTTTTTGATCATCCCAATATAATAACTTAAAACCATGATTTTCAAGTATTTTCCAGGAATCCAAACAGGTTCTAACCAATGGAGACGGACTGGGTCCGACTAATTGATGTATCGTTCTAATCATAAATCAAGGATAAGAGATTTGGTCATTAATTTAACAATAAAAAAGATCATTTAAGTATGTTCAACAAAATTAACTTCGAACCACAACTTGACATTATGGATTGCGGTCCAGCGTGTATTAAGATGATTTCTAAATATTATGGTAAATACTTTTCAATTCAGTATTTAAGAGATGTGTGTGGAATCTCTAAAGAAGGAATATCGATTAAAGGACTTTCGTACTGTTCTGAACGGATCGGTTTTAAAACTCTGGCGACGAAATGCTCTATTAATGATTTAATACATAAGGTCCCGCTTCCAGCAATTCTACATATAGAGGAAGGTCATTTTGTAGTTGTATATAGAGCGGTGAAAAGAAAAAATAGGAGCATCTTTCATATCGCGGACCCATCCAAAGGTTATCTAAGGTTCAAGGAAACCGAACTTACGTCAAAATGGGTAAAAAATGGTAAAGGCACAATAATTTTATTTGAACCCCAGGCAGATTTCAACATTCGAGACGAGGAGGGAAAAGTAGACCATCGCAAGAGAATGGAAAAATTGATGGGCTTTTTCTCACCTTATAAAAAAAGCTTTCTGCATTTAGGTTTTGTTATGCTGATTATCACCGGTCTTCAGGCGTTTCTACCATTTATCTCAAAAGCTGTTATCGATGTTGGCATTCAAACGCAGGATTTGACCTTCATTAATATTGTTTTAATTGCAAACTTGACATTAATAATCAGCATTACGTTGAGCTCCGCAGTGAGAGATTGGATATTACAACATATCTCGTCGCGAATAAACATTGCACTGATTTCTGATTATCTGATAAAATTGATGAAACTTCCGACGTCTTTTTTTGAAAATAAAATGTTGGGTGACATACTCCAGCGGGCGAATGATCATGAACGTATCAGAAGTTTCATTATGAATAACTCATTGAACTTAGTTTTTTCGATCCTAACATTCATTATTTTCGGGATCATTCTTTTTATTTTCGATGTCACGATTTTTTATATATTCTCTGCCGGCTGTATTCTTTATATCAGTTGGGTTTTAGTTTTCTTTAAAATTCGGAAGAAATTGGATTGGGACTATTTTGATTTGACAGCACAGAACCAAAGTTATTGGGTCGAGACTATCAATGCAATTCAGGATATAAAAATTAATAATTTTGAGCAGAAAAGGAGATGGAAATGGGAGCATATACAAGCCAAATTGTTCAAAGTGAATATGAAGCTTTTGTCCGTAAACAATGTTCAAAATCTTGGAGCGGGATTTATTGACAGTACAAAAAACCTTTTAATAACATTTTATTGTGCAAAGGCGGTTATTGGTGGCGAAATTACGTTTGGAATTATGATCTCCACCCAATTTATTATAGGCATGCTAAATGGACCAGTTCAACAACTAATTTCTTTCATTATTTCTTTTCAATTTGCTCACATCAGTTTTCTAAGATTAAACGAAATCCAATCCGTGAAAGATGAAGACGAAGATTGCGGCAATAATGATCTGGATCTAACGGCCGAAAGAAATATACGCTTAAGCAATGTTTCCTTTCAATACACTCATGTTTCACCCGTCATATTGAAAAATATCACTTTAACGATTCCACATGGAAAAATTACTGCAATTGTTGGTAGCAGTGGCAGTGGAAAAACTACTTTACTCAAGTTATTGACGAGAACGCATCGGCCCAGTTTTGGTGATATATTAGTGGGTAACTTGAACTTAAATAATATTGGCTTAAGACAATGGAGAGATAAATGTGGTGTTGTTCTACAAGACGGTAAATTATTCAATGATACAGTCTTAAATAACATTATTCTCGACGAAGAGAATTTCGACATGCAGAGACTGAAAACTGCGGTATCTACTGCAAACATTAGTTACGACATTGAACAACTGCCGCTAGGTTACAAGACGAAACTTGGTGAAAATGGGCGAAGTTTGAGTGGTGGGCAGAAGCAAAGGATTCTTATTGCGAGAGCATTGTATAGAGATCCGGATATATTATTTTTTGATGAAGCTACAAATTCATTAGACACATTAAATGAACAGAAAATTACCAGCGCTTTAGATGAAGTGTTCTCTGGTAAAACAGTCGTCGTGGTAGCTCACAGATTAAGTACTATAAAAAAAGCGGATCAGATAGTGGTTTTGAATAACGGCTATATCTCAGAGATTGGTGACCACGACTTTTTATTGGCGAAGAACGGACTTTATACGCAACTAGTTCAAAGTCAATCAGAGGTCAAATCAATTGCATAGGCATATGGAAAAGTCGAGTTCTTTCGGAAAATCGCAAAGCGTACAAAATAAAGACGCCCAAACCGAAGAAATTACTGAGATTGTAGAGCGGGTTCCGACGTCGTTTTCGTCTTATGTATTAGTAATTGTTTCGGGCATAATAATATGTTTGTTGCTTTTTGGGTTTCTGATAAAGTATCCAGACGTAGTATTAGGTGAGATTAGTATTACTGGCGATGTCTCACCGATTGACTTGGTAGCGAATACGAGCGGTAAAATTAGGTTAAAGGATATGAAGAGCCTCGATCAAGTCAATGCGGACGAAATGATAGCATGGATTGAGAATGGGACAGCACCAGAAATAATTTCCCAGATAGACGAATCCTTGTTGAATTTCGAATTTCCATTAGAATTCGCGCGAGGGACTTACGATAGTTTGGCGAAGGATCTGAATTTAGGAGAGTTGTCAAAACCATACTCAGAATTTCTCGTTGCGTTAAAACATCTAGCAGATTTTCAGGACCATAAATCATTTGAAAATCAAGCAATGACATTTGAAAAAATTTTTGACATACAACAAGATGCGCTTAGGAATTCCAAAGAAAAAGAAATTCTGAGTCAAGAGAATTTGATATTATCTCAAACTGTTTTAAAGAGGGATTCTGCGTTGTTTTTGAGAAGTATACTAAGTCAAGAAGAACTTGATCAAAGTAAGTCGAAAGTCAATCTTTCAGAAAATGAGTATAAGTCTGCCAAAGCAAGTTCATCTTCAATTCTCGAGCAGATGAGCAATACCCAAAACACTATTAACGACTACAACACCAGTGGTGTTGAAAGAAAGCAGTCCTTGGAATTGGAGGCGTTACTCGCTTATAACGCTCTATTAGATCATATTCACGAATGGGAGCAGAAATATTTAATAAAATCACCAATTGTTGGTAAAGTCCAATTTTTGAAGTTTTGGCGGGAAGGTCAATTTGTCAATTCGGGAGAATCCTTGTTTTCAATAGTACCAGCAGAGAACAATACCGTGGGTCAAGTAATACTACCGATTGATGGTGCAGGAAAGATCCAAGTTGGGCAAGAAGTAATTGTAAAGTTGGCTGACTTTCCCTATCTGGAATACGGTTTCATCAGGGGAAGAGTACAGAGCATACCCCTAATTTCGAGCAAATCATCGTTGAGAGGGGGGCAGTCTTTAGATTCATATTTGGTAACTGTCGAATTCCCGATGGGTATGGTCACAAATTATGGGTCGAAAATAGATTTCAAATTTGATATTAAAGGAACTGCTGAAATCATTACTAACGAAAGAAAGCTGATTGAACGTTTTTTTGACAATTTAAAATACATGAGCCAATAAAATGAAATATATTTCAATCGTAATTCACTTAATTCCGATGGTTTGTTGCAGTCAGTCTTTTCTCACGTTGACAGAATCTATCGATTTGATGCATGAAAATAACATTAGTCTTGAGATTACGGAATTACAACGGGAAATTGCCAAAATCGATTATCAGATAAGTAGAAACGCCATTTATCCAACTTTAAATTTGAATTTAAACAATCAATACAATTACGGATTAACATTCGATCAAGTTTCAGGACGTCTAGTAACAGGTAATAATCTATCCAAATATGCGAATGGGAACTTGACGGCTAATGTAATATTGTATCAAGGCAACCAAAGGCGACTTACTGTTAACTACAATAAAAAACAAGTTGAAGTTACCGAATTTGAAAAGTCCACTCTTATGTTAGAACTGGAAATGCAACTAGTCGAGCTGTTTTATCAGACAATTATTAATGAGAAGTTATATGAAGCAAGTTTACACCATCGTCAAAATTCAACAAAGCAATTAGAAAAAATTTTAGCGGAGGTGGAAAATGGTCGAAAAACAATAATAGATGTTGAACACGCGAGAAGTAAGGTTGAAAATGACCAAATGAATGTCAACAATTCCAAAAATTCATTCATCGTGAGCCGTTTAGAGTTATTAAACTTGTTGAATTTTACGTCGGACAGTAATGTAGTTTTTATTCTTAGTGAAGGAGAATTAGATTACAATACAGGAACATTGAGGGAGGAAATTGGTCAAGATCCATACCTACAGGCAGCAAAAGCGAGTACAGAATTATCGTTAATTACGAAAAAATTGGCGAAATCCAAGCTTTTCCCGACGATTTCATTTAGTTCTGGCTACGGTACAAATTATTCTTCCGAACGGGTCAATTTAACGAATGGATTGCCATTAGCGTTTTGGGATCAAATTGGTCAAAATCAGTCATTTTATGTACTCGCTAATTTGACTTTTCCCATATTCGATGGAAAACAATCGTCCTTAAGTTTGAAAAAATCGAGGTTAAATTATCAAATTGCGCGATTAGCCGAACAGAATTTGATTCACGAAAGAAGAGCAATAAATGAAAAACTCGGGATGGCAATATTAACTAATAGAGAGCAACTGAAGTCTCTCGATATCATGTTGCATTCTTCAAAAGTAAACTATGAAGCAATGTCTGAGCGATATAATGTTGGAAAAGCGTCTGCTTTAGAACTGTTTCAAGCGCTATCGCAATATAATATAAATGAGCTAAACGCAGTCATTTCTAGATACGAATTAATAAAAAACATTAAAATTGCTGAGCTCATGAAAAAATAGGTCTATTTACGAGTAATACGTCTAAATATTAAATAGATTTGTGATTTTAATTTGAAACTGTAAAAATGATTTGTCGTCATTTTACAATAATTATCAACTTTTTACAATATTTAAGAACATTTAAGATTTAGATTTTGCGAAGATGTGAGATTGAGTGTTGTGTCATTTGCGTAGTGATGAAAGTCTTAAGGGCAAGGAAGGTGCCAATGTACCCTTGTTGAACGAATTCTTGGAAACGGCTAATGAAGCCGAGATTGAGAGTCATTTTTGGACGATATCGAGTTTTCGGGCGGTACTTGTCGTAACAGTTGTTTAGCAAGCCAGCAAGCCGATCAGTACCCTGAAAGTACGAATGATTGTGTTACACCGCCTGACCGTCGATCCAAGCTGGAGACTAGCTTTGATATGTATCCGAAAACGATCCTGTCGTCCTTCTCGATTCTATCCAATTGCCAGTAAATCATTTTGTTAATCCATTTCGATGGTTGCTGTGAATAAGACTATTCATGTTTTTAATTTATCAAAGTGTCCATTGAGTTCTCCTTCCCGAATTTGCTCGACTGCTCGTTTGTTTAAAGCGCTACCGTTTTACCTTTCATTTTAGAGCTATCTACCATCAACTCTCTTTTATAAGCCAAATAACTTTGATAGTCTGTATGTCCGGTTAAACTCATTACTTCCTGATCACTGAATCCAGCTACTAACAAGGTTACAACTCTAGTATGCTTCCAACCGTACAGACTATATTTGTCATCTAACCCCAATTTATCTTTAGTTGGTTTGTAACGCTTTGTGTAGTAATCTCTACTTGCTATTTCTGATGATGATTCCCCTTTTTCACCAAAAACGTAGAAATTTAAAGGCATTTTATCTATTTGCATTTCCTTGATAAGATCAGCTAATTCGTCACATATTGGGATATAACGATCGCCAGTTTTAGCGGTCGGAGCAGTTGCTTTGATTTGACGGGCATGAATGTCAATATTTTTTACTTGAAGCAATCTTATTTCTTTAGGTCTCATACATGAGTAAAACAACCATTTAACATAGTTGTACATTATAGGGTCTTTTTTTAATTCTTTTTTGATCTCATCCGCTACCGCCCCTGTATAGTATCGATTCTTTTCAGCTCTTGTCTTTTTCTCTTCCAAATCTGAAAGATCGAGCATATAGTTTACATTATGGTTCTGTCTTTTTTCGAGTTTTTGTACTCTAGCAAAAAACACCATAAGAAAATTTAAATGGTTATTATATGTTCGAGGAGACCATTTGTTTACTTCGAATGATTCATTAAGGAAACGTCGCGCAAATGTTTCATCAACTGATGCGCATTTGGTAAACATGAGCTCATTTTTTCGTAACCAATCTTCAAAGTTCCTCACATACGTGTTATATGTTTTGATTGAGTTTTCTGATAGGTTTCTCTCCCTACAATTTTCGATGAATAGCTTTAAACCAAATTCAAGATTCCAATCGCCAGCTCTTTCAGCTTCTTCGATTTCTTGCTTTTTCTTTTCGATAGCGTTTCTATATTGATCTTCGATTTCGGGAAAGAAAGGATCGAAACCATTATCAAGTTGTTTTTTTAAATAAGTTAACATCGCTTGGATGGATGCTTCCCCTTTTATCAACTTCTGTTATATAATTAACACCACCCGAAAATTCAAATCTCTTATATCCTGATTTATCCGGTCGCATATAATATAACGCAATAAACCATCCTCTTTTTGCACGGATAATCTTCGGCTCTTTATATTTCAAATTTTGACCCATATTAAAAAGCTTCTTACCAATTCCCTTTTTTGGTGGGACTTTTGGTGGGACTTTATTTTTTAAAGCGGAAAAGTGCGTTTCTGATCCAGAAACGCACTTTTCAATATTCTCGCGGAGAGGGAGGGATTCGAACCCTCGAGCCGGTTACCCCGACTACAGTCTTTCCAGGACTGCTCATTCGACCACTCTGACACCTCTCCGTGGTTGGGTGCAAAGATATAATTTTTCGGTATCTATTTGCAATTAAGTTTAACTATTTTTTATCGAAAATCACCGTTCAGAACAACCATACTCGAAAAATAGGTTTCCTGACCAAAATACTTACCTGGAGAATTTTCTTTTAGTGGGCATCAAGCTCTTCTTGATAGATATCGTAATTTTCCTGATCGAAGCAGACGAAGACCACCGTCTCAATCGACGTTGGTCTCGACATGAATTCCAAAACTGCTGTTATAGCGATCTGGGACGCTAGTTGTTTAGGAAAGTTATAGATACCCGTCGAGATATTGGGAAAGGCCACTGTTTTTATCTCATGATCAGCGGCTAGCTGTAAACTATTTCGATAGGCGTTACGTAGGATTCCAATTTCGTTGCTTTTTCCACCTTCCCAAACTGGACCAACAGTGTGGATCACAAAATTGGCTGGCAATTCTCCTGCTGTCGTCAGTACCGACTTGCCTGGTTTACATCCACCTTGACGATCACGAATTTTTTTACAGGCCTCACGGATCTTTTTTCCACCAGCGCGGTGAATTGCGCCATCCACCCCGCCGCCGCCTGACAGGGAGCTATTTGCTGCATTAACAATCGCGTCCGTGTCAATCTTGATAATATCGCCTAATTCAATCGTCACCTGCTTACCCATGACTATCCTTTCTTTAAATCTGATAATTCCGCTATATTGTCACTTTGTATTAAAATAAACAAACCTAGTCATGACTGGTTCGCTAGAATTGAAAAATAGCTATGATGCGATGTATGACGCAGCCCTACCGTCAGTTAGCACGGGGAGGGTTACCATCGACCCACTTTTAGACGATCAAACAGATCAAAGACGAGGGTTGTCCTTGATTTTTCGACCCGATCGGCAAATTTCTGAAAATATTTTCGGCTTTCTTTCTCGATTGAAGGATGTTGAACCCCATATCTATTGTCAACCTTTATCGGATCTTCACGTGACCGTTATGTCAATTATTTCCTGTCGGGAAGGGTTTTCTTATCGGAAGTTAGATTTGGACAGGTATTCGAACCGTATCGCCGCCTCTCTTTGTGATATAAAACCTTTCGAGGTCCATTTCAGAGGGCTGAGTCTCTCTAAGGAGGCGGTGATCGTCAGCGGATTTCCGACGGACAACAGTTTAGAGAGAATTCGCGAAAATCTACGCAATCACTTCAGTTCAGATGAAATTTTTCATACACTTGATATCCGATATAAAACGGTGCTATCACATATGACAGCAGTTCGATTCCGCGCTCCAATAGTACAAACGGAGCTGTTTTCTAAGGTATTAGATGACTATCAAAGATTCGATTTTGGGAGGGTTCGGGTAGGGGAGATCCAGTTTATTGAGACGGATTGGTATGCGCGGTCAAAAAATATAATCGACCTGAAGATGTTCAGGCTCTAGCTGTTGCGTTTAACCCAGTATAGTTTTTTTTAAATAATTCAAACTAATTTAGCCTCCGTGTGTTTTACTTATAGAAAAGCCCAACAGAGCGGAAATATGAACATCGCAATACAACCATAAATACTGCAAGATGACGCTTTTTGAAATTTGATACAAATCGAATTTTGACATTTTGCAGCAGATTATACCTCAAGACAACTTGGGGTATAATTTTTTGGTATCCCTAAGCATCCTTTCTTCAACCAAGGCATTCAAAAAAAGACAGCCCGTTTTGGGCTGTCTTGCATTTTTAAATTGTTTAGGGAAGACATTCCCTTGGAATGTAAGCCTATTCAACGTCCATAAACTGGGCGATTTCCTCTCTGATTTCAACAGGTAGCATCATATAGATTTCCTTTTTAAGAGTCACTTGTTCTCCATGGATTGTAGAAATCTTGCCGTCGTAGCTAATAATAGATTCGAAGCCTCCGATGAGCCATTTGCCATCCGTGTTCAAATAGTCACGATGTTTGTTGTCTAATTTTTTTAATTCCTTAATAATGTGATCACTATTAAAGTTGTGATTCTGTACCATATTAAAAAACCTGTTTTGATAAGAAAATGAACTATGAAACTTTCGTTGTATTCGTTCCCGCGAAGCCACACGTTCGTCAGTCTGCAATAATAACAATGTGCTAGGAGAAAATATTGTGCCAATTATTCCAAATACGATTAAAAAGTTGCTATATAATCTTGGGTTAATACGAGCTTGATCCGAATGCGGCTAAGTTAACTTAAAAGAATGATTTGCTGCCGAACTTTCTTTTATATCGACATGAACTTAACCGATGGCGCTACGCGCAGTAAGGCATTCCAGTATACTATACGTTGCGGTAGGTGTTCAAATCAAAAAAATTGCCTGTATTGTCTTAAGCAATGTTTAATTTAGACCACTAGTTTGAAACCAGGCATTACTTATGCAGTAGATTAGACAACAAATGAACGAAAAAAAGAGAATCCTTGAACTGATCGAGAAGCTAATGGGAAACCAGACGCTGGCTCATTTTCTTAAGACCTACGACTTTTCACTCAACTTGTTTGGGCTTAAGATTTCCGATAGTCGTCATCATTTCGTACGCATATCTTGTCCACAGAAGGAATCGGTCCTTTGGATGCAAGAAGAGTATATTCCCAAAAGGGACTTTCGAGGCGATTGGATTGCGTATCCGGCGATAGAGAATCCACGAGTAGAGCGAATTGCACCGGCAGTGGACTATATCCCTGTGGATTTAACATACGAGGAGTTTGTTGGTAATCTGACGAATTTTCTTCAAGAGCTTCAAAATTATGGAACTGCGCAGCTCCGAAATGGGGATCCTGCTTATTTCCACGCTGATCTTGAGCGCGTGGAGCAGTCGATCCGATTGGTGGTCTAGACAAAGATAACGCATAGGCATATTCTGTTTTTCTGCTAAAGAATGTGCCTATGCGAATCTATCTGGGGTGCTATAAATTAGGGTTCAGGGCATATTCCGACCAGACCTCTTGGATGGTAGCTCCTAGCGATTGAACCCAGAAATCTTGGTAATCCATCCCCTTGAGTAAGGCTGCATTCAGCTCTTTTACAAAATGTTCCCTTTTATGGGTTTCTATCCAGAGAAGATACCGCGCGGTAATCCCATAGCTTCCGTCGTAACGATGATCTGGGGCAAAGTCAGGCAATGACCAAGGGTCTGGATCGTCTATTCCAAAACGGTGGCGAGCGAAGTCCGCCATTCCTTCTTTGAGCCATCCTGGAACGGTCCCTTGATAATCTGCTTGAATTTTATGCATAGTTTCATGCACCACGACATCACCATCCTCTGGATGTCCTTCCATATAATCGTAGCTATAGAGGATGACATCTCCAAAAGAATACGCAACGCCCTGATAGGTGGGGTCGACAATAAAGTATACTCTTTTTAATGCGTCAGGATTGTACTCCTCTAATAATTGAGGATATACGGTAAAGAATGTGTGCGTTAATCGTTCCTGATAAGCAAGATCCGTATTGTCTGAATGGTTGACGAAAATGAGTGTCAATCCATCTTGGCTGATGCTATCAACTTGAGCTATTGGTTCACTCTTTTGTAAAAATGGCGGCATTTGAATCAGACGGAATTCCGAAGCTTGAAACATGTTCGCTCCATAGACCTGAGATATTTCCCATCGATAGTGGGTGTAGGGCTGGCTATTTTCAAAATAGAACCGATAGGTTGTCCTTCTCTCTCGAAATTGCATGCCCGTACGACTATCTAATTCGGTCCATTGTTCGCCGTCGTTGGAGCCGTAAAATTTCCAATCCAACGGGTCACGTCCGTCAAAATCATTACCTGTAGTTAGTTCATAGGAAGCGACCAATTTTGCCGTATCGAACCGAAAATCCATGACAGCGGATTCAAAATCCTTGATTAAAAATTTGGTGGTGGTATCACCATCAATTAGTTTTTCCGACCCTTCCGGACCGGAGGCACCATCGGGATTTTCTTGGCTCACGGTTAATGCGGCCAGGTCAGTGATATCGAGCTCAGGAATGTTTTCGAGTTCTGGATCGGGGAAGTCTTCCAACACATCTTTGCTACAGCTAGTGGTCAGTACCGCCCAGGTCAGAAAGCACACGAAGTACCATCTGCGAGAAAGAAAATTAGTCATAATACGTCAATTTGAGGTTTTAATTCGGCAACTCTATACCGAAAATATTTAGTTAGTTCAGTATGTGTAAGCAATTTACTAAACGCCTTCCAATTAATACGCCTTCTTTTCGAAAAATTAAAAATTGACAAATTTTGGGTTGAAGAAAACAAGCGGGTTAGGGAAGGAAAAATGGACGGTCTAGCTTCATCGCGATTCGGTAGGCAGCATTCATCAGACCCACATGGCTATACGCTTGTGGAAAATTACCCCATTGACTACCGTCGTCTTCGTGAATATCTTCAGAAAATAGCTGTAGGGGATTTCCATATTCAAGGAGACGTTCAAATGTTTCTTGTGCCTCATCGAGCCGTCCTACACAAGCCAAAGCCTCGACGTACCAGAATGCACAAACTAAGAATGTCGACTGCGGTTTCCCAAAATCATCTCGATGTAGATAGCGATAAAACAATCCATCTTTTGCTTTTAATTCGGATTCTAGAGCCGCTAAGTGGCGCTTCGCTTTTTCGGAGTTGGGGTCTATGTAATTCATCAAGATGAGTTGGAGTGCGCTCGCGTCTAAGTTGGTTCCCTCGGTAGAATTCCGATAGACTTGTTGATCCGGATCGTAGCACTGTTCGATGTGAGCGGACGCTTTGTCGATCAGACCCTCAGCAATGCTAGCGATGTCACTGTAGCCATTTTCTTTGGCGATTTTCAGTGCGGCCGATGCGCCCGCCCATTGAAACAGGTTGGAATAAGCATGCCGATTGGCAATATTTCGGAATTCCCATATACCGGCGTCCCTTTCATCGATGGTTAACTGAATTTTGTCTAAAATGTACTTTAACCAGTTTTTTGCATCTTTTCGTTCATCGCGAGGAAAGCGGTAATCCGTGAAAAGCGGGAGCAAGGCAATCATAGCCTGACCATACACATCGTTTTGTATGTGTTCATAGGCTTGATTTCCGATTCGAACAGGTTTATTTCCTTTATAACCAGATAGATAGTCTAATGTGTTTTCAGTCAATACCTTTTTTCCTAAGATTCCATACAAGGGCTGAAGCCTACCTGGATCGGACTGAGTAATACCTGTAATATAGGTTGCGAACTCTTCGAGCTCTTCAAACTTTCCGATATGACTAAG
Organism: Sphingobacterium sp.; assembly: GCA_052092145.1. Classification (GTDB taxonomy): domain Bacteria; phylum Bacteroidota; class Bacteroidia; order Sphingobacteriales; family Sphingobacteriaceae; genus Sphingobacterium. Next base: position 62,816 of record JBQDCW010000016.1, on the reverse strand, counting down.
CGCAGTTAAAACATAAAAACTATCGCGCACCCAACAATAGCGGTAATCCCAATTTCGTCCCGATCCTGGAGATTCAGGAAGGCTGGTGGTACTCGAAGCGATAATGGCCCCGGTGTCTTCGTACTGATGAAGTTTTAACACTAAAGCGGATCGAATGATGTGATCTTGATAGAAATTGGGAATATTTGCTCTTTTGGTCCAAGCTCTCCAATAATTTTTAGTTTTCTGGAGGAAATCTTCGGCAGTCGTCTCCAGCGGGGCTTCCAGGGCATTTCCGTACGTGAGAATCATGTGTTTTCGCTCGTTGAGCACAAAATTTCCACCCCCTTCATCAAAAAAATGACTGATCGGAATATTCGTCGTCAGACGCATATGTTCAGCACCGTAGTTGAATTGGACATGATTGCTGCCGCGTGATTTTTGAAAGTCCTGGAGCCCGTACTCTGCTTTGGGATGGCAATTCACCTTAATTGAAGGGCTGCCATAAAGAGGTTCGACGATTCTAATCAGCATTAGCGGTTTGTAATATCGCTCGTATTGTTTGAACCGGGGTGCAAAATCGATTACCCGGAACCCTGAATGTTCTCCTTTTACCTCGGTCACCAGAATATTGGTGTTTTCCCAGTAATGTTGCTCGGAATTAATTTTCACGTCGTCCAGACATATATTGAATTCGCCACCTTTTTCCGCGTCTAAAAGACAACCGAATATAAAGCTGTCTTCAAAGGAAGGCCAACAAAGCCAATTGATATTTGTACTCCGGTGAACATGCGCAATAAAATTACAGTTTCCAATAATGCCACTTTGGTAGATATGCCTTTGTTTCATCATGCCTTGGTTGCGATTTAGTTTGCTAATGTGGTCAATAATTCAACGACCTCTTTATGGTCTTCCAGGTAGTATTTAGCCTGCGATTGTTTGTCCCCCACTTTGATTGTCACACTGTGCGTAGGAAGCGCCCGAAACATATCTTCATCTGTTGCATCATCACCAACACAGAGAATAAAATCAGGCTTGATTTTGTCAACTAACGATAAAGCCGCATTTCCTTTGTTGACCTGTTTATTCTTGATTTCAATGACGCGATCGCCATTGATTAACTGTAAGTCTAATTCGTGGCTAAATTGCAAGAGTTCTTGCAGGAGCGCTTGCGCTTGCCTAAGTCCAAAAGCGCGTTCTACTTTTCTGTAATGCCAAGCCAAGGAATGCGTTTTTTCCTCAATATAGGCTCCTGGCGTACGATCGATATACCGTTGCAAGCGCTCTTTGATCTGTGATTTCCACTGATCTTCAAGCCCTATAGTTAGGTGCCAGTCATGGGATGGATAGTTACTCCAGATGCCATGTTCGGCTATGGCAAAATAATTCTTTGCGCCGAACCAATCTTGCAGATTGTTATATTTTCTTCCCGAGATAATTGACAATGTGTTTTTAGTATCCGCAGCAAGAAGGTCTAAAACTTGATAGACATCAGGTGTAGGCGTCGCTTTGTCCGCATTGGTGTTAAATCCGACCAGTGTACCATCGTAATCCAGCAGAATGAGACGGTTCAAGCTCATATCGTACCGTACCTTAATGGCATTTAAAATCTTATTACGGACTTTCCTGGCCATTTCATGACGCTGTTGATGCTTAATTTCATCTAAACGTTGCAGGAATAGGTTGACCCAGTGATGTACGGTGAATTTGGCTACGATGGCTTGATTCGCGTGCAGTCGTTCCCATTGCTCTTCCTCTGACATTTCAATAGCCTCTAGCAACGTCTCGCTCGTGCGATGAACCGCGTAGGGGTTGATGACTAATGCATCAGATAATTCTTTGGAAGCGCCAGCTAATTCACTGATAACCAAGACACCTGGGGAATGTTGTTTACTGGCCAAGTATTCCTTTGACACAAGGTTCATACCGTCGTAAAGTGAGGTGATGAAACAAACGTCAGCGGCAACATACAGCGCGGATAACTCCAGGAACGGAAGCGAGTTGTAATAATAGGCAATGGGTTGCCAACCGGGACGCCCGTACACTGCGTTGATATTTCCCACCATCCGGTCGATTTCATTTCGAAGCTTTTTATACTGCCCTACTTGATCTCTTGAGGGCACAATTAACATATGTAATACGATTTTTTCCAGTAGCTCAGGATAGTTGTTTAGTAGGATTTCAAATGACATTAAACGCTGTAAAATACCTTTACTGTAATCCAAGCGGTCTACGGAGAGAATAATCTTTTGGTTTTTATACAGGTCTTTGATCTTTTTGGCATAAGCGACAGTCGGCTGAAGGGTTGCTTGTTTCTGGTATTTTTTATAATCGATACCCATAGGGAATACATCGATTAGCACCGTTCTGCCTTTAACCTTCAATTGGTTTAACGTTTTTGGCAGGTTCAAAATGCCAAAACATGCATCCAAAAAGTTATCGACATTTTCAAAGGTGTGGAACCCGATGAGATCGGCCCCAAGTAATCCTGCTAAGAGTTCTTCTCGCCAAGGTAGTATTTTAAACAGTTCCATCGGAGGAAATGGAATGTGATGGAAGTAGCCGATACTGATATCCCTATGGACCTTTCGAATCAATTCAGGAAGCAGCATTAACTGATAGTCGTGTATCCAAATCCTCATATTGGGACTCAGGTGATCTATTGCAGCATTAGCGAATTTTTCGTTAACCGATTGATAGCTCAACCAATGTTGTTGATTGAGCTCCATAAAACTCGGCTGATAGTGGCAAAGGGGCCATAATGTGCCGTTAGAAAACCCCTCATAAAATCCCACAATCTCGAACTGATTTAAAAATACAGGTATGAGGTTGTGTTTCTTAAGCTCCTGCCGGATTTGTTCTTCTTCATCCGCATTTCTCGGGATAATGCCTGCCCAGCCTAGCCACCAAGATCCTTGTTCTTTGTAAAATGAACCTAAGCCTGTGGCAAGCCCGCCTTCACTATCGGTGAATTTGAGTTTGCCTTTTTTTCGCTGTATTTTAATAGGAAGTCTGTTGGAAACAATCAGTGTTCTAGTTTCAGGCATAATAAAATAAACTAAAATAGTCATAATGTAAACACCTCAGCACGCTAAAAGTTTGCCCTAGGCCAGGTTTAGCGCATTGGCGGTCTTGCGAGCGATTTGAAAGTCCAGTAGTCGAGGGTAGTTCGGATAATGGGGATCACTCTATTAGCGCTTAATGCGTGGTACGTGTTAGCCATCGGGAGGCGAGTCAATACCCGCACCACGAATCATCGTCACGGTCACTAGAAGTTGTTCATAATGTCGTTGGGCGTGTTCGGCTGTAAAAGTAAGCCTATTTGATTGGTAGGGATGCGCTTCCTTCCCAAATACCGCGCTTCAATCAAACTGGAATCAGAAATTGGGTTTAATTGTTCGACGGCCTGGTCGATTTGTTCGGTTATTGTTTTTGAGGAATTCGACCAACCTTCAACTTTGAGTTGCCTGAATTGCAACTCGGAAAGTTGATGTTCTGTTGCCTAGCTCATCACTCGATCCCCCACGGCTCGGATAGCTTGTAAATGGAAGGCGATTGACGCCAGCCCGTATGGTTTTATCCATAGTTGATTTGCCAGGTCTTCACCGATTAGGCTGTTGATATCTTCCTGTACTTGAAGAAGAGTATGAGCGACGGATTGCAATAAAGGCGAGACTCCTGGGATAGGACCCCTCATCCATACTTCGCGTATACGTTTCATAGCTGTCATAACAATTTAATGTGTTTATTATTGAATTTTAAAAGACGGTAACTTGCAGGCGACCCATACGGAGTAAAAAGGTATCAGTTGTTCGCTACAGGCCACATCTGGTATACCGCTGTTCGTCACCTGAGACGCTGTCGTTATCCTTCAGGTTGCAACGTGCCGAGATCGTAAATAAAAAAAGGTATCGCTATGCTGGCGCACATAAAGATACCTCTTTCTTACTAAAGAAATAGCGAACGATTATTTGGGTTCTATGTCGTCTCCTGGTGTGATGACCAATGTGAAATCGACGCTTTTTAGGTCATGCTCTTCTTTGTTTTCTTCTAAGATGCTGTGAATGACGAGTACCTGTGATTGGTCTACACTATGATGATAAAGAAAACTAGGAATACCTTCTCGATTTTTGCTGTGATAAGCGCCATTTAGATGCAGAATAATGTTATCACTTGTTTTGTGGGCCAAGATAAAGTGAGCCATCGTGGCGTCTTTGATTGCTTGAGAGTGAATCATATTTTTACTGTCGTGGCCCGGTACGCTACCTGCCATTTCCTGATAAATGGCTATTTCCGTGTCTATGTGAACCGGGAGGCGAGGAAGGAACTGCTTTGCATAATCCGACAGACTATCCAAAATTCCAAGCCCCTGATGGTAAACGGAGTTGGCATATCGACGCGGGATGTTTGTGGCAAGGAGCTTGATCCGATGTGTTTTCGCAAATTCAACCAGTGGTTTGTAGTCTCGCTGGTAATTGTCCCAAAGACGAGACTCACGCTCGAAGCTCCGTTGATTAATCAGGTCCCCGAAGTATTCATCCAGGATAGGCTGTGTATCCGCTTCGAACATTTCCATCCCCAATAGCACCCGGTTCGGGTATTGTGACTGTAGATGCTGGAGTAATTTCAGTTGTGCTTGGTGACCAATTTCCTGATCATGTATCTCGCCAAAAAAGACAAAAGGCCTTTTGTCAGCAAGGGCACTGACCGTATCCCAGCCCACTTCCTGGCCACGCTGATCAAGAAGTTTATAAGACGGTTGGCCTTGGCCGGACCAAGGGAACAACACCATCAACACGGCAATTGCGTATAGTCTTCCCATTAATTTTCCAATTGCTTGATGAGTGTTCTCCAATCCTCCCGTTCTGGAATATTCGGCTTACGTTTACCGAAGAACTGCACGATCAGATTTCCCGCCTTGTCGAAAGCCTCTACGCTGTGAACCAGTCCCAGGGCGGTTGGCTTTTTAACAATCCAAAGCGAATCAATTTGGGTATCGCGGAGATGCAGATTGAATTTTTCATCCAAAATATTAATCCATGGGCCGGTTCGTACAATTCTATTGGCCTTTCCGGTATGAATCTGTAGGCAATTTTTATTGCCGACAAAAACCATAAAATCAATTCCACTAGAGGACACCAAGTTTAAGAGGCTTTCCGCCTGGTTAGTCGCAATTTTCTGCGTAAATCCCTCGGGGGCTAATCGCATAGATTGTATCCGCGTTAACTCGTATTTTTTAACGATCCCGAAAAAATCATGTGTGTCTTTCAAATCACGCCATTCTTGTTGGAAATTTGCAGTATCGATTTCCGAGTCTGACTTTTCATTGAGGTCTTCCGGAACGCCCCGAACAATTGAACGAAGATTATTATTGTCGAATGCGAATTCTTCAATTAATTGATCGAAAACCTGCGCATTGCTTTCTTCGGTTAAATAGATCTTTTGTATCGCCGAGCCGTACCGATCAAAAAACTGTAGGCTACGCCGCTCTTTCTCTTCAACCGCAAAAACAAAAGCCCAATCCGTCATAAACAAGCGTAAATCAATATCCGGATTAACAACCAGCCCAACTTGACCGTGAAATCCAGCTTTGGAATAGGTTCCCTTTCGTTCGTGCACCGCATGGTCGTTGCGCGTTAATGCCATGATGGGGCCAAGAGCAGGCAATGCGTTAAACAGGTCTTTGAAATCGGGACGTAGGGCTTGATTATTATCGCCGAGGGCGACCAACTCAGCCTCCGTTGTTTCCAATGATTTAGCGGCATCTCGGATTCTGGTTTTGGGGTTCTCGATTTTAAAATTGTTGTACTTTTCTTTAAGTGTTTGGTTAATCGTTTCCATTTTTAAACTTTTGATTGTGAAATTGGAACAATAATCGGGTAGCCGATTTGTTGGTCCGATATTTTTTTAACTTTCGTATGATACGTTTCGTAAATCAACTCTTCAGAGAGAATTTCATCCGGCGTGCCCAATCCCATTCTCTTACCCAGTTTTAGAACGAGAATACGGTCCGCGTATTGCGCGGCAAGGTTGATGTCGTGAAGAATGCTGACCACCGTCAATCCCTTTTTGGCCAATTTACGGGCTTTAGCTAGAATCACCTGTTGGTATTGAAGGTCCAGCCCGTTGATCGGTTCATCCATTAATAATATTCCCTTGGGGTTCTGGTAGATTTGGGCCAATATCCGGGCGAGTTGTACGCGTTGTTGCTCCCCTCCTGAGAGTTGATGAATCAACCGGTCTTTATAATCGTACATGCCCATCTCACGAAGAGCTTCTTTGGTGATTTGAACATCCAGAGAGCTGGGATTCGATTTGAAGTGGGGATATCGCCCCATAAGTGCAATTTCGAACACGGTCAAGTTGATGCTTAGGAAATTGGATTGGGGAAGGACAGCACGAAACATCGCGAGCTCCTGCAGGTCTAAATCCTCGAGGTTTATTCCGTGCAGCTCAATCCTCCCTGAATAGGCTTTCAGTTGTTTGCTAATTAATTTTAAAAGCGTTGTTTTTCCAGCCCCATTTGGGCCAATGATCGCAAGTACTTCTGATGGCATTGCGTTAAAACTAATGTCTTGTAGGAGATGATGTGATCCGATCTTGAAACTGAGTTTATTGACTTCGATCATAGTATGCTCCTTTCCCGTTTGCTTTTCAGTATGATCATGATAAACATCGGTACCCCCATAAAAGCTGTTAATATCCCGATAGGGAGTTCTGCCGGAATGACGATCGTTCGAGCAACCAGATCGGCTAAAACCAATAAACCCGCGCCGAATAATCCAGAGGCCGGCAGGAGAAATTTATGATCCGCCGATACAGAGATCCGGAGCAAATGCGGAACCAATAGGGCCAAAAATCCAATGACACCGGCCATTGCCACGCTAGATCCCACGCCAAGTGCCGCCAAGATGACGATCAACCTGTTTGTCTTCCGGATATTGATGCCCAGATGCTCGGCCTGGGCTTCTCCTAAAGCCATTGCGTTGAGCCCTTTGCCCATGGGTAGTAAACCCATCATGCAAACGAGTGAAAAGGGGAGAAGAACCAGTAATGTTTTCCAGTTCGCGCCTCCTAAACTACCCAACGACCAAAAAGTGATGGTTCGTAACTGCTCATCTGTGGCCACGTAGGTTAGTAAACCGGTTAGGGCGACGGCAAGTGCATTAATAGCGATACCCATTAACAGGAGTGAAGAAATATCCACTCTGCCTCGGCTGACTGCAAAACGGTAGAGTAACCATGTGGTTAGGAACGCACCACTGAACGCCGCTATAGACAGCGCATAATAGCCAAATAATAGGGTGAAGGAATGAAAAATACTGTTACCCAATACGATAAACATCACAGCAAAGAGTGATGCGCCGGATGAAACACCAATAAGTCCAGGTTCTGCTAAAGGGTTACGGAACATTCCCTGCACGGCGCATCCAGCCATACTCAGGGTCGCGCCAATGAACGCACCTAAAAGTACACGAGGTGCTCTTATGGCTAGCAGAACAGCTTCTTGTTGTTTGGGAACACCTGCTGCGTGGAAATCGAAAATTTGATTACCCATTATCTTTGCCAAATTCTTTAAAGGGATTTCTATGGCTCCCAGAGAAATGGAGAGGATGCAGGAGCACAATAGAAATACAAGTAAAGCGATAATGGAGAATCGTTTATTTCTTACTATCATTGATTGATTTTTGCATGCAGTTCTTGAATAGCCTGGGGAAGCCTGTTGCTGAACCCCGTAAGCAACTGACCATCCATAGCCACTATTTTTTTGTTTTTCCCAGCATTGGTTTCTCGAACACCCTGCACGTTAAGCAAGCCTTCTTGGTCGCCTAAACTAGAAAGCCCAGAGCGGAAGAAAAGCAATACATCTGGGTTGTAGGCTACCAATGCCTCTGGAGTTAAGGGACGATATTGTTCGAAATCTTTCGCCACATTGATGCCACCGGCAAGGGCAATGACCTGATCAGCCTGCGTTCCGGTACCGCCGACCATCATGGTTCCCGCCCCGCGAGCGTAGATAAACAAGACATTGGGCTTTTCGGTAGCCTTATGGTAGTCTGCCACCTTGGCCATTTCCTGATCAAATGCCGTTAAAATTGAATCGCCTTTAGCCGATAAATCCAAGGAATCAGAAAGGGCACGAATGAGGTGTTTTGTTCCGTCGGTGGAAAACTGCTGATCAAGTAAAACCAATCGCGTACCAGCCTGTCGAAATTGTTCTATCGTTTCTTGGTTAAGGTCTTCGTTGGTCCCGATGATCAGATTGGGCCGAAGCGCCAATACGCCCTCGACTGGGATCTTCTTATTGTGCCCCACTTTAGGCTTCTTGGCTAAACCCTCGGGGTAGGTTGATGCGATATCCGTACCAACAATTTGATCAATCAAGCCCAATTCGCTGATGATTTCTGATACCGTACCGTTGAGCGATACAATGCGTAGGGAGTCGGTGTCCAACGCCCCGGAGTCGTTTTCCTTTTGCGTATTTTGGCAAGCCAGAAACAGGCACAGTATTGATAAACTCCAAATGGTGATAAAAGTCTTTCTCATCGTTAGTTGTTTTTTATAAGTTGATATTCTAATTCCGGGTAGCCGCGTTGCCCGCTGTCTTCCACACCCATGACGAGGAATTTTAATTTATAGACATTCCCGGATGAATCACGGATCAGGTAAAAGCGATCTTTTAGTACCCCTGAACCGGTCGTCACCCGCCAGTGTGAGGCAATCACATTCCTGGAATCAGAAAATTGGATATTGCCGAGATTGCTTTCGTCAAAATCTTCGTAACTAGGTTGATCTTCTGTGCGGATCACCTCTGTTGCACGAACACCTGCTAGGGAATTTATAAAAACAAGATCGCTGTAGAAATAAGGAATTGCTGCACTACCCATAGTGGTGTAGAACATGCTTTTTGTCCAGACGAAGTCCCACTCATCTTTAGCCGGTTCTACCTCGATTTGACCTTCCGACAAAGAAATAAAACGGTAATTAAAATCTGGGTTCTTGTGAATGGCCAAGGTCTGCACTTCATTGTCGGATAGTTTTCCGTATTGTAATTGATAGCCGCCGTCATCGGACCGATCGATCTTGATTTTCCAAACGTTTTCTGCCGCTACGTTGGTGCCATGAGCGGTATTGATCAGATAGACTTGGTTGGCGGATGCATCCGCATTGATCTCTGCGATTACTGTGCCTTCTAACACACCGAGTGTATCATCATATAAGGCGAGTTTGTCCGATGTATAATCGTATGCCAATTGGTTAATATCGGCGTTCGAAGCATTCACCTGACCGATATCGGTTTCTCCAGCGGCGACCGCTGAAATACCCCATTGATTGTTTAGTATTACGCGAAAGGTATCGCCAGAATAGAACCCTAAAGTCCAAGAATCCCTTTTTACAGACTGCTGTGCATCACTGCTCAAGTCAACGTATACCGCATTGATGGCATCGCTTCCTCCTTCACCCCCCTGTAGGGTTAACCTGCTGCCGTCAGAGGGCGGTAAGATCGGTTCGGTTTCTTCGTCCCGACCACAGGCACTTAAGAATAATACGGTTAGGATTGTAAGTTGCTTAATTGTTTTAGCTGTATTCATGATGTGTTTTTATTAGTTAAGTTGGTAGGTTAATCCGAAAAAAAATGATCGTCCATAGGCGATCGGAATTGACGTACTGTTAACAGCATGCGCGCCAGTATCATCCGTTGTGGTGTTCCAAACGTTGGTTGTATTGGTCAGGTTGCGTCCACCCACTTGCACGGTCAGTGATTTAAGAATCCTTTTTCCTATGGAAATATCGAGTTGATTATAGGCTTGCTGATATCCTTGACTCACCTCCATCTCGTCATCTGCACCATTGATGCGGAAGCTGGGTCGTTTACCATATAGTTTATAATAAACATTGATATTAGCGTCCCATTTCGGGAATTCTCGACTTAACGACGCCTTCATCTCTGGCGTCCAGAAAAACTCGCCAAGGTGACGATGATCGTCGAAGAGTTCGTTATAACGACCGATCATCCCGAGGCCTAAATTGGCGGTCCAACGACCATAACCTAGTTTATTTTCCAGCGTGGCGCCTGTTGTTTTGAACTTGCCGATATTTAGATAGGTGCTCACCGTCGGATTGTCCCTATGCTGTCCAATAGTAATTAGGTTGGTAAAATGGTTGTAGTAGGTGCCCAGTGTACTGCTTAAGTGAATTTGATCGTCCCATTCGGTGCGAAAATCTATGCTCGCGTTAAAGTTACGGTTATGTTCGGCTTTTAAGTCGGTATTCCCCTGGATGGCATGGTTACTATCGTGGAAGGTGAAATACAGTTCGCGTAGTCCAGGCGCTCGGAATCCCATGGCGTATCCTAGACGCAGATCCCATTTTGATGCCAAGGTAAATTTGGTGTTAAATGACGGAATTGCTAAGGGGGCATCATAGATTGAATTATGGATAAAACGAAGACCGGGACGTACGAGCACCCAATCTAAGGGACCATATTCCGCAGACAGAAATGCAGCCATATCGTATAGTTCTGATCCCGCTGCAATACGCGCCCCAAAGCCTTTGTCTTGATCAAACTCCAAGCCGGCCAATACGCTAAGGTCCTCATGAAATCGATAGACACCGTTTATTCTAACGAATGCCTGATTGAACTTCGATAGATCTTGTTCCCCCTGGCCGTTGGTTAATTCTGAGCTTTGGGTAGTCCAATCATGAATACGTGTGGTGGTTTCCCTCCGGTAGTTTTGATAGGAAAACGAACCGGTCAGGTTTAGCTGATCGCTAATCTGCCACCGGGATTGAAGAATTTGGGTAACGCGGTCAGTTACGTAGTTTTTATCAATGTATTTATAGTTGGCTCCGATAGCTCCAGGGGTGTAAATATCCTCGTTTGCATAATTAATGCTATACGTGGCGTTGAATGCACCGGTATTGTAGCCGAGACGAGCAGCTGTAAGCCACTGATCTTTTGGCTGCCAATCTAAAGCACGACCGATTGAGCGTCCCTGGAATCCCCCGAAATTGTTACGAGATCCAGACCAATTGAATAGCCATTTATCGGATTGGTAGTTCAGTCCTAAATGAGCGTTATGTCGACCCTCATTATCCATCGGTGTATATTCTGTGTTAACGGTCTCTTCTAAAATACGCGCCGTGAGACCCCATTTTCGCCGGCCATTAGTTGGACGCTGTGTGATGATGTTTATCACGCCAGCGAGTGCATCTGTTCCGTACATCACTGAAACTGGTCCCTCGACCATCTCAATTCGCTCGATCGTGTTGATATCGATTTGAGATAGACTTTGTTTGGTGCTACCCCGGTCAATCATCGGAATTCCGTCGATTAATACCTTGACATTCTGTCCACTAACACCCATTACTTGAATGTCAGATTCTCCTAGTGTAAGGTCATTGTTGAAGCGGATACCCAACTCCATATTTAAAAGGGTGGGCATATCGGTACTTGCCCGACGTTCGATATAATCTCGATCGAGGTTACGCACTTTGTAGATCGAATTTTTTAGTGACGTGGGACGGAACTGCCCGGTTACAACAACTTCCTCGATGGGGAGTAGTTTACTCGCACTATCCTGTACTTGCGCAAGCGTCAAACAGGGTAAAAATGATAAAACAATCAGACCTTTTAGTCGCAACATTATTTAGAATCAATTTAAATAGAGACGCAAACTTATCGGTTATTTAGAATTGTTCCAAACTAAAAACTGACGAGAACCGAAAAAATAATGACGAATTCGGAAATTTAAAATCGAATCTAGGGGAGACGACCGTAAAAAAGGCTCCCAAAAAAGGAGCCCGGGAAAGAGTATAGGGGATGAAGGGGGGCTTTTGTTTAGCGTTTGGACACTCGCTCCCCCGGTGATTCGTTAAATCTCGAGTTTCTTGATGTTGTGCTTGGACGCTTAGAATCAATAAGGTAAGCAATAATGCGCATACTATTTGGTTAAAAAGGATGCGCCTTTAATGAAAGACTCATTATTTAGGTGATGTTAAAATAGGCAAAAAGACTACGATTTTACCGTCTATCTGAATTGCGAGGACGACTTAAATGTGATGAGGCCAGGATGCGCTGCTGATTTTGAAAGTCAATTGAAAAAGACTATTTTCCGTTAGAACTTGATCTCGTTTCCTATGGCCATATTACAGTATTTTCGAGAACGATACCAAATCAGTGACGAACTGGAGCAATTTTTCGATTCAATTACCGAAATACGTGAGTATGCAAAAGGAGAGGTGATTTTCGAACCGGATGCTTATTTGAAAAATATTTACTTCGTAGAATCTGGATTTACACGTATTTATTATTTCAAAAACCGACGGGATATTACGCACTACTTTTTCGGTCCCCAGACGTTTAGTACCGGTATTGAAAGCGTTTTTTATGGCAAGCCGTCCCTCTTCGGCTTTCAGGCTTTGGCACCTTCTAGAATCTGTCGAATTCCATTTAATCCAATTCGGAAACTGGCCAACGAAGATGTAAAGATCAATCAAATTATTCAATCGGTATTATTGGACAATTTAATCGACTTCTCCAATCGGTTTTATAAAACGCAATTTGAAACAGCGCAAGAACGATATCAAGCGTTAATTCACGAAAACCCACAATTGTTTCAGAATGCATCTTTAGGCCATATCGCGTCATACCTAGGCGTTTCCCAACAGACGCTTTCAGTTATCCGATCGCAAAAATAGTGAAGGAACCAAACCTTCCCAGGCGTATGTACACTTCATACTACTCAATAGCTGTACTTTTTTAAGATTTCTGAAAAATCCTTTGAGAAAACTTTTAGAGCTTTGTGCTTATTATACATTTACATCAAACTGATTACTATAATGAGGTTTAAGCATATTTCATATGTTGTATCTGGTCTGGCAGCTTTAATGCCCTGGGCCATTATATCGGCTCAGGAGGTCGATTTTGGTCGTTTCGAGATCCCCGTGAGGCAAGCGATCGTTTATAATAAGGATTTAATAAACGCTGAGTTGGAAAACCAAAAAGTCATCTTGACCAGACAACAAGTCAAAGGGAAAAGGTTGCCAAAAGTATCGGCCAATGCCAGCTACGGCTATCTGAACAGTGCAATCGATCTAGATTTGCCTGCGCAGACTCTTCCGCTATCGGGTGTCCCCATCTTTGAAGGATCACAGAAGATGAATCTCTCCTCGCAAATAGCCATGACGGGGATCACCGCGACACAGGTGATCTTTGGTGGTTTGCAGATCCATCACGGAGAAAAGGCGTTGGATCAAAAAATAGAGGCACAACAACTTCTGAGTGAAGCGGGCTATGACGGATTGGCTATGCAAATTGTTCAAAATTTTGATCAGTTGATGCTGCTAAAAGAAGTAGATGATCTGATCGTTGACTCGGAAAAGAGACTAAAAAGAGAACATCAAAAAGTCATTAAGGCTATCGAAAATGGCATGGCAATCCCTTATGACCGCGATAAAATCAAACTAGCTATGTTAACGCTGGAGAGTAAAAAGGCAGAGTTGAGCAGTAACCGAGCGTTACTTTATTTGCAGTTGGAGGAATTGACCGGATTGTCATCGGATGATCTTAATGCCGTCGATTATCCTTTGCAGGAAATTACGCTGAGAGAAGACCAGATCGATCTCTTGGAGCGGAAGGAGCTTCAGGCCCTTCAGGCGAGCCAAATGGGCTACGAATATGCATTAAAAAAAGAGAAAGGTGCTCTCCTTCCCCAAGTTTTCGCGTTCGGTAATATTTCGTACTTCAATGCTTTTAATACGCGTCTCAACCTGAAGGATGTGCCCACAGTGGGTGAGCTGAACCTAAAAAGCAATCACGTGCGTATGGCGCCAAATTATGCGGTAGGTATAGGCGTTCGGTGGACGATATTTGAAGGGAGAACCCACAAAAATGCTGTCGAGAAGGCGAAGCTCGACGTGGAGATCAACAAGAATAAAATACAGGATACCCAACAAAAACTTTCTCTGCTCCAACGCAAAGCCAAAACCGACTACGAATTAGCGCTAAAAAAACTGCCGGTAAGCAGGCAACAGATGCTTATTTCGGAAAATAATCTGCATTTGGCAACAAGACAATTCCAAGAGGGGCTGATCGATATAACAGAACGTTTAAAAGCAGAGAACGATCTGGTTGAGCAATCCCTTAATTATTATCAACAGATCGTCGGGCAACGTCACGCTGCAGCCGATCTATTAAAAGTAAATGGACATCTTTATCAAACCATCACAAAATAGTCAATCATGAAAAAATATTTATCCATATTGGGAAGTTTGCTGATTCTTCAGAGCTGTGGCGATCGTCGTGCCCCGCAACGGAAGCTAGAAGGAAAAATAGAGCGCGACCAAATTTCCGTCACGACTAAAGTTCCTGGGAAAGTCCATCAGGTTTTGGTTAGTAGCGGGCAGCAGGTACAAAAAGGGGATACATTGCTGATTTTGGAGCTTCCTGAAGTTGAAGCTAAATCCCTTCAAGCCAAAGGTGCCCTTGAAGCTGCCCAGGCGCAGTACGATATGGCAACCAAAGGCGCGACCGAAGGGCAGCTCAAACAATTGCAAGCCAAAGTGGACGGATTAAAGGAACAATATGATTTCGCAAATAAATCCTTAGAGCGGATGAACAGTTTATTGGCTGACTCCCTGGTTTCCGCACAAAAACATGATGAGGTATACGCGAAATACCAGGGGGCAAAGAATCAATACCTGGCCGCGCAGGCTGAAATAGAAGAAGTTAAACAAGGTGTTCGGATTGAACAGCAAAAAATGGCCCTTGGGCAAAAAGAACGAGCCCTTGGTGCATTGGAAGAAGTCGGAGTGGCCGCCGGAGAGCGTTTTATTCTGGCCCCGCAGAACATGAGTATTGAGACGATCAATTTGCAGGTCGGCGAACTCGCGCTTGCAGGTTATAGTTTGATGTCAGGATATCTTAATCAAGGGGTGTATTTTCGAACGACAGTGCCTGAAAGTGCGTTAGCCGCTTTTCAAAAAGGGGTGCAAAAAACACTTATTTTTCCCTATTTGGAGGATCGGGAAGTCCTCGCCCAGGTGCAGACGGTAAAACCATTGAGCGCTTACGCGAACATCTCCACAGCCTATCCTGATTTTGAAGAACAGGAAACAGTTTTTGAGGTGCGACTGGCACCAGTGAATGCAGCGAAAGTTTTGGATTTGCCAACTAAATCGACGTTTATTATCAAACAGGATCAATAGGAAAGATATGAAGAATTTTTGGACATTACTCAGTAGAGAATTTAGGCTCTTCTACCAGAACAAAGTCCTATTGGTGCTTTTTCTAGGCGCTCCAATTTTGTACGCAGTGTTAGTGGGGGGAGTTTATCAAAAAGGTAAGGTGACCGACCTCCCGGTGGTGGTCGTGGATGAAGATCAAAGTCCACTGAGTCTACAATTGATTGATATGTTGGAAGAAAGTGAAGTGGTTTATGTCGCTCGCGTACTCCATGATCCCTTTCAGGCGCGCGGTGTGGCCTTGGAAACCGAGGCGACCGTAGTTTTACAAATTCCACGCAACTTCTCCGCTAACGTGAATTACAATAGACCTACTGAATTGACCCTTTTTATCAATGCTTCCAACACGCTAACCTCGAACTATGCAATGATGGCCGTTAATGTGGCTGCCTCGACCCTCAAAGCAGGGATCCAAATTAAAACAAAGGAAAAATCCGGGGTACCCGAGTATGTAGCCCATCAAATGTATGAGCCTTTCAAGATCACGATGATTAAGCAGCATATTAGAAGTGGCAATTATTTGTATTTTATGTTACCTGGTGTTCTGCTCACGGTATTGCAGCAAGTGATGATGTTGGGGTTGGCGCTGAGTTTTGCTAGTGAATTTGAGAAAGGAACGTTTGGTACATTAGTCAATCAATCCGGTAATATCTTTGTCTTACTACTGGTGAAAATTCTCCCATATTTGCTTATGGCAGGTATGATTTTTGGATTATATTACGGCTTTTCGGTCTTTTACAGGATGCCGCTTAATCCGGTCGGATGGCCGTTTGTTGGCGCAAGCATCCTGTTCTTGCTGGCGGTCAGCTTTATTGGAACTTTAGTGAGTTTGGCGATTCCAAGCCAACTCAAAGCAACCGAGATTTTAATGGTGATTGCTACACCAAGTTTCATATTGAGTGGGTTTACTTGGCCGCTTAGTCAAATGCCCGATTGGGTCGTTGGAATCGCCAATATGATACCGTTAACACATTACCTTCAAATTTTTCGCAGCTTAGTTATCGAAGGTGGAACGGTGGATTATCTACAGGAGCAATTTTGGGGGTTGGCCTTGATTGCGCTCGTGACCTTAACAGCATCCTTGATCTTTCTTCAGTTGAAGATCAGAAAGTCGAGGAAAAATCAAAAACAAATAGACGTATAAGGCGCGCCAGATAAACGCCAAGGATTTATTCAAGTAGACCCTCAAAACAGCGCCCTTCTAGGTTACGGTTTTGAGGGTTTCTTAGATGATCTTTTTCTGTATTGTGCATGATCCATTGAAATGAAAACAACTGTTTTTAGACAACTACGGTATGTGAAATTTACCTGCTTTAAGTGAACCAGTTGCTTATTTAATCCGAATAAAGCTGTTTTTTTAGTCCTTTGGTTCGATCGTAACCTGACCTTCTTTTCCGGGGGAACCCGAATAAATTTGACCTTGCGGCAAGCCTCGAAGTCCTGGAGAAGACAGGGATATGCGTCCATAAATCTGGTTGATCTCGCTACTTGGATTAACCCGCAAACCTCCAGGTTTGACGTCTACAAAAATATAGTGCTTACTTTTCTTATCTTCACGCTGAGGTGTGATTCCGCGGGGGTTGTAGCGTAAATTTACTTCGCCGCCATCGCCATTAGGATGGGTTTTAGTTCCATTAAATGCATCAATGCCACGTGCAATAATATGCAGCGACTCTAATTCTTGAAAGTTAATGTCGATGTCAAAGTTCGTCGCGTTGTTCTTGCTGTCTTGTCCGATGATGATCACATTCTCACCAATCTCGGCATAACCCACCACCAACTTGACGTCTTTTTTTGCGAAAAACTCCAATTTCGCCCGGTCTTTCATGATTAACGTGTCAATTCTCAAGACCATCGACGAATCTCCTTTGTTGAAAACCTCTTTGTCTTTTCTATTTAGCTCCAGACGTTGTATGTGCTCAACTTGTTGGCCCTGAGCATTTAAAATGGCCAAGGCAATGATTACAGTTAAGATATATTTCATGTTTATTCCTCCTTCTAGAGTTGGACTATAAAAACACCGAAATGTTTAAGAAAATTACTAATGCTCTTTTTTTAAGTAGTTGAAGATGAGAGATGCGGTTCTTTCTGAAGCACCGGGGTCACCCATTTTCTCACGCAATACATCATAGTTTTCTAAAATACTTGATCGATGCGCTGCGTCGTTGACTAATCGGTCTAACTCTTCTGCAATATTGTGACTGGTGCATTCTTTTTGAATGAGCTCAATAACTGATAGGTAGTTGTTAATCAGGTTAACCAGGGAGATAAATGAAACGCGTACCACCTGTCGGGCGACTGCAACGGTAATGGGGTTTGCTTTGTATACCACAACCTGTGGTACTCGGAGTAAAGCTGTTTCTAAAGTAGCCGTTCCGCTAGTGACGACTGCGGCATCTGCATTTTTTAGTAGATCGTAGGTTTGATCAAAGATCACCTCGATTGGTAACTCACCAATATAGCGTTCGTATAATGCACGATCGAAATTAGGGGCACCTGCGACGATGAGTTGATGACCAGGAAATTTAAAGTACAGCTCGACCATTTCTGGTAAAAGGTGCTCAATTTCCATTTTTCTACTACCCGGTAAAAGCGCGATGATGGGCAATGGGCCGAGCTGATTTTTCAAGCGGAAATCAGCTTGAAATTGGTAAGAGTCAATGGCGTCCAATAAGGGGTTCCCCACGTAGTCTACCCGATAATGGAATTGCTGGTAGAAATCAACTTCAAAAGGAAGAATACAGAACATATGGTCCACCAATTGTTTAATCTTGTAAACCCGTTTTTGATTCCACGCCCAGATCTTCGGCGATATATAATAAAACACGCGCAGACCGAGCTTTTTGGCAAACGCTGCCACCTTTAGGTTAAACCCAGGAAAGTCGATCAGGATCAAAACATCTGGCTTTGCTTCTTGAAGATCTCGTTTGACCTTTTTCAGGTTTTTTGAAATACTTCTCAGGTTCCTTAAAACCTCGATTAACCCCATAAAGGCCATTTCCGAGCTGTGAATAAGTGCTGTTTGATCGGAAGCTAGCTGCATCTGGTCCCCACCGACAATACGGAATTCCGCGTCGATATCTTTTTCTTTAAGTGATTTTATGAGATTGGCTCCATGTAAATCACCGGAGGTTTCTCCTGCAATGACGTAGTATTTCATCGGCATTAAATATACGGATTCTTAATAGAGAGATGCAATAGGGGATGGGCGCGCAGAGAACGCACGTTACGGTAAAACTCTTTACGAAAGGAATATCTCATGGTTGCGATATGCTGTAAAATGTTCGATATTTGGCTACATTCAGTGATTTTCGTTGCGCATCGCCTCCTGTATTCTCTAGCCAAGCAAACCCGGATACGAACAGATTTTTTTACTATTCTTATACACTGCTAAACCCCGCCGCGGCGGGGTCGGTTAAATACCCAACTCTACTTGGAACATAGCTCCCCAAGCACTTTTGTCATTGTGGTTATTGAAATGTCCGTCTTTAAAGGTATAGGTGCCGTTAAGTTGAAATTTCAAACGATGAGCTTTCATGTATTTAGTCATCCCGAGCTCAATAATTTCCGTTTTCAATTCGAAAGCTTTAATATCTTGGTGGGGTTGGACAAAAGTATAACGTCCCGCTACTTCGTACCCCTTATGCAGAAGATAGGACGTCTGTTGATTGACACCCCAACCCTTGTATGCATAGGTTTCCTCCGGTTCATCGGTTGCCGTTAAGTTCAACGGATTGTCAACATCGCGTTGCATGTATTCGGCTGCGTAAGCAAAGCCGCGGTATTTAAACAAGGCATCCGCAAATGTAGTCCGGAAAGAAAATGGATTTTGTACCCAACGACCTAGTTGTCCGCCTTCACGCAATGTACGATCATTGTAACTGTACCCGCCACCCAGAGAGAGCTTTGGCATCTCCTCTCGTTCTAAATCACCCTCTGAATAGTCGTTATCATTGGTGAAAGCACCTAACGGAAGAAATTCGACACGTCCGGTATAGGCTAATCCCGGATCGGTTGCAGCAGCAGCACGACCTTCTCCCGTAGAGATTGCGGCTTTCGCATTGATGGGCATGGTGCCTATTCTTTTGCTTAAATTTAGGGAGAATCCGAAATCGCGATCCAATGTAAAATTCTCGTTGACGAATGAACGATCAGCAAACTGTAGTGATCCTGAAGAATTGACACGTTGACGATTTCCCGGCAGCTTGTTTTGACCAAACGAAATGTAAAAGTCGTCTGTGAAGTTGTAGAACATGACCGCATCTCGAACAATGTTCACAATGCCTGAGTCGTCAAAATCTTGATCACTGCGTGTAAATGCGAGCTGTACAGAGTAAGAAATTTTAGGGGTGTAGATATACCCATCCATACGCATTCTTAAGCGGCGGATCCTCGCATCAAATTTCCCTTCGTCCATCCCGTCCATGGTTTGCTTAAAACCGAGACGATTCTGCATACGAAATCGAAAGTTGACATAAAACAAAGAATCGTTTGATTTATACTGGATGCCTTTGAAATTGAGTATGGTTGCTCGGTCATCTCGCTCTTGAGCGCGCACTTGATTGAACCCCAGTAGCAGGAGTACTCCGATGAATATAAATTGAAATGTTTTTGCCATGGTTAGGTCAACTTAAACGGTAGGTTCTTGTTGGCTTAAGCAGTGGAAACTACCAAGCCCCCATATGATGTCTATTGAATCTACGCCGACTACTTTGCGATCGGGAAAACAGGTTTGGATAATTTCTAGCGCTTTTTGATCGTTTTTGTCTTGAAATACGGGTACGACTACGATTTTATTTGCAATATAAAAATTAGCGTAGGAGGCTGGAAGTCGCTGATCCTCCCACATCACAGCACTTGGCATGGGCAGCTCAATCACTTTTAATGACCTTCCGTCGGAAAGCGTCATCTTTTTGAGGTCCTGTAAGTTTTTTTGTAAAACCTCGTAATTTTCATCCCCAGGATTTTCTTCCACAACTGTTAAAACGGTATCCGCGGATACAAATCGAGTGATGTCGTCGATATGACCATCGGTATCATCGCCAACAATCCCATCGTCTAACCAGAGCACTTGCTTCTGCCCATAATAGTCCATAAGATAGCGCTCGATTTGCTCTTGGCTGAGTTGAGGATTTCTGTTTTTGTTTAATAAACAAGAGGTTGTTGTGAGTATAGTGCCCTGACCATTGAAGTCTACAGACCCACCTTCCATCACGATGGGAGGCGTGAAGAGCTTTACACCGAGTGCATCAGCAATGCGGGTCGGGATGATATCATCTAAATCAAAAGGTGGATATTTTCCACCCCAGGCGTTATACCCCCAATCGACAATCGCTTTTTCACCCGTACTCCGGTTGACCAGAAATGCGGGACCGTGATCCCGACACCAAGCATCGTTGGTCGGGTGGAAATAAAACTCGACATGTTGTAAATTGGCACCTGCAGCGCTGATATATGAAAGCGCGAAGTCTTTCATGGTTTGATCTGCGACATTAATTCGCACCAATTGATCCTCTGCTACCAGGCGAATAAACGTCGCATAAAAGGGATAAATCAGTTCAATTTTATCGGGCCACGATTCTTCTTTATGGGGCCAACTGAGCCAGAGCGCCTCCTGTTCTTCCCATTCTGCGGGAAATTCAAACCCCTGTGCTTTTGGCGTATCTTGAACGTTGTAAAGGTCGGTATTTATTGGTTTCTCCATAATGCACGTAAAAAAACTACGCCAAGGTATTGAGCATAGTTTAAATAGTTTAGCTAATTATTACTATTGTTAATCTTCATCTAAGAATCGCTTCGTGATCGGCGCATAGGTTTCGATTCGGCGATCGCGTAAGAACGGCCAATGCTTCCGGAAAAAGTCCGATTCACTAAGGTCGACTTCAATGACTTTTACGTCTTCATGATCGTGAGGGGCGAGATACAACAGTCGGCCCTGAGCGTTTGTCACAAAGCTACCTCCCCAGAATTTCATAGCACCATCCTGTTCAAAGCCAACCCGGTTAACTGAGACGACAGGTAGGCCATTAGCAATCGAGTGCGCGCGTTGAATGGTCTGCCACGCGTTGTACTGATCCGCGTTCGTTTCTTCGTCCTGGTCTGTCGCCCAACCGATGGCAGTTGGATAAAATAAGATTTCTGCTCCCATAAGGGCGGTAATCCTAGCAGCTTCTGGATACCATTGATCCCAGCAGATCAGCACGCCGATCTTACCGAATTTTGTTTTAAAGACCTTATAGCCAAGATCGCCAGGCGTAAAATAAAATTTTTCGTAAAACGCTGGATCATCCGGAATATGCATTTTGCGGTATTTACCCAGGTACGAGCCGTCTGCATCTAACACGGCAGTCGTATTATGATAGAGACCTTGCGCGCGTTTTTCGAAAAGTGATGCAATGATAACGACGCCTAATTCCGCCGCTACTGCAGAAAGCGCATCGGTCGACGGCCCAGGGATCGTCTCGGCAAGATCAAAGTTGTCGTAATCTTCTACATCGCAAAAATAAAGGGAGGTGAATAACTCTTGCAAACAAACGATCTGAGCGCCTTTCTCCGCCGCTTCTCGTACTTTTTCAATGGCCTTGTGCAGGTTAGCTTGTTTATCCTTTACACAGGACATCTGAACGATACCTATTTGTACTTTACTCATTATTTTAAGAATATAAAACTGCGGCACAAAGATACGACAAAAAAATGATCTTTAATTTGCTCAAAAAATGACCCGACGTTTACGATTCGTTTTTTTTTATTTAAATGAGCCTCGGTTATGACGGATGATAATTTCTCCGCTGCCAATCAAAAGCACAGACCATACACCGGTAAATGTTTGCCTATATTTTGGGCTTTTTTAGCATATTTGTACCAGCAATTAGCTTAGGACTTTACTGAATGTTCTGCACTAACCGCTGTGTGAAATGTATCGTAACCGAGACCTTATTAAGTCTTCACCTGTTTTTCAGGTTTAGCTAAACAAAGAAGTGCATGCGCAAAATCATACATGTAGATATGGACGCTTTTTATGCCTCGGTAGAACAACGGGATTTCCCCGAGCTTCGAGGCAAATCTTTGGCTGTCGGGGGATCGCCCGACGGACGCGGCGTCGTGGCCGCTGCTAGTTATGAGGCGCGTAAATTTGGCGTTCGGTCGGCCATGTCTTCTCGATCTGCTTTGCAGCGCTGCCCGGATTTAATCTTCGTTCGACCTCGTTTCGAGGTTTACCGAGAGGTCTCTCAAGCGATTCGAAGTATCTTTTCCCGCTATACGGATTTAATAGAGCCCTTGTCTTTGGATGAGGCGTATTTGGATGTTACCGAAGATAAGTTGACCATTGGCTCGGCCATTGAAATCGCTCGTGCTATTAAGTCAACTATTTTAGAGGAATTGAATTTAACGGCTTCTGCCGGCGTATCAGTTAATAAATTTGTAGCGAAAATCGCATCTGATTATGAGAAGCCGAACGGATTAACCTTTATCGGACCGTCTAAAGTTATTTCTTTTCTGGAAGCTTTACCCATCGAAAAGTTTCATGGAGTGGGGCAGGTTACCGCTAAAAAGATGAATCAGATGGGAATCTTTCGTGGCGTGGATCTTAAACGGTTCTCACAAACCGAGCTGTCACAGCATTTTGGAAAATCGGGTAAATTTTTCTATCAAATTGTACGCGGGATTGACGATCGACCGGTCCGAACGAATCGAGAAAGGAAATCTGTTGGCGTAGAGGATACTTTTGAGACCGATTTGTATGAACTTCATGACCTACATACGGAAATCGACCGCCTGTGTCGCAAATTGGTGCAACGATTGGAATCGACCGGGAAGCGCGGGAAAACACTCACACTAAAAGTGAAATTTTCTGATTTTTCACAGGTGACGCGAAGCATGACGGTGCCTGATCTATTGAATGGCTTCGATCCGCTTGTCGCTCTTTTTCGACAATTATTGGACAAAGTCGATATCCAGGAAAGAAAAATCAGGCTTCTGGGTGTTACGCTATCCAATTTTTCAGCGGATCATCCGATCCAGGAACTTGGGGGCCAGCTTCGATTGTTTTAAATTTAACCGGGATGGTTCGTTCTGGATACCGCTGTGCATGCATTTCTGCTAGATGGTTCATGTAATAATTACTTCGTACCCGATCTTTCTGTTCGATCACTTCGTGTATGTTTAGGAGCTGGACATCATCGCTAATAAAACCCACGGCATAAACCTGGTTGTCTTGCACATAGACATAGCTTTTTTCGTTATTCGATCTACCTTTATCCACAATGATAAACGACTTCTTTTGATTTTCGACCATTTCTAATGCCCTATCGAGAAGGAGATTATATAGCGCTGGCGACGGGAAATCAGCGCGTTCCTCTACAACAGCATCATTTTTTGTTATTCGTCGTTCGCCATAGAAGTGGCATAAGCTTCTCTCTAAGTTGCATTCCCGGATGATTTTCAACAATATTTGGGTCGATTCAGCAATATTCTGAAAATACAGGATAGGTTTGAGATGCTTTTGGACTTGAACGACCGAAAGACGGCGATATCCGATTTGGTCTTCATACTCCACCAGTCCATATTTAGGTTCAAACTTCTTAAGCGCCCGATTGTGCCTTGGCCAATGGGACTTGATTAAATGACATTCTTTCAGTAGAGCACCTAATTCACTACCCGTTTCTTCAAAAGTAATATCCGCAATTTCATTGATGAATTGCTGTCGTCTCTGTCCGGTACTATTTCCGGTAAAATGGCCGGTTACACGTTTTCTGATATTATTGGCTTTCCCCACGTAGATCATTTTTCCTTGACGATCCCAGAATTGGTAGACGCCTGTGCTATGCGGGAGATTGTTCCAAAGTTCTGTTGGGATATGTGTGGGCAGCCGTTGCTCTTTCGCGTGATGTTTAACCATCTCTTGAATCATTCCATCACGATCCAGATTGTAAATCCGGTCGAATAGGATAGCGGTAGCCGCTGCATCACCCTCGGCACGATGACGATCATGTAGGGGAATATCCAGACTAGCACATAATTTCCCCAAACTATAAGAGGGTAGGTTGGGGAAAGCTCGTCGAGATAGCCGAACGGTACAAAGTTTCGAAGCGTTCCAGTTGTGGCCCGCTCGTTTTAATGCCGCTTGAAGAAAGGAATAATCAAAATGGACTTGGTGTGCCACAAAAACCCGATGTTCGAGGAAACTGAGGATTTGTGAGGCGACTTGTGAGAAAGTCGGGGCATCTTGTACCATTTCATTAGAGATACCAGTCAGTACTTGGATATGTAAAGGTATAGGCTGCTCTGGTTGGATAAGGGACGTAAAACGATCGATTATCCGCTTTCCGTTAAAAATCAAAATCGCAACTTCAGTAATACCGGCTGCTTCTGCATACCCACCGGTAGTCTCAATATCAACAATTGCAAATTCGACGACACTCATGAGACAAAAATAACACTAACTATTCAGTTGTACTAATAAAGTTAGTATTATTTTGTGCGTCATCCTTTTTAGCTTAACGTTTCTGCACGCGTGGCGATTGAAGGTGTTCTTTCTTGCTTGAAACGGCCCGACAAACCTGCGGCAATTTCGCAAAACGCGGAATAGATTTATCCAAAGGAGCTTACAGCGTATAGCGTACTTGTAAAAAAATTGGCAAAGAAAGGGCAAGTCTGGACTTGCAACAACGGTCATCTCCTGGATAGAGACGTAAATGCAAGCAAAAGCATCCTAAAAAGAGCCTTGACAATAATCGGGCACCGATTCTCCAAAACAACGGTAGAAGATGAGTCAGATTACCCGGTGAGACGTCCGAGGAAAACTGAAGTCCAGCTGTCACTTTTGGCGGTGGCAGCCATCTCGTTTTTCTTGATAACTTCGCTACACGTGTTCAATATCAGGGTTTTAATCCTGAAAATATAAGGTGTCACCCTGATTTTTGATGACAAACTTTGGGATGTCGCGGTTTTCCACTTCATACATGCCATCTGCCACCACATTCGCGCCAAAACCACAATCATTCGCCTGCGCTAGGGTTCGGACGCGTAATGAATCGCGATAGAAATCAATCTGCCACCTGCAGCCATTATCACCATCTCCTGTATTTCCGTTGTAAATCGCCTGATTTTGTTTTACCCGGAGTGTATCGAAAAGCTCACCCGAGTTGTAAGAAGGCGGGCCGACATTTAAGTTCGCATAAAATAGCAACGTACTGTCATTCCTAGGGAAGATTGTCATGCTACCTGTGCGCCCCTTATCTGCGCCTGGACCATAGGTATAGGTACCCGCAAGCGACGGTTTTTTTTCTTCAACCGGAGACAAACTGTCCTTGTTTTTAGTGCGGTTTTCCGGATTGGGAGAGCAAGCGAACATCGATACCGCTAGTACTGCAATTAAATATTTCATATTTTTTCTAAAAAAAAGCTGTTAGTCTTAATCCTGTTGACGCATACGGCATTTTATTTTTTTCTTTGAAGGTTTCCGGCGGAGGGGGATTTTGATCGATGGGATCAGGAATCGATTCATAAGTAAAAACCGGTTTTGCGTAGTGGTAATCTGCATAGGCTGTGACCCCAAGTTCGGAATTAAGCATACGGGTGATCGCCAGCCCACCGTTTATTTTAAACGCCTTTGCTGGCTTAAAACTCACCAGATCGAATTCGTCATTCAGGATATTATTGTCATCATCAATATCCTCAACCTTTAAGGACACTTTACCCGTTGCCCCGGCCATGATACCGATTCCAATTTTTGCTTGCAACAGCCAATTTGATGTGATATCATAGGTGTAGTGCGGACCAACGGTAAAATTCAAGGCACCCATGGATTGGGTGACAATTGACGAAGTTGAGGAGCCAAAATCGGGGTCATCGATGGTGCTTTCATCCGTACTAATTGGAAAGCTCACAAACGAAAAATCACCGCCCACGCCCCATTGTTTTGTGAAATAATATGCGCCCTCCAGCCCGGCCTCGAAGCCTGCTTTCGAATTTATGCCCATATCAAAACTTTCGACTAGATTACGGGCTGAAAGGGCATACCCTACCTTTAATGATAAGTATGAGGGCTTAAGAATTGGATTGTCAAAGCGTTGATCACCAGGTCGATCACCCTGGTTTTTATAGAATTTGTTAACAAAAAAATAGCCCAGTTGGGTCGACAGAATACCGATCCCTGCTCCCGCTAACACGTCTGATATCCAATGTCTGTTATTTAATCCTCTGCCTATTCCAGTAAAGGTACTCATGGAATAGCCTGCAATACTATACATTGGACTGATATGCCCAAATTCTTTATGCATGAAAGTAGCGTTCATAAAAGCATTGGATGTATGTCCGGAAGGGAAAGAATTGGCTTTCGAACCATCGGGTCTTTCTACCTTTGCCGTATATTTTATCGAGTTCACCAAGATGCCCATAATTAGCGCGCTCGCGGCATAAGAGATGGTGGCGCGGGATAATTTATTTCTCCCCTTTATTCCCGAAAGGTTAAGCGTATACACGCTAAGTGCCGGCATATATTGCATATAATCATCATAATGGTGATGAAAGGTCGGTATATACCTATTCCGAACTTCTCTTATTTTCTCCCGACTCCCCCAAGTTGCCGCACTGGCACCAAATAAAATGGCAGGTGCCAATCCAATTCGGACAGCATCCCTTTGAAAAAAATTTGGATGTGCTTCATTTGACACAACACTACTGTCAGGCGTTTGCCGCGCGTACTGCCCAATTGCGGTGGAGTGTAGAAATACGATCACAGCAGCCGTTAAGAAACGAAACTTGATAATTAATGTACCCATAGATTGGTTGTAGTAGATCTCATAATTAGTGGTGTGATGCCTCCGGTTAAGCATTGTTGAACATCACAAGTACAATACAATTTATTTAGCGATTGGTTTTTGCGACAATGCGTTTATTTACAGCGTACTGAAAAATTGCAATGCACAGCGTATTATTTTTTCGTTGCTGTCCAGATAAATTGTGGATTTGCGTATAAATATGTGAAAGAAGTGTCGAAGCGTGATTAATAAAATCATATATTTCATTATCTTTATTAGGTATAAGGGTTGTGCGCAAGTGATATGTGCTGTGAAATCGTCGAAATGGAGTAGACTTACGACGGGGGAAGGGCAGGCACGCTATCCAATAAGTTATGTCATACTTACTTTAATCGATCACCGTATAAACAATACGAAATGAAATTAACCAAGACCACCTGGCCTCATCCCTACCTACTAACGCTGTTAATAGGTTTGTGGGGCTGTGACGGTGAACGACAATCTTCGGATGGGGTTAAGGTCGCTTCAGATTCCAGCGATCAGGAAACCTACGTTGCCTATCTGCAAGATAGCGCGATCGTCATTCAGTCCGATAGCACAACGGTGCCCGTTAAGATTCCGGACACAAACGCACAGGTAATGAACCCTGCTGTGAGCCCGGACGGTCAGCAAATTGCCTACACACGCTTGATGGACGACACGGATTTCCGGACCATTTGTTTAATGGATTTATCAACGTTAAAAAGCACGCAACTGGCGGTGCCGTCTCCTAATTTCTACGGACCCGTTTGGAGTCTCGATGGTGAACGTATTGCCTTCAACATCTTTCAAAAAGAGGGCATTTGGAAGGTTGGGGTAATTAATCGAAATAATCAAGGATATCGTATGCTTGATAGCACATCTTCCATTAATTATTATTCCCCTACTTGGCGAATCGGTGGACAAATCGTCGCGCACGATTTAGAGAAGTTGTATACCTTAAATTTGGACGGCGAGATTACAGAAACGATCCTTCTGGACAGCTTGATAGGGGATGGTTTCAGTCGATCGAGTGACGATCAATATTACTTTACAAACGATCAAAAAGAAATTGTTTTTCAGGTCGGTAATCAAGAGGGATACCCAGATCTGATGGGACCGCTTCAATCGGTTTATCGTGCTGGGGTTACCGAGAAGAAGGTGACCCGTCTCACACCCGAGGGATTCCATGTCCGGTCACTGTTAGTGGCCAACAATGGTCGCATATACTGTGAAGGAGCCCGTACGCCTTTTACGAAATTTGAATGGGTTGAACTGTTGCCTTCAGGCGATCTTAAACCATTGAGTACCAAGGGTACCTCTACTGATATTGTTATCCATGCCATGCGCTCCCAGGAGTAAGCTAGAAGGGGAGGAACGGGCTGTTTATTGACACCAATTAGTTGCCTGGGGTCGGCGGCATGATGAAGACAGTCGACAAGAAGAACGTATCCATTAAAAACTAATTTATGACTTATGCGTAATATCATCTTTTTTTTACTCTTAACAACCCTCAGTGTAAGCGCGCAAGATACCGTGAAATATGATGTCGTCCAGATGAACAATGGCGATCAGCGTTCCGGAAAGGTGAACGAAATCTCCGATAGCGAGATCAAATTCTCCTATGCTAATGAATCCCTCGTGTACATTCTTAAAAAGACGGATATCAATAAAATTACATTCGCCACTGGTCGAATAGAATTCTTTAATCCTGGAACCGATAAGACGACCACCAACCAATCCATGGAGGATTTTCACAATAAGGTGGCTATTCTGCCCTTTGCTTACATCGTAGACCGGAAAGATGGCGGACACGAAATGCCGCTCAAAATTCAGAAAGAGTGTTATGATTTACTAAATAGCAAAGCAAAGAACATAGAAATTCAGGATCCCCAGGTCACCAACGCATTATTAGGTAAAGCTGGTGTTAACGACGGGAATATCCAAGCGTACACCATGGGTGAAATTTGCCATATTTTAAACGTTGAATATAGTATACAAGGCATGGTAACGATCAACGAAGCGGACGTCGTATCATCGTCCTACGGATCGGTAAAGGGAGAATCGAATACAACGATTGGTAAATGGTTGAATACCTCTGCTACTTCCTATTCGACAAAGAACTATGATACGAATATGGTTATGAATATGTATGATAATCAGGGACAGCGTTTATTCGGACAAAACCACGACTCGATTTGGCCCATGGTGGATGCCTATCAAATAACCTTGAAGTATTTATTGAAAAAAGTGCCCGTGTGGGGCAAATAGAAAAAATCAAACAGTTTAGATAAGCAACCATAGTTATAAACCCCAACAAATAAATTGTTATGAGAAAAACTATCTTATTACTATTCAATCTCGGTCTTGTTTTAGGGATCGTGTTCTTTCCGAAAAATAGTGCCGCCCAGCAAGGGAGCCATATTTATATCGGGTACGGTACAGCTACTGCGCATGAAATAGGCGATGAAATAGAGGATATCATCATTACGACTGCTACTGGAGGAATTGCCGGAACCGCTAATGTTAAATACAGTGGAGCAATTTTCGCGGGATATCGAAGTCATCTGACCGAGCGGCTAGAAGTGGGCGGAACATTCGTTTTTGAAACTGGGAGTAAAGATGTGTTATCACAATCGACCAAAGTTGGAAGCGTTTCTACAAATTCATATGCGGTTTTAGCTGAACTTAAGTACAATTATATTGCCCGAGAGCGCTTCAAACTGCATTCAGGTATTGGCGCTGGGTTTGCTCATATGCGTGTTTCTACCGAAGATGACGCACAAATGGATAAGGAAAAGATTAATAATTTTGCCTATCAAGTGGACGCAATTGGTGTGACCTATGGCAATCGGTTTAGTGTTTCTTTGAACGCCGGTTTTGGATATAAAGGGATCGTCAATGCGGTGTTGGCCTATGGATTTTAATCACCAGCTCGAACCAGCAGACCTAATGATCATTGTACATGCTGATGGGATAGGTAATGTACCGATTATAACGAAAGCGATTCTATAAATAGCATTTAATGATATATAAAGTCCTTAAATGTAGGTCAATATGCCTATTTATACTGTTGCTCATTTCCTCTACTACGGCCTTTGTGTCTGCGCAGGAAACAGATACATCATCGCGTCTTAAAATAGGGGTCCATCTTAGCCCACCCTTTGTGATGGAGAGCGGAGGCCAATTAACGGGAATGACGATTGAGTTCTGGGAAGCATTAGCGAAAGAGCTCAATCTTTCCTACACCTATCAGAAGGTTTCTACTTTCCGAGAGCTAGTCCAGGGTGCACAAACGGGACAGTTTGATGTGGCCGTTAGCAACCTAACAATTACTCGGGATCGTGCAATGCGGATTGATTTCACACAACCTTGGTACGATTCAGGGCTCCGGGTAATGATTGATCAAAATCAGAAGACTGGTTTTTTTGATGTGATCTCGGGGTTGGATAGTGCCGGACATTTGCGTACTTACGCCTGGTTGGCTCTCGTGATATTGGTGACTACACTTCTGCTGACCTTTTTTGATCGTAAGTTTGATAAAAATTTTCCACAAACTTGGCCTGATGGTTTAGCAGAAAGTTTCTATCAGGTCATGTCGATAACGACTTCCGGAAAAACAACCAGGAAGAATTTATTCGGCTGGAAGGGGAAGATTTTTTCAGCCTTATGGCTGGTGTGTGGTGTAGCCGTACTGGCTTATGTCACCTCATCTGTTACCAGTGTGATGACCACCATGTCATTAACTAATCAGGTCTATAGTGTTGCCGATCTCTCTAGAAAGAATGTCGGCGTTGTTTCCGGAACTATATCAGAGGAATACGCGCAGAGATTACGATTACACAGGATTTCTTATCGTGATATTGATGAGGCAGTCGCCGCTCTCCTCGACGGTAAAATAGCTGCTATAATAGACGATGCACCTATACTGGAGTATTATGTGCGTAAACATCCAGAGGAGACGGTAACAGTAGTGGGTCCAATTTTCAAACCGGATAAGTACGGATTCGGATTAAAATCAGGCAGCGAATTAACCCAACCATTGACTGTTGAAATACTCGCAGCACAAGAAAGAGGTTTAATCGCAGATTTGCATAGAAAATACTTTGGCCGGGATCATTAGTAGTAGGGCTTTTAAATTTATTGCCTGCCGTTGCTTTATTATTCTCACAGTTAGCAATCGCTGATCCAGGGATGCTGCGGTGAGAAAATAATACTAACCCGTCCGTTGAGCGACTAGTTAGTATTATTTTTTAGCGGTATATTAGAGTAGCTGAATACCTGAGGATTGAAGGTTTTCGTTCTTTTGGGGATCCCAGATGCTTACTTGAACCTGTCCAATATGCGGTAGCTTTAACATAAACATACAGATTCGAGATTGCCCAATACCGCCACCGATAGATTCCGGTAATTGGCCATTGAGTAACATCTGATGAAATGTCAAACGCTGTCTTTCCAGACTATTGCGGAGTTCAAGTTGCATCAATAGCGCTTTTTTATCAACGCGTATGCCCATCGAGGAAAGCTCAAATGCAGTTTCCAGTATTGGATTCCAAACTAAAATATCGCCGTTTAACCCGTGATGACCTTTCTGATTAACAGTGCTCCAGTCATCGTAATCTGCTGCTCGTCCATCGTGCGGTTCACCATTAGAAAGTTGTCCGCCGATTCCGTAGACAAAAACAGCTCCATATTCTTTGCAAACAGCGTTTTCTCGTTGTTTAGCTGTTAGATTCGGATAAGCACAGAGTAATTCTTCGGCTGAAATCAATTTGATTTCTTTCGGTAGAGTCGCTTGAGCTTCGGGGTAATGAGAAGCCACGATCTGCTCCGTATCGTAAATAACTCGATAAATCGTTTTGACCGTATCGAGAAGAAAAGGGAGATTCCTATCTTCCGGCAAAATACAGCGTTCCCAATCCCATTGATCGACGTAGATAGAATGAATAGCAGAATAGTCTTCGTCTGGTCGCAAGGCACGCATATCGGTTAGGATGCCTTCTCCCGGTTCAATTTCCAATTCTCTAAGACGGATTCGTTTCCATTTGGCTAAAGAGTGGACCACTACCGCCCGCCGATCAGATAAGGATTTGATCGGAAAGGAAACGGGTCGTTCTATTCCATTGAGGTCATCATTGATGCCTGTGCCGTCCAATACGACCAGGGGAGAGGATACCGGAATAAGGTTTAATGCCTTCTTTAGGCCAACCGAAAACGTTTCTTTCACAAACGTAATCGCCTGTTCTCTCTTTAAGATATGTCGTCCCATTAAAATTCTATAATAATAAATAGCCGCTTCGGTGGCTCGTGATATTTAGCCACAGCGCATAGTTTGACAAAAATAGTAAAATGTTAATAGTTTACAGATTTTATTGCAAAAATAACCGTTTTATTACGATTAGTTGGTTAATTTGTTTAACGTTTCTGACCTAGCGCTTGAAATATCGCAGATGCCTTGGTGTTGCATTCCTGGTATTCCTGTTCGGCATCGGCCTCCACGGTGATGGCACTACCGGTGTGAAACGATAGATAATTACGCTGGTCGTTATATAGCAAGCTGCGTATCACTACATTAAAGTCGAAATCTCCGTCTGGGGCAAAATAACCTAACGATCCCGAGTAAACACCTCGCCGAGAATTTTCATAGCGATCACAGAGTTGCATCGCGGATATTTTCGGTGCCCCGGTCATCGATCCAGGAGGGAAAGTATGACGGATGATTTGGCGATCTTTGACCGTCGGGGCCTGTTGGCACACAACCGTTGAAATCATTTGATGAACTTGTTGGAAACTGTAAACACCTAATTTCTCAGCCACCTCAACCGTCCCCGGGAGCGCGCTTCGAGTCAAATCATTACGGACGAGGTCGACGATCATTACGTTTTCGGCTACTTCCTTGGTGCTGTTGATGAGTTGTTGTTTCAATAACGTATCCTCTTGCGGCGTACGCCCCCTGACTGCAGTACCTTTAATGGGTTGTGAAATCAATTGACGGCCACGGCGTGCAAGAAAGCGTTCTGGCGAAGCGCAAAGAATATACCGATTTTTCAATTTAAAATAGGCTGAAAATGGAGTAGGAGAGACTTGATTGAGAGTCAGATAGAAAGCTTCAGGATTGTCTAGCTTAACGCCTTCACCGTAAAACTCCTGACATAAGTTGGCCTCGTAAATATCACCCTGTTTGATGTGTTGTTTTAATTTGCCAAAAGCTTCCATATAATCTCCTTTGATCATTCTGGTTTTGATAACACCGGAATAAGGTGGCGTATGGTTATCGGCGAGGGTGTTTATAATCGCCTGGAAAATTGCTCGGGGATGATCCGCTTGGATGATAATGTTCTGTCCGATCGATTGAATCACTATTTTTGGCACAAAAAAATAGGCGTCTGGAAAGTCTAGCAGGTTCTCATGACGACTTTGGAGTGCTTCGATTTCGTTTTTTAGATCATAACTTAAAAAGCCCGGCATCCATTGGTTCGGGTTTTTGGTCCTAAATTCCTCAAGACCCTGGCAAGCGGTACCCGCCACAGCCGAAAACTCATCTCTGGCACCGACAGCCATTAAGAAATTTAATTTGCTGTAGCGATCTGGGAAAACGTTAGATTGAAAGAGCGCTACCTGTTCGAAACTCCTGGACCAGGTTAGCGCTTTTGCGATAAATGGTCCAAGAGCCGTCTCAAATATGGCTTCAGCCATAACTTTATAACACTATGGTTTGCTTTCTGTCGGGACCGACTGAGAGGTACTTGATGGGCACCTGTAGTTCCGCTTCGAGATAAGCGATATAGTCGTTCAACTCTTGCGGAATTTCGGCTTTACTGCTAATAGCTGTTGTGTCCATGTTCCAGCCTTTTAATTTTTTTAGAACCGGCTGCGGTTTGTCGGTAATGATTTCATAGGGCATGTAATCAATAGTTTTATCTTGATATTGATAATGAGTACATACATAGATATCTTCAAATGTATCCAGAACATCGGCTTTCATCATGATGAGCTCAGTGACACCATTGATCATAATGGCATACTTAAGGGCTGGTAAATCAATCCATCCAGTTCTCCGCGCGCGTCCGGTAGTCGCTCCGAACTCATGGCCAAGTTGACGAAGTTGTTCACCCGTATCATCGTGAAGCTCTGTGGGAAATGGTCCCCCGCCAACACGGGTCGCGTATGCCTTAAAAATACCGTAGACTTCTCCGATTTTATTGGGGGCTATTCCCAAACCGGTACACGCGCCCGCAGAGGTCGTATTCGAGGAGGTAACAAAAGGATAGGAACCAAAGTCTACATCCAGTAGCGTTCCCTGTGCACCTTCGGCTAAAACACGTTTTCCATCACGCAGATATTGGTTAACCAAATGTTCAGAATCCACCTGAGGAATACTGCGTAAAAATTCGATGGCATCCATAAACGCTTGCTCTTTTTCAGAAAAATCCGGAATCTCGCCGTAATGAGCCAACATGGACAAATGCTTTTGCTTTAGTTTTTCATAGCGCTCTTGGAAATCGGCTAACGTGGTGTCACCGACACGTAGTCCATTCCGTCCGGTTTTGTCCATATAGGTTGGACCAATTCCCTTTAAGGTAGATCCAATTTTTTCAGTGCCCATTTTGGATTCTGAAGCGGCATCCAATAATTGATGTGTCGGTAGAATTAAATGTGCTTTTCGAGCGATGACGAGCGTGCCGTTTCCAACAGGATCAAACCCCGCAGCTTTCAGATTATCAAGTTCCCTTTTTAAGATAATAGGATCGATGACTACACCGTTTCCGATGAGGTTAAGCGTGCTCTCATTAAAAATTCCTGAAGGAATCGTGTTGAGAACGAACTTCTTGTTATCAAACTCTAAGGTGTGTCCGGCGTTTGGTCCACCTTGAAAACGAGCAATTAAATCATATTTTGGGCAAAAGACATCCACAATTTTGCCCTTACCTTCGTCACCCCACTGCAACCCCAATAGCACATCAACTTGCATATTCTGTAATGAAATTATTTGTTAAAATTTAATTTACTTGTTCACGAATCAAAAAAAGAAAAATCCGGAAAAAGGGAGTGATTATAGCCTTTTTCCGAACAAAGGTATATATTAATTCTTCGTTTGTTAAATTAATTTGAAATTACTGCTTCCTCAGCGGGAGCCTCGGCGTTGGATTTGGTTTTGCGGCAGTCTGCACAGATTCCATACAGGTTCAATGAGTGGTGTTTGATGTCAAAATTAAGCAAATCACCGATCATCGTCTGAATTTGGTGAATTCGAGGATCACAAAACTCAACGACTTTATTGCACTCGATACAGATGGCATGATCGTGTTGCTTGAATCCATAGGATTTTTCAAACTGCGCCATGTTGCGACCAAATTGATGCTTCGTCACCAGATCACAAGAAACCAAAAGTTCCAATGTATTATACACGGTTGCGCGGCTGACACGATATTTTTTGTTTTTCATGTGGATGTATAAAGATTCCACATCGAAGTGATCCGAGCGAGAATAGATTTCTTCTAGAATCGCGTAACGCTCAGGCGTCTTTCTAAGATTCTTATTTTCGAGATAAGCCTCAAAAATCTTCTTTACCGTTTCGTAGTTTTCACCCTGTTTCATAAGGCTTGCTTTGTTATAAAGTTCAAATTTACCAAATTAGTTGCGCATTGGCGATTACAAATGTCAATCCGTTGTCAGTCTTTAGACTTCCGATTCATAGCGGGTCACGCCGGTAATGCCCTGGATTTGCTTCAGGTGTTTAATTAAATTATCCAACTGCGTGGTGTCGTTCACGAATACCATGATGTCGCCCTCGAATATCCCTTCGTTGCTCGATATGGCTAGGGAGCGAATGTTGACACCAAAGTCATGTGATATGACGGTTGTAATTCGATTAACTAAGCCCACATCATCGATTCCTACTATTTTTAATCCGGTCAAAAAGGCGACACTATTATGAAGGGAGGCCCATTTGGCTTTCAATATACGATAGCCATAGTTGGCCATGAGTTTCGAGGCGTTCGGGCAGCTCGTGCGATGAATCTTGATTCCGTCGTTGACCGTAAGGAATCCAAAAATATCATCACCAGGGATAGGATTACAACAGGGCGCTAGGGTGTAATCAATCTCCTGATAATCATCTCCAATTAGAATCGTGTCGTCTTTCTTGTTTATTTTTTCGACAAGACCGTTAATATGCGTTTGAAATTGATTCTGATTGGCATCTTCAGAACGCTCATTTGCGACAAAATCCCGAAGATTCTTCATGTCTATTGTGCCTTTAGCAACATTATAGAAGAGTTCTTGTGAGCTAGGATATTTAAAATAGTTCGCAATTTTGTTGATGTTTTCCGTATTGTAGGTAATTTTCAACGATTTGAGTTTGCGTTCTAAAACCTCTTTTCCATCTTCAGCTACTCGGCGTTTCTCTTCCTTCAGAGAGCTTTTTATTTTGGATTTGGCCTTGGCGGTGACGACAAAATTTAACCAATCTTCCTTGGGGGTTTGTTTGCTCGAGGTAATGATCTCAACCTGATCTCCATTTTGTAACTCCTGGCTCAAAGGAACGAGCTTATGGTTGACTTTTGCTCCAATACAAGTGGCTCCAATATCGGTATGGATTTCGAAAGCAAAGTCCAACGCAGTGGCGCCATTTGGAAGTTGTACTAAAGTTCCTTTAGGCGTAAAGATGAAAATCTCGTCAGAGAACAGGTTCATCTTAAAGTCGTCAACAAAATCTAATGCATTCGGTTCGGGATTACTCAATATCTCTCGAACCTTCTGAATCCACTGGTCCAGTCCGTTGTCCGAATGCGATTCCTTATATTTCCAGTGAGCGGCAAAGCCTTTTTCTGCAATCTCGTTCATCCTCCTTGTGCGAATTTGCACCTCTACCCATTGTCCTCTTGGTCCCATCACCGTTGTGTGTAACGATTCGTAACCGTTGGCCTTAGGCGAGGAGATCCAATCTCGCAGACGATCCGGATTCGGGCGGTATAAATCCGTCACAATCGAATACACTTTCCAGCACTCGGTTTTTTCTTTTTCATCATCGGTGTCGATAATGATTCGGATGGCAAATAAATCATAGACTTCCTCGAAAGGAATAGATTTTTTGCGCATTTTATTCCAGATCGAGTGAATGGATTTGGGTCGACCAAAAACAGAAGCGTAAATACCTTCTGCAGTAAGAATTTCTTGAATCGGTCCGATGAAATCGCCTACAAACTTTTCCCGTTCAGCTTTCTTTTCATTTAGTTTTTTCGCGATGAATTTATACGTGTCGGGATCCGTAAACTTCATTGATAGATCTTCCAGTTCCGATTTAATTGCGTAAAGGCCGAGCCGGTGCGCTAATGGCGCATACAGGTAACTCGTCTCGGAGGCAATTTTTAACTGCTTATGCCGAGCCATGAACTCCATTGTCCGCATATTGTGAACTCGATCGGCTAATTTGATCAGGATCACCCGTACATCATCTGCCAAAGTGAGCAGCATCTTCCGGAAGTTCTCTGCCTGCATGGAGCTGTTGGGGTCGAAAATTCCCGAAATTTTGGTGAGCCCATCGATAATGCGGACGACTTTTTTACCAAATTGTTCTTCAATTTCCTGTAAGGTCACACTGGTGTCTTCAACCACATCGTGTAACAGTGCACAGACGATCGAGGTTGTGCCGAGTCCTATTTCCTCGGCAGCAATCTGTGCTACGGCAATCGGGTGGTAAATATAAGGTTCACCTGACTTACGTCGCACGTCCTTATGACTTTCCAGGGCAAGGTCAAACGCTTTCCTTACTTGTTGTTTATCGCCCTTTTGAAGGGTCGGTTTGCATACCCGCAGGAGCGCACGGTATCTTTTACGGATTTCTTTATTTTCAGCCTCAGTATCAATCACATATTCTTCCATAAAAATGCAAATGCTAACTCTATAAATAAAAATTTATTTGTTATATTTATTGGGCATGTAATTCCATTGGAAATTAATGCGTGCTAATGCATAAATATACGGAATAAAAATTAGATTTATCGCATAGGGTTATTATTTAGAATATGTGTGGAAGTATTAAAAAGTGGGTTTTTTTGGCGATGGCTTTGATTCTATTTTCGGAATCAAGTTGGGCCCAGACGCTGGTTAAACCACACTATGGAGCTGGAAAACCCGAGGTGGTGGAACATTACGCGACGACAAAATTAGATAACGGCGAGGTGGTGCCTTGGTTTCCGATCGAGGAGGTTGTCATTCGGGCTAGACGAACCTTCAAATCGGAGACTGATCGTCAAAAGTACCTCCGTCTCAGGAGAAACGTTATACGGGTACTGCCCTATGCCGTTTATGCGCAGCGACGTTACGATCAGTTGGATCGGGACTTGGCGGTGGCCAATTCTCATCGAGAGGAAAAAAGATTAATCAAACAATGCGAACGTGAAATTAAAGAGAAGATCACCTCGGAGGTTAAAAATTTGAGTGTTTCACAAGGTAAGATATTAGTTAAATTGATTGAACGACAGACGGGTAGCACGAGTTATGATTTGGTGCGTGATATGAAAGGAAATATTTCCGCTTTCGTATTCCAAGGTTTTGCACGAATTTTCGGGCACAACTTGAAAAGCACGTATAACCCAGAAGAAGACTATGAAATAGAAAATATAATTCGTGAATATGAGCGTTCACGACCCGTTACTAACCATTAAAAAACCTTAGAATGAACAATACAGTTTATGATTTTGACGCCTTGGATTTTAATGGGCGCAAGAAATC
Source organism: Sphingobacterium sp. (assembly GCA_052092145.1). Taxonomy (GTDB): domain Bacteria; phylum Bacteroidota; class Bacteroidia; order Sphingobacteriales; family Sphingobacteriaceae; genus Sphingobacterium. The sequence continues at coordinate 24,075 of JBQDCW010000016.1, read as the reverse complement.
CCTGCGCGATTTCAACGGTAAAGTATTGCTAATCGTCAATACCGCCAGTCAGTGTTTTTTTAGACGTCAATTTAGTGGACTCGAAAGTGTGTACCGCCGCTATAAGGAATTGGGTTTTGAAGTGCTTGCTTTCCCCTCTAACGATTTTAGAAATCAAGAACCGTTGACTGGACGTAATTTGGAAACCTATTGCCGAGTCAACCAGCAGTTGAGTTTCCCGGTATTCAAAAGGATTCATGTCGTGGGAGAATATGCGGATCCTTTGTATCGATACCTATCGGATATTCAGATCAATGGTAAGGTAGGGGCCGCTCCGATGTGGAACTTTCACAAATATTTGATCAATAAAAGGGGAGAGGTTGTTGATCACTTCTATTCTTTTACAAGTCCTATGTCAAAGAAATTACATAATCGTATAGAAACGTTGCTCAGTGATGAGTAATCGCGAGTAATTCGTAATTTCGTGTAAAATTCAGATAAAATGAAATTGGATCTATTGGTGATAACTGTGCATCCGGATGATGCCGAGTTAGGAGCAGGTGGCTTAATTGCGAAATACGTCGATCAGGGCCGGAAAGTTGGTGTTATTGATTTGACGCAAGGGGAATTAGGTACTCGAGGAACTGCGGAGATTCGATTGGAAGAGGCGACCCGTGCGGCGGAAATATTAGGGGTGTCCATTAGAGACAATCTAGGTCTTCGAGATGGTTTTTTTGAGAATAATCAGGCCGATCAGTTGCCTGTCATCCGGGCAATTCGAAAGTATCGTCCCGAAATCGTCGTCACTAACGCGCTAGAGGATCGACATCCTGACCATGGTAGAGCCAGTCGGTTGGTTAATGATTCGCTATTTTTGGCTGGATTACGTCGAGTGGTCACCGAGCTGGACGGTGAACCTCAAGAAGCTTTTCGACCTCGTCTACAGTTGCAGCTTATACAAGATCAATATATACAGCCGGATATTTTAGTTGATATTACCGATTACTGGGACATTAAGGAACGCTCGGTATTGGCGTATACTTCTCAGTTCAATGTTGCCACGGAGGATGACCAGCCGCGAACATATATTTCCAACCCTGAATTTATAGCCTCCACTAAGGCTAGAGCTCAGGAATTAGGTCGTTCGATACAGGTCAAGTATGCAGAAGGGTTTACCTCGCGTAAGGTATTAGGTGTCAAAGATATTTTTGAACTCTATTAGAATATTTCACCCTCCGAGTGGTCAACTTATACGCAACATAAAAGAGGTAACTTGCCTATAAACAGTTATTTATCAAGAGATTGTTGACGGTTTTCAAAAAACTCTCTAATAGCGTTCTCATCGTCTTTGATCTGATTTTGCATTAATTCGAGACTTTCGAACCATTGGTCGTGTCGGATAAACTCCAAAAACTTAACACGCACGGTTTTGCTATATAAATCATCATTGAAGTCTAATAAATTAACTTCGATCTTACGGTTCATTCCATCGACCGTGGGGCGCGTGCCGATATAACACATCCCTTTGGCAATTCGTTCGGGTTGGGGTTGGAAGTAATCGCCCGAAACGATCTCGGCGGTCCGGGGATAAACCTCAACGTCGACCGCGTAGATGCCGTACGCCGGAATCAATTTATGCATCTCGTGGACATGCAAATTAGCAGTGGGAAATCCGATTTCCCGACCAATTTGATCTCCTCTGATGACCGTGCCGGTAAGTTCAAACGGATACCCCAAATATTTGTTCGCGGTAGTAATATCACCTTTGATCAGGGATTCTCGAATACGGGTTGAAGAAACGGCCACGTCTTCTATATCCTGCTCAGCAATCTCGTCCACGTTATAATCAAAAATAGAAGCATTCTGGATTAAATCTTTAATTGTGCCCTGACGGTTTTTGCCGAAATGGTGGTCATAGCCAATTACAATCCTTTTACACCCAATTTTATTGACCAAAACCTGAGAGATGTACTCTTCAGGGGATTGATTAGAAAAGTCACGTGTAAACGGTGTGATGATCAGATGATCGATTCCTGCATAAGACAATCGTTGAACTTTTTCCTCAATATCATTGATTAAGCGCAGACTATCGTCGTCTGGGTTGATGATTAGTCGGGGATGGGGGTAAAAAGTTAATAGTACAGTTTCCCCGGTATTGTCCTTGGCTAGTTCATTCAGTTTGTGTACGATCTTTTGATGGCCTATATGTACGCCATCAAAGGTTCCGATGGTGACGATCGCATAGTCGAGCGGTTCAAATTCATCCAGGTTCCGGTATATCTTCATTTTCTGTTTAAGCTTGTGGTTCTTCGCCCTTGATTTGGGTTTTGGTTTGTTTTACTCTGGCGATTAAATCCTCTAAATTCCAGGCGTTTTCAACGTCAAAGTTGCCGCTTTTGGTTCGACGTAATGACGACAGGTGTGCACCAGACTGAAGGGCCTTACCCATATCATGTGCAATTGAGCGTATATAGGTACCTTTGCTACATTTTATTTTAAAATGGACGACTGGCATCTCAATTCTAGATATGACGAATTCCATGATGTCGACTGTGCGGGAATTCAGCGCTACCTGCTCGCCGCGTCTGGCTTTTTCGTACACACGTTCACCGCCCATTTTAATCGCGGAATGGGCTGGGGGATACTGTTGCTGGATACCTATGAATTGTTCGGCTGTGGATCGAATAAGATCCTCGGTGATATGGGAAACCTCGAAGGTTTGATCAACTTCGGTTTCTAAATCGTATGAAGGAGTAGTCGCTCCTAATGTGAAGGTTCCGACGTATTCTTTTTCTTCGACTTGGAAACCATCGATTTTCTTGGTCATTTTGCCGGTGCAAACGATCAGAAGCCCTGTCGCCAGTGGATCCAGCGTGCCCGCGTGTCCAACTTTGACTTTTAATGGTTTAATACTGTTGCGAAGTTTTCCAACGACGTCGAAACTAGTCCAATGGAGTGGTTTGTCGATCAGTAATACTTCTCCCTCAGCAAAACTAAAGTGGGGCACGGTCTGGTCTTTCGTCGTATAATCCATCAAGATATGTTCTTCTAAAAAAGCAGTTCCCGCAGATAGCCCGTTTGTAGGACTATTGTGCATGATCTGCATGAAGTAATTTCTGCAAAAATAGGAATATTATTCCAGATGTAGAATAGGAATATATAGCCTCATTGTTAAGTTTTCAGTCCAAAAAACTGGTCACGTTGGAGTCTATGATTGAAAAAACGAAAAGAAAATTAATAAAGCGATCCCAATAACGATGCGATACCACCCCCAAAACCGAAAACCGTATTTGGTAAGGAAGCTAATGAAGGTCTTGACAGCAATCATTGCCACAACAAAGGCAACGATGTTGCCTATAATGAAAATCCAAATAGTTTCACTGCTAGCCATGATCATTTCATAACCCCTTTGGGCATTGGCAGTTCCTTCTCCCCAGGTTTTTACAAAGATCGAATACACGGTGACCGCTAACATGGTTGGTACCGCAAGGAAGAAAGAGAACTCTGCGGCGGCCTTCCGATCTAAGCCTTGTGTCAGTCCCCCAATGATCGATGCAGCAGATCGAGAAGTTCCTGGCATCATGGCCAGACATTGCCAAAACCCGATAATAAATGCTTTTTTAATGGGAATCTGTTTTTCATCGAGTATCGTGGGGTTTTTAAACCACTTGTCAACAAACAATAAGACGACGCCTCCCAGGACTAAAACTGTCGAGATCGCTATCTGGTTTCCCAATACGGATTCAATCCGCTCATCGAGTAATTTACCGAGTACCAATGCCGGGATAACAGCGATGGCTAACTTGTAATAAAACTTCAGATTACTGAACTCAAAAAATCTTCTCCAGTACAAGACCACAATGGAAAGAATCGCTCCAAATTGAATTGACACTTGGAACATTTTGAGGTATTCGCTTTCCTCCATGCCCATCAAGGAGGCTGTAAAACCCATGTGAGCTGTCGAGGAGATCGGGAGGTATTCGGTCAGGCCTTCAATGATGGCCAGAATAATCGCTTCGAAATAACTCATTAACCTTACTCGGCTTTGTCTCTAGGTTTGTATAAGATTGCTACGAATCCCAGTCCAAACCCTAAGACGACCACTAAAGGTGCTAAGGTGATTTTAGTGAAGCTGTAGATATCTTCGGTTCCCATCATCAGTATAAAACCAACCAGCACGATAAGGATGGCAGCTACGAACAACTGATAATTTACTTTTTGGAATACGAACCCAGCTTTAGCGGAGTTGCGTTGATCTGGTTTATTTTTTTTATGCGTTTGGCTCATGCTCTTCATTTGAGTTGACTTTTTTATCGATAAAGACTGGCGGATTTCGCTCTTAAATACTTGGTTACAGCAAAATACGTGCTTGCTCCCGATATCAAGATGCCCAAGACGATAACGATGGCGAATATCATGGCGAATTCGAACCAATCCCTTAAGAAAACAAGTTCAGGGACTTGTTGTTGAGCAAATTGAAGCGTTAGAATTAACAGTAGAATGGCAATTAACGACCCGATTAGACCGTGGGCAATACCATAGAAGATATAAGGTTTCCGAATAAAATTTTTAGTCGCCCCGATGAGCTGCATACTTTTAATTAGGAACCGTTGTGAATAGATTGCCAGACGAATTGTGTTGTTAATCAACGCGACGGCGATAATCAAAAGAATGGCTGTGAAGGCGAGAATCACAATCCCGATTAATCGGATGTTTTTATTGACCATGTCAATTAATGACTCTTGATAAACCACCTCGTTAATTCTACTGTTTTTACCCACTTTGTTGATGAACATTTGGATGCTATCACTATTTGCGTATTGCTCCTTTAAGTAAATATCAATTGAAGGTAACAACGGGTTTCGACCGAGATATTCAACAAAATCCTCTCCGAGGTCCTCTTTAAGGTTTTTGGCGGCAAGCTCCTTACTCACGTATTCAGATCGAAGGACGAAATCGTCCTGCTCTAAATCTTTCTGAAGAGAAAGTACATCGCCTTCGCTGACGTTGTCGTTGACAATGATATTAAGGACTATGTTTTCTTTAACGTAACGAGAAAGATTTTTCGCATGTACCAGGATCAGACCGAGCAAGCCCGTCATTAGCAGGACTAATGCAATACTGATGACTGTGGATACATATACCGATTTGGTTTTCTTTCTTGATGAACCCTGTTCGATCACTGGCATATAAATTTATAATGTAAGATACTAGATGCGAAAGTAATGAATTCAATCGATTCATCGAAAAATAATACGATTAACCGACGCATCTGTCTTCAGGCATGTTCGTCAGTACTTTCGCTAATTCTCTAACAGCGAATATCTGAATTTATTGCTTACGAAGGAAAACTTTTGTATTGAATTTGCCTTAAAATAGCTAATTTCGCAGTTCTTTGTACCATATTTTACATGCAAAATGGAGTATAATCATCAATCTATCGAGAAGAAGTGGCAAAACTTCTGGGCTGAACACCAAACCTTCAAAACTTCGTCGTCTATGGACAAACCGAAGTACTATGTATTGGACATGTTTCCTTACCCGTCGGGTGCTGGATTGCATGTGGGACATCCCCTCGGTTATATAGCCTCCGATATTTTTTCGCGTTATAAACGTTTGAAGGGGTTTAATGTTTTGCATCCCATGGGATATGATTCCTTCGGATTGCCCGCTGAGCAATATGCGATTCAGACCGGGCAACATCCAGCATTGACGACCGAGACCAATATTAATCGTTACCGGGAACAGCTTGACCGAATTGGATTTTCATACGATTGGTCACGAGAAATTCGAACCTCTGATCCATCTTATTACAAGTGGACGCAATGGGTTTTTATGAAGCTTTTTGATTCGTGGTATAACAAGCACAGTGACAGGGCAGAACCTATCTCTACCTTAATTGAAAAATTGAGTACAAATGGAACTCAAGATATTCAGGCGGTTTGCGATGACGATACGCGGCAACTTACCGAGGTTGAGTGGAAGACATTAAATGATCAGGAGCGGCAAGAGGAATTGCTGAAATATCGCCTGGCCTATCTGCGAGAGAGTACAGTAAATTGGTGTGCAGCACTAGGTACTGTCTTAGCGAATGATGAGGTTGTGAATGGTGTTTCCGAACGGGGCGGATTCCCGGTCGAACAGAAAAAGATGATGCAATGGTCTATGCGTATAACAGCTTATGCGGACCGTTTATTAAATGGACTTGATCGCGTAGATTGGCCCGAACCGCTTGTAGAAATGCAACGGAATTGGATCGGTAGGTCGGTTGGTGCGAGTGTGAAATTCCGTCTGCCCGAGAGAAATGATGAAATCGAAGTCTTTACCACCAGAGTGGACACCCTTTATGGGGTGAGCTTTTTGGTGCTAGCCCCTGAACATGATTTAGTCGACACGCTGACCACTGATCGTCACCGCGAGGAGGTTGAAAGATACCGAGCAACAACCTCTAAAAAATCTGAACTTGATCGCATGGCAGACACCAAGACTGTATCCGGAGCGTTTACAGGGTCTTTTGCAAAACACCCTTTAAGTGGCCAAGATATTCCAATTTGGATAGCGGATTACGTATTGGCGAGCTACGGTACCGGAGCAGTGATGGCGGTTCCATCTGGCGATCAACGAGATTATCTGTTTGCCAAACACTTTGATCTACCGATTATCGTGATCTCAGATGGTCAGGATATCAGCGAAGCGGCGGATCCGACAAAAGAAGGAAAATACATCAATTCCGCACTGATTAACGGAATGGCCTATCAGGATGCAGTAAATACGCTAATTGATAGGCTAGAGTCACTTGAAATGGGACGCGCAAAGATTAATTATCGGATGCGAGATGCGATTTTTGGAAGGCAGCGCTACTGGGGTGAACCTGTACCCGTATATTTCAAGGATGGATTGCCGCAACTCATCGAGGAAAGCGAATTGCCGTTGTTGCTACCAGAGGTCGATAAGTATTTGCCAACAGAGACAGGCGAACCACCGCTTGGACGTGCGGCAGGGTGGAAATACCAAGGGCAGTACGATTATGAATTGAGTACAATGCCGGGTTGGGCCGGTTCGTCCTGGTACTGGTTCCGTTATATGGACTCGAAGAATGAATCTGAATTTGCTTCTACCGATGCCTTGAACTATTGGCAAGATGTTGATTTATACATAGGTGGCTCAGAGCACGCTACAGGTCATTTGCTCTACTCAAGGTTCTGGAGTAAATTCCTTAAAGATATCGGATACCATAATGCTGAAGAGCCTTTCAAGAAGTTGATCAATCAGGGGATGATACAAGGTCGTAGCAACTTTGTTTATCGTCTTCTTAATGACGATGGTTCGGGGACCAACACTTTTGTTTCCCGCGGGCTTAAGGACCAATATAGAACGGTTTCTCTACATGTTGATGTAAATATTGTACACAATGATGTGCTTGATCTGGATGAGTTTAAAAAGTTTCGACCCGAGTTTCGGGACGCTGAGTACATTTTAGAAGATGGACGCTATCTTTGCGGGGCGGAGGTGGAGAAAATGTCTAAGTCAAAATTCAACGTCGTGAATCCCGATGATATCATTGAGCAATTCGGAGCAGACACGTTGCGATTATACGAAATGTTTTTGGGTCCATTGGAACAATCTAAGCCATGGAATACCAACGGTATCGAAGGCGTATATAAATTTTTACGTAAAGTCTGGCGACTGTTTCATAATACGGAAGGAGAATTTCAAATATCGGACGAAGACCCGACCAAGGCCGAGCTTAAAGCGCTGCACAAAATTATCAACAAAATCGAAGAGGATATCGAACGATTCTCGTTTAACACATCGGTTTCTGCGTTCATGATATGCGTGAACGAATTGACGGATCTTAAGACGGACAAACGCGCAATTCTGGAAGACCTACTCGTTGTCTTACATCCTTATGCGCCACACATTACCGAAGAGCTTTGGGAGCGGTTGGGGCATACACCCGGGTCGATTTCCTATGCGAGATATCCTATGTTTAACCCTGACTATTTAGTAGAAAGTGAGTTTGCTTACCCGTTGTCGATCAATGGAAAGATGAAGATGAATTTATCTCTTTCTTTAGATCTCGATCAGCAGGCTGTAGAGGAAATTGTTCGGGCCAATCAAGACGTATTGCGGTTGTTGGGGGGCAAAACTTTTAAGAAAATTATCTACGTTAAAGGAAGGATAATCAATCTAGTTGTTTAACAACTGACGCAGTAAAACGTAGTGGTCAATCCGTTATCCAAAGGGGTACGATCCGAAACGATTCGAAGGCAGCCTTGCTGGGATAATTATGTGGATACGATCTCTCTGGTATGTTTTCGGATATTTGACGCGATTTTATCGATAGGAACATCGTCCGGATCGGTGCCGAAAGGGTCTTCGATAGATTCGCCGATCATTTCAATGGTCGCTAGCACATAGAAAATAAAGGGGACCGCTAAAACGATGAAATAACCCATTGAAAGGACGTAGCCTATCGGAAGGGTGATTGTGTACAGGATAATAAATATTTTAATAAACGCATTGTAACTCATTGGAATTGGCGTGTTTTTAATTCGTTCACAAGAACCCGCCACGTCCATCATGGCCGTAAACTCTCCGTTGAGGACAATCAGTTGTTCGCCGCTGATTTTTCCCTGTTGATAGAGTTGATTGGTATTGCGAAAAATCATGGAAGCGACCTGATTGGGTCCATGTTTTTTCAGGTCTAGGTTACGAATTAAATCTGTCTGTTCGGACTTCTCAAGCATGAATTTCGTCTGTTCAGATTTGAGATGATTGGATAAAATTTCTGCGAAGAGCGGAATTGCCTTTCTGTAGAAGCTTCGGTTTATGCTGTCGTCTGGCTCTAAAAATGAATTGATTTTGATCGCCATCGATCGACTGATATTGGTCAGTTCTCCCCACTGTTTTCTAGCTTCCCACCAACGATCGTAGGCGGTATTTGTTCTGAAAACCAGCAGAAGAGAAAGTACGAAACCGAGCAAGGTATGTATTGCTGTAATATTCCCTAACGAGCTTTGTTCGGATATCTTTAGGTATTCCAGTTCTATATAAGCTGTTAGGCCTGCGATCAAGGCAGAGACGATGAGGTAGGGAAGTAGTTTATCTAAACTAGCCAAGCTTCTTCGATAAATTTTTTTACTCAGCCAATCTTTAGGGTTATAGACGTTCATGATTTATTTTTTTGATTCTGTAACCAAATTAGGCTATTTTCGCGGATAATGTCAAAAACCCGAGGGAGAGCAAGCAAGCAAGCTACGCTGGCGGAGCAGCGATTAAAAAAAAATCTGCTGATTTGGAGTGTCGTTATCCCATTCATTCTGGTGATGGTCATCTTTGGATGGCAGCATCGTGTTGGTATTTCCTATCTGTTACGTCAATGGCTTCCGAGCGAAGAAGTGAAAGAAGCACAATTGAGCAAGCACGATTTACGGAATATTGAACTGATGCATAGACATGCTGATCGGGTGTTCGGTATTGACGTCTCACATTATCAAGGGGAAATCTTATGGGACGATGTACTCACGATCAATGAGGAATTTCCTTTGGATTTTGTTTTTATACGGGCTTCCATGGGCGAAGATGGACAGGACCGTCTGTTTATGGAAAATTGGAAAGGTGTAAAAGAGCGGAATAAACTTCGTGGCGCGTATCATTATTTCCGTCCGGATGAGAACCCCATTAAGCAGGCAGATAACTTCATTAAGCAAGTGCATTTGCAGCCTGGCGACTTGCCGCCAGTGTTGGATATCGAAGAACTTCCTCGTAATCGATCGCTCGGCAGTTTGCGGGTGGCATTAAAGCGTTGGCTTGATCGTATAGAAAAACATTATGGAGTACGACCCGTTTTGTATTCGGGAGATAGCTATTTCTCCGATTTTCTAGAACAGGAGTTTTCTGATTATCCGTTATGGATCGCCAATTATAACTTTTGGGTTGAACGCCCCAAAAAACATTGGATATTCTGGCAGTTTTCCGAACAAGGAACAGTGCGAGGTATTACGGGATCGGTCGATCTCAATTTATATGTCGGTGATATAGTTGATTTAGAAAAAATGTGTATACCTTACTTGTAAATAGATATTAAAATGGCTTCTTTCAACGAAATAATTCAAAAAAACAAAATGGTGCTGGTGGATTTTTCCGCCGAATGGTGCGGCCCCTGTCAGACGCTTGCGCCAATCCTTAAAGAACTCAAAGAAGATCTTGGGGATGCCTTAAGTATTATCAAGATTGATGTGGACAAAAATCAATCGATCGCAACTGAATTTCGAGTGCAAGGAGTGCCGACCCTTATGCTCTATCGAGGAGGGCAGCAAGTTTGGCGTCAAAGTGGTCTGTTAACCAAAAACGAACTTCTAAAGATTGTTCAGGCTCACGAGTAACTATCCCTCTTAAATCTGGCGGATGCAATAGAATTTGGAGTGGTTAGCGTACGAAATTTTTAATCGATGTTTGACGGTTCTCCTGAGGGAAGATTATGTGCGGTTAGAATCAACTTGTCGATTCGGTGTCCATCCATATCCAAAACCTCGAACTCTACGTGTTTGTAAACGGCCTTTTCACCTTCTACTGGGATATGGTCAAGCAATAGGAATACCAATCCGGCTACGGTCGTAAGGTTTCCTATTTCTTCTTCTTCCTCTTCGCTCATTTCCAAGTGGAACATATCGACGAAGTCATCGAGCTGAAAACTCCCATCGATGACAAATGAACCATCTTCCCTACGACGAATGGTCTTCTTTTCGGCATGTTCGGGTGATTCAAACCCACCCACGAGTGCAGCCACGATGTCGGTCATCGTAATGATGCCCTGAGGACTTCCATATTCATCAACAATAACTGCTTGAAGTACTTGGGAGTTTTTTAACGTTTGTAGCGCCTTGTAAGCATTGGTGTTCTCATTTAGGAAAGGGATTGGCTGAACAAGTTTTGCCAAATCAGGCTGTCGGGAGGTTAGGTATTCACGAAATAATGTTTTGACGTGGACTAAACCAATAATATGGTCGAAACTGCCGTTACATACCGGATATTCCGTGTGTTCATCAGCTAAAATGTATGTTTTATTTTCTTCAAAAGGCTTTTGAATATCTAAAAATGTAGTTTTACTCCGGTGGACCATCAAGTTAATTGCCTTTTTATCGCCTAAACTCAAAACACGATCCACCATATCATGTTCGAACCCTTCGATTGCGCCGCTATCGACCCCTTCATCTACCAACGCTTTTATCTCCTCTTCGGTCACCGCATTCTGATTCGCTTTTATATTAAACAAACGGACAATAAATTCAGTTGATTGGCTCAATAACCAGACAAACGGGCGGACGATCTTGCTCAGAACCGACATAGGAACGGCCATGAACGAAGCATATTTTTCCGGAATAGCCATTCCGATCCGTTTGGGCACCAATTCGCCGATAATCAGGGAGAGGTAGGTGATGACCAAAACGACCAAAACGACGGCGAGTTGACTGCTATAGGGTGCAAGTACAGCAATCTGACTGAATGTATCGGCTAAATAGAGGGAAAGGGTTCCCCCGGAAAAGAAACCTGTTAAGATCCCGATCAACGTGATCCCGATTTGCACGGTAGATAAAAAATTGTTGGGGTTTTCTTTGAGTTTGAGCGCCATTTTGGCGCCCTTGTTTTTTGGGCTAACTGCTCGTAATCGGGCTTTTCTGCTGGACACAATAGCAATTTCAGATGCTGAAAGTAAACCGTTGAGAATGATTAGAAGGAGAATAATAACTATTTCAGTGAGCATATAGGTGTCAATCGCTTAAGAAACTCCAAATTACAAAATTTTATTCTCAAATTCATTTTTTGAAAATCTTAATCCTATGTTACGGATATTTTTGCACGAATGGTCCTTTCTGTCCAAAACATCCCTTTTTTAACGCTCTATATTTCTTCTGAAAGTTCTCGATCCTTGCGGATGCGATGACCGAGTGAAGCGAATATCAAAATATACTAGACCAGTTTTTCGGCGTATTAATAATTTTCCTTGATCAATGGCGGGGGGGGACTTGAAAGTAGTTAGCTGTTTGTCATTTCTGAGAAGAGTGATTGGCGCTTACCTCCGCTAATTAAAGATCAAGGGGGTTTTACGCGTTATTGTGTAAAAGCGCATTACCCATCCAGTTCACATCTGTTGTTTCAACACACATAAGCTGCCAAGATTGTGCAACCGATTGATTGAAAAATTTTCTTTAAATATTGATCACTTATGTAGATATTGCATTTATATACAATGAAAGACGAACGAAAAGTGAAGTAATGTCAACCAATAAAACTGATAAAAGTATCCATTCTGCAAGCCATTTTAAATTAAAAGGAAATATCTTGAATTCTGTTCCGTTTGGCTCGGGACACATAAATGATACTTTCAAAATCACGACCGATGATCAGGACGAGAATTTGTATCTCTTGCAGCGTATCAACCATCATGTTTTTCAAGACGTAAGCGCTTTGATGAACAATATCGATACGGTTTGTCGGCATTTGAAAAAGAAGCTGTCTCATTTAGGTGAATCTGAGGTGATGAAACGTACGATGACCATCGTGTTAGCCAAGGATGGTACGACCTTTTATAAAGATAATGACGGGGAGTATTGGCGCGTATTTCATTTAATTCCAGATACCCGAAGTTATGATATTTTGGAAACGCCTGAGCAGGCATTTTCTGGAGGGATGGCATTTGGTCAATTCCAAAAACAGCTTAGCGATTTAGATCCCAAAGAGCTGGTGGAGATCTTGCCAAATTTTCACAATGTTGAATTTCGGTTGTCAAACCTAAGAAAGGCCATTCAGGGGGATCCTCAAAATCGTGTGTCGAGTGTCCAAGACTTGCTCGATTATATCTTCGCCAGAGAAGAATCAATGTGCCGAATTTTCGAAATGGGACGCGCTGGCCAACTTCCCTTGCGTATTACGCACAACGATACGAAGTTCAATAACGTTTTGTTGGATAAGCAAGATCAGGTCCAGTGCGTGATTGATTTGGATACCGTGATGCCGGGATATGTCGCATACGATTTCGGAGATGCCATTCGTACCATTATCAATTCAGCAGCTGAGGACGAATCGGATTTGTCGAAAGTTGTGCTCAATATCCCGCTCTATCAAGCTTTTACCACGGGTTACCTTTCCCAGGCAAAAGGTTTTTTAACAGATGCCGAAATTGAATCGTTGATTTACGCCACACATTTGCTTCCTTATATGCAGGCAGTACGGTTTCTGACGGACTATATTGAGGGTGATATTTATTACAAGGTGGCTTATCCAGAACATAATCTGATACGCACCCGTAGTCAACTTAAACTGGTTGCGGAGTTAGAAGCGCATGGAGCTGTGCTTCAAGAAATATTGACGGAAAGTTTAATGTCGAAGGGATGAAACAATTGAACGTTGTCTTACTGGATCAACTGGGACAGGAACAAACCTATCACGCGTTATCTGCAAAAATGCAAGCTATACAATGGCACAGGATCGACCAGGCCTCTTGGTTGAAAGAGTATCCTTACCAGCCGGATGTGCAATTTCAAATTGCGTACGACCGCCAGTATATTGCTCTTCACTATAGCATTGAAGAAGAGTTTCTACGCGCTAATGCCCTGCGACCGAACGAAAATGTTTGGGAGGATAGTTGCGTTGAATTTTTTGTATCCTTTGATGGGCGGGAAAATTACTATAATTTGGAGTTCAACATATTGGGCACAGGGCTCATTGGTTACGGTCCAGCTATAAAAGCTGAACGTCAGCGATTCAGTTCGGATGCGATCAGGAGGGTGAATACGTTCACCCATGTCCAACAAATAGCGGGGTCAAAAAGATGGCAGATCATTTTACTAATCCCCATCGATCTTTTTGACAGAACATTCGATCAGCTTTCGGGCAGGACGGTTAGCGCGAATTTCTATAAATGTGGAGACGGATTACCCAATCCCCACTTTGTTTCGTGGAATTCTGTAGAACACGCCAAACCCAATTTTCATTTGCCGACTTATTTTGGAGAAATAACTTTTGGGTCCTAGAACGGCTTAGATTACCGTTTTCTTAATTCAAGAATCGCTCGACCCATAGCTGATACGCTTTGAGAAAATCAGCCAGGAAACCCTTACAGTTCTCATCGGTTAAAGTGCCAGCATCATTAAACAGCCCGCTGACATTTCCTAAATAGACCTCAGGTTGGGCCATGACCGGTACATTGACAAAGACCAGGGACTGTCGGAGGTGATGATTCGCTCCAAAACCCGCGACCCCTCCGATCGATGCACTCAGGACGGCGGCAGGTTTTCCATCCCAAACATTCGCCCCATAGGGACGTGAGGCGACATCTACCGCATTCTTAAGGACCGCTGGCACCGAACGATTATATTCCGGGGAAAAAAACATCAGGGCATCCAGTTCGGCCACCCGATTCCGGAAGGCTGTGAACGACGGCGGTGGGTTTCCATTGTCAAGATCTTCGTTGTAAAAGGGAAGATCACCAATCTCAATAATATCCATCTGATACCCATCAGGTGCGATGGACTGGATGTACTTTGCGAATTTCCTATTGAATGATTCTTGTCTCAAGCTACCAATAAAGAGACCAATTTTTTTATATGCCATAATTGTTTCTGTTTATATAAAATATAACAAGAGACGCGTATAAATGTTGTATACATTTACTATTTTGTAATGGATATGAGTAAATCGACTGCGATTTGTGTAAAATAACAGATCGCTTTTCAGCCCTAATAATTGGTGATATGCGGAACGAATTTGCAGCGGTATGGTTTTTCAATCAAGGGTGGAGCCCGCACGTTTTTCAACAGGCGTGTTGGACCGCAATGTCTGAAGGAAAATCAGGAATATTAAATGCACCCACTGGTTATGGAAAAACCTTCGCGATTTGGTTTGGAATCCTTTCCGCATACTATAATGCGTCGACTAGACCCAAGAAACGGACTTTACATGCCCTGTGGATTACGCCCCTAAGAGCTCTTTCTAAGGAGATTCATCGCGCTAGCCAGTCCGTATGTGATGATCTGGAGCTGGATTATCGGGTGGAGTTACGGACTGGAGACACCCCCACGTCGATCCGGCAAAAGCAGCGCCGTTCACCCCCAGATACGCTCATCACTACACCGGAAAGTGTTCATTTAATTTTAGCGAGCAAAGGTGGACAAGATTATTTCCGAAATCTGGAATATATCGTGGTGGACGAATGGCACGAGCTTATCGGATCGAAACGAGGCGTGTTAATCGAATTAGCAATAAGTCGGATAAAAGCGCTCAACCCAAATGTGAAGATTTGGGGAATTTCTGCCACGATCGGGAATCTGGATCAAGCGCAGGAAATTTTGCTAGGTACAGCAAACAATGGCGCACGCATCCGAGCGGATATAAAAAAAAGGATTGACATTAAAACTGTTCTTCCCGATACCGTGGAGACATTTCCCTGGGCGGGTCATCTAGGCATTCGTTTGCTCGAAAAAGTTGTGACGATTATTAATGAATATAAAACGACCCTGATCTTTACGAATACACGTTCGCAAGCAGAGATCTGGTATCAGCAACTCATTTCCTCACATCCGGAATTTGCAGGCGCATTGGCTATACATCATGGATCGTTGAGTGAAGAGGTGCGTATTTGGGTGGAACAAGCTTTACATCAGGGTCGACTTAAAGCGGTCGTTTGTACGAGTAGTTTGGATCTTGGGGTGGATTTTAGACCGGTAGATTGCGTCGTTCAAATTGGATCACCTAAGGGGATCGCCCGCTTTCTTCAGCGAGCTGGCCGTTCCGGACATCGACCAGACGCAACTTCAGTGATCTATTATGTACCCACACACTCTCTTGAGATCATTGAGGGCGATTCGTTACAATTCGCGATCAGGAGCGGGATGGTAGAAAGCCGTATTCCATATGTCCGCTCGTTTGATGTGTTAATTCAGTATTTGATGACTTTGGCCGTGGGTGACGGGTTTCAACCCGACCAGATTTTTTCTGAATTGCTTAAAACGCATTGTTTTGCAGCGATGACGCGAGAAGAATTCGATCAATGCTTGGCCTTATTGATACATGGCGGTAAAGCCCTTAATGCTTACGATGATTTTCATCGCTTGGAATGGATCGAGAATAACTATAGGGTGACTTCTCGTCGCTTAGCCATGCGCCATCGATTATCTATCGGGGCGATCGTATCCGATTTGATGATTCGTGTCAAACTTCGTTCGGGCAAATATTTGGGTGCTATTGAAGAATCCTTTATTTCCAGACTTAATGTGGGAGACGTTTTTTGGTTTTCTGGACGACAGCTTGAGCTTTTGCAAATCCGAGGTAATGAGGTTTATGTAAGTCCTTCTACAGCAAAAAAAGGAGTTGTGCCATCCTGGATGGGCGGACGGTTTGCTATTTCGCCCGATTTGGGCGAGGCCATCCGTCATAGCTTACAGAATATACATCGGACCGAGGGTCAAAGCCCTGAGATTTCGTTTCTTCAACCGCTTTTCACAGAACAGAAAAAGCGGTCCTTGCTTCCGAATGAAAACGAATTGTTGATTGAACAAATTAAGACGCGATATGGATACCATCTGTTCATCTACCCATTCGAAGGAAAATTTGTACATGAAGGTATGGCGCAAGTTTTAGCGTATCGTTTGACGAAGATTCGTCCAGCTAGTTTTTCAATTGCAACTAACGAATATGGGATTGAACTATTGACCGATAGCCCGATGGAAATTGATACCGAGGGATGGAAAACGATTTTTTCACCCGAATCGCTCCATGGTGATATTAATTTCGGCATTAACGTTCGAGAAATGGCTAGACGTCGGTTTCGGGATATTGCTAGTATCGCCGGCTTGATTTTCCAGGGATTTCCCGGGCGCGCGATGAAAAGTAAACATCTCCAGGCGAATGCCGGACTCTTCTTCTCCGTGTTCGAAGATTACGATCCAGAGAACCTCTTGCTGAGAGAAGCGTACGATGAGGTTTTTGATTTTCAACTGGAAGAAGGGCGGATGCAGAAAGCGTTTAAACGAATTTCAAACCACACCATCATGCTCTCCAAACCAAATGGATTGACTCCGTTCGCTTTTCCTATTTTTGCGGAGTCTTTCCGGGAACGGTACACTGGCGAGGATTGGCAAGCGCGATTGGAAAAACTGAAAAATCAAATGCTTCATGAATAAACGTATTGAACTCAATGGGGTTGATTTGTGGTTACTTCCCGAGCGCGCCCTTTATATTCCGGAGGAAAAAGCATTGATTATTTCGGATTGGCATTTGGGTAAGTTGAGGCATTTTCGGTCTGAGGGTTTATTTGTGCCTGATCCCGGTATTGGATCGGAGCTTGAGCGCTTGGATCGGTTGCTCAAACAGTACGCCGTTACCCGACTGATTTTTTTGGGGGATTTATTTCATTCTCGTTGGAATAAAGACTGGGACACCTTCAAAAGCTACGCAACTCGGCTTAACAATAGTGGGATAAAATTAGAACTCACCAGGGGTAATCACGATATACTTGATCCAGAGCATTTTCGTGGAATGAGCATGTTAGTTAGCGATTCGATAGTTTTTAAGGGAGATATCTTGTTGTCCCATGATCGGTTAATGCTCCAGTCACCTCGTACTCAGATTGTCGGGCACATTCATCCGGGATGTCTGATCGATGTCGGTGCAAGACAATCGTTTAAACTTCCCTGTTTTCATTTGCAAGATCGGATCTTGACTTTACCAGCCTTTGGGCTATACACGGGTCTTCATATCTTAAAAAAAACCGGTGATAGCCGATTGTTTCCAATCGTTACTGACTGTGTATTGGAATTGCCGTAAGGGCGTGGCGCGCCAAAGAAAATAGGGAGCTGCTATTGCCCACGAAAAGGAATACCCTTATATTAGTTTGATTTTACTGCTAAAGCGATTTAATCCAACTGTAAACTGACCAATTCCTATGCAGCATGAAATGTTTAAATAACTGGTTTATTGTTTTTTTAGTGGTGCTATCGGGTTGCGTATCTACCAAACCCGAGCAAATAGATGTGCAAGACTTTGTTTGGACATTGGGCGGCTTTGAGCGGCCTCCGCTGGTTAACCCCATCATTAGCCCGAACGAAAATAGCGAATTCTTTGACCCCATGAATGAAGAGATCGTCAAATGGGAAGCGAAGGATACCTTTAATCCGGGTTCGGTGGTGAAAGATGGCAAAATCTATTTGCTTTATCGGGCAGAGGACAATTCGGGCGAGGGGATAGGGCATCGGACCTCACGACTGGGACTGGCGGAAAGTTCGGATGGCATCCGCTTCTCCAGACGGGATACACCTGTTTTATTCCCCGATGATGATGAACAAAAACAGTTTGAATGGCCCGGAGGCATAGAAGATCCACGAGTGTCGGTGACTGAGGATGGGACTTTTGTCGTTTTTTACACGCAGTGGAATCGCAAAATTCCACGCCTAGGTGTCGCCACTTCAGAAGACTTGATACACTGGCAGAAACATGGACCTATTTTTAAAAATGCACAATTTAAACAAGTACTCCATGAGCCACATAAATCCGCATCGATTGTCACTACTTTGAAAGATGATCAGTTGGTTATCACCAAAATCAATGGAAAATATTTTATGTACTGGGGCGAGCACGGTGTATCCGGGGCCACCTCTGATGATTTAGTTAATTGGGAGCCAGTGCTAAATGAACAAGGAGCGCTGGCTAAATTCATCGCCCCTCGTCAGGGATATTTTGACTCGGCGTTAACGGAGTGCGGTCCCCCGGCTTTACTGACGGCTAAGGGAATTCTGTTATTGTATAATGGAAAAAATCACGACGAAATGGCGTTTGCAGATTCTCGTTTTAATTTAGGGACCTACAGTGCGGGACAGGTTCTTTTTTCTTCGGAAGATCCTACGCAAGTTTTGCAGCGATTGGATGTGCCTTTTCTTCGTCCGATGGAGGATTTTGAAACTTCCGGACAATACCAAGATGGCACGGTGTTTATTCAGGGATTGAGCTACTTTGATAAAAAATGGTTTTTATATTATGGCTGCGCAGATTCCCGAATAGCCGTGGCTGTTTATGATCCTAGCAAATTGGCTGGTTTCGATCCTATTCCTAATTGATCTTAATGTATTTGTAACCTACTTATATACCATGAATAAAATCTGGACTTACGTATTTATCGCATCCTTAGGAGGTTTTCTCTTTGGGTTCGAAACCGCTGTCATATCGGGCGCCGAAAGGATTATCCAAGAACTCTGGAACCTGAGTTCAGTGCTCCATGGCTTTACCGTATCCATATCGTTGATCGGCACAATTTTAGGCGCGGTTGCGGCTGCCAGGCCTGCTGAACGATATGGTCGCAGGAATGTGTTGCGGGTTGTTGCGGTGATGTATCTGCTTTCGGCCATAGGCTGTGCGTTTTCGTTCAGCTGGACGATGTTTCTGATCTTTAGACTCATCGGTGGAATATCGGTGGGAGTAAGTTCTGTGGTAGGGCCACTGTATATATCTGAAATTGCGCCAGCGAATTCACGAGGGAGAATGACAGGCATGTTCCAGATTATGATCGTAAGCGGTATCTTTATCGCTTATCTCACCAACTATCTCTTTGCTGGGATAGGGGATAATGCATGGCGTTATATGTTAGGTATCATGGCGATCCCCTCACTGGCATTTTTGGTGCTGTTATCGAAAATTCCTCGCTCGCCGCGTTGGCTCGCGCTCAATGGCCGGACGGACGAAGCCGCGCTTGCCTTTGAGCGATTAGGACAAGCCAACATATCCGTGCAGTCGGTCCATCAGACAGAAACAGTGGAGTCACTTTTCCAACGGAAGTATTCTAAACCGATTATGTTTGCAGTACTGTTGGCAATCTTTAATCAGTTTACCGGGATTAATGCTATTCTATATTATGCCCCTCGTATCTTTGAAATGGCGGGATTCAGTAGAGAACTAGCTTTTCTTCAACCCATTTTTATTGGTGGGACCAATCTTTTATTTACGTTGATAGGCATGTCGATTATAGATCGATTTGGTCGAAAAAAGCTTCTTTTATGTGGTGCAGTTGGCATGTTTATTTTTCTCCTGTTAGCTGCCTTCGGATTAAAAAGTGGAGAATCTCCTTATTTATTGTTCTACATTATTGGCTTCATCGCCTCCTTTGCGCTGTCTCAAGGCGCAGTCATATGGGTTTTTATTTCCGAAATTTTCCCCAACGCCGTTAGAGCACAGGGGACATCTTTAGGAAGCACGACACACTGGATTATGGCGGCCTTAATCTCTTGGGTTTTTCCTGTTATTGTAGAAAACGTTGTTGGCGGAGGATTTTATATTTTTCTGTTTTATGCGATCATGGTCGTTCTATCCTTCTTTTTCATCTTGTCAATGCCTGAAACTAAAGGTAAATCGCTGGAAGAAATTCAAGATGAAATGGCATGAATTCTCGAGTAATGGATAGTTTGTACTCTGGGAATATGCGATGATTCTGTGATTGGGTCAAGTTTTTTAAATCAATAATGATGACTTGTGCCGCTGAATTGTGAATAAATTAAGCGGCATGAGGTAATCGAGCAACTTCTTCCGGATGAGCTACTGATTCCAGAAGTTTCCGATTCATTTTTGGACACCTTATTCATTAAATCAAGTGCAGGACCGGTCATACCTGTAGTACAGGATAGCGGTTCGACCGTCGCCCGACACTAGGCAAAAACAGATACTTTAGAGTAAGTAGTATATCTGATGCAATTCATATAGCATTATTCCAAAGCTCAAACAGAAGCTGTTTCGGTTGCAACGAGCTCCCATTTTATTCGTTCGTCCGCTATACTAACCCCCTGTAATCGGATGGTGAGCTGTTCGGCCATTGTGGTTTGGGGGTAGATCGTGCAACGGCCATAATCTATCAAACCGTTTTCATCCACTCGATGATAATGTAAGGCCAAAACACCGTATTCAGTAAACTGACCTAGCAGTTGACCGTATGGCGTGTCATGACTGGAGAATTCAGCGATGATTACTTTACCAATTTGTCTGAATTGCAACCGAAAGCGCAAAGTATTCGTTTGGGAACTCGCCTCATCGATACCTCGGAATGTCCTGTTGTGATAATTGATCATATCGCTGTTTTTTTTAAGGTTTCTTTCAAACTTAACAAATACTAATGAAGAAATTTACCCGCGGTTGTTGACTTACCCAAGACTGAGGCCATCTGTGGCAATATTTGTGTTTTCGATTTCCTAGAAAAACGAATCTAATTCATCTTCAGAGGGATGGGAATATTGTTTTGTAGTCCTATGAAAAATTTCTACTTTTGTGGCGGAGAGTTGGCAGAGTGGTCGAATGCGGCGGTCTTGAAAACCGTTAACTGTCACAGGTTCGGGGGTTCGAATCCCTCTTCCTCCGCAAATTCACTTGATTTTCAGTGAGTTACGAAAATTACAGCCATATTTACAGCCATTTTTGGTTTAAATATGGCTTTTTTGTTTTAATGAAATTCAACGAGCTTCTATGATTCTTAAAGGTAGCTTGCTCACGTGTTATTTACTTAAGTCCATCTTATTAAAAAACCTTTTTATTCTCTTCAATTGGAATTTCTACTCCAAGCTTCCTGCATTTTTTAGAAATTCACTAAAGAATTTACTTCTATTTTCATCCTGTTTTTTAAAGCCGGTTAATTGTATAAAAGTATTTTTATACAATTATACTTTAATAATTGGCACAGATAAATAACCAGATTAAAGCTTATAAATAAACTCAAAACGCCAAAACACCTTGCCCACCTTGCCCGCTTCTTGTAATTAATTGATAAATAGTGTCTTGTGTTCTTGTTTGTGCCTTTTTTGATCTTGCCCAAGCCTGCCCAAGGTTGCCCGGTCTTGTTTTGCTAAGAGCTATTGTTTCTATTAAAATAAAAAATATTTTAATAGGTTGATTAGGCTAACCTATTGTTATAATGCGTTCTACATTAGTAAAAATATCTAAGCCTTTGGATTTAATGTATAATTATATTTTTATATAATTATACATTTATACTTAGAGCGATTAATTAAGAAATAGAAAGAGCACTACTAAATTGATTAAATATCACCTGTTCTTTAAAACAAAAACCAGAAATTCGATTTTATCCAATTGTATATTTTAAGTAAATATCGCAAATAAATAACCAGATTAAGGCTTATAAATAAACTCAAAATGCCAAAACACCTTGCCCACCTTGCCCGATTCTTTTAATTAATTGATAAACAAGTCTTTGTGTTCTTTTTTGTGCCTTTTTTGATCTTGCCCAAGCCTGCCCAAGGTTGCCCGGTCTTATTTAAAGTTATTGCTTATAAAAAGAAAAATATTTAATTGATTGACAACCCGGTTGCTCGCTCTGAGACACCTCCTTTAGAGTTTTTATTTTATCAGTTATCTGGTATAAAATTGAAATACAGATATATATGTTGAATAAATTAAATATCTTATCGAAAAGTAAATTTTATCAACACATTAAATTTAAATTATGCGCTATCAAGTCAGCATATTACCCGTACAAAATAATCAAACAGCTGTTTTAAAACCTTACTACGAGTTTTAGGTACCGATCAAAAAAATAAAGCTGAAAACTTAATCAAAAATGGTGGAACCGTATTGCAGAACCTAAATGAACAAGCTGCCACAAGTATGGCTAACCAATTACGAAAGTTGGGAGTAAGGGTGGAGGTCACAACTATGCAATCTGAAGAATCCGATAAAAAATATCTTGTTAGACTTCTGTCTGTGGGAAAAAATGAGATAAAGGTGATTAAGGTAGTGCGTGAGCTAACAGGATTAGGTCTTAAGGAAGCTAAATTGATTGTAGATAAACTGGGAATCCTGGTAGAAAAACTCAGTAAAAATAGGGCGGAAAGCATCGGAAGATTATTGGAAGCTGCTGGTGCGAGGGTGCGAATTGAAGAAATGTCTATTCCGGAACCAGAACCTGATCCAGGTGCCGAAGATTTCAAAACCATTTATGCGAACTTTACAGATGAAAGTGGTAAAACCCTCGTAAAATTCAACATAGACCTTTACGAAGAGAATATACAGGAGTGGTTGCTACTTTTTGATAGGTTTAAGGATAGAGGAGAGAAGTAAGATTACTTAAGGATGAAAATATAACACTATCTCATAAAAATTAAGTTATGGACGATCAATCAAAATATTAATTCAACGTATAAAATTTATGAAATAGTGCTGTGCTGTAATCTCTGCATTAAACCTTTGATATAAATGTATAATTATGTTTTTATATAATTATACATTTATTTTTACCCGGTAAACTAGATAATATCAAAGTGTTTACGGAATTTTTAGATTAAGCGAATGGATTAGTAGTCATTTACGGCAATGGTATAAGCTACCTGAGAAGAACTATTTGATTGAGTGAGGGTACGCTCATCTACTAATTCCCCTTCTATGTATATTTTAACATTGACCTCAATATCTGTTTTGGAATCATATCCTGAGACACCGCCATTAACCATTATTCCGTCAATCTTATTTTTTGAGTGAAATTTTAAGGTTTCTTCTTTAGTTGATTCACTACTTTTAAGCATAACAGGGCCGTATGGTTTATCATCCCGTTCATCGATTAGTTGTGCGAGTTGAGATGAAGAATCACCTTCTGCAGTCACCCCGCTGAGAATAAGCACAAAAAAACCTGCATCAAAGTCTCCTGAATAAGAGACTTTCACACTCATATCTTTACGTACTCCTTCTGAATTATCGGGTTCGGTTACATCGTCATCACTGGAGCAGGAAACTGTGGCTAAGCTAAAAAAGCAAATTAATAGCGCAGAAAATAGGGGGGTAGATTTCATAAAATTAGATTTAAATTGATAAAGAGTTTATAAACAAAAGTGAAATAGTCACTTTTTGCTGGCAAATATATACAAGCATGCATTCAAAACAAATGAAAACTATTCTCTTTAAGCTAAACTTTCAACCCTCTTCATTTAACTCTTTTTCTTGCTTAAGTATTTTATCTAAGAGCTTTTACTTGTAAAAAAGAAAAAGATACCGCCCGCACATTTGTAATCTTCCCTTAGCTAGCTACATTCAAAACTAAAAAATTCCAATCAGATT
>JBQDCW010000015.1:56229-97516 GCA_052092145.1 Sphingobacterium sp. | reverse complement strand
ATAGAAAAAATTAATCCACTTAATCAACCCCAAAAGCAACTATTCCTCAAAACAGAACTTAACTACCTAAGCCTTTGGGTGATTGTTTTTTTATCTCGCTATCCTACCATCTCGTGAGGAGCAAAAAAAAACAGCTATCAAGCGGCTATTTTTTAAACACCCAAAATTTCTGCAATGTAAAATTGAAGCCCAAAGAGACAATAAGTTCGATTAGTAATTTTGAAACTAAGAAATGCCAAAGCCAAATATCGACCAAAAAGTGGATCCCTAAGGTCTTCAAACCGATGCTTCCCACAACAACAACAATGAACTTCCACAGTTGACTTCCCACGGACCGTTCTGTCTTATTGAAGGACCAGTATCTGTTAATCGTAAAATTCACCACTGCTCCCAAACTCCCACTAATCACATTAGAGAGCGGCGCCGTATAAAGCAAAATGGTATAACATACTGTGTAAATACCCAAATCAGCCATCCCTCCTAAGAACGCTGATAATTGAGCTTTGATAAATTCTGTCAGCCTCGTAGACATAACGAATTAGGTGTTTTCCGATCGACCTAACCGTTCCCGTTTTTCCTCAATATCCCTACCATCTCCAAGGTCAAGGAGTTTCTTCGTGTCGATCAAGTTAATAAAAAACAATATTATACAGATACCGAACACACAGTAATCAATCGAACCCGGGAAAATGACTTCAAGCACTAAAACTAGGCATATAATAACTCGAATCTCAGTTGGCCCCAACAAACCTGCATCAATCGTGTATTTATCTGTAATTCTATACCGGAGTTGCGAAATGATCATTGCCCAACCATAAAGCGCAACTAGGGCAAACCCGAGATATTTAAAATCGCCTATGGCGTAAAACACATACCCTAAGCCGATAAACACTGTGCTAACCCAATCTATTACAATATCTAACGCGAATCCATACCATTTTCTCGATTTATCTCGATAATATGCAATGCGACCATCCAACGAGTCACCGTACCATTGCACGAAAAAACCAACAACAGCCAAAAGAAGATAACTTACATGCACATATTCCGCCAACAAAAAGCTCCCTAGAACCATAACTGCTCCAAAAAAACCGATCGCAGTCAATCCATCCGACGAAATCCACGTTGGAACTTTAGGAACTAAGTAAGAAATTAACTGTTGTTCCAGATTGCTCAGGATGTTTGTCCGCTTCCTATCTCGAAAAAGCTTTTCGTTTATTTTCTGTCCAGCCATTTTTTTACTTATTTAAGCCACCTATTTTCTCTATACCACCATAAACTCTCCCGTAAACCGGACTCCAGTCCATACTTCGGGCTAAAATCTAGGTCCTGCCTCGCCTTTGAAATATCGCAGGCCCAATTTTCGGCGGTGAGTTCACGCAATCGCTCGGGGTAAATAACTGGTATTTTGCGTGAGTTTCTATAAAAAAACTGCGAAAGCCGTGCAACGCTCTTGACCAATGCGTGTGGCACGTGCATCCTCCATAACCTCTTGTCCAGAACATCTTTAAAAATTGCCGCCATCGCGTATCGAGAATAAATCTCGCCATCACTAATATTATAGAATTGTAACCGATCTTGTTCCGTAGTGAGCCCTGCAAGGAGCACATCTACCAAGTCTTTCACATAAATAAAACTCAACTTTTGAGGTTTCCTTCCAATATAAGGATCTAACCCGCGATTCATCGTATCAAAAAGCATGAATATATCACGCTCTCGCGGCCCGTATACCGCAGTTGGACGAAAAACAGAAATAGGGGCATCGGAAAACTGTTCTCGAATCATGATTTCAGACTCCATCTTACTCCTTCCGTAAACCGTCAAGGGGCTATACGAAAAATTCTCATCAATGAGCACATCACTTTCGTAGACAGTCGGCCCTAACGCGGCCAAACTACTGACATACACAATACGTTTCGGTGGTACATTAGATTCTGTCGCTGCTCGAAGAAGTGCCTCAGTATATCCTACGTTCACCTTTTTCATAGCCGCGACATCTTTGGTTTTAGTCATGCCTGCCGCATGGAGAATATAAGCATATTGCTGTGATTCAAAGATTATTTTCAACTCCTCACTACTGGAAAAGTTTGGATAGAGAAATTTGGACACGAAGGGAGCTATGTCGCCCGTGTTACTCGTTTTTCTAACCGCAGCGTGAACATCAAACCCACGGTTATAAGCGGCTTCAACCAGATGAGAGCCTACAAAACCACTCGCACCCGTTATGAAAATCTTCTTTTTCATAACGCTTTTTCAAAAAGACGATATCTTTTATAAAAGTCTGCATTGATCTGTTCAATAGCATGATTCATCAAAAAATTATCGTCTAGCATCCAAGAACATTCGGCTTCCGTAATACCTGCGGGCATCGCATTTTTGATAATACGTCCGTAAAGACAAGCTTCAATACCAAGTCGCCTATAATTCGACAGAACACCTAACATCAACACCCGTAAAGATTGAACATTTTTTCGACCGAAAAGCAATTTAAAAATTCCTGTTGGCAGAAGACGTCCTCTTTTAATCTTAATCAGAATTTCATTGATATTCGGAACTCCTAAAGCGAAACCAACAATTTCATCTTCCTGCTCAGCTAAAATGCAATATCTCGGATCAACAATCATCTTAAGGTCCTTTGCAACATACATAAACTCTTCATCGGTCATGGGTACAAATCCCAAGTTTTTGTCCCATGCCTGATTGTATACTTTCTTGATTTTCTTCGCTTCGTTCTCAAAATCCTTCAAGTTAATCTGACGTAAACGTATGCCGGAACGCTCTAATCTAGCTTCTAATCTATCCAACAAAAGGACCGATCGATGACTCGCTCTACTCTTATTAACTAAATAAGCCCTAAGGTCGACCTTTTTAGACAAACCCGCTGCTGTTAATAAGGCTTCGTAATAGGGGAAATTATACGGCATCATCGCCATCGGCGGGCGATCAAAACCCTCGACCAAAAGTCCGCAAGTGTCATTCGTAGATAAATTAATTGGTCCGACTATCTTATCCCCCCCTTTATTTTTCACCCAATCACCCGCGCATGCTAGTAGCTGATTTGCCACCTCATGATCATTGATGCAATCAAAAAAACCAAACTGTCCTTCTTGCACTTGATTAAAGGTGTTGTGATTAACATTCCATATTGCGGCGATCCGCCCTACTAATTTTTCTTCCTTATAAGCGAGAAAAAATTTCGCCGTTGAATGTTTATAGAAAGGGTGTTTATCGGGGTTAAGCATATCACTTTGTCCCAAAAACAACTCCGGCACATAGTTATTATCTTCCGCATACAAATCGTGTGGGAAATCAATAAATTTCGCTTTCTGCCTCTTAGTTTCGACGGTAACAATCCTGATCACGCTGCGTTCGGATTGGTTAATTAATAAAACTTTCCACCTCTAGCGCCTTGAAGACTTTTGACATCTTATCAACCGCCTCATCAATCTGACTAAAGGTGTGAGTAGCCATTAATGAAAAACGAATAAGGGATTCTTCGGCTGGAACCGCCGGTGCGACCACGGGATTGACAAATACACCGTCATCTTGCAACTTTTTGGTCACCACGTAGGTTTTCTCGTTGTTGCGCACGAAAATGGGCAAGATTGGGCTTTCCGTAGCCCCCAGATCGAATCCGTTTTCCAATAACAATTTCTTCGCATAATTGGTGTTTTCCCAAAGTCGTTCTATATGCTCAGGCTCAGTTTGAATAATTTCTAACGCCTTCAGGGTCGAGGCGACCGAAGCGGGTGTCATACTCGCACTAAACATTAGTGAACGGGCGCTATGTTTCAGAAACTCGATCGTATCGAAATCAGCCGCGACAAACCCTCCTAGCGACGCTAAAGACTTACTGAATGTGCCCATAATCAGATCAACTTGATCCGTTAGACCAAAATGACTGGCCGTACCTGCGCCGTTTTCCCCAATAACCCCTAAACTGTGAGCATCATCACACAATATAGCAGCATCATATTCATTCGCCACTTGGACTAAGTCGGGAAGGTTAACAATATCACCTTCCATACTGAAAATCCCATCGGTTGCGATCAGCTTGAAGCTTTCTTCTGGAAGTCTCGAAATTTTCTCTCGAAGGTCATCGATATCGTTGTGTGCGTATTTAATTACCTTAGAAAACGAAAGACGGCTTCCATCAATAATCGACGCGTGATCACGCTCATCTAATAAGATATAATCGTGTCGACCTGTTAAACAAGAAAGCGGGCCTAAATTAGATTGAAATCCAGTACTGAATAAAATCGCGGCTTCTTTCCCTACGTAGGCAGCAAGTTTTTCTTCAAGTTCTACATGGATATCTAGTGTACCATTTAAGAAACGAGAACCAGCACATCCGGTACCATACTTCGCTAAAGCATCTTGTGCGGCTTGTACGATACGAGCATCTGTCGTCAAACCCAAATAAGAATTTGAACCAAACATTAGCACCCTCCGTCCATCAATCTTTACCTCCGTATCCTGTCTGGACTGAATGGGTCTAAAATAAGCATATAAATCTTTCGATTTGATATCCCCCAACTCGCCATTTAAAAACCGCGCAGTTCTTTCGTTTAATTTTCCCTTGCTCATTCGTCAGGTATCTAAGAATCTTATTAAATATTTACTTTTTGAACTTTTAACAAAAAAAGTTAAAAATATCCCAAAGGTACAAAACAAGTCGCAATCCGTTAAAGAAAACGAATTATTTTGCCGTTCTTTATAAAAAATCGACGCAAACATACAAAATGTAAACCTCAAATTGTGTCCAGTTTGACATATAAATATCATAAAATTAAATTAATATTAACAGCAAGTTCAGGCCATAAAAGAGCTATTGTTTGGCGAAAGATCGTAATTTAGTACATTTGTGCTTCAATTTAAATAAATAAAATGGCAATTTCATCATCGGTCAATATCAAAAACAAGCGCGCGTCGTTCGAATACCATCTTTTGGACCGATTTGTGGCAGGTATTGCCCTTTTAGGCACGGAAATTAAGTCCATTCGACAGGGAAAAGCTAATATCAATGATAGCTTTTGTGCGTTCTTTGAAGACGGGTTGTATCTCCGAAATATGCATATCGCTGAATATTCCTATGGTTCATTTTACAATCATGAGGCCAAACGTGATCGCAAGCTGCTTTTAACCAAAAGAGAGCTACAAAAACTTCGGAGCAAAGGAGAAGAGAAAGGGTTCACAATGGTTCCTTTACGGATTTTTGTCAATGAACGGGGATATGCAAAGGTTGAGATCGCCCTTGCTCAGGGAAAGAAAGATTTCGATAAGCGCGAAAGCATCAAAGAGCGGGAAAGTAAGCGGGAACTAGATCGTGCTATGAAGCGTTAATATCAAGGCATTCTTGATAATAGCCAGACGTGATTTGCTCACGGGATGGGAATAAAGGCGTCACCTAATTGACATCATATAAGGTGCGATACGCTTAACCTTAAATCCAAGCGAGGTTTGTATCTGTCCATTTTGACTAATCTTGGCAATATTTCCATTTCACATTGGACGTTATTGAGGCCTTTGTTCGAGATGGATTTTCTTTGGAAAGCCCACTTGGTAAAACGTTCAAAACCCACTATCGATTGACTTTCCGAAAAAGAATTCGAACAACTTGACCCCGGTTGTTTGAAATGATTAGCGCCTTTCGGCACGCCCCTGTCAACTATCGACCTTAAAAATAATTTCGATATCTTCGCCTCTGCGAATGACAACTTAGTTAAACAGAATACGATGACACAACGTCCCTCCCTTTTTGATCCGATTACCATACAGGAGTTAACCTTAAAAAATCGCATTGTCGTCTCCCCCATGTGTCAATATTCTTCGGTGGATGGATACGCTAGTGACTGGCATTTAGTACACTTGGGGCAATTTGCTATCGGTCAGGCTAGCGCTGTTATACAAGAAGCGACCGCAGTCAGTCCAGGTGGTCGCATTTCCTACGCCGATCTGGGATTATGGGACGACGGACATATAAAAAAGTTGACACAAATTTGTAGTTTCATAAAAAGTCAGGGCAGCATTCCGGGCATTCAGCTTGCCCATGCAGGCAGAAAAGCAAGTACAGAAGTACCCTGGCTTGGTAAAAACCAGTATGGACCTAACGAAGATCAAGGCTGGAAAACCAGAGCACCTTCACCGATTCCTTATCACGAAGGCGACCACTTACCTGCAGCGTTAATTGAATCTGAGATTCACCTAGTTAAGAATTCGTTTCGAGAAGCAGCGCAACGAGCTGTAACTGCCGGCTATCAAATCATTGAAATTCATGCAGCCCATGGTTACCTCATCCATCAATTCCTTTCTCCACTAACCAACCAACGTCAAGATCACTATGGTGTAACTTTTGAAAACCGAATTAGGTTATTGATGGAGATCATCGAGGCGATCAATGATGTCATAACGAGTGAACACTCACTTTGGGTACGAATATCAGCAACAGACTGGGCTCCGGGCGGTTGGGATTTAGCACAATCCATCAAATTAACGAAAATTCTAAAGACGAACGGGGTTCAACTCATTGACGTTTCAAGCGGTGGCGCTGTGCATCATCAAGAAATAGCCGTTAAACCGGGGTATCAGGTTCCCTTTTCGGCCAAAATACGTGAAGCCACCGGCATAAGGACCGGAACCGTCGGATTGATCACGACCGCCGCCCAAGCGCAGACGATCATCACATCAGAATCCGCAGATTTAGTATTAATTGGACGAGAATTTTTGCGAGACCCTCACCTGCCACTACGTTGGGCTCGCGATTTAGAAATGGCGATTGACTACGCCCCTCAATACGGACGCGCAAAATTCAATTAAAGATTGATCAAG
Source organism: Sphingobacterium sp. (assembly GCA_052092145.1). GTDB lineage: Bacteria > Bacteroidota > Bacteroidia > Sphingobacteriales > Sphingobacteriaceae > Sphingobacterium. Next base: position 90,688 of record JBQDCW010000015.1, on the reverse strand, counting down.
ATATATTTAAGCCTTCTAAAACAGGAATAGGCTTTTTGTCCTCATCGAGAGCTACAAAGGTAAAGCGCCCTTGTATGGCCAACTCGCGACCATCTTCATACATACTCTCCCGATAGGTAGATACTAAGATCTTCAGGCTGGTTCGCCCAACACTCTCCACACGTGCAATAGCCTCGACAATACTCCCTGAAGGAATTGCTTTATGGAAATCAATCTTGTCTGTAGAAACAGTAACCAACGATTTTCGACAAAAACGAGTGGCACACATAAAGGATACCTCATCCATAATGGCCATTGCTTTGCCACCGAATAAGGTGTCGTGATGATTGGTCAGGAATGGAAATACCGTTATGGTAATTCGGGTCTCACTTTGATCAATTCTTTCTTGGATAGTCATCATGTCAATTGATTTGCGAACATAGTTATTCATTTTCAATGGAAATCCCGATTCCTTTCAATAACATTGATGCATTGAAAATAGTACATGCCCCCTCTTTCAACTTATAATCGAACAACATTTCCCCTTGTTGAACTTGAATATCAAAATGGAAATTTTTCAACACTCTTGGATATTGACTCGCCATTTCCGACAATTTTAAATCATGTGTTGCCAGCATTCCTCGACCATCCGATTGAATCAATGTTTGAATAACAGCCTTGGAACCCAAATATTTATCCATCGAATTGGTCCCTCTAAGCATTTCGTCAATAAGAAAAAAACTTGCCGGACTACGCTTCACCTCATCTAAAATAAATTTCAAACGGTCCAGCTCAGCCTTGAAGGTCGAGGTGCTCTCATTTAAGGAATCCTTTATTCGCATATAAGTGACGATCTGAAATACTGGAAGTTCAAAGCGTTCTGCGTGAACGACTGCACCAGCATATGCCAATATTGCATTAATACCAATAGTACGCAAGAATGTACTTTTGCCTGCCATATTAGAGCCGGTGATTAACGCAATATGATGATCGTTTGAATCATAATCATTACGAATAGCTTTGATCGGTTTTATCAGCGGGTGGTTAAGTCCAACTGCTAGAATATTTGAATTCGCCTGTTCTTTAATCTTGGGAAAATTCCAATCTGAATGATTGTAAGCAAGTAAACCCAGGGAGATTAACGCTTCGTATTGAGCAACCCTATCAAATCCTTGAAGCACCGATTCTTCATATTCTTCTTTCCAATTGTTAATCGATCGAATTTGCTTAAAATCCCAAAGGAAAAACATATTAAGTACCGCACCAACCAACATATTATTCCGAGCATCCAATCTATCGATCAATTTGCCCAATTCATGAATAATGGATGAAAGTTTCTTATCTGAACGATCAAATCCAATTTTTTGCTGCAAATCACGGCTAAATGCTGCAGAATACCTTTTTTCTTCGATCAACTTAACCCCCTCAGCGTAGGCCATAAGTGATGCACCGATCTTGTCCACCCGGCTTGACACCCGGCTAACCTTCCCAGCTTGACTGAGGGCCCAGAGAAAATGAAACACCGCTAGTCCCACCAAATAGGGCACTAATGGATACACCACAAACGATACGATCAAACCGACGATGAATATCCAAGGGACCAACGGCACGTAAGTTCTGTATATCAAGCCACAAAAAGGAAAAGGTGGGCCCGTAAAATAGCTCTTTAAGTAGGACTTCAAATTGATTGTTGATCCCAGATTGAATAACATTTTTGTTTGAAACCCCTGCATGTGCTTAGGATCATCGCGTAATTCAGCAACAGCCGCTTGACGTTGCAAGATATCTTGACGGTCAACCAAATTAGGATTAGACAACCAAGATTTCAATATCTCTAGCCCGTCTTGAGTAGCGCAACGATTGACATAAGAAAATAACGAGTCGCGACCAAAAATATCAAGATCACTACTGTAGGGATGTTTTTGGTTTTCAAAGCGAGTCCCATCTTCATAGACATTTTCACCAAAGTCTCCGACCACAATTTCATTTTCGTTAACCCGATAAAAAACACGCGCGTCACGCAGTTGTCGTTCCACCTTACTTTGCCTAAACACCAGGTAGGCAAATATGAAGATCACGGCAAAAATAGCCCCTAGGACCAACAGTATGTTATTCAAGCCGAAAAGCTGCCAAATACCGATTCCACCGATAATCATAAGCAAAAGCCGAAAAACAGCATTCCTATTGATTTTCTTTTCCAGCTCTCGAACGCGCAGTTGAGCGGCGGAGATATTTTCCTGATAAAAACTTAGACTCATCTCACGAAGGTAAAAAATGTTTCGATTGCCCGCTGTTCAATTTTTCAAAATAACAAAGGTCGGTTGAACGACTAGCTTACCAGGCCTGATCACCAACTAACGGAACAAAGCGAAAGGTATCAAGCTCGATACGTTCAAAATCATTTTCGCCCACTCGTAGAATGGTCACCATTTTCTGAAACTTTTCATCGCCAACAGGAATCACCAACAGGCCACCTAAACGAAGCTGATTGAGCATCTTTTCAGGAACGAAAGGAGCTCCTGCTGTGACAATAATTTTATCGTAGGGAGCATATTCAGGCACGCCTCTTGAGCCATCACCTAGAAAAAACCGGGGTTTATACCCCATATACGGAAGAACCTGTACTGTTCGTGCGTAGAGACTCTCCTGGCGCTCGATGGTAAACACATCGGCCCCAAGCTCCATTAAAATACAGGCTTGGTAACCTGACCCTGTACCTATTTCCAAAACACGGTCGCCTTTTTTGATATGCAATAGTTGACTTTGATACGCCACAGTATATGGCTGAGAAATGGTCTGCCCATCGCCAATAGGGAAAGCGATATCCCGATAGGCTTGATTCCAGAAGGTCTCATCAAAGAAGAAATGGCGCGGAACTTTACCAATAGCTTCCAAAACACGACGATCCTCAATGCCGCGAGCTTCCAAGTGTTTAACCAGTTGCTTCCGTGCTCCCCGTTCCCGGTAGTTATCGATAAACTTGTACGCCATAGTTCAAAATTACCCTTATTTTATCAAATTGTTGTGGTTTAAGTGCAATTCACTCACACTCAGATTTTTTTAAATTTCGATGGAAAAACTGAAGCCTCAGGATAATTTTCGTATTTTTATGGTTTAGCCCAAATACACCATTACAATGAAAAATTTTCTACTCTACGTCTTGTTTTTCGCTGTTTCATTACCGTTTGCCACAGCACAGCAAGAGTCACCCAAAGACGATGACACCATGAAAGTTCTTGCTATCGGTAATAGCTTCTCCGAGGATGCCCTGGAGGACTATTTACACGAATTAGCAACGGATGCCGGAAAAAAGATGATTATCGGTAATCTCTATATAGGTGGGGCTCCGCTTGAGTTACATCTAAAAAATGCACATAATAACCTAGCCGCCTACAGTTATCGTAAGATCGGTCTGGACGGCAATAAAAACACCACAAAACAAGTCAGTATTGAACAAGCACTCGCTGATGAAAACTGGGATTATATCAGCCTTCAACAAGTCAGCTCATACTCTGGAAAATACGAGGTGGTGATGCAATCGTTGCCCAATCTCTGGACCTATATTGTTGCCCACGTTCATTCCGACACCCGACTAGTGTATCATCAGACCTGGGCTTATCAGCAAGATTCTAACCATGACGGCTTCAAAAACTATCAAGAGGATCAATTGGTGATGTATGACAGCATCATGAGCGTCACAAGCCGGTTGGATGATACAGGAGACTACGCCTATGTTGTTCCTGCAGGTACTGCAATACAGAACGGCCGAACCAGCTCTATTGGAGATCATTTCACTCGTGACGGCTATCATTTAGACCTCGATATCGGGCGTTATACAGCAGCATTAACGTGGTATGGTAAGTTATTTGACCTCAATCCGAATAAGACCGACTACAAGCCCGACCAAATTGATATAAAGCAAGCTAAAATAGCTCGAGATGCGGCTCGAAGAGCCATACGAAAGCCTTTCAAAATATCAAAAATAAGAAAATAGCTGGCTTTGTAAATGATTAAAGTAAACGGGAAAAATTCGCTTATTTTGATCAATTATCCTCCTATTGATCGATGTCCTGAGCCATCCTCAATAAGGATCCACGTCAATTTGTATCCGAACACCACGATTTTTTTTGTCAAGCTCAAAATGCACGATTGATTGACGGATTAATTCTTTAACCTTGGCGATTGAAGTCTCCTTTCGTTCAATTTTCAAGGTGATGGTTTGGATAAAATTATTCCGTACTCTAGATATCAATGGGGGTTCCGGTCCGAGTACTCGAGCGCCAAGGCTTTGGCGCAATAAATCGGCAAACCGCTGAGCTGCGTCATGAACCCACGATTGGTTGCTATGTTTTATATCTAATCGAATCAGACGATAAAAGGGCGGGTAATTAAAATTCTTCCGCTCCTGGGCCTCTATTGAAAACATTTCTTGGTAATCATGCTTCATCACCTGTTCTAGTATTCGGTGATGAGGCACCTGCGTTTGAATAATCACCCTCCCTTCAGTCCGACGACGTCCGGCGCGTCCAGCCACTTGAGAAAACAAACTAAAAGCACGTTCATAAGCTCTAAAATCGGGAAAATTAATAATACCGTCTGCATTAACAATTCCGATTAGGCTCACGTTTCCAAAGTCCAACCCTTTTGTAATCATTTGTGTTCCCACTAATACATCATATTGGTGATTATCAAATGCGCTGATGACCTTGTCGAACCCGTGTTTGCCTTTCGTCGAGTCAAAATCCAAACGACCGATTCGAAGATCAGGAAGCAACACCTCCAATTCTTCGACAACACGCTCTGTGCCGAACCCCTTACTCTGTAAATGTGCTGTTCCACATGCCGGACAAGTTTGATGCTGAGGCTCAGAAAACCCACAATAATGACAATGCAATAGATCGCTTGATTTATGATAAGTCAAGCTCACATCACAATTCACACATTTGGCGACAAATCCACAGGTACCACATTGTAAAAATGGCGTATGACCTCTGCGATTTTGAAACAATATGACCTGCTGTCTACTCGCTACCGTTTCGGCAATGGCTTCCAGCATGATATCACTGAAATACGACTTCATTTGGTTTTGTTTCTTCGCTTTACTGATATCCACTACTGTGATTTGTGGCTGCTTCGCCTCGCCATAGCGTTCTGCAAGAGAAACCAACCCGTATTTCCCAGCTTTAGCATTGTAGTAGCTTTCCACCGACGGGGTGGCGGATCCGAGTAAGACCTTGGCGTTGTGCTGCATTCCTAGGTAAATAGCCGTATCCCTGGCGTGATAACGCGGTGCTGGATCATATTGCTTATAGGATGTCTCGTGCTCTTCATCCACTATTATTAAGCCGAGATTCTCGAAGGGAAGGAACACACTCGATCTGGCGCCAATCACCACCTGATATGCGCCTTTCTGAACCTTTTGCCAAACTTCTGCTCGTTCGTTATCGTTAAATCTGGAGTGATAAACCCCCAGCTTGTCGCCAAAATGAAGCTTCAACCGATGGGTAATCTGCGTGGTCAAAGCGATTTCAGGTAATAAGTAAAGCGCAGACTGCCCTCGTTCCAAAGCCTGCTCAATCAATCGGATGTAAATCTGTGTTTTCCCCGATGCCGTTACACCATGTAATAAGGTTACCGCCTTTTCCTGAAAACACAATCTAATAGCCTCAAGCGTTTCTTCCTGAGTGGTGCTTAAATGAAAGTCAGCAGCCATGATGATGTCCGCGCCATCAATACGGCTAACCACCTTCTCATAGGTCGACAACACTCCCTTTTCAATCAGTGCTGATATGGCAGATGTTCCACAGCCGCTCATCTCTATGAGCTCCTGCCGGCTGATATGGTCACGCTGTTTACTGATTTGTAAATAGGTCAGTACTGCATCTTGCTGTTTAGGTGCCCGGTTTAGGCTATCCAAAAGGACCTTTTGCCCCTCGCTAACCATAAACGCTTCTGCAAGACGTAAAAATATTTTTGTTTTCGGTTTATAACGTTGTTTAATTTCTTCAGAAATATGAATAAAGCCTTGCTCATAAAGGGATTTCAATAATGGAAATACCGTTTTTTGACCTAAAATTTTAATCACATCACCGATGGTTAATTCTCCGGCCAAATCCAAGGCCTGCAAGACCAAAAACCCTTTGTCCGACAGGGTCGACCGATCGAGATTAACATCATCTGCGGCTACAATCTTGGTTTCTGACGCCATTTTGAAAGCCGCCGGGAGTGCTGCCTGCAGCACATCTCCTAAAGTAGACATATAATAGTCAGCTATCCATTGCCAGAGCTGCAATTGCTTATCATTTACTAAGGGCTTGGTATCCACCAGATCCAGGATATATTTCGCCTCATATTTCAACGGAGCCTCTGTGTGAACAGTTTGAATCACGGCAGAATATATCTTATTTTTACCAAATTGGACAATAACCCGCATTCCTACGGCAACTGCTTCGTTAAATTCCCTGGGCACCCGATAGGTATAGGGTTTAGCTATTGCCAACGGCAAGATGACCTCCACAAATAATGTCTTCCGTGAACCCAAAGAAAAATCCAGCTCTGCCATATCACAAAAGTACTATTTACAATTAAGATTCGATCAGTTCACTTATTCAGGGGCCCTCACTATAAAACAGGTCTATTGACACGCGAAAATCTAACTGTCAGACAACATGCTTACGCTCGATGCTTCAACGCTGCAATAAACAGCGCAATCCATCCCACAATAAAGCACAACCCACCCAGTGGAGTGATGGGCCCGATTACGGCGATATCTTCAATCCCTAAAAGAGACCGAGTACTTAGTAAGTAAAGAGAACCAGAAAACAGCAAAATTCCTATCGTAAACATGATGTAGGAAACCTTAATGGACTGACTCTTAGCTCGCGAAAAGGTGGATAAAAAAAGAAGAGCTGCTGTATGATAGAATTGGTACTCATTGGCCGTTTTCCATGTATCAAGATGTCGCTCGGAAATCTTCCCCTCCAGACCGTGTGCACCGAATGCACCTAAAATCACTGCAAGTACACCGAACAGCGCGGCCGTTAGGATAATTTGTTTATTCATAGAGATTGAGAAAAACGAAATTGTAAAATTCGTATAAATCTATAAAATTACTTCTTAAAATCACTCCTATTTTTTGCATATTTGTCTATATTGACACTTTTGAACATTCAAAGGGACACATTCGTTCATGAGAAACACCATTATTACTGCGGTACTCCTTTTGGTTGCTGTTGTCGTCGCGTCGATTTTTTACTTCGGTAATCTTGGTCAAGACAGACGCACTTCAGTTCGACCACTACGTCAAATCCCGGCAAGCACTTACTTCATCGCATCATTTGTTAACGATGGTGCAACGGACAACATCTTCAAAGATTTCGAAATCTTTGAAGCGGTTATGGGAAAGAAGCAGATTACACAATGGTCATCACTAAAACACCAGTTACTTCGAAACCCAAAGCTTTCGCCTTTAATTAATGGGGCAGATATTTTCATTTCATTTCATCCACTAGAGGATGAAATCGCCACGCTTTTTTCGATTTCCACCAACGAAACGCTGGACCAGCGAACCCTAGATCAAACCTTGTTGACAGTCAGCGATCAGTATGCTGTTTCTACGCAAGACACCGCTGGCATACGCCTCTATGCCTTATCCCAACAGCACCTAGAGGACAGCACATCCGCTTCAAAAAACGGACAAGATACTCCCCTTTATATAAGCTATATAGCGGACAATTTTTTCGCCAGTTACCAGCCGGATATCCTCATTCAAGTCGCGGACAAGCAGTTAGACAAACTCGATAACGAGCAAATTGAATTCTTCGAACAACATCGAAACCGAAATAGTCCCTTCAGTGTTTTTGTTCCGCAAGAAAACATCCCGTCTTTTGTCGCTGCACTTAAAAGATCACCCCCTGGTGATTTCCTGCGCCAATTCACAAACACGACCGGACAGACCGTTTGGAACATCAATTTCCGACAGGATGCATTGATGTTGACTGGTGAAACCCAGTTAGATCAAGACCAAGACCAATATATCACATTATTTGCTGGACAGTCCAAAACAAACCAAAATTTGTATCGATACTTTCCCCAAAATACGATGCTTTATATCGAATACTCGTTTAGTGATTCAGAACAATGGTTTATCGATCTAAATGAGTGGCAGACGCAACAAGAAACCGCCACGCAGTTAGCTCAACAAGCGAGTCAAATTGAAAAAGATCGTAAAGGGTTGCTCGCTGATTTCCAAGCAAGTATAGGCAATAACTTCGCTTTGGTTGAACAATCTAACTCAGACTATCTTGGCTTTTTTCGTATCCAAGACAGCGTAAAATTTCAAGACATCGTGAATGCTATTGCACAAAAGAGCACAGATGATGTTTTCCGGTTCAGATACTCAAACCTTCCGTACCGATTCTTTGGTGACGGTTTTAAGGCCTTTAACCGGCCCTATTTCACCCGCATAGATGATATTATCGTGATGGCCAACCAGCAATCAACTGTTGTCGACTATCTCAGACGATGGCGTCGCAAAAACCTACTGATCGCGACTATTGGCTTTAAAAATCATGAACAAATACAGGGAAATGATGCCAATGTTACATTTTTCGTCAACCGAAAGCTAGCTGATTATCTGGTGTACAGCCAATTGAAAAATCCATTTCGTAAAAATTTTCGTGACAAAAATGACCATGGTTTTGATGATTTCTACTCCTGGTCTTTACAGCTTTCTGGTAACGAAGGACACCTATTGAGTCGTTTTAATGCTATTTATAAAAGTAAGGATCGCCTCGGAGCTAATGAAGAATGGGCCTATCAAATGCAAAGCAGCCTGATTAAGGGTCCCTATGTTTTTGAACATTCCGACACCGCACAAGTGGTTTTAGCACAAGAACAAAATCACACCCTACACGCAATTCATCCAACAGGAAATAAACTATGGTCTGCGGTCTTGTCCGGACGTATTGTAGGAGAAGTCCAACAATTAGCAGACCGCAGTTTACTACTGGCTACCGATCGGCGCAGACTATATCGTCTTGACACGGAAGGCCATACTTTAAAAGGATTCTCAACAAGTATGCCCTCAGAACCGGTTGCTGAACCCACGTACGTAAACCAGGACCAGCAGCAGTTAATTGCCATTCCCGCTCGTAATAGTATCATGGTTTACGATATGGAGGGTGGGCCAGCAAAGGGCTGGGACAATGTACAGGTAGATGGACGAATATTGGGTCCAATTTTGCACATAGATAATCACCTTCTTGTTTCGACTAGTTTCGGACGCGTTTATTTCTTCGATCTAGAAGGAAACCAGACCAAAGAAATTAATTTGCCTGGGGATGTAACCTTCGTAGGACCGCTAGGGGCAGTAATCGAAGAAAATAGCCCCGTACTCTATCAGGCAGACAATACCGGTAAGGTCTATCAAATTCAGGTCGATGGAAGCAGCCAGATTGTTATGGAAGACACTGCTTGGAACGATGACTATGAAATAGCGTTCGAAAACGTAGCCGGAGGCGCAGCTACCGAGATGATTATCACCGACGGGCCGAACCTCCGCGTTTACACCTTAGGGGATACGCTAACATCCGCTTATGACTACGCTTTTACACAAACCATAGGAGACGCACCGGTATTTTCCCCTACATCCTCAGGCCTTAAACAACTTGGCATTTCCGTGCAAGGCAACAATCTTGTGTATTTGTTAACCGAAAACGGTCGCTTAGTCGATGGGTTTCCTGTCGAAGGCTTACCTTTATTCTATTATGGCAAAATCAACTACAACTCAAACAACTATCTATTGAAAACCAAACGAGACTTTAAAATTTATGCATACCCGCACTAAATATTTCAAACTCAGGTCGTTTTAGTTTTCACATAATTTAACTTTTAAGCCGCTAGAGTGGACAAAAAAAGTTTTATTAGCAGTTTTTTTTTCGTTAGGTTTGCAGTCACAATTTACGTATGTTAAAAGGAAAAGAATTTTTAGAAGAGCTTTCTAGACCTAAAAAGATCGTCATCACCACCCATCATAAACCTGACGGAGATGCTCTTGGCTCCTCTTTGGGCCTTTATCATTGGTTATTGGATAATGGGCATCAGGTTCATGTGATTCTGTCTTCGGATTTTCCATCTTTCTTAGATTGGATGCCTGGATTTGAAAAATTGATCTATTATCCCAGTCAACCAGAGGTCGCTCGACAGCACTTCGATGAAGCCGACATTATTTTCTGTTTAGACTACAGCGCTATTGGTAGGACCAATATGTTGGAGCCACTGATTCGCAGCGCAAAAGCCAGCAAATGGATGATTGATCATCATTTGGAGCCCGAGGATTTTGCAGACGTAACCTATTGGGACGCTAATGCTGCAGCTACGGCACAATTAGTCTACACGTTTATTACCAATATCTGTGATGATCCAAAGGGGGTTACACAGACTATCGCTTCCTGTCTTTATACAGGAATCATGACGGATACCGGATCGTTCAGGTTCAAATCAACCACCTCAGCGGTTCACCAGATTATCGCGAAATTAATTGATGCGGGGGCTAAAAATTGGGAAATTCACGAACACATATACAACAGTTCGACTGAAAACCGTTTAAAATTTCTAGGCTATTGTTTATTGAACTGCCTTGAGGTTATCCCTGAATATAATACCGCAATTTTTTCGTTGACCCGTGACGATTTAGAAAAGTTCAATATTACGACTGGCGACACTGAGGGGCTGGTCAATTATGCACTGTCCATCAAAGGAATTCGCTTAGCTGGCCTCTTCGTTGACCGGACCGAGTTAATCAAACTTTCTTTAAGATCGATTGGCGAAATACCCTGTAACGAGATTTGTAAGAAGCACTTTAACGGGGGTGGACATTTGAACGCTGCCGGCGGTAATTCCAATGAGGAATTACAAACCGTCGTCAACCGATTCAAATCCATTCTTCCTGAATATCAGAATTATTTAACATAAGCATATCATTTAAGCGTTATCAATAAAAAAAATGAAAAAATCAATCTTTGTATTAACAGCAGTAGCAGGCCTAATGTTAGCCTCGTGCCAGAACTTTAAGAAGGGTGAAGGTGGACTAGAGTATAAGTTCTTCAAGGACAATGGACAAGAAAAAGCAGTGGGCGGTGATGTCCTCGCTATGGATATAGTGGTTAAAACAGATCGGGACTCGTTGCTTGCCAACACATATGACTTGGGACTACCCCAAATTGCCCCTATTATCCCCGATTCGATGATGCAAGGTGGCTATCCCGGGGACAACAACACCATTTTAAAGATGCTGGGAGAAGGCGATAGTGCAGTATTCAAATTGAACCTGGATACGATGGCTGCAAGAACCGGTCAACCAAAACCGGAGATTGCTGATAATTATATCCAATTCACTATTAAAGTTAGAAAGCATTTCAAAAAAGGTGACATGACTGATTCCGTACTATTCGAAGAAGTCAATAAATACTACCTAGCCCAAATGGAGGGTTTGAAAACGGCAGAAGAAGGTAAAATTGCTAGCTTCGTGGAGAAAGAAAAACTGCAACCTCAAAAAACAGAAAGCGGACTCCAATACGTGATTCAAGAAGAAGGTTCAGGTGACAATCCGGTCATTGGCGACACCGTCGTCATTAACTATACTGGACGGCTAACCAACGATAAAGTTTTTGACACAAATGACTCCACTGTAGCCAAGGAAAGTGATAAATTTAATCCAATGAGACCGTACGAACCTTTACGCGTACGAGTTGGACATACACCAGTAATTGCGGGTTGGACAGAAGGACTTCAATTGCTCAACAAAGGTGCGAAGGCGAAGTTCATTATACCTTCGTCCTTGGGTTATGGAGAAAAACAACAACAGAATGAGATTCCTCCTTATGCTCCGTTAGTTTTCGATGTAGAAGTCATTGACATTATCGCTGGGCCAACCGAAGAACCGGACGCTGAGCCAGCTCCAAATGCTCCTGTCATTAACTAACAACAGGATTATTTACAATATTGCTAATAAAACGCAGTTTTCATTATGACAACTGCGTTTTTTAATGCTTGTATAGCAGTATATCTAACAATATGTTAACTTTGACTCCATGGTAAAACAAGACGATCCGGTGAATAATATATTGATTGATACCCATACACACATCTATTATCATGCAGGCACGCCTGAATTGGATCTGCAGATGCAACGTTGTTTCCAGAATGGGATTCGTCAACTCCTATTACCAAATGTTGATATTGAATCGACAGAAAAGGTCTTCCAAACGGTGGATCTCTATCCCGATCATTGTTTCCCAATGCTCGGTTTACATCCCTGTAGTGTCCAAGAGGATTACAAAGCGGCTTTAGATCAAATCGAAGGCAAAATTCTGGAAAACAAAATTTATGGGATCGGTGAAATTGGCATCGATTTGTATTGGGATCAATCAACACTTGGTTGGCAGCAAGATGCCTTCCGACAGCAGGTGCAGTGGGCTTTGAATCTCAATCTTCCAATATCCATCCATTGTCGGGAAGCTTTCGATGAGGTTTTCCAAATCTTAGAGGATATCAATGACGCTCGTTTATTCGGAATATTCCATTGTTTTACGGGTAATCTCCCACAAGCGCAAAAAGCAATCGACCTCGGGTTAAAGCTTGGGATTGGGGGAGTTGTCACGTTTAAAAACGCCGGACTAGATCAGGTTGTCCGTCAACTTAGCACAGAACACCTTGTTCTGGAAACTGACGCGCCTTATCTAGCGCCCAGTCCCAAACGAGGCAAACCCAATGAAAGCAGCTATTTAATCCATATCGCGCAAAAGGTAGCCGATTTACATCAAATATCGTTGGACGAACTCACAAGAATAACAACGCAAAACGCAAAACAAGTCTTCAAGATCTAATTCTTCATGCACAACATCTTTATTGTTTACACCGGAGGTACGATAGGTATGGTAAAGGATCCTGTAACGGGAACCTTCATCCCATTCGACTTTGAGCTCATCGAAAAAAACCTTCCAGACCTCAGTCGCTTGGATTATAAAGTCACCGTCCACTCGTTCGACCCGATCATTGATTCCTCCAATATGCGGCCTAGCGTTTGGATCGAGATGGCACAAATCATTCGCGATAACTACGAGCGCTACGATGGTTTTGTTATTCTCCACGGATCAGATACTATGGCCTACTCTGCATCGATATTAAGCTTTTTATTGGAGGGGCTCCAGAAGCCCGTCATACTATCGGGATCCCAATTGCCCATTGGCGAAATTCGTACAGATGCTCGAGAAAACCTCATGACTGCCCTAGAGATCGCCTCTGCCAAGAAAGGTGGTCGTTCTATTATCCAAGAGGTCTGTATTCTATTCGATAATAAGCTCTTCCGAGGAAATCGCGCCTTCAAATATAATTCTGATAAATTCGAAGCGTTCCGTTCTCCTAATTATCCGGTACTGGCGGAAGCAGGTATTCATATTCGTTATAACGAAGAGGTTTTGTTAGATAACACAAATAAAGATTTCGTATACCACGACCAAATTGATAACCGAACCGGAGTACTTAAACTATTTCCAGGGATCAGTATCGAAACGATTCAAGCCGTTCTGACCTCCCCAGTTAGGAGTATTGTCATGGAAACTTTTGGTAGCGGCAATACGATGACCGATAGCTGGTTTCTGGATGCTTTAGAATGCGCTATCAAATCTGGAAAAAACATATTAGACATCTCACAATGCAAGGTCGGTTCCGTTGAACTGGGACGTTATGAAACCTCTCACGAGCTTAAAAGTATTGGTGTTTTAAATGGTTATGATATGACGTTTGAGACTGCTGTGACTAAGCTGATGTACTTGCAGGGAGAATTCGCCGATCAAAGCCAGGTTGCCTACTGGGTACAACAGCATCTCCGTGGCGAACTCACAACGAACGATTAATCAGCACTTCAGCGACAACGAAGGTACTTCCACCCACGAATATCAAATCCCCCGGGAGATACGATTCTTTAGCAATTTGGTGGGCAGTGACAACGGATGAATACGCTTCCCCTCTGAGTCCCAACCCGTGGGCCATGACCAATAATTCTTCCGCAGGTATAGCCCGAGGCATTTTTGGTGCAGCAAAGTAATAACGAGCTTTTTTGGGTAACAATGATAATATATGAGCCAAATCTTTATCTTTCATCGCTCCGATCACAACATGCAACCGATTGAAAACCAAACTCTCCAGATTTTGTAAAACCGACCGTATACCATCTTCATTGTGCCCGGTATCACAAATCGTCCACGGATCTGTCTCGATAGTTTGCCAACGTCCCAATAAACCGGTATGATCTAAAACCTGAGCCAATCCCTTGTTTATTTGTGCATCGTTGATTTTATATCCCTTATCTCGCATCTGATCGATCACCATTAATACACCCAGTAAATTCCTACGCTGATACATGCCCGTTAGATCCAAAGTCCACTCTTTTGATAGGTTGTTCGCGCTATGACGAGTGCTGATCCGCAAGCCTTGGGGAATTCGCTTCGCTTTAGTGACTTGATAGGCATCCTCAGCAAAATAGATCGGGCTATCCAGTTCCGCAGCTATCCGACCAAAGACTTCGGTCGTTTCTTCCTGTCTCTCCGAAATAACTACAGGCACTGCAGGTTTTATAATCCCGGCCTTCTCTGCGGCAATCTGCGTTATCGTACTCCCCAATAAATCCATATGGTCCAGACCGATATTGGTAATCAACGAAACCTCCGGAACGATGATATTTGTGCTATCCAAACGTCCACCCAATCCCACTTCGATAACTGCCATATCCACCTGTTCACGAGCGAAATAATCAAAAGCCATGCAAACTGTTACTTCGAAAAAAGAGGGTTTCAGTTCCTCAATGAGCTCGCGGTGTCGATTGACAAACTCTACCACCTGGTTTTGTGTTATCATCTCGCCATCGATTCGAATTCGCTCGCGAAAATCAATTAGATGAGGTGACGTGTATAACCCGGTGCGGTAGCCTGCCGAGGCAAGGATAGATGCTAACATGTGGGAGGAGGAACCTTTACCGTTAGTACCCGCCACATGAATTGTAGCAAATCTCTTGTGAGGATCACCAAGTGCGGCACAAAATAAAAGCGTCCGTTTTAGATCAGGACGAATTGCCTTAGCTCCGTCCCTTGTAAACATAGGCAACCGATCGTAAAGATAGTCGATTACCTCAGCAAAAGTTTTCATATAGGACTATCGAACGCTAAATCGGAATGTAATGCGGCCAGTTTGCGTTTGAGGTGCGCTCGCTAGCGCATTTAGTTTAGCCTGCTCTACGGCGCGAATACATTTTTCAATCAGACTGTAATCAGCAATCGTCGTTCCTTTGGCCTGACGTGCTCGAATAATATTTCCTTTATTGTCAACGGTAAACTCAATGTTTACAATACCATGTTGCTGTCCGTTATCGTCAATTTTTGGTGGTACCGTAAAACGCCTATTCTCCAACGACAGCATTGAATCTCCGAAACCTGAGCCACCTTCGCCGTAATTACTCGCCAAGGGATCTCCTAAATTCGAGCCTTGATTTCCCGGCGTGTCCCCCGTACCGTCACCCGCCCCTTGAGCATTATTTTTGTTTCCTTTATAAAGAGCATTCGGATTTACTGCAGGGGTCGCATCTTCCTTTTCCACCGTTGATTGCTCCGCGTTCGCCTGGACGGGCTTCTCCGCTTTGGCAATTACCGGCGCCTCTTCAATATCTTGGGTAGCAACCGCCTCGTTCGACACCTGTTGAGAAGGAGTTGGCACTGGCGCAGAATTCGGGTCAATTATATCGGGTCTAACATTGTTCGCGTTCTCGTCCAAAGACGGTTCGTCCACGCTCATGTAATCCTCTCCCATTCCCTCTTCAGCGGTGCCGTAATTTACAATAATCCCACCCATTCCATATTCAGGAAGATTTTGGCCAAGCACAATAAAAAACGCAATCACGCCCAATCCGACCATGATTATGGTCGAAATCCCCAATGCTTTAGGAAGGTTGTTCTCCTCTTGATGTTGATTATAATACATATCCTGCTCTCACTTCATTTTCGACCATGTTGCGGCCAAAAAGTTTAATTCTACGAATCATTACTACTCGGGCTAGGCTCTGTCGCTAAAACTAACTTCACGCGAAGCTTGTTGGCGACATCCATGACCGAAATTACATTCTGAATCGGCACTGTGCTATCAGCATACAGCATAATAGTCAATTCTTCCCCTGTAGAGATGTTCGATTGAATGAAGGACTCTAGGGATTCCAGTGGCACAGCCTGATTATCTACATGATAAACCAAATCACTTGTAATCGAAATTGTCATGGTCTTTTTAGCAACTGATTGTTCTCCTGCACTCGATTTGGGCAGAAGAAGTTTGACCACTTGCGGGTTGGCAACTGCGGAAGCCAACAGAAAGAACAACATCAAAAAAAACATGATGTCATTCAATGCAGCTGTATGGACCTCCGCTGAGGGCTTGTTTCTTTTATTCCGTAAATTCATTTAAATTCCTTTCCAAAGATTCCCAACAGCTATTGCATGCTAGGCTCATCCAACAAATCGATAAATTCAATCGCGTCCGTCTCAATACGGAGTATAAGGCGTTCCACCATCATATTCAAGATATGGTAACCAATATAAGCCAAAATACCGATAGTCAATCCAGATGCAGACGCAATCATTTTTACATAAAGACCGCCTGATACGGTTCCAATATCAATGCCTCCTGCAATTTCAACTTCGCGAAAAATCTGAATCACACCAAAGATAGTTCCTACGAAACCAAGCATGGGTGCAATACCAGCAATGATACCTAAAATATTAATATTTTTCTCCAATCGCGACACCTCTAATTTCCCTTGATTCTCTATCGAACCTTCAATATCTTTGATCGGACGTCCCACCCTAGTGAGTCCTTTTTGCAACATTCTTGATAACGCCGAGTTATTGGACCGACAGTTTGCCATGGCCGCATCCAATTTCCCGGAAAGCACGTTACTCTTTACTTGTCCCAACAAGCCTCCTTCCGATTTACTAGCTTTACGAATAGTAAAATAACGCTCAAAGAAAATGACTAATCCAAGGAAAAATAAAAGTAAGATGGGAATCATAATCCATCCCCCTCTCATCATCATCTGGAGCAGGTTAAGATTCTCTTCGGTCGGCGCTAATGCGACAGACTGTTGTTGAACTTGATTCAACGTGTCAACGATTGCGGGGTTCTGTACTACTGACATAGTTTAAAATAATATTTTTCGGTGTTTATTTACTGATTTATTTTTTGATGCCATGCATCTGATACTTGATATCGTCTCACGTAACGTAATGCCGAATCGGCTTCCGCTTTTGTTTCATAAGTGTCCCAAATTACTCTCTTCTTATTGTTGGCCAGCTTACTCGGAATGACCCGTACAGATGAAATTCCTGACTTGTTAAACGATTCTGCCTGCTCGTATGCTTGTGCCAGCGTATTATGCGTCCCGATGACCACCTGATACGTATGGTGCTCCGGGACCAAAGGACTATACACTTCAGCTTCGGTAGTATCTGTCACCGAGTCCTCCGCAGTTAACGTGCTATCCGACAATGGAGCGCCTGCCGTCAAAGTAGAGTCTATATCGTCTAATCCCACAGTCGTGGAATCGTGGTTCGTATTTCTATTAAAATAGAACAACCCTGCGATGACAATGGCTGCCAATACCGCGGTCCATAAAAACCATCTAGACCGACTATTCATCGTGGTATCCGTTTCCTCTTCTATCGCAACGTCAGTCAGACTATCGTCTCCGGACTCCATCGGATCCGTCTCCTGGGGTGCCTGCACACTATCCTGCCCAACTTCTGCCTGGTTGTCCGGCTGCTCAACTGTCTCGCCAGATGGATCTGCAGCTACTGGCTGTAATTGAAATCCGCCTAAATCCTCGGCTTTAAATACCAATGAAGAGCCGTGCCTTACAAGTTGGCCGACATGAGTTAACCGAGCAATTCCATCGTTTTTAACCTTTTCCAAGATCTCCAACACGGCTGATTCCACTTCCAATTCAGCGTCCGACCGAGAAAGCTGTTTACTTTGTTGAAAATATTCTATAAAATCAACACCTCCGGTTCCTTTCCCATCAAATTCCAGATACGTCACCGGTGGAAGATATAGTCCTTTACGCTCATCGTACACAGCGGGCGTATGCATCCGTTTGAATACGCCCAACCCTTTCACATACACATCTTTTCGATGCTTTAACAGCTGATGAATATATCTACCTAAATCCATTTATCCTCTTCCTTCGTGCAAAGTTAAAATTTGTAGTCCTAAAAAGAAAAATTTACTCCGCCTAAAATATTGAATCCCAATTTCGGGTAGTAGAGGTAGCGCTGATACTCGGTATTCAATAGATTGTTCGCCTTCACAAATATGCCTAACTGTTTCGTCGCCCTATATTCTGCCCCAGCACTTAAATCTAAGAAAGAATCTATGCTCTCCTTAGCAATCACTTGCTGATCGGTCTGGGTCGGCATTCCACCTCGCGCATGGCTTACACCATGAAATAGGGCCTCAGCATCGATATATAGCTTTTCTGAAATATTGAAGCGAGCATTGGCGGCCAATCTCATATTGGGTATATGCCAGGCTTCCTCTTGATTAACCATCGTATATTGATCGATATTCAACCGACCTCCGAGGTTTACGACTTCGGAAAGGCGTACATTAATTTCACCTTCCAAGCCCACATGCTTGACTGCATCATCTCCTTGCCCATCGTAGATCAAATCGAACATAAATGGACTTTCAACGTTATTGACAAACATGGCCATTCCTTCTATTTTTCTGTAAAACCCTTTTACTTTATATCCAAATGTTGCGCCTGCATTACCTTTAATACCACCATAAATATTCATCCGCTCAATCGTGTTTTGGATCGTCAAGTTGGGCCCGAGATAGGGGTTCACCCGACTAAACTCACGAAACGAGCCCTTTTCCACACCTCCAGTGATTCCTCCGAAGATATAGAAATATTCTGGGACGAGGGAAAAGTCAATTTCGGCCTCTGGGAATACATTAAAGCGAGAACTATCTCCAAACTCGGAAACAATATTAGCCCCCAAGGTAATGTTGTAATTATCCCCCTTGAAACGAATATAAGGATTGATAGACGCCACTGAGTTATTCAGCGATCCATTGGGTGTATTAACACCAGAAATTGAGTTGTAATCTAGCGACACATTCGCTCCTGCATTGAACGCGCGGTAACGCTTATTAAAATAACCCGATAACGCGATGGAATTTTCTTTCGCGCTAAATTTATCGCTATAAGCATAAGCATCCGCCTTCGCCGAATAACTTATCGCATCCTCGTTGCTGGGATCAAAATTGCTGGTTAATTCACCCGTGAAATAAATATCATTAAACCGTTGTGCCTCTCGAGTAGGATTCAATGGTATTCCTTCAGCATCTTCCGGAATACCATAAAAATTAGTGCCGTAGCCATTATAGCCAATCACTCCGTCTAAGGTAAAGAGCGGCAAGACCCGGCGTCCAAACACCCCTACCTCTTGCCTCGAAAATTTCTGCGCTTCTAGCGCCCCTTTTTGGCTTAAATGTTTGACAAATCCACCGAAACGGATATCCTCGTAATCCTCAACCGCAAAATAGGCTTCACCCAGTATCGTATTGAAATTACCAGCACCAAATTTTACATAGTTGCTGCGAAGGTCCAATAATTCGGAAAAAGGTGTTTCCATTCGTTTCAGCTCTTTCAAGCCTGTATTAATATCGAGTTTCTTATCCGGTACATTGCCATAATTCAGTGTAGGCATGTATTCCCGCTTATTAGACATATCTGGACTTCGTCTTATCTTGACAGCATCCGCTAGAATAGGTCGATAATCGCGAACAATATCGAAAGAATCCAATGTTACCGGACGATCCGCAGTATCTCGGACTTGACCTTTTGCACCGATTCCCATCCCCAATAACAAGGTTAATATAGTAGCGTGTTTAAAAACAGTGTTCAACTTCATCTTTTCCTATTCTTATTTAAGATTCTTCAATATTTCTTCCGCTTCCACTAATACCCCATCTTCGGTATCCTCGTAATTATCGATCACACTTTCCAAAGTTGATTTCGCCTGAAAACTATCGCCTTGCGCATCATAGGCCTGTGCCATCACAATAAAGCCCTTAGCGACCCAATAGTCATAAGAGGCAAATGAATCAGAGATGTCAAAAGCGGATTCGATTGCTCCATCGTAGTTTTCGTTTTTAAGCTGTTGGTCCGCCACGAGGTACCTCGCTTCAGCCCCAGTTTCGGTCTTGGACTTCAGTGCCGCCAAATTGAGCTCCTTCATGCCCTCTGAACCTTTATGGGTCGCCAAATAAGCCTTCGCGGCATAGAGATGTCCCTTGGCAATATCCTCTTGAGACGATTTCTCGTACTCTTTCACAATGTCCGCATAATTCAGCGTTTCCGCGTAATCATCCATATTGTAATAACTCACCAACAAATTATTGACAGCCCAACCGTAGTTCTCTTTATATTCCGAGGTCAATTCCAGTTTTTTAAGTACCTGAACCGCCTCATTATACGCTTCATTCCGCAAATGAAGTTGGGATACGGAAATCAATGTTCTTTCCGTGTAGGCCGAGGTCCAATCATTCATGATAATATTGAAATCATGTAAAGCCTCTTCGTCATTTTCGAGATTTGCATTACTTTCAGCGCGAAGAAAACGGGCATGCTTTTCTTGAATCGGATTCGAAAATTTGTCAAAATAGGCGTTAATGGCTTCGACCGTCCCTTGCCAGTTACCCCGATCGAACAACGTACGCGCGATCGAAAAAGTATGAGCATCTTGTTCAGCTGTGCTCAAATCACCTATATTCGTGCTCGTCGCGTAGCGAATGAATCCCGAAGCATCTCCACGATCCAAATAAATATTCTCGATCGATGAAAGCGCTTGTTTAGCCTCATCAGTAGTCGGATACTGATCAACCACACGCTGGAAAGTAGCCATTGCTGCATCGTTATCATCCTTATTGTACTGCACTAACCCAATGGTTACCAGCGCTCTTGCGACATAGGAGCTCCTCGGATACTCTTCGACCATCTGCTGCAACCCTTCAATGGCCTGGTCATGATCTCCCATCAAAAAGTAGGTATAGGGAACCTCAAAAGCGACATCATCCGCATAATTCGATTTCGGGTATTTTGCCATCACCGCATTAAGCGCGGCGATTTTACCTTGATGATCTCCCTGTAAACCAACTAAAATACCCTTTTGAAACAACGCATAATCTTGGCTCTGCGCGTTGGAGGAAATTAAACGATCGTAGTAAGCTGAAGCCTTGCTATAATTTTTAATAGCCAGGTAAGAGTCGGCAGCACGGGCAATAGCGTCGTTCCGGGTGTTTAAGTCAATCCCATCGGGACCTGCACTGGCTAAAAATCGTTCAAAATAATTTGCCGCAGTGCTGTAATTGTCCGCACGAAATGCGGCATATGCTAGCGCATAGTTCGCGTAATTGTACACCTCAGTTTTACGCGCGCCTGGCAATTGTAAGAATTTATGAAAATTAGGAACCGCTTCCTTATATTTTCTAACCTCATACATCGCCTCTGCTTTCCAATAAATTGATAAGGCGTAAATTTCTTCATCATGTGGGTTCGCTTCCGAACGCATAAACATCGAAATTCCATTCTCGAAAGCGCGTTCGTTATAATACTCAAGCCCCCGGTAATAGGTAACCTTTTGATAGGCCGCGTTGGCCTCAGCTCCGCGGTTGGGCATATCTTCCAAAACATCAACCGCAGCTCTGTAGTTTTTAGTGCTTAGCAAGACCTCAGCCAAAAGAGTCTTCGCTTCTTCTGCCCGTCGCGTCCTCGGATAAGTCTCCATGTACTCTTGGATAGCCGTCAAGGCTACCTGATGGAACTCTAGATCGTACGAGAGCTTCGCATAACTAAAAAGTCCTTCTTCTTTAAGTTGAGGATCGAAATCCAATTTGGATGCCCGAAAAAATGCGTTTCTGGCACTCTGTTTATCATCGGTCTTCAAAAACGCATCTCCCAAGGTGATCATCGCACTTTGAAAGTAAGCGTCGGGCTCTTCTAACTTCTGCAGTTCCTGAATTGCTTTGTCATATTCACCAAGTTTATAATTGATATAACCAATTTGGTAACTATCTTGATTGTTTTGCGTTTCCCCCTGGTCTTGGGTCTGGAAGCGATCATAAAACTCTTTGGACTTATCCAGATCGCCTTTTATAAAGTACGTTGCGGCAATAATTCGTAATAACTCAGTTTCACTTTCTTGCTCGGTTGACTCCAATTTTGGCAGTGCATAACTCAATACCTCATCATAACGCTTATCCAAAAAATAGAGCGCTGTTATGTAATAAGGATAGGAGTTTTCATAGGTCTTCGACCCCTCTAACCTTTCGAATTCGTTTAAAGCTGTTTTATACTCCTGATCGAGGTAGCTCAAATAAGCGTAATAATAGATAGACGCCTCTTGGTATTGCCCCCCTTGGTCCTTCAATTCCGTAAACACTGGTTTAGACGACTCATAATCACCCGTCATGAATTTGGAGTACGCGAGCTTAAAACGGTATTCCGTATTTTCAGCACCCGCTAGATTACGACTATCAATTTTTTCGAACCACTCGATCGTCTTGGCATAGTCCTGTTTAGCATAATAGGATTTACCAATCTGAAAATAAGCTGCTTTAGAATTCGCACTAGCCGGATAATCCCGGATGTATTTCAAAAAACGGTCTTCAGCATCCGTCTCGCCTAGCTCAAGTGCACAAACAGCTTGGTAATACCGTACGTTTTCCTTCAACAGACTCAGTTCTTCTGTTTCATCCATTTGCAGGGTGGATTTGCCCCGAAGATCCTCTACCTTATCGAAATGTTTGGCGGCCGATGAAAACTTGCCTCGCTCCAACAGCTCCAGCCCATCCTTGTAAGCTCTATTGACCTCCTGCCAAGCTGACTGCTGTGCCAAAACTGGCGTACTCAATAAGCTCAAGGCCACACCTACTTGGTAAATTTTTTTGTACATATGATTGAATACTCCTTATAAATGAATGCTTCCTGTTTTAGACCTATAGAAATCGATCTTATATTGCCACGAGAATACAACTTCTTCAACTTACGAAATTAGTGCTATTGTCCGAAGTTTTCCTCAAAAGTTGTTAACACCTGTTAACAACCAGTTGCTTTTAACGAAATTTAACCG
Source organism: Sphingobacterium sp. (assembly GCA_052092145.1). Taxonomy (GTDB): domain Bacteria; phylum Bacteroidota; class Bacteroidia; order Sphingobacteriales; family Sphingobacteriaceae; genus Sphingobacterium. The sequence continues at coordinate 67,475 of JBQDCW010000015.1, read as the reverse complement.
TTCTCCCAATAGCACTTTTTATTCACTATCGCCTACTCCACTAAAATCAGACCAAGGTAAAGCCGCTCGACTATAACTCAATAATTATTCTCCTTTAACAGACTTACTATACGACGATTAAAGCCCCAAAAACCCAGCGCAGCTCCATTAAAAAAGCGAGAATAGGACATTCCTCATTCTCGCCTCCATACCGTATATCGCCCGATCAACCACGTTTACCGGCCAACAGATAGAGAACGGCCATCCGGACTGCCACTCCATTTTCCACCTGATCTAAAATAATGGAATGCGGGCTGTCCGCTACATCGGAAGTGATTTCCACACCACGATTAATCGGCCCAGGATGCATAATAACGATCTCCTTATCGAGCCTATCCAATATTTTCTTATTCAATCCGTAGAGCATGGAATACTCCCGCAATGACGGAAAATAAGCAATTTCTTGACGCTCCAACTGAATTCTCAACATATTAGCAACATCGCACCATTCTAATGCTTTCATCAGATCATGCTCAACTCGAACGCCTAAAGAGCTGATGTACTTAGGAATTAATGTGGTGGGGCCACACACCATTACTTCTGCGCCTTGCTTCTGCAAACAAAGAATGTTAGACAAAGCGACACGAGAATGAAGAATATCTCCGATAATCGCTACTTTCTTCCCAGCCACCTCACCCAATCGCTCGCGAATTGAAAAAGAGTCTAAGAGAGCTTGGGTCGGGTGTTCATGCGCCCCATCCCCAGCGTTAACGATTTGAGCATCGATGTGCCGGCTTAAAAAGACTCCGGCTCCAGGATACGGGTGACGCATGACGATCATATCCACCTTCATCGCTAAAATATTGTTAACCGTATCGATAAGCGTTTCTCCCTTACTTACAGAAGAGGAAGAGGCCGAAAAGTTAACAATATCGGCTGAGAGACGTTTTTCAGCCAGCTCGAAAGAGAGACGAGTGCGGGTTGAGTTTTCAAAGAAAACATTGGCAATAGTAATATCTCGTAAAGAAGGCACCTTTTTGATGGGGCGATTCAATAAGTCCTTAAAATTGGCTGCAGTATCTAAAATCAGCTCTATATCACTACTGGTTAAATCTTTAACACCTAACAGATGGTGCGCACTAAGTTGTTCCGATGTTGACATTTGCTACTTGATAACTATCATTATTTCTTCTCAGTGATCAACACGATACTATCCTCTTGATCCACCTCTTTCCAACTCACGATCACTTTTTGTGAATCGATGGAATCGACCTGAATACCAATATAATCAGGTTGGATAGGGATTTGCCGCGAGAATCGGCGATCTACTAAAACCATTAACTCGATGTTACGGGCACGTCCGAATGCCTGGATGGCATCCATCGCGGATCTGATTGTCCGTCCAGTCCACAAAACGTCATCCAGAAGAATGACATCCTTACCCTCAACGATAAAATCAACAATCGTACTGTTGGCGAGGATTGGACTCGATCCCTTCAACCGAAAGTCATCTCGGTAAAAAGTAATATCCAAAATACCCATAGGGACTTCAACCCCGGTCATCTCTAGAATTTCCGCTACCAAGCGTTCCGCTAAATAGGTTCCTCTGGGCTGAATACCAATAATAACCGCATTAGAGAAATCACCATGGTTTTCAATCAATTGTTGGGACAATCGCTTGAGCGTAATCTGAAACTTCGGCCCCTTAAGTAATATCGATTGCTTCATATCTGGTTCTATTTTGGCAAAAATACAGCATTTTTTCTAAAATTACGAATCAGTATCGCCGCAAAATTAGAACAAATAAAGGGAGTAGAGCTGCCTTTATACCTAGTTCGCTCCTTGATAAAGGCCGCTATAACTGTCGTAAATTTGAGTCGCCTCCTCCAGTAAGTCTTTTTGTCCGGCAGACTCCAAAACTCGTTGATAATTTTGGATCGACGCCAATCCAAATCGCATATTTCTGTATTCCAAATTCGGCTTCGTTTCCGCGATACTCATATAATAAGCCATATTCTCTTTCAAGAACTGCAAATTCCGTTTAACAATCTCATTCGCCTTTTCAGTTTCTCCAGTACGATACATCGCGTCAAGCAAACTCGTATAAGAAAAGACTTCAGACATCAGGTATACTTTTTTTGGTAAATTTTCATAGGCATTATTCACCAACTTTTTCGCTTCCTCGTTCTTACCCATCGTCAGCAAATTTTGTGCTGTTTCACCAAACAAAGTACCGGCATACATACTGATATAACGGTAGGAATCTGGATCTAAGTATTCGGCATTTGCGATATTACCCCATTGGAACTTATTCATAATATTATTATATGTCCCTTCCACATCGCTAATCGGACCAGCAACCTCTCCCTCTTCCGCCAGAGCCACCGGCATTAAGCGCAAAGCGAAACCTTCGGAAACGAGATATTTGTCCAATCCGATCATATTATCCTCCGGAGTGGTACTGGTGAAATAAATCGGGCGTTCCCAGTTGTTGTTCGCTAAGACTGCTAAAATAGAAAGATCCGCACGACTAATAATACCTCCACCAAAATCCCACTGCATCGTATCGACTATTGCATCTTCCCATTCCTCAGGCACAGTCTGGTTTTGCACTACCGCTCCTTTATCAATCACATATTGCATCTTTTTGGTAGGAAGAATATTAGCCCAGTCACCGCTCTGCAATTGTACTTTATACTGTTGATCGTCGGAAAGCATGATGGTCAAAAGATCTTCGATATTCACGTAACCAGGGATGTTCATATCATTGTAGTAAATGACATCGCGCACCCCATCTTTAATTTTCTCCGGATCAATGTTAATCGGAAGAGCGTCCGCGTCGTTCACTTTCGACATCATTTGTCTCATGTACCAATCCGCGCTCAATAAACTTAAGTTCACCACCCGAACATCGGTCCGGAAGCCCTCAACCTCCTGAACATACCACAATGGATACGTATCATTATCTCCGTAGCTAAAAAGAATCGCATTTGGCGCACAAGACTCTAAATAATTTTTAGCCATATCCCGTGCCAAAGACTTTTCGGAACGATCATGATCATTCCAATTCTGGCTAGCCAGCAGCACCGGCCCGGCAAGCAGCGACGCACTCGTCGCCCCAATGGCGGCCGTTCTAGCATTAATCTTTTTTGAGAGCAGCTCCGCAATCCATATCACTCCCATACCTATCCAAATGCAAAAAGCGTAAAAAGAGCCCGCATACGCATAATCACGCTCTCGCGGTTGTAACGGCGTCTGATTTAAATACAACACGATCGCTAAACCAGTGAAGAAAAACAACAGCGCCACCACTGAAGCATCTCGTTGCTGCCTCTTAAATTGCCAGAGCGCGCCCAGAATTCCGAGGATTAGCGGAAGAAAGAAATAGGTATTTCTAGCCGGGTTTTCTTTTTCAGAAGTCGGCAAATCATATTGCCCACCCAAACGTATATTATCAAGTGGCTTTATTCCCGAGACCCAATTCCCTTCGGTGAAAGATCCTTGACCCTGCTGGTCGTTTTGTCGTCCTGCAAAGTTCCACATGAAGTATCGCGAATACATATGGCCAATCTGATAGCCAAAGAAAAACTTCAAATTATCCACCATGGTGGGTTGATCGTCGGGACCTAAGTTAAGGTAGTCTCTATAAAATGATTCGTGTCGATCAGAATGGATGCGCGGGAATAATGTGCTCCGACTCCATTCATAATCAAATTTCTTTTTGGCCACCACATACCGGTCACCATCTTTTCGATAAACTTTTCCAGACTCAAAAACGTCGGTTGGTTGTGCGTCAAAAAACCGGCCGTGTATCAATGGTTGATCTCCGTATTGCTCGCGGTTTAGGTAACTCAAAAAAGAAAAAACATTATCGGGATCGCTGTTGTTCAAAGTTGGATCGGCCTTGGCTCGAATCAAAATCATTGAAAAGGAGCTGTAACCAAATATAATAAACGACAAACTCAACAACGCGATATTCAGAATTGGCTTCAACTTCTTTTTCGAATACCAAATACCGTAGATCAGCCCGCCTATTATTAGCAAAGCAAAGACGGTTACCCCCGATCCAAAGCCTAGACCAAGTGAATTCACGAAAAACAAATCGAAGTACGCCGCAAACTTAATCAGATATTGAATAACGCCCCACAGCACGATAGCCAGAACAAGCACACCTAACAATAATGCTTTAGTGATACCTCCTCCAGTAACTTTTGACGTTTTACGAAAGTAGACGACCAAGGCGATAGCCGGGATAACCAATAAATTCAATAGGTGGACACCAATTGACAACCCCATCACGTAGGCAATCAAAATCAACCATCGATCCGCTCCGGGTTCCTCCGCTCTCGCTTCCCATTTCAGAATTGCCCAAAACACAACTGCCGTACATAAAGACGACATGGCATACACCTCCGACTCCACTGCCGAAAACCAGAAGGTATCCGAAAATGTATAGGCTAAAGCACCAACGAGGCCGGACCCCATAATCTTAATCAGATCCCCCTGACTGATCCCTTCTGTTTGGGAGAAACTGGCATACGCTTTCTTCGCCAAGGCGGTAATCGTCCAGAATAAAAAAGTAATCGTCAAACCACTACAGATCGCCGAACCGATATTCATCCAGTAAGCGATCCGCTCCAAATTGCCCATAGCCAAATTGGAAAACAAGTTTTGCACCATTAGAAACAAAGGCGCCCCGGGTTGGTGAACAATTTGTAGCTTCAAAGCCGACGCAATAAATTCACCCGTATCCCACCAGCTCGTTGTCTTCTCAAGCGTTATTATATAAATCAGCGTTGCGATAAACCCGCAGGCCCAACCCAGAAGGTTATTGATTTTCTTATAGCTCATACTCAGTATTAGAAGGTTTCTCCAAAAAATCTGCTTCGAAAATAAGGAATACAAATTATAATCGGATAAATACTTTCTTTTTTATCGCGTGGTGCTGTTGTTTTTGAAGGATATTCCTTCCAATGACGAGTACAGACGAAAAATATCTGATTGAATATCAGCCGAAATAGAAAATTTACCCTAATTTTATTTGCAAAAAAGAAAAGACCACGTATATTTGCATCGTCAAAAGGGAGTACATTCCTGGAGATCTTTGAAAAGTTTGCCCGATAGTATAAAGGTAGTACGACAGATTTTGATTCTGTTTGTCCAGGTTCGAATCCTGGTCGGGCAACATACTCATGTAAAAAAAAGGCGTCCACAAAGGTCGCCTTTTTTTATTTTTAGCACTTTATGTTTTTCCAAAAAAATCTAGCTATCGTGGATCATGGATTCACGACAGCTAGAAACTTTGGAAGGGGAAGCAATCCCCTGAACAAGATGGCACGCTAAGCACAGTTCACTCACGCATCACGCCCTCCGAGAATTCCTTTAGTTGCCTACGCTGATTTTTAAATGGTGTGAACCTGCCGATAACGCTAAGGTATCTTGGTCAATTGCATTTTCAGGCGGAAAAAAGGTTGCCGTTGAATTTGCCGGAACCACCGCTTCCAATTCGATCGAATTTCCTTTTCTCTCCCAGTTCACAACGATCTCTCCGTACGGAGACTCGTGACTGACTGCCGAATGATCTAAACCTTTGGGGAAAATAGGTTTAAGGATAATGTGTTTAAAGCCAGGTTGTTTTTCATCGGGTAAAATCCCGCCTATTGATTTAAAAAACCAACCACCGATCTCACCAAACATCATGTGATTATCCGAAATATCACGTGTGGCATCCAGATCCCAGTTCTCCAACAAGGTTGTCGCTCCATTGACCGCCCACCAGCCCCATGAGGGATAGGTATCTTGAACAGCTAAACGATAAGCAGTCTCCGAATACCCATTTTCGTTTAAGGCATTAAGCACTGCTTTAGCCCCCAAGACGCCTACATCTAAATGAAAGTCCGTTTCTTCGACCTTCTTGTTTAAATTTGACGCTACTAAAGGTATAAACTCCTCAGGCACCACTCCCCAATGGAGCGGAACACTCAGTTCCGTCTGTGTACCGCTGGCGTACACACCATTGCTTTTATTTAGGAATTTGGCGTTGATCGCATCTTTTATTTTAGTCGCTAATGCCTTGTAACGTTGTTGGTCCTCCTGTTTACCCAACAGTTCGGCAGTTCTGGCCAAAATATGAGCATCCACATAAAAATAAACGGAGGAAGTCAATTCCAAATCCGAGGTGGATTTGACGGGAACCCAGTCTCCTCTGCCGAAGGTAGTCAGTCCTCCCGTACTGCGACGGTCCACCATATCCACATACCGCTTAATACTTTCATAATTTTCTTCCAGCGCCTTGCTATCGCCATAGTAACGATAGAGCTCCCAGGGTATAATCGCAATGGTACTGGTCCAATCTAACCCGTTAGCCGTGCCATATCCCCAGCCGCCAGTCGGAATAATATCCGGCAACACCCCATTGGGCTGTTGTTCATCACGATGATCCGCTAGCCATTTCTCATACACGGTAATTCCATCGAAATTATAAAGTGCAGTCTCAATCGCCAAATGCCCATCACCCGTCCAACCGTTCTTTTCACGCTGCGGGCAATCCGTAGGATAACCCATAAGATTCGACAAGTAGGCGTTATTCGTAATCTCCCAAAGCTTATTCACCAGCGCGGATGAGGTCTGTACGTTACCGACCGGGTCGACATCACTATGCATAAAATACGCCGTGATTTGATCTTTCCCAATATCAATCGGTTGAGAACTCGTCACCTCCACGTATCTAAATCCCTTATAATTGAATCTTGGCATAAATTCATCTTCCTTGTTGCCACTCAGTATCAACACATCTGTTTGAAACGGATCGAGATCGTTGTCACCCCGGTAATAAACGTCAATGTTTGACAAATCGATCCGGCCATCGTCATGCAATCTTTCGCCATGTTTGATCCTGATCACTGTACCGCGCGGCCCTTGCACGTTTATCTTGGTCACCCCGGCCATGTTTTGCCCCATATCAAAAACGGTAGTTGTATCATCAATCCTCACCGCCTTCTCTGGACTATAAGGCTTAATCAGGCGAATCGGAACCATTTGCTGTGATACCACCTGACTAGACGGCGCTGTGCGATAGTGTACCGCTGACCAATCGCGATCGTCAAAACCGGCTTGATTCCAGCCCTCTTGTTCCAGCCGAGCGTCATAATGCTCCGCCGTATAGATACTATTGAAAATCAGTGGTCCGGAGGAGGTTTTCCAATCTCGTTCAGTTGCGATAGTTTCTTCGGTTCCATCGGTATAGGTGATATGTAGGTCCATACAAAAAGTAGGTCGTGCGCGCCAAGGAGCATTGTCAAAATTCCAAACCGCCAGCGATTGATGATTGTACCACCCATTTCCCAATAGGACACCTATAGCATTCCCACCTTGATTTATAGCCTGCGTTACGTCATGGACGACATATAAAGTACGACGATCAAATCGCGTGTACATCGGATCCAATTGATGGTCTCCTATCTTCTGCCCGTTGATCGACAATTCATACAAACCTCCCACAGCAATATAGGCTCGGGCAGATTGGATTTGCTTTTCAGCCTGAAACTCCTTCCGAAAATAAGGCGCTGGTTGATGATTTATATCCTGACCATCTCCAATCCAAGCCCCCTTCCAGACAGCCTTACCCATTTTCCCAGTTTCAAAGGAGTTTACCGAAGACACCTGCTTTTCTCCGGTATGATCCCAAATCCCTACTTTCCAAAAATATTTAGTTTGAGGACTTAACGCGGGTCCTTGATAACGAATCAAGTTGTCTGCCTCTGACTCTTTACCGGAGTCCCAAAATAACTCTCTACCCTCAACCAGTGCCAAAGAGTCTGTCCCCACCTGGATTTGATAAGCTGTTTGTTTCGCTCCTGACCGAGTATCGCTCATTTTCCAGGATAATCTAGGTGCAGGAGCATCGATCCCCAAAGGGTTGACGAGATGTTCACTTTTCAAGTCAATAGGTTCGCCATTAGCCGCCCAACCTCGAGACATAAAACACACACTAAAAACGGCCCAAAGGGACCACATCATCAACTTGTTATTCATAATTACATTATTATTTTACGATGGAGAACATGTCGTGGGTTTATTGTGGAGATCCAAGGACTAGAACCGCACGTTTATAATCATCCACCTGACCCCTTGATTCGTCGCCTATAATCTGAGTTTCAATTATCGTGAAGTTACGTAAAGCCTACCGATCTGACAAGCATTAAATCGATATAGCCTCATCGCTCAACCGATTTCGCGCGCTCCTGCAAACTGTCGTTATCCCGGCGTTAAATATGTGTTCCTGGCCGACCTATATTTCGTAATCTAAAACATTTACCTAACTTTACGGCGACATAAAATTAACAAACTTCGACTGGTAAGTTATTGACGGTGCGTACAATCATATTTCATTTCATAAAAATCCCGATAAAAACAATTCACCATGCCTTTGCAATTTAACACTGTAAAATTGTTTGCTGGTTCAGGCACCCTGGAATTAGCAGAAAAAATCTCCAAATCCTACGGGAAACCCTTAGGCGACATGACCTTATCCCGGTTCTCCGACGGAGAGATCCAGCCCTTCTACAACGAGTCTGTCCGTGGAAGCGACGTCTTCTTACTTCAGTCGACCAACCAACCTACCGACAACTTATTAGAGCTGCTCTTAATGATTGATGCAGCCAAGCGTGCTTCTGCTCACTACATTACGGTCGTGGTCCCGTATTTCGGTTTCGCACGCCAGGACCGAAAAGACAAACCTCGCGTTGCTATCGGAGCCAAAATGATTGCCAACTTAATCACCGCAGCAGGTGCGCACCGCATCATGACCATGGATCTCCATGCCGCACAAATTCAAGGCTTCTTCGATATTCCTGTAGATCATTTGGACGGAGCTATCATTTTTGTTCCCTACATTAAATCACTTAATTTAGAGAGCCTGGTGATCGCCTCTCCGGATATGGGAGGATCATACCGCGCCAGAACCTTTGCTAAATTCTTCAATGCGGAAGTAGTCATTTGCGATAAACAAAGGAAACGAGCGAACGAAATCGAATCCATGTCCATCATCGGCGACGTGACCGGGCAAGATGTTGTCCTGATCGACGATATCTGTGACACCGCGGGCACACTTTCTAAAGCAGCGGCCTTAATTATGGAAAAGGGAGCCAGATCCGTCCGTGCAGTTTGTACACACGCTGTACTCTCGGGCAAGGCTTACGAAACCATTGAAAACTCGGTACTTAGTGAGCTTATCGTGACCGACACGATTCAATTGAATCCTGAAAAAACTCAACAATGTAGTAAGATTAAAACGCTATCTACCGCCGACTTGTTCGCAGGCGCTATCAAGAATGTCAACGAGCACGGCTCCATTTCGGGTCTATTTGTTGTTTAAACTCACTCCTATATCAAAGCGTCGTTTATTCGGTAAACGGCGCTCTATCAAAAAACACCCTGAGATAACCGGTGTGCACACCACAAATAGATGTGTACACACCGGTTTTCAGCCTACTGGAGATTTCATTATCGGCTAGTAGCCAATGGAAAAACATTTTAGTATTCCATTTTTTTAATTAACTTTGCTCCTCAAAAATTTATTAATAATTACATCATGAAATCAATTGCTATTAGCGGTTCTGTTAGACAGAACGTAGGGAAAAGAGATGCAAAAGAATTGCGTTACGAGGGAAAGATTCCTGCAGTCCTTTACGGTGGTAAAGAACAAACGCATCTTGCTGTATCCGCAGCTGATTTGAAGCCTGTTCTATACACCGCAGAGGTGACGTTCGTAGAATTAGACATCAACGGCAAAAAAACAACTGTTATCGTTCAAGAAGCACAATTCCATCCGTTGACAGACCAAGTCACTCATGTTGACTTTCTGGAACTGTTTGATGATAAAGAGGTATCGGTGAGCATTCCAATTAAGTTAGTAGGTACTTCTCCTGGCGTTAAAATGGGGGGTAAACTGATTCATAAATTACGTACTCTTCTTGTAAAGGCTTTACCCAAAGACTTACCTCAGGAAATTGAAGTCCCTATGGACGGCATGGAAGTTGGAAAAATATATCGTGTTTCTCAAGTTGAAGTAGCTAACGCTAAAGTATTAAACAACGTCGAGGACACTATCGTTTCAGTAACCATGTCTCGTGCATTACGTCAAGCGGAACAAGAAGCTGCAAAAGCAAAATAAACCGTAGTCGTCTCACTAGGAACGTTAAGAAAATAAGGCACTGACAAACTCAGTGCCTTATCTTATTGTGTTTGAAAACATCCGAGCTTGATGATTGCGAGCGCAGTGTAGGTCGACTTTTATCGCATTATTGATTACTTTTATCTTCATGAATTATTTGATCGTTGGATTAGGCAATATCGGTCGTGAATATTCAGACACCCGACACAATATCGGGTTCATGATCGCCGATGAACTCGCCAAGCAAAGTGGGACCAGTTGGTCCACCTTACGACATGCCTTCTATACTGAATTCAAACAACGAGGGCACCGAATATCGGTAATCAAACCAACCACCTACATGAACCTCAGTGGAAAAGCAGTAAACTACTGGATGCAGGAATTAAAAGTCCCCATCGAAAACATACTGGTTATGGTCGACGACTTGGCGATTCCATTTGGTTCTATTCGCCTTAAACCTAAGGGTTCAGCCGCTGGTCATAATGGTCTGCGGTCTATAGAAGCATCCCTGGGTGGACAAAACTATCCGAGGCTCCGTTTTGGCATCAGCGATAATTACGCAAAAGGTCGTCAAATAGATTACGTGCTCGGGCCATTTGATGACGATGAACAACGCGAGTTACCTACACTAATCGAACACTCGGTAAAAATGGCGCATAGCTTCATTAATATCGGAATCGAGCTGACGATGACGAATCTCAACACCAAGTAAAAAAAGTTAGCGTTCACGGATTCACCATCAGGCCAGCTACACCCTTGCTATCCTAGTCAGATACGGAATTCTATTTCACTTGCTTTTTGGACAAGCCTCAGTAACCCAATTAAGGGGAAAGAATTCCCCCCTTAATGATTACGCCGTGACCACCATACTCAGGCGGAATTTGATGGTCCTTGCAATTCAGGACCTTCCCCTTTTATGGAAACCGGTTTCTTTCCGTCAATCTCCCTGCTTCTCAGAAGCCGTGTCCTGGTTTCCACTATCTGATTTTCCTTTCAACGCAATCAGTAGTACACCATCGCGCCCTGCTTCACCATAAGGGAAAGCATGCGCATCCTTTAGAACTTTGACAGAATCGATGGTATTAGGATCTAC
>JBQDCW010000015.1:0-56129 GCA_052092145.1 Sphingobacterium sp. | reverse complement strand
GGAAAGCATGCGCATCCTTTAGAACTTTGACAGAATCGATGGTATTAGGATCTACGGAATTGGGATCAAACCCGCTCGGCATTTCCTCCCCATCGACGATCACCAATGGCGACCCATCCTGTTTGCTTGTCTTTTTGATTGGGTTTTTTGCGTTTTCTTTCAGCTCAATCAGAATAACTCCATTTTTCCCTTCGGGTCCGTAGGGCTTAATCGACTCCTCGTTCTTTAACACAGAGATCGACTCCACCGTATTCGGGTCTATTTTGGATCCCTTAGGGACTTTGTTTCCATCGACGATCATCAAGCGCGAAGTATCCTGTTTGCTTGTCTTTTCGACGGGGTTTTTCGCGTTTTCTTTCAGCTCAATCAGAATAACTCCATTTTTCCCTTCGGATCCGTAGAGCTTAATCGACGTCGCGTTCTTTAATATCGACATCGACTCAATCGTATTGGGGTCTATGGATTTGACATCAAACTCGCTTGGCATCTTTTCTCCATCGACGATCATCAACGGCGAGGCCTCTTGATTATCCGCAGCCTTACCAATAATTGATGAAGCATCTGCATGCTTCCTAGATTGTACCTTCTTCACAGAACCAATAGTACTGGTGTCTGGAGCAGATTCACCAGCTCCTTCGGTAATCGCATCTTTTTCAGAAACCGCTCGAAGCTGTTGATCTAAACTGCTTTCTCTGAGTTTCAAAACAACATCTTCAATTTTGGCATTTGCCTGATTTACCGTCAACGTAATACCTGCGAGAAGCAAGGCAGGAAGCAAAAAGGCGTATCGACCCATTTGCAGTCTGGACGAACGTTTTTTATTCATCATCATAATTCGTTTTTTTAAATAGTTAAAATTAAACTGCGTGCCAATTGACGAACCGCCTTGCGGTTGGCCTGTTTGCACAAGAGAATATTGGTAGTGCTGTCGATCTACTCCCTGCTTGAGCACCTGTTGATCAGTCAAGAACTCTAAATTTTGGCGGACTGCTCTACGCAGTAACCATATTAAGGGATTATACCAACACACTACTGTAATCATCTCAAACACGATCACATCGATACTGTGAAGGCCTTTCACGTGAATGTACTCATGCTTGAAAATATCTGGTAATTCCGAATCGACATGTTGCTGCCTATGCAGATAAATTCGATTGAAAAAAGAAAAGGGTCGTATGGGAAACAATACATTACGATACAAATAATTTTGCCAAATCGCTTCCTTCGAGTGGTTATGAATCCGCACCAGACTCGCCAAACGAATCAACAAGATCAGTAAGAAAATCGCTCCACCTGCTCCCATCAGCCATACCAAGTAATGGTGCAAACCGAATTCAGGCGATGCGGGAGGAATCACCGGAAAATAAGCCAAAACCTCACCCTCCACTAGGGGAATAGTCTTGGCAAACCAAGAGTTAATATCGAGGAAAGGATAAACGAACGCATAAACCGCCCCTAGGACGAGATAAACTCTATTGAGCTCATAAAAGGTCAAGCCTCTCAGCAAGAAATGGTATCCTAAAAAAAGCAAAGATAACAGCAAGTTCACTTGAAAGACATAGGTTAGAATCGCAGCCATTTTACACCTCGTTATCTTTTTTAATCAAATCCATAATTTCTTTAAGTTCATCTTCGCTCAATTTTTCGCGTTGAACGAAAAAAGAAACCATCTCTTTGTAGGAATTTTTGAAGTAATCACCAACAAAGGAGTTCATAAACTTCGCTTTGTACTCTTCTTCCGCAACAACCGGCTGATACCGCTTGGCGTTCGCATATTTAACCGGCTTGACAAAATTCTTCCGTTCCAAATTCCGGATCGTCGAGGCTAATGTGGTATACGGAATAGCATTGTCTCCAATCTGTTCTAAGATTTCTCGAACAAATCCCCCACCAAGTCGCCAAATAGCCAACATGGCTTCTTCTTCTTGAATCGTTAATTTTTCCATGATCTACTAATATTTCACTAAATTACTATTTTTTCGTAGATATCAAAATTCTTTCGCGATTTTTTTTATCCCCCAACACAAAAACTGGTGCATCTACGTCTTAGTGAACGCCGCCGCCTCACTTCCTTGGACACTCCGATGCCGGTTAATCCGGGTTCTCGCGGCCCGCTTAAACTGGCTCAAATGACTATTTTATGTCAATTTTATTCAAATTACCAGTCCCAAAATAGAAATCATTTTGTTACATTTGTGGATACGAGAATAGTAACGTAAAAAATTTACAAGAAATTTGATTATGTCTGAAACTGCATCTATTAGCTTAAATGGGGCGACATTTGAACTGCCTGTAATTACAGGAACAGAGAATGAGAAAGCCCTGGATATTTCGAAATTACGAAGCCAATCAGGTTATATCACTCTCGATCCTGGCTATAAAAATACAGGCGCAACACAAAGTGCAATTACATTCCTAGATGGAGAAAAGGGCATATTAAGCTATCGTGGCTATGGCATCGAAGAGCTCGCGGAGAAATCTACCTTTTTGGAGGTCGCCTACCTTTTAATTTATGGAGACCTTCCCACCAAAGCAGCTTTAGAGCAATTCCGAAGCGAAATTCGTGCGCAAATGTTGATTCACGAGGACATGAAAAACTTTTTCGCGGGCTTTCCGTCGAAATCGCATCCTATGGGTCAACTCTCTTGCCTAGTCGGCGCGCTGTCCGCCTTCTATCCTGAATCCCTCAACCCGAACCAATCTGAAGAAGAAGAAAATAAGACGATCGTCAATCTTCTGGCAAAGATGCCTACGATTGTATCGTGGATTCAGAAAAAATCGCTAGGCCATCCTGTTGTTTATCCCAAGAATGATCTAGGCTATATTGACAACTTTTTGAACATGATCTTCGGCGAAGTTAATCAGGATAAAACATTTGATCCTGTTATCATCAGCGCGATGCATAAACTACTGATCTTACATGCAGACCATGAACAAAATTGTTCAACGTCTACCGTGCGCATAGTAGGCTCATCCAACGCCAACTTGTACGCCTCCATTTCAGCTGGAATCAACGCTTTATGGGGTCCCCTTCACGGTGGTGCAAACCAAGCGGTCATCGAAATGCTCGAAGAAATTCGTGCCGACGGTGGCGATGCTGATAAATATTTAGCGAAAGCAAAAGATAAAAATGACCCGTTCCGTTTGATGGGTTTCGGACACCGCGTCTACAAGAACTTCGATCCGCGTGCTAAAATCATCAAAAAAGCCTGCGACGATATTCTGGATAAACTAGGAGTACAAGATCCTGTACTCGATATTGCGAAACGTTTAGAGGAAGCTGCATTAAGCGATCAATACTTTATCGACCGTAAGCTGTATCCGAACGTGGACTTCTATTCCGGTATCATTTACCGTGCATTGGGCTTCAACTCCGAGATGTTTACCGTGTTATTCGCACTAGGACGTCTTCCGGGATGGATTGCACAATGGAAAGAAATGCGAGACAACAAGGAACCTATCGGCAGACCTCGTCAAGTTTATATCGGGGAAAACCTTCGCCCATACGTGGACCTCTCAGAAAGATAAAATGAATCTCGTATAGAGATTAAGTCAAGCCAGGCATTACAACAAATTTGCCTGGCTTCTTTTTTTTGCAATCCGACCTCAGCCGGCAGCCAAAACAACACCTATTTATGATGATGTGCCTCAAGGAAGCAGACCGACCTGACAAACAAACAAAAAACGCGCTTAAGACAAAAAAGCCCGCACTGCAGGAGATCGCGGACACATAAGTGTCGGGTAATATAATATGGGGTGTAAAAGGAAAAGCTCGGGTTATTGTCTAACCGAAATACGCTTTACAATGGTTTCGGTACCACTGGAAACTCGAACGAAATAGAAACCTTCGCTTAACTTCTGTTGCGTATCAAAGCTCAGGTTTTGCATACCCGCTTCTAAGCTACCATTATGAAGATTCAGCACTTCATTTCCAAGCGCATCCATAACTTTTATCGTTACGGTATTTGTTTTATTCAGTTTGAAATTAATAGCAATTTCATCGGAGACGGGATTATAAAAAACCTTAACATTATTAATCAGCTTCTGATTCTCCTCTAGCATACGGGCATCAATTACCGTGTTTTTCGAGGGCATAAAGTGAACCTTAGATGCTTGAGCATAAGTCCCCACGCCCAATATTAGTAGGCTAAAGAGTACGATACGGCTTATGTTTCTCAGTTCTAATTTCATTCTGTTATGGATAAACATTGTAGGTTATGGGTAATTCAAAAATAGTAATTAATTCCATAATTCCACTAACAAATTTAAACAAAAAAGCCTGTGTAGTTAAAAAAACAAACGTCTTTAACAATTTTTAACAAGAAATAACGTTGTCGGGATTGCTTACTGTAAAAATTATCCGCCTTTTTGCCATACACAGCGGGCATGATCATCGATCGCAGAACAACAAAAAACCTACGATCAAGGTAGACAGGCATGTTTAATGTACCTGACCATCCAATATATTAGTCCTGCACGCCCCGATTCCGCAGTTTAGAATTCTTATAGCCGTAACCAAAATAGATCGTCAAACCAGCAAGCAACCAAAGAATAAAAATTAGCCAATTACTAGCGCCCAACTCCGACATGAGATAAAGATTAACCAAAACGCCCATGACCGGTAACAAGGAGAAGTTGTACTTGAAACTCAACACGCTCAACAGCAGCCAAACCAACCAAAACACAATGACCAGCGATTTATGCAGCAACAGATCCATAGAGCCCATGGTCATCCATTCGGAAATCGATTCACCGTTAAAATGGATAGCAAGCCACACCCCTGCGATAAACCCTATACCCACTAAATACTTACCATTGACATAAGGCACTCTGAATTTCGATTTCTTAGAGAGTCCCGAATGATCCATATAAAGCACCCCGCAACAAACCAGAATAAAAGCGAAAAAGGTCCCCACTGAGGTCAAGTCCACAAAAAAATCCATTTTAAAAAAGAGCGCTGGGACGGCGACCACAAACCCCGTGACGATTGTTGCAAAGGATGGCGTTTTATATTTCGGATGAATGGTTGCAAATTTTTTCCAAAGCAAACCATCTCGGCTCATGGTCATCCAAATCCGAGGCTGTGCGAGCTGAAACACCAACAAAGCGCTGGTAATTGCGATGACCGAGGTAACCGAAATAATTCCGGCCATGTGGTCAAAACCCACGTACTGGAACACAAAAGCCAACGGATCTTTTACGTTTAGCTCCGTGTAATTAACCATCCCTGTCAACACCAATGTAATAGCAACGTAGAGAATGGCACAAATCAACAAACAATAAAGCATCGCCCGAGGCAGATCGCGCTGAGGGTTCTTGCATTCTTCCGCCGTTGTCGAAATAGAATCAAAACCAATAAAAGCAAAAAATACGGCAGCGACCCCACTCATTACCCCGGACAGTCCATTGGGCGCAAATGGCGTCCAATTTTCCGGTTTTACAAAAAAGATCCCTCCGAAAATCACCGCCAAGACAATACCAATCTTCACCACGACCATGATGTTGCTCGCTCGACGCGATTCTTTAATACCAATATAGACCAACCAGGTCACCAAAAACGTGATGAGTCCAGCAGGCACATCCAAAATAATTGGGAAATCAAAAATTCGCGGAGCCTGCTGATAGGCCTGTAGAGCCACTCTATCGATATGCTCTAAATTATCAAAACCAACTTCAAGAAATTTTGCCTGTGCATCCAAGGCATAGCCAGGAGCCATAGTGAGCCATTTAGGCAGCACCACACCGAACCCCTCCAGCATAGATGCAAAATACTGCGACCATGAAATAGCGACAACCATATTGGAAACCGCATACTCTAACACCAATGCCCAACCAATGATCCAGGCAAACAACTCGCCAAATGCCACATAGGCATACGTATAGGCACTGCCGGACACCGGAACGGTGCTAGCGAACTGCGCGTAAGAAAGCGCGGTAAACACGCAAGCAAAGGCCACAAAAACAAACAAAAGGGAAACAGCAGGTCCACCATTGTAACTGGCTAGCCCGATTGTACTGAAAATGCCAGCGCCAACAATGGCAGCTATTCCTAATGAAACCAAATCCCGCACGCCCAGTATCTTTTCCAAGCCAGACCCCCCTTGTTGGGCGTCTGAAAGAATCTGATCAACGTTTTTTTTTCGGAACAACTGATTGGCCATATCTCGTTAAGTTAATTTATCGGATCAAGGCACAAAGGTTAAAAAAATTGGTCATATATGGGTTAGCTTGTCCTGGATATATGTGTAGATCTCTTTAAAATCAAGAAGGTGTTCCTGCTTATAATGCTGTAACACTTCGGTCAGGTTTTCATGAGTCTGTGAAGTAACTTCAAAGTCCCACAATCGCCTGCAGATACTGATTAAAGGTTTAGACAATTGATCCAAATCCTGATAATCGTAAATATACTTCCATTCTAAAAACTTATCGTAGAAACCAAAAAAAACACCGGTATCTTCTACTCCAATTGTTTCAAGGTATTGCTTCAGAATCGTTCGATTAACCTGCTCCAAATGCTCATAGAATCTATTTACGTTAACCAGTTGATGCTCGATCAACAGGTGGTCTAAAAGAAGTTCGACAGCGATATGAGCCATAAAAGTGCCCCGAATAGGTAAATCCCTTAATACCGGATCCAATCGCCGACGCAGCACATGACAATGCGCTATGAAGATTTCACTGCTATGAAATATCTTGTCGACTTCCACGTGTCGGTACCATCCCTCGGACAATTCCCTGCTCAATGGATGTACAAAAAGCTGTTCTTCAAACTTTTGAGGATGAAACACATAGGATTTATCAGCATTCTTCAAAAGATCGGGCAAAATGCATCCTACTACCCGTTCGGGCGGTATAGCAAATCGTTCGAAATAGAAGTGGGAAAGAAAATTCATACCTCAATATCAGCAAATTAATAGCTGAAAGATACAGTATAATCTGTTATCTTTGCAATCTTAATGCAAAAAATTGAGGGCAAAAAAATGAACTTTGTAGAAGAACTACGCTGGAGAGGCATGCTTCAAGACATCATGCCAGGAACAGAAGAACTATTGAACAAAGAGCAAGTCTCGGGCTATATCGGATTCGATCCAACGGGCGATTCGCTTCACGTCGGACACTTAACTCAGATCATGACCTTGATCCATTTTCAACACGCCGGCCATAAACCCTATGCGCTAGTCGGTGGCGCTACAGGCATGATCGGCGATCCTTCGTTCAAATCTGCGGAGCGAAATCTCCTGGATGAAAAAACTTTACTTCATAATGTTGACGCGCTGAAACAACAACTCACCAAGTTTTTAAACTTTGGAGACGGACCCACAGAAGCAAAAATGGTCAACAATTACGATTGGTTCAAAGATTTCAAATTCTTGGACTTTATCCGGGATATAGGAAAGCTGATAACAGTAAACTATATGATGGCCAAAGATTCCGTAAAAAAACGCTTGGATTTGGAAAATGGACTCTCTTTTACCGAGTTTTCCTACCAATTAATTCAAGGTTATGATTTCTACTATTTGTGGAAACACCACAATTGCCTAGTGCAAATGGGCGGTTCGGATCAGTGGGGCAACATATTGACGGGCAGCGAGCTTGTGCGCCGGCAAGAACAAGGTTCGGTGTATGGATTGACGACCCAACTGATCAAGAAATCCGATGGCCAAAAATTTGGAAAAACGGAGTCTGGTGCGGTTTGGTTGGACCCCTCAAAAACGTCCCCTTTTAAATTCTATCAATTCTGGCTAAACGCGACTGATGATGATGCTAAAAGCTGGATCAAGATCTTCACGCTACTGGGAAGAGACGAAATTGATTCTTTAATCGAAGAACACGACAAGGCTCCCCATCAGCGGTTGGTTCAAAAAGCATTGGCGAAAGATATTACCATCCGAACGCACTCCGAAACAGATTATCAAACGGCGATTAAAACGTCAGAATTCCTGTTCGGGGCAGGGAGTCTTGAATTCCTTAGTCAGCTCGACGAGCGAGGTGTTATGGAGGTGTTTGATGGTGTTCCACGATTTGAACTTTCCAGCAGCAAGCTTGCGCAAGGTATCAACATTTTAGATCTACTCGCTGTTGAAACGCAGATTTTCTCCTCCAAAGGTGATGCCCGAAAAATGCTGCAAGGCGGTGGAATCTCCTTAAATCGAGAGAAGCTCAACGATATCGAGATGCAAGTGAATTCAGCGAATCTGATCAGTAAAAAACACCTCGTTGTACAGCGTGGAAAGAAAAATTACTTTCTAATCACGATCGTCTAAATTCAGCTTTTACACCGCTCCCTTATACATACGGGCTCTACTTTCTAAGCAGAGCCCGTTTCGTTTTAATTAAATAGAAAATAAACAAACTTTTATAACGCCGTCATCCCGGCCCTGGATCACAGACAATCTACGCTATCTCCGCAATTCGATCAGTTTATAACGCAATACGTGCTTCGAACGCTCGGTATCCCAATCGGTATAGATAACCAAGGTGTTAATGGAATAGTCCTCCGGCTGAAAAGACAGCTCTAGCGCCGCATATCTATTGTTGGATGCGGCTAATTTAATCGCAAAAGACCCCGCCGGCAATTCTTCGTATTCTCGTACAGGCTCGTTAAAATGATGAGAAAAACTCCCCGATGGAGATTGAACATCCATACGCATCTTAGCATCATCTACTAAATTAACAACCCGAAATCGGGTATGCCCATCTTCTGGTCTCAGCAAATCGTCTTCCGTGATTAAATAATCTACAGATTCGCGTCCGTAGAAAAAGAAGGTATATAATTTACTGGCTTCGAATTCAAAATCATCCATCAAGGCGGCCTTGGCGGTTTTACCCACACGCACTTCCATAGCCCTTTTGCCTGGAAACACCGTCCGATGATTTAAAAATTCCCCAATAGCAAAGCGCTCACTATCTTTATTAAATAGGTTTCCATCGATTTTGAGTTGCATACCCAACGAGCCTTCCACGCCATTGAAGACCGCGAGTCCCGCAAAATTAGTCAAGTGATCGTCCTGGATGTCAAGGCTGTCATCCTTAGCACAACCGAACAATAGCAACAATCCGATCAACGGGAATAAAAACTTTGGAAAAAACTGGGTGCAAGTCATAAATTGTCTGTCATCAAATTCAAAAATATAACGAATTTGGAAAGCTTATTGCTACACCAATAACAAATCAAATCATTGTGCCTGACACCCGCATCACTATTTCTCGCTGTACACCCTCGTGTAATGCCGATTATTCCGACCGAAATGGGTGTTCCGCATTATAATTGATGAAGGTTTTTTGTAAGTTTGTAGTAAAGAAAATAGCGTCATTTGCATGGCAAGACTAAATACATTTAAAAACAGTGGTGGATCGACTCGAGTCAAAAAAAGGAAGAACGCCACTATTTCCTATCAAAAACGGAGCAAGACTAAATCTTTCGATCGGATCAAATTTTCGGAGGGACAGCGCAAAGCGTTAAAGATTTTTGGACTCTTCCTCCTGCTCTTGTCTGGTCTGTTTCTGGTGGCCTTTCTCTCGTATCTTTTTACTTGGAAAGCAGACCAAAGCTACATTGCGGCTAGCAATGGCGGTTGGAGCACGTTGTTCGATACGAATCAAGAACTCTTAGCAGAAGACACCGAGATTCCACTGGTTGAAAACAAGCTCGGAAAATTCGGCGCCTTATTGGCCAACCAATTTATTTATAATTGGTTTGGTATCTCCTCTTTTTTGTTTGTTTTGATCTTATTTGTCACCGGATACAAACTGCTGTATAAGCGATCGATTCTTCCGGTTTGGAAAACCGTTTTATACGCCCTGCTGTCGATTTTAATCTTATCGGTCACGCTCGGGTTCGCACAGGACTTTATTTCACCCACGCCCCATATTTTAGAGGGTAAATTCGGGTACTGGACGAACCAGATACTTAAAGCGCAGATCGGAACCGTAGGTACAGCTGGTTTACTGATTTTTATTTATCTGACCGCGCTGGTATTGCTATACAATTTCGATTTGAAATGGTCTTTCCAAACCTCCAGAAAGGACCGTATAGAAGACGAGGAATTCAATGAAGAAGAAGGAGAACTGGAACCCGTTGCCACTTCCTACAACAAAGTGCGTCAGGAGCAGGCGAGTCCCGCGAGTGACACCTATTCCCCTACAGTGCATGATCAGGAGGATAAGGCAGCAGCCGACCCTTTCAGGCAAGAGGAAACAGCGATGGTCGAATCTACCTCAAGCAAAACAAATGCCATGCGATCACCGGCACCAGTACCAGCTAATGGAGGTGAAATTGAGCTGAGTATTGACCCACCAACGCCGAAACCGAAAAACAATTCAGACGATCGGCCCACGGATCCGGAGCTTACTGTAGAAGCAGTCAAAGAGGAAAAGCCAACCACAGCGAACTCACTCGTCGAGAAATTTGGAGAATACGATCCTAAACTAGACCTCTCTGGCTATCAATATCCCGGACTCGATCTTTTAACCGATTACGGAGATGGTAAAATTACAATTAACCAGCAAGAGCTCGAGGCAAACAAGAACCGTATCGTTGAAACGCTTCGAAATTACAATATAGAAATTGAGCACATTAAGGCAACGATTGGTCCAACGGTAACACTCTATGAAATCATTCCCAAACCGGGTGTACGAATCTCCAGAATCAAAAACTTGGAAGATGATATTGCCCTTAGTCTAGCGGCCCTGGGTATCCGGATTATTGCGCCTATGCCCGGAAAAGGAACAATCGGTATCGAAGTGCCCAATTCCTCTCCAGAAATGGTTTCAATGCGCTCGGTACTGGCGACCGAAAAATACCGGAAAACTGATATGGACCTGCCCATTGCGTTGGGAAAAACCATTTCCAATGAGGTCTACATTGCCGATTTAGCAAAAATGCCCCACTTATTGGTTGCCGGAGCGACAGGGCAAGGTAAATCGGTGGGTATTAACGTCATTCTAACCTCTCTTTTATACAAGAAGCACCCAGCCGAACTGAAGTTCGTATTGGTGGATCCTAAAAAGGTCGAATTGTCCCTATTTAAGAAAATTGAACGGCACTTTTTGGCCAAACTACCAGGAGAAGAGGAACCCATTATCACCGACACCAAAAAGGTAATCAATACGCTCAACTCATTGTGTATCGAGATGGACCAGCGTTATGATCTACTGAAAAACGCGCAGGTACGTAACCTGAAAGAATACAATGTAAAATTTGTTGGCCGACGATTAAACCCGGAGGAAGGTCACCGATTCTTACCATTTATCGTTCTTATTGTTGATGAATTTGCCGATCTGATGATGACCGCTGGCAAGGAAGTGGAAACCCCAATTGCCCGTCTGGCGCAATTGGCCCGTGCGGTCGGTATCCACTTGGTGATTGCCACCCAACGGCCTTCCGTCAATATCATCACCGGTACCATTAAAGCCAACTTCCCGGCAAGACTGGGCTTTCGTGTACTCTCAAAGGTGGATTCCCGCACGATTCTAGATAGTGGAGGTGCCGATCAATTAATCGGCCGAGGGGACATGCTTTTGGCTACAGGCAGCGATTTGATCCGAATTCAGTGTGCTTTTGTAGACACCCCGGAAGTCGATCAAATTTCTGAATTCATTGGCTCCCAACGGGGATATCCATCCGCCCATATGCTACCCGAATACGTCGACGAAAATGGAGAAGGGTCCGGTGTTGGTGAGATCGATTTAGACGACCGAGACCAACTCTTTGAAGATGCCGCTCGGCTGATCGTGATGCATCAACAAGGCTCCACATCACTGATCCAGCGCAAGCTCAAATTAGGGTATAACCGTGCCGGAAGAATCATCGACCAACTTGAGGCAGCCGGCATTGTCGGACAGTTTGAAGGGAGCAAGGCCCGTGAGGTGCTCTATCCCGATGAATATTCTTTGGAACAGTATTTGGAAACATTGAGGAAAAGCAATTAAAATGAAAAAGATTTTTCTCCTATATTTATCGGTGTTTTGCCTAGCTAGCTTGACGTTTGCGCAAAACGCAGATGCTAAAAAAATATTAGACGAGGTGTCTAATAAATACGATGCTTACAAGAGCATACAATCCGAATTCTCATTCCGGGTCAAACAAGCGAATGGTGAAGAATACACGGATCAAGGAAAGCTATTTTTGAATCGATCGGCCAATCAATATAAGATTGTCTTGGAAACGCAAGACTTGATTAGTGACGGTCAATCCGTGTGGTCAGTCTTGAAACAAGATCAGGAAGTACAGGTGTCCCCAGCAGATCCCGAAGCGCAATCTATTGCCCCCGACAATATTTTCACCTTCTACCGTAATGGATATCAATTGATCCGTGCCACCAGCGAGTCTGTTCCCGCTGTTGGCGAATTGCAAGCGGTCGAGTTAAGCCCGCAAGACGACCAAAGCAATTACGCAAAGATTAAGATTAGGATCAATAAAAATAAACATATACACGATGTAGTAATTTGGGATAAATCGGGCGCGCAATACACCTACACGATTGAGGCATTGTATGTCAACCACACAATACCGGCTTCCACCTTCCAGTTTCAAAAAGCGAATTACCCTGGTTTTGAACTAGTCGATCTTCGGTAAAAACCCTACACATTTGCAAAAACAGACCGGTTAGAGCGGCTTCCAGAAAATAGTGCATTGATCTAGAAGTCCGCTCAGCGCTTATTCGTCGATACGAACCGATAGATTCAACCGACCCCCGGGTGCGACGTCACCATTCACATACCAATCCAACGGATCCTCTTCCTGCATATTATCAGACCACTTAAACTCGATGACCTGATTTTCATCCGAAGCCCACAACACATTATTCGGAACACGAATCAAGAGCATGTTGTCCTGCACCTCGGCGCTAAGTTGTGTAAACGTTGTCCACTGTCCTTTTTCATACTTTTGCAGCATCCCCCCATGAATGACCCGAAAATCATATCCATTCCATCCGGTGCGGTAATCCCCATCCACATTTAGCCAAAGCGTCATCCAGTTGGCCTCTTGCCGCTCAGTAAGGGGGTTCACAGTCTCACAATAGAAGCCCAGTTCACGATCCGTTGCCACAAGTTTAAGGAGATGCAGATCATTGCGGCCGGTTTGGTTTCGATAAACGGTCTCCGGCTGGGATTGCGCACCCGGATGGTTTCGAGCCTCGACCTCGCCGACATAATCACGATACAACGCAGGCACACTCCCCCAATCGGCTAGTTTAGGTATCCGCTCCCGCTTCCCGATCGAAAGCATTGGGTCGGCACCTTTATATCGGCGAATATTACCTATCATTTGCAAGTAATAGGTGTCTTTTAAGCCCGCGGTTCGGGTCGGCTCAATATCGCGACTATATTCAGGATTCGCTTGATCCACAAAATGAGCTTGGTTGGGATCACCATTTGGATGTTGCCATTTTCCGGCTATCCATTCGTTCCAACCGGTAATGAAAACGAAGGGAACATTTTGTTCCAAAGCGAAATCCCATTGTTCTTGGATATTGTACCCATAGAAAATATCCTTCTCAGGATCTCCAGGGTGTCCGTCCCGAAAACTTCTCCCCCAATTCCCGGACGCCCCATAAAATGCGGATCCCCCCATGGAAGCTTCTAAGTTAGGATGTTGGGCGGCGGACACATTGACAATCTCCGCCTCACCCTGGCTATTGGTATACACTTTTTGAGGGCGTTCGAATTCAATCCACGGCCACCCATTTGTTTTTTGCGGTTCATTTGGCCACTGCGATTCTCTAAAGGTGAAAAACTGCGCATAGTTCCGGCCTTCAGCTTCTTCAGAAACCCCAATAATTAACGGTTTTCCCGCCAACTTATACCAATTCTCTTCCAATCGAACGGGCGCATTTGGTGCATAAAATTGATCGTAAATATCTTGCATAGCATCCCCGGACGCCGTATTGGTATAAAACACAATTTGAGGGGCAGACTTTCCTTGTCTTCGAATGGCCGACATCGCCCTCATCAACGTTTCCGTCTGTGCGGGATAGGTCAATCTATTGGTCGCATCGATGATTAGAAAATCCACCTGAGCATCGGTCAATAATTGCAAGTTTCTCAGGTGAACCCAATAATCATCCCCTCGATAGTACCCATATATCGGTTCACCCCAGAAATAATAGCGCCCCGCATCCTGTCCCCCTCCCCCCCAATTGGGATGATGGAAATCGGCAAAAACTTCCGGATGCTCCTTTTCAATCTTACTCAAGTCCCATTGGGTCTCCGAAGTAGGTGACCCGCGGTCACCTTGCCAAAGGAAATAGAACAATCCGACCTGTTTTCCTGATTTCTCGGGGCCCACTTCTTCCTGCTGCGGAAGCACTCGTCCCAAATCATCTGCTCCTGTGAAGGTCTGCGCGAGGGCCAACTGTGCGGTCCACATCAACACCCATGTGCCGGCGGCTTTATGTAATAACTTCAATTCCATTTTAATGCTATTTTGTCTGATACACGAAATTGAACCGACCACCCGGCGCTGTATCTCCATTCACATAAAAATCCATGATGTTCCCGCTTTCCTGCATATTGTCATTCCACTTGAATTCGATATTCAAGGCACCCTCTTGCAAGCCAAGTACGCGTCTTGGAATGGCAATCTCTAGCACATTCCCGGTAACAGTCATCGGACTATGAGCCGCTTCTTCCCACTCCCATCGCTGTCCAATATTTTTCTCAACAACGACCTGATTGCTGTCCGGACTCACCCGATTGACAATGATATCATACCCGTTCCAGCCCGTTTCCTTGTTGCGGTCCGTATCAATCAACAACATCATCCAATGGGGGTCCGAAGACGGACTTAATTCATCTGCTGTTTCCACATAGAAGTATAAATTTTCTGAATCACGAGCAACTCGCGCGCCGGTGATATCATTTCTTCCCGTCTGGTTCGTATAATACCGATCGTATCTCCCGCGATGATCGCGATCCGAGGTATTCCCCTTATAATGCGAATAGTACGGCAACACATCCGCCCATTGATTCGTTTCACCTAGAACAATCGTCTTTTGTTCCGAAACTTTTTCCCGAGCTTCCATTCCTTTAAACCGGCGGACGTTGTCGACTAATTGTAAATAATAAACATCACCCCGATCACCCCAACCTTTATTGGGTTCAATATCGCGACTATGTTCCCAATCGTATTGATCAACAAAGGAAAATGGATCACCCGTCCAATTATGTTCAGGCAACCACTGACCAGCGGTAAATTCGTTCCAGCCCGTCACAAAAACAAGCTCCGGGTCAAGTTCCAACGCTCGATCCCACTGTTCTTGGAAATTCCAGCCGTATAAGTACCCTTCAACCCGAGGATCAAATCCATGCCGTTGGCTAAAACTTCGACCATAGGTCCCGGGTAAATTAAATGCGCTGCAATGCCCGTCCGTAGACGGCCCAGCATTCTGCGCAACACCGACCGCAACTTGCTCGAAGCCCCCCGTCTCATTCTTCACATAACCCTGTTGCGGATAATTTTCCAACCAGGCCCAATGATCAGGACGTGATGGTCCATCGACATAATCGGGCTGTCCGGGACGGAACGTAAAAAATTCGGCGATCTCACGGTCAATTCCCGTGTGCTCCAAATTATCAGGATAAGCCATTATTCCCGGTTTTCCCTTCCAGATAAACCAGAGATTCTGATACCGTCCGGGCGCGTAAACATCACGATACAATTGACGAAGAGATACCGCCGAATTCGGCACCGGTCCGAAGGGCAGCATAAAGGCAATCTTGGGCACTTTAACCCCATCCCGCTGCGCCTGATCCCAAGTCTTAAATAAAGCCTCATAGGAATCCTCCCAAGTCAAACTGCCGTTGGTACAATCAAAGAAGACGACATCTACCCCAGCATCTGCCAACATTTCAGCATGCTTTCTAAGGACCCAAGGGTCGGTCGTTTTGTAGTACCCCAATAACGGCTCTTCCCAAAAGAAAAAGCCGGGCTTCTTCGTTCCCCACGCCGGGTGATTGTAGTCCTTCATCGCCTCGGGATGCTCCCGAAGGATTTCGGTGACATTTTTCACTTGATAGGTGGTATCATCCTGACCCTGATGCCAGGTCCAATAAAACATAGCCACCGTCTTATCCCTTTTTGGACCGACCTCTTCTTGCTCAACAGCTTGCCGCCCCAGCGCATCAGTGATAGTCCATTGATCGCTATTCGTCTCGGCTCGTTCTTGACTAATGCCTATACCCGGCCACAGCCCAATAAGTGCGGTATACAATAAAATTTTCCTCATTTTTAAAATCATATTTTAGCACCACTTCCTCACAGCAGTGAAAAAGTGTTTTTATTTCTATCCTCAATCGTTATTCTAGCCAGCCTTGATTCTGCCAGTTTTCACCCGTCAACTCAAACACTTTATTAATTTCAGATTGGTCGATGGGGTATAAAAGAAATTTATCCGCTGAACTACCCCGATCTCTAAATTTGAATCGGTTATATTGTTTTTCTCCGTCGGCCACGACAACGCGCATGCCCGTCACAAAACGATCGGTTTCATGCAGTGTTTTCCAACGTCTGACGTCGAAATACCGATGCTCCTCAAACGCAAGCTCAATCCGACGTTCATTCCTATAGCGCTTTTCAAATTCCGCTGTAGACAGCCCTACTGGCAAAGTAGGCATTCCAGCGCGTTCCCGAATTGCGTTAACGGCATCCCGAGCACTCATCCCCAAACCGGATTCCTCAACAGGGACATCCGGACCCTGAGACTGATAGGCCGCTTCGGCGAAATTCAAATAAAGTTCTGCTAACCTAAACAACCGCACGGCACCATCCGCATTATTTGCCGATCCGGATCGGTGATTGTTGTATTTTCGCAGATAATAGCCCGTCCGAGTATGACGTCTATCGTTAGTCGATATGCCTTCCCGTCCACCCACATAAGTCTCTAGGTACGTATCTGCCAAATCTTTAGATGCCCCGTCAAAATAAATAGATGCATAAAATCGAGGGTCTCGACCCGCATACGGATTCTTAGGATCATAACCTGAAGCCGTATTGACAATAGGCACTAAATGATTTTCGTCACTATATCCCAATATGGCCGGTTCGCCGTTTGCCATCTCATAGGCATCCACCAGTTCTTGCGTTGGATTAGGCCCCGCTCTTTCCATACCCGAGGTCGTCGGTAATCCCGCCACTTTCCACACCTGCAGTTGTCCTCCGAGTCCTAAAATTGTTTCTTTATCCACTGCGCGTTGATCATTCGAGGAAGTGATAAAGTAAAGTCCATAAGGGTTTTGGGCAATACCGGGGTTCGGGTTTTGGTCAAATAATTTGTAATCATTCGCTAAACAGGCCGCCAATGCCTCTGCAGTCACTTGCCGAGCATCATCCCAGCTGTATGTTCCATCGGACCAAAGCGGACTTGCTGCGTAGAGGATCGCCTGAGACTTGATCGCGTAGGCAACCGCGCGGGTCATTTTCCCATATTGATTTTCATAAACCGCCCAAGAGAATTCATCTCGAGAATCGGGAATAGCTAAAGCTTGATCACAGTCATGAAGAATCAACGCAACGACCTCCGAAAATTTAGCTTTGCTATCTTGACTAAAATCATGATCAATCCCTAAAGGCGCCTCAAAAAAGGGAACATCACCATACCGTTTAATGAGTTGCAAATAATACAATGCACGTAGCGTATATGCCTGGGCGATCCAGCCATTCTTTTCCTCCTCGCTGACATAGGCCGTAGCCGTTTGAATCTTTTCCAAAAACACGTTGCACTTGCGAATTCCTTCATACAGTTGGACCCATGGGCTGCCATCGGGGGAAAATCCAGGGAAAGATGACGTGGTGATTGAACCCGCATACCACATGGCGTAACTGGATCCGTCAATAACGTCGTCAGCGTCTTGAGCTTCGTCCGTAAAAGAAGAACGCACAATATTCGGTGCTGGTGCGTAGCCATAACAAGAATTAAGATAACCACGTGTCCGATTATAATCACTGAACACGTCATCCATACTTATTCGTCCATCGGAAGGTAAATCCAACTGTTTATTACACCCCATGACCAACACGGTCAAAACAAGGCTACTTAATAATTTTACATAAAGCTTCATAATCTTCCTAATTTCAACGATTGAAACACACACATTAGAGGGTTAAGCCTAGTCCAAAACTAAAGACCCTATACACCGGAAAACTGAGGTAACCGGCGCCCTCCGGTCCAAAATCTTTTGATTTCATTTTATCCCAAGTCAATAAGTTTTGTCCCGAAAGGATGAACCGGAGACCATCAACACCCCAACGTTTGAGCCCATCGCTCTGTAACGAATAACTCATCTCCAAATTTTTTAATCGCAGATACGACCGGTTAAAATTGACAAAATCACTCGCCTCGTGGTTCACTGATTTTTCCGTAGACAGCGCGGGCCAACTAATCTCTTCACCTGCTGCAAATCGATCTTCAGTCCAAGCCTTCTGATGCAAAGCAGTAAACATTCCGCCGTTGTGCGTCTCCCAAATTCCGGCGCCAGTCATGATTGATGCATACTGCCCAACCCCTTGAAACAATACATGCATATCGAAATTTCCATACTTAAATCCACCCGCAAAGGAATAGACTCGACGTGGAATCGCCCCATCACCAATGGGTCCTTGATCCCTTTCATCGATTCTTCCATCCTCGTTAAGATCACGGTATTTTAAATCTCCTACCCGTATCGCCCCAAAACCATACTGCAATCCAGAAGCATCAATCTCTTCTTGCGTGTTAAAAAACCCATTGCCACCTTCATAATCAACTAAATAACCAAACTGTTGTCCGTAAGAATAGCCCTCTTCCCTTTTTTGATAAGCGAAACCTTCCGTTCGTGTCGGTTCATTCCAGCGGATAATTGTATTCTTATTATGGGAATACATGCCCTGCAAATAAAAAGAGCTGCGTGCATTAATTTGCTGGTCATAACGAAGACTGATTTCGAAACCCTGATTTTCAAATATCCCCTCGTTAATTTTCGGATAATTGGCGAGCGGCACCCCTTGATACGCCGGAACCGTAGCGACCGCACCCACCACCATATTTTCCATTCGCTCTTTATAAAAATCAGCCGTCACAGTGAATTGATTGAATAACCCCACATCAATCCCTAGATTGCTTTTGGTAGATACCTCCGCTGCGATATACGGATTGCCTGTTTGATTCTCGACCACCAGATATTGTAGATAACCCAATGGTCCTCCTCTATTGACCACAATTTCGTCCAGATAAGCGTAACGTTGTAACTCACTTTGATCATTAGCCGTTTTCCCCCAAGAACCACGAATCTTCAAAAGTGACAACCAAGACTGGGTCTGCTCCATGAACGATTCGTTCGAGACCAGCCAGCTCCCCGCCAACGCGGGTGTAAAAAGGTATCGATGATTTCTGGCGTATTGTTCGGAACCTGAATAACCAAAAACTCCCTTTAAAATATAACGATCGTCGTAATTGTATTCCATTTGAATCCCGGTATTCAAGCGCTTATAAGGAAGTAGTGCGGGAGCATCGGTATTGGCTTTCGTTAAATTCTGAAACAACCCATACGCCATACCATTCACACGATGAGCGCCGAAACTCCGACTGTAATTTAACTGACCTTTATACGTCAGGTGATAATAATAAGAATGGCTTTTCCCATAAGCCAGCGGCGTATTTTGCTGTTCACCTTTCCGGCTAAATTCCAATTTATCAAAATCATTTGCGCGTTGATAGCGTTCAAAATCTTGCGTCGTCGTCAAGCTCCCAACTGAATTCGTCTGGTAGGCAAAAACACCGGAGAGTTGAAGCCCTTGGGTTAAGAAACTCATATCCAGATCAAGCCCAAACTGCGAGCTAATATTCGTAACGGTATGGTTGATATAGCCCGAGCGGTTTAATATTCCGTACGTAGGCTTATCCACACGGTCGGTCACCACAACCTGCCCCTCTGGAACGAGAACTTCCCCGCTAGTTGGGTCTAAAATTTCAGGCGTTAACGGCCCGTAGGTTGTGGGGGGTAACAGAAACATGCTGCTATAGGTTTCCTCATTTGATGCGGCCCCGGGCGTGCGTTCCCGTTTAACGTTTCCACCCAAGCGCAAGAACCCACTCAGATACTTGTTAAACTGTACATCAACATTGGAGCGGTAATTGACCCAAATATTTTTCGGATTGGCATTGTAATCTGGGGATTCCGTGTTGAAATAGCCCCCTTGGTGCATAAAATTGAGATTAGAGAAATAAGTGATCTTATCATTTCCACCGTTTACGTTTACGCCCACCCGTTGCATAGAAGCGACATCCTTCATGTAGCGCTGATGCCAGTTATTATTGGGGTATAAATCCGGCCGCTCTCCGGTTCGGAAATAATCGACCGCTGGCTCGGAGAATTGACTAAATGCCCCTAAACCATCATTGACACCCGCCTGATTCATCATCTCGGCGTAGTCCAACGACGAGTACATGAATGGTTTGGTGGTGACTTGTTGTAAAGACTGATCCAGTCGAACTTGAATCTCGACCGGCCCTTTTTTTCCTCGTTTTGTCCGCACCACAATCACGCCATTGGCACCCTGTATTCCATACAAAGCCTGCGTGGAGGCATCTTTTAAAATAGCAATGGATTCAATCTCATTGGGAGAAATATACTCCAGAGATTGATTGCTATTATACGAGGTCGGTATGCCGTCAATCACCACCAATGGACCGCCTTTCCTTGCCGCGGATAAGCCTCGTACAAAGAGGTCTGTATTCGCACGGGAAAGCTCCGAGAACGTTTCCTCGGTCGTCAACCCGGAAAAGCGACCGGCGAAAGTTTGACTTAAATTGGCAACCGGGTGTCTTTCTAGCGCCTGACCTGACACCACGGAAACGGCCCCGGTGAGATTCCGCTGGTTGGTCATGGAATACCCCAGATCAATGGGCTGATCCAATCGATGAACATCCCGTACCAGCTGAACCGTCAGGGTGTCTGTATTTTCTCCGAACACAATGGTTTGACTCGCAAACCCCTTCTTTTCCAACCGCCAGGCGTCGTTGATCAATGATGCTTCCAGTTGAAACGCTCCATTTGCTGAACTTGATGTGCCTCTTTTGCCATCTAAGCTTGTTACGGTCACATCTTGGAGCGGCCTGTTGTATTCATCTAGCACCCTGCCTTTAAAAACGGGAGTATCTTCTTGTCCCTGCACACCCAAACTCGGGAGCAGAAGACACAACCAGATGAAAAGTATGCGTTGAAATGATTGATATTTCATCATCCTCTTTTGTTTATACTGTTCTACCATCCTGGATTTTGCCAGTTTTGACCTGTAATGGAATTCAGACGATTCGCTTCTTCTAGCGGAATCGGAAGCCACACAAATCGACTACTATAATTTCGACGCTCGGTTTCCCGAACCAACCGACGTCCATAGGTATACTCGCCGTCTCCCGTTCGCCGGATTTCCGCTGCCGTTACCCACCGATCGGTTTCAGCCAAATCTTCTCCGGGAGCAGCCCAACGACGCACATCGAAATACCGGTTCTCTTCGAAGGCGAGCTCTACTCGTCGCTCATTCCTCACTCTTAAGATCATTTCTTCCTGGGTCAGGCTAGCGGGAAGATCCGGCATTCCAACCCTGGAACGCACCTCGTTAACGGCCTGACGCGCCTCCTCTAAATGCCCAGCCTCTGCCGCGGCTTCCGCAAAATTCAGTATGACCTCAGCTAACCGAAACAGCTTGGTATGTGCTCCATCTATATTATTATTGGAAGCAGAAGTCGGGTGTAGAAACTTACGTTGGTAGTATCCGGTACGGGTAGCTGTGCGTTCCGAGCGGTTTATTCCGGTTTTCGGTTCGCCAACGTACGTGGCAATCGTCCGCGTTCGAGCGCCGATACCTGCCGGATAATTCTCTGGTGATTCCGCCGTTTCGGCAAAATTCCAAAAAGCATAGCGCTTAGAGCCGTTGTAATAGATACTCGCATAAAACCTAGGATCTCTATTGGCGTAGGGATTCTCCGGGTCGTATAGCGTATTGTCTTTGTTGTAATTGGGTTGAAGATGTTTTTCATCCAGGTAAGGATCAGCCAACTCCAATACCGGTTGACCATCAATAGTCTCGTACGCATCGACCATTTCTTGGGTCGGACTGGTTCCCGTTTTAAGACCATCTTGCGCGCCTATACCATCGACATTCCAGGTTTGACCTTGGCCATCCCGACTTTGCCAAATCGTTTCCCGATCCACTCGTGTTCCGGAGAATTGCATATTCTGGGTAAAATATTCATTATACAACGCCGCCTTCTCATGGTTATCGGGACCAAAATGGGACCGATCAGACAAATAAGTCTGGGGGTAATTCACTTTATTGTACAAACTATACCCCTGCTCTCGAAGATTCGCTAAGGCACTTTTATTGACCTGATAGGCCTCCTGCCAAAGGGCTTCCCCGGCGCTGTTTTGCGGACTCGCTGCAAAAAGGATAACCTTGGATCGGATGGCTTCTCCCACCGCCTTGGTGATGCGATGCGATTGCCCTTGTTCTGTGATTGCCCAAGGCAGTTCCGCCGTACCCAAGGCCGCCTCACAGTCTTCTATGATGAATTGCGCGAGCTCATAATACGTGGGTTTAACCGTTTCTGAAAAATCCGCATCAAAGGCCATCGGTTCCCGGATGATGGGCAAAACCGCCCCATACCACTTCAACAGTTCGTGATAATAATACGCCCGTAACAAATGGGCTTCTGCTTTCCATCGTTTCCGATTACTTTCCGAGGAGACAGTCGCCTCATCGATCTGACTGATAAAGATGGTGCAATTCCGAATCCCGGCCCAATATCGATCCCAATAGTTCCCATTGCCGCCTTCCCCGCTGACATTTGTAATCGGGTGGTTTGCTGCCGATGCGTCTCCATTGTACAACCGGCCTGATATCAAAGTCGGTTCCGCCTCAGCATCAGCATCCCAAGCTTCATCGCTCCAGACGACGGGTCCTCTACTCCAGAAAAAGTATCGATTTCCCTTCGCCGGAATTTGCTCATAGCAACTGTTCAGGAAGGCCTCCACTTTCAGATTATCGTTAAAAACCTCTTCCAGCGAAAAATACCCATCGGGTGCCATGTCCAATTGCTTGTTGCAGGACATACTGGCCATGGAAACAGCTAATGCCAAGGCCATTGGACGTAATTTCGAATATCGTTTAGTTATTCCTACCATCATTCGCGTATTAAAAAGTAACATTCAATCCAAAATTCACCATTTTGGTCACTGGATACCCAATGGGATCCACGTTCTCTGGATCCAGGTGTTTGGTTGGTAATTTATCCCAAAGGAATAAATTGTGTCCGCTGACATACACGCGCATAACACGCAAACCAATAGGCTGAAGGAGCCCCGCCGGCAAGGTATAGGCAAGCTCTATATTTCTTAATCGTAAGTAAGACCGGTTCATGATAAAAAAGTCATTATTGACATGATTCGTATTGCTCTGTGTACTCAACGCAGGATACGTGATGTCCTCTCCATTGGCGTAGCGTTCGGCAGTCCAAGCCGTTTTGTGATAACCAAAATAAGTTCCACGAACGATATTTTCATGCACGCCCTGCGGGGCGCCCCACGGACTTGCATAACGGCCTACCCCTTGAAAGAACACCGAGGCGTCAAAGCCACGAAAGCCAATCGATAGACCGAACCCATACGTAACGCCGGGAATTCCGCTCGCGTGAATAGGGACTTGATCTTTGTCATCAACTACCCCATCGCCGTTCTGATCTTTATACTTGAAATAACCGAGTTTCGGCACCCCGAAACCATAGCTAGTTGTCGCTAAGTAATCCTCCAGCTCCTCTCGGCTATTGAACATTCCGTTGCCATTACTGTAGTCAATTTGATACCCAAAAGTTTGACCCAACGCGTATCCCGTTTGTCGGTATCGGTGCACATAAGATTCATCACGGATCGGCTCATCCAGGAAATTCACGATGTTTTTATTCTGGCCATAGTTCCCGTGAAAGGTGAGGTGCAGATCATTATTTATTGCTTTTTTATAACTCAGTTCTATCTCGAAACCTTTATTGCTCACCTGGCCCATATTAACCTTGGG
Source organism: Sphingobacterium sp. (assembly GCA_052092145.1). Lineage (GTDB taxonomy): Bacteria > Bacteroidota > Bacteroidia > Sphingobacteriales > Sphingobacteriaceae > Sphingobacterium. Next base: position 32,083 of record JBQDCW010000015.1, on the reverse strand, counting down.
GATATTGCCTAACGGTACACCTTGGAAAGCCGGCACAGACTGTCTTTGAATCAATATTTGACTCCTGTCTTCCAGGTAGTAATCAAAAACCAAATTCAAGTCGCCGAATAAGCCGATATCTAACCCGTAGTTCTGTTTCTCAGCCAATTCCCAAGTAATATTGGGGTTGCCCATTAATCCTTGTGCAATACCTTGTCCAACAGCACCGTTGGTGCCAGGCACGGTGGCCAGGCTACCCAACGGACCGCCACCCAGTGTATTTTTGGTCTGATACAAAAATCGGACACCGCCCATCTGATCGTTTCCTACCCGTCCCCAAGATGCCCGCAACTTCAATTGATCAAGCCATTCATATTGTGGAATAAAAGATTCATTACTCGCCACCCAACCCAAAGAGAAAGCGGGAAAGAAACCGAAGCGCCGATCTGGAGCAAATTGTTCGGAACCATTATACCCCATATTCACTTCCGCTAAATACCGGTTATCGTACCCATAGGTAAATCGTCCGGCCACACCGATTACATTAAAAGGAATCTCACCTGCGGTAGACTCCCAATAATCCCGCTGCGCCAAAATCATCCCACCCACATCGTGTTTTTCAGCAAATGTTTGTGTGTAATTTAAGGTCCCCTGAACGTTGATATTGTACCGTGAATCTGCTCCTTTTGATAAGCCCAGCAATTGTTCATCGGAACGCTTGACCCCATAATTCAATGTATTCGATTCAGGAACAATCTCCGCGAGATAAAGCCGTTCTTGCTTATAGCCTTGTTCCGCCGTGGTGGCTCGGGTATCATAGGATAACATGCCTTTGATACTCAAACCCGGGATCAATTTATCCAAGGAAACATCCAATCCAAAAGAAGCATTTAAATTGGAACGAACCTCATTCCTGTAGCCCATCCGATTGATAATCTCAAAGGGCGACCGGTCCATATACCCGGGGTCCACAATCTGCCCCGGCGCCACCCCAAACCCGTCAATCGTTACCGGGCCGGGCGTAATGGGTAAAATTGATTGTGCCTGATACAACATATCCCGCATCATCCAATTGGGATCCCCTCCATAGAGTCCCGCTGAGGGCATATTAACCTGTTCGATGTAGGTTCCAATATTGAGAAATGATTGCACAGATTCGCTAATCTTATAGTCCAGATTGGACCGGAAATTATAACGACGCATCCAAGAAGAAGGATCATAGCCCAATTGCTCCTGAGGTTCGGTAATCAAATTTCCACCTTGTTGAAGAAATGCCCCGTTGATGAAGTATCCTAATTTGTCAGTACCGCCCGAACCACTCACATTTACTCGGGTTTGAGGGGTATTCTTCGCGATAAATTCTCGATAGTAGTCGTGATTGGGATACATGTAATTCAACACCTCTGCTTTCCGATCGTACTCCGGATCGTTGGGATCCAATCCCGCTAACGGATCTGCGTAACGCGCAATGATATCCTCGCCATACGGCGCTTCCAAACCATCGTTCAGAGAGGCCTCATTACGCAAGTCAAGGTATTCCAAGGAGGTCAAACGTTCGGGTTCACGTGTAAAGGAGGTCCAGCTCTGGTCCACACTCGCATTCAACTCCATGCTCCCTTCCTTTCCCCGTTTAGTCGTAATCAGAACAACACCATTGGCACCCCTTACCCCAAAAACAGCAGTCGATGAGGCGTCCTTCAATACGGTAACCGTTTCTACCTCACTGGCATCCAATGTCCGGATATTATCCCGAGGTACGCCATCAATTAAGATTAAAGGCTGCTGTCCATTGGTGGTCGCAGCCCCCCGTAAAAACATCGTTGCATCATCCCTTCCTGGTTGGCCTCCTCCCCGTTGCATCGAGGACAAACCCGGTAAGCGCCCCGCCAGAGCAACCGCTAAGCTCGCCGTTGGCGTCTTTTTAAGTTCATCACTCCCCACACTGGAAACCGCACCGGTAACCGATATCTTCTTCTGCTGCCCGTAGGCGACCACGACGACTTCATCGATGTTTTCGCCCTGTTTCATCAAATCCACGGAAAGATCATCCGACGAATTAACCGCAAGTTGTGCTGTTTGATAACCGATACGCGTTAGCAACAAAGTGCCTGCGCCGGGAAGTTCCAGTTCAAAATAACCGTTATCGTCGGTCGCCGTGGCAATCGAACTTCCCTGATAGCGAACGGTAACATCCACTAGCACTTCCTTGGTTTCGACATCACGTACGGTTCCCGATACGGCAAAGCGATCTTGGGCCAAAGAAAGTATGGGAAAGGCGAGTAGAATGAGCCCAACAACAATCTTAAGGGGCGCGTACTTCCGAAATATTATCGCTCTCATGGTTTATATATTGGTTAGTTCGTTAATGGAATACATGAATGTAGTCCCACTTACAATGATTTCACCGCATTCCTTTAAGAATTTACGACTGGCGAAAACCAAATAAAATGTAATCGAATCGGTTTATATTATTTTCGGTCCCAATGGTTTTATAAAACGGATCTTGGCTCTCTAGCCCATTGGGGGCGAACATCTTTATTCTGGTCAGTTAAGGAAAAGCTTTTCGCTCTCCGCTGGGAACAAAGCTAAATATCGCCGGATGGAAAAGCGTCCTGTACTATCCTGAATGCATTTTTATCATCAGCCAAATGCAGATGATAACTACAGAATACGGATTGCTAAAACAATTTAACACGACAATATTGTCCCATTAAAAAAGCCTCTACAAATACGCAGAGGCTTCCATCATTAACGTTTAACATCCCAGCAGGAGGACCTGTTTGTTACAGCAATTTAGGTTCCTCCACTAGTTTCTTTAAGCTATAATCACGCTCGAAAGAACCGCAGTTCGATCAAATCATTCGGCAACGGAAGGCTATTCCAATGGGGATGAATAACCAAAGCCGCGCCAACCGCTGTTGCCTGCGCCATGGAGGCGGCATACACTTCCACTTGCGGATATTCACGTGCTAACAGATTCATATAAATCGAATTTTTACTGAAGCCCCCATCCACAAACACGCGGGTGGTCTTCCCTTCGGTTAACACCAGATTAGTGGATTTCACCTGCGCCTTGACCAAATACAACATCAGCGCATGATAGGCTTCCTTAAAGGTACCAAACCGTCCCAAGTCCACGTTGGAAAACGCTTCCAAATCGGCCGGTATGTCTTGTTTTTCCAAATCACGGACCACCTCCCAATCGATCTCTAGGTTGCGGTATCGAGCGGTAGTGACGTCAAAATATTCCGCTATCCGTTTGCCTTGTACATCATGCTCATGACCAGCAAAAAGTCTAGAGGCCTTTACCGACTCCCCTGCGTAGGACAAATACAGGAGACAATCTTGCTGTAGTTCTTCTTGGCTTAATGGCGTATCGTTAAAGGGATTAAGGGAAATGCACCACGTACCGGTTGAAATCAAGACAAACGGTTCGTGAAAATTTGTCAGATACGGAATCAATGCGGAGGAGCTGTCATGCAACCCACATCCGATTTTAAAAGTGCTTCCTGGAAAGTTGGCATCAAAAATCTGATTCGCTTCCACAATAGGCGCCAGTTTTTCCCTAATTCCAGTGTCCTTCACCCAGGCATGATAATCTTGATTGCGATAGTCCCATAATGCCGTATGGCAACCAATACTTGTTTTGTCAGAGTAGAGTTTCCCGGACAATAAGAAACTGAGATATTGGGGCAAATGAAGCGCATATTTCAGCTCTGCAAAAAGTTCAGGTCGTTTCTTTTTCAAGCGATACAACTGCAGACCAGAGTTTAAACTCCCCAGTACCGGTGAGGCCGTCGAAAGCGAAAATTCTGCTGCTCCACCATACTGCTCATGTAATTTTCCCATGAGCTCTTCGGGATAATCCTTCAAATAATTATACAAGGGCGCGAGCGGCTGTCCATCTTCACGAATCAGGACAAAACTCGCTCCATAAGACGTAAAATTAATAGCCTTTATTTCGAATTCTGCTTTACGGAAGATTTCATGTAAGGAATCAAATACCGATAAACGTAGACTCTCTAAATTTTCACACGGGTCGCCGTCCTCGTCCGTGGTTTCTAAAAACCGAGCAGATTTCTCAAACACAATCCGGTAATGCTCATCAAAAAGGAACAACTTTTTATTCGTTTTTCCCACATCGAATACGGCAACGACCGGAATTCGCTTCTTTACTCCCATGCGTCCTCCTATAATCCAGTTGCGATTGTGTCTTCCCCTCTTTCTTGAACCAATTGCTCACGCACCCCCAATTCGGTGTATAAACCAATCGGGTCCAACGCAGCTCCACTGCGAAGACGCGCTTCGGCCACCAACGGCCGTACATCGGTCCGGTAGGCCGCTTGCAGTATTTGCTGCGCTTGGACAATATCGTTCGACTGCTGCGCCGCTCGCAAGGCTTTACGGTCCACCAAAAGCGCTTGTGCGTAGGCGATCGTAATGGCTTCTACGGATTGGAGCAAATCGGCCAGCGGATCTTTCAAATTATGGGAAGCATCGATCATCCAACTCAGATCGGTCGCATGGTCCATTCCCCGCACATCCATTCCTTCCACCAATTCATTGAAGATCAAAAACAGTTGATACGGTTTGATCGCACCAGCGGTTACATCGTCATCCGCATATTTACTATCGTTGAAATGAAAGCCCCCCAATTTTTCTTCCATCAGCAATAACGATACGATTTGCTCAATATTCGCATTCGGAAGATGGTGACCGAGGTCGACCAACGTATACGCTTGAGGTCCTAATTTATTGGCCAACAATAACGATTGCCCCCAATCGGCAATGGTCATCGAATAGAAGTAGGGTTCAAAAGCTTTGTATTCTATCAAGAGCTTCCAATCCGCGGGCAATCCCGCATAGATTTCTTCTAAACTTTCCAATGTACGCTGAAAAGCTTCACGAAAGTTTAGTTGCCCCGGGAACGACGAGCCGTCCGCCAACCAGACCGTCAAGGCTTTGGATCCCAACGCTTCTCCTTGTCGGATGACTTCTAAATTGTGCGCAACAGCTTGTTTCCGAACGGCCTTGTCTACATGATGTAACGAACCAAATTTATAGCTATGTGCCTGCCCAGGTTGATCCTGAAAGGTATTGGAATTCACCGCATCAAAACGAATATCGACGGACCTCGCTAAATCCTTGATCGCATCGGGGTCCTCAGGAATATCCCAAGGAATGTGTAAGGAAATTGCGCCACTCGATCGATTCAGCGCATGCAACAGGCCAACATCTTCAATCTTTTGCGCTAAGGTACCCGGTTCCCCTTTTCCTGAAAATCGCCCGAATCTGGTACCTCCTGTACCCAGTGCCCAACTGGGGATGGCAATCTGAAACCGAATCAACTTCTCCACGAATTCATCGAACGCATCGATCTCTTGTGATAAAAACGCAAGTCCTCGCCGGTGTTTCCTTTCCTGCTGTTCGTTATGCTTTTCGATCTTTCCTTTTTCGATTCTCATTTTTTCTATAGGTTTATTTGTATTATCTAACAAAAGCCATGGCGACACCCCCATCCACATTCAGGACATTCCCGGTCGACTTATTCAACAATCCCCCAACGAGTGCAAATGAAGCATTGGCAATATCTTCCGGCAGGATTACTTCATTCAATAGCGTTCTCTTGGCATAAAAAGCCGGTAACTCTTCCACACGGACGCCATAGGCCTTGGCACGGCCTTCGGCCCAACCTCCAGCCCAAATATTACTGTCGGAAATCACGGCGTCTGGGTTCACCACATTGACTCGGATCTTATGGGTTCCGAGTTCCGCCGCATTCAAACGGCTCATATGCAGTTGCGCGGCTTTCGCAGTACCATAGCCCACGTTATTGGGGCCACTGACCAATGCATTCTTACTCACAATATTCACAATATCGCCACCGATACGCTGCGCCTTCATGACTTGAATTCCATATTTACTCACTAAGAACTGTCCTTTAATCAGCACGTTATACAGCAAATTCATATCTTCCTCCTCATGCTCTTCGATAGATTTGGAAATCGAAAGCCCTGCATTATTGACCACGATATCGACACCGGCATAATTTAGACAAGCTTTCTCAAATAGCGTCTTAATCTGATCTTGATTGGTCACATCCAAAGGTATAGATATCACATTATCCAATCCAAAACTCTCCTCAAATTCTTTTTTGGCACCGCCTAAACGCTCCAAATTCATATCGTTGAGAATAATGACCGCACCTTCTTCAGCAAACCTCCTGGCAATGGCTTTACCGATCCCACCCGCACTACCAGTCACCATCGCTATTTTTCCCGAAAGGGCTTTAGGTTTAGGCATCCGTTGCAGTTTAGCTTCCTCCAATAACCAGTACTCAATATCAAAGGCCTCTTGTCTAGGCAATGAGGTGTATTCGCTCACCGCTTCAGATCCCTTCATTACCTGAATCGCATTGGTGTAGAATTCCGCCGCTACCCGAGCGGTTTGTTTGTTTTTGGCAAAAGCAAACATTCCCACTCCCGGATAAAGGATGATGACTGGGTTTGGATCCCGAATCGCGGGACTGTTGGGATGTCTACACGCCTCGTAATAGGCCGTATACATCGAGCGATACTCCTGGAAAAGCGTCTCAATTTCTTCCTGAATCGCAGCAGGTTCAGACAAGTCCTTATCCGGCGATAAATTCAAAATAAGCGGTTGAATTTTTGTGCGAAGAAAATGGTCTGGACAACTGGTGCCCAAAGGAGCTAATCTTTCCAGATCCTGGGAATTGATAAACTCGAGTACACGATGATCATCGGTAAAATGTCCAATCATATGCTGTTCGCTGGAACAGAAACCACGAAGAATTGGTGCAATCTTCGCGGCTTGTTGCTGGCGCTGCTCGGGACGCAATGCGGCAATTTTTTCGCCCCCGAACACCGGTCGTTTCTTACCGAAGTTTTCCTCTAAATAAGCCGCACAAGTTTCAATCACATCCAAAGAATTGAGGTAACATTCATACGAAGTATCCCCCCAGGTAAACAACCCATGGGATCCCAACATAATACCTCGGATCCCTGGATTCTCTTCCAAACATGCGCGCAATTTCAATCCCAAATCGAAACCCGGACGTTGCCAATCCACCCATCCGATGGTTCCTTCGAATAATTCTTCGGTAATCTTCTTGCCATCTTTTGCAGCGGCAATAGCAATTGCCGCATCCGGATGCAGGTGGTCAATATGGGCGAACGGGAGAAATCCGTGCAAAGGCGTATCAATCGAAGGTGCTTTTGAGTTTAAATCAAAAATACAATGATTGAACAATTCGACCATCTCATCTTCATGCTCGATACCGCGGTATACTTTTTCCAGATTCCGAAGGCGGTCAGTATAGAGTGCCGCTAGTCCAGATTTTTTTAAGGTTCCAATATCTCCACCCGATCCTTTAATCCACATCACCTCGACCTCCTCACCCGTCAGTGGGTCATGGTCCACGACTCTACAAGAGGTGTTACCACCACCATAGTTTGTTATCCGAAGATCGGAACCCAATAAATTTGATCGATACAGCAGCAAGGCAACCTGGTCATCAGATAATTCCTTAGCGCGATCCGCGTCCCATAAATAGTCTACATGTTTGTATGTTCTCACGATTGTATATTTTAAATTTTAAACTTCTAATGTTTTAGCAAATCCAACGATTCCGATAGACAGAATGATGGTGACAATACCGGCTATGATGGCCCGATAAGTGGGCTTACTGACTCCTTTCCATTCTCGAAGAATAACTCCCCAAGCATTGGAAATCAAAATAATAAAAGCCATATGCAATATCCACGAGCTGGCCCCATTACCCAGACGACTTTCTCCCATACCGTAGAAAAAGAACTGCAAATACCACGTGGTTCCCGCCAGGGCGCAAAGCACTAAATTTCGGGTAAATGGCGCACTCTTTTTTTGGTAATCCTTCAAGGTTTTATTCTTTAGCAATAGGTAGGAACACCACAAAAAATTGGTCGTAAAGCCTCCCCATAGGATAACGATATAGGTCACATTATTCTGATACAAAAATTCGCCTTTTCCCGGGTTTCCTGATTTCCAAACCGCATTCGCTACTTCAGCCATCGGTTTCCCGGATTCAATTCCAAAATTGAAACACGCACTTAAGACGCCCGAGATGATCGCAACGATCATTCCCAACCCAAAGTTGTAGTCCCTTTTGGCGCCGGCTTCCAAGCCTGATAAGTTTCTCTCCTTCAACATGCCGGCCCTGCCGCACAAATAAATTCCCACCACGCAAACCAGCAATCCAATCATCACACAAATTCCAGCCGCTTCGGTAAAAAAGTAATCGATGCCGTCTTTGCCTGCAGTTTTGTTAAAAAAGTAATAAATTGCAGGCATTAGCGATCCGAACACCATGCTCAGTCCAAGAATAACACTACTGCCGAGCGACACGCCAAGATACCGTACGCCCAATCCATAAGTTAAGCCCCCCACACCCCATAACAGGCCAAAGAGAAAAGTATAACCCAATACCGTCGTTTCCGCCTGCCCGATAATGTCCCAAAATCCAGGTATAGTCAACCATGCTGCAATAGGAGGAACCAGTATCCATGAAAATACACCTCCCAAAATCCACATAGCCTCCCAGGACCATCCGACAACCTTCTTGTAGGGCACGTAGAAACTACCAGACGCAAAGCCTCCGATAAAATGAAAAATTACTCCTACTAATGCATTCATATTCTAAGTTGATGTTAAAGTATTAGGCTATAAGCTACTTCGAAGATATTTGAAATCCTCCATTTAACTGTTATGCACTGTCATGCCGCTAAAATGGTTACTTGACGACCATAATCATCCCTAACAGGTATCAGAAGGCCTTTAAATAGAAAAAGCTACCCGAATGAGCAGCTTATTTTTCTTACACAAATATTTTTTCTAAAATATCAACTGACCCTGGGTGTTTTCTCGGACGCTGTCCAGGGATACACCTGGATGTAATTCCAGTAATTTGAATCCGCCCCCAGGAGCTATCTCATACACAGCCAGTTCGGTTACAATCTTCTTAACGCATCGTTTACCGGTCAATGGAAGCGTACACGCTTTTAACAACTTCGATTCGCCATGTTTGTTCACCTGTTGCATCGCAACAATAATATTTTCGGCACTAGCAACCAGATCCATAGCCCCCCCCATCCCTTTCACCATTTTTCCCGGAATTTTCCAGTTTGCAATATCACCATCTTCTGAAACCTCCATCGCTCCTAAAATAGTGAGGTCAATTTTTCGAGACCGAATCATGCCAAAACTCATCGCCGAATCAAATATAGCTGACCCCGGGAGGGTAGTAATGGTTTGCTTTCCTGCATTAATGTAATCGGCGTCTTCTTCTCCTGGATCGGGGAATGGCCCCATACCTAACAATCCATTTTCACTCTGTAAGACGACCTGAATATCATCCGGAATATAGTTGGCAACTAACGTGGGGATGCCAATCCCCAAATTGACATAAAAGCCATCCTTAATTTCTTTTGCAATTCGTTTTGCGATTCCATATTTATCCAACATAATCAACATTTCTTAAGGATCAGAGCACTCGCGCCCCCGCCACCGTTACAGATCATGGCCAAGCCATAATTCCCCCGCTCCTGATGCAATATATTATTCAAAGTAACCACAATTCTCGCCCCAGAACATCCTAAGGGATGTCCTAATGCTACGGCTCCACCATATACATTAAGTCGCTCTGAGTCGATGTTCAAAAGCTGAGCATTAGCCAATGCGACGACAGCGAACGCTTCATTACATTCCACGAAATCGATAGCCTTAATTTGTAATCCAGCTTTCTCTAACACACGCCTTGCCGCCAGCGCCGGACTCGTGGTAAACCACTCGGGTGACTGTTCCGCATCTGCACATGCAACGATTTCTGCAAGCGGCGTTAGACCGTATCGGTCCAATCCCTCTTGGCTCGCTAAAATGACGGCAGCGGCTCCATCACTTAACTTGGAAGCATTCGCAGCAGTAATCGTGCCTCCAGCCTTAAAAGCCGCACGCAACCGACCAACTTTCTCTTCGTTTAGTTTGGTATATTCTTCATCTTGACTAACCGTCTTAGTCTCTCCCTTAGTCTTCACCGCCACTGGCACGACTTCCGAAAGAAACTTTCCCGTATGCCACGCAGCTCCGCTCCGATGGTATGAGGATAAAGCATAAGCATCTTGCTCCGTCCGCCCAATATTAAATTTTTCTGCACACAGCTCGCCGAAGACGCCCATGGCTTGCTCACTATAGGCATCACTTAATCCATCACGTTGCAAACCATCTAATAGCTCACCATTACCGTACTTCTCGCCCCATCGGGTATTTCCGGCATAATAGGGCACCCTGCTCATATTTTCCATCCCCCCGGCCACGACCAATTGTGCATCGCCAAGACGAATGCTTTGTGCAGCCAAGCTAATTGCTTTCATTCCGCTGGCACACACTTTATTAATAGTAGTTGCTGGTATTTCGTCCGATAGCCCGGCGATTTTTGCCGCCTGCCGAGCAGGAGCTTGTCCTAAATTTGCTTGTAGAACCGATCCCATCAACACTTCATCCAAAACCTCAGCCGCTAACCCGGTTTCAGTAAGGGCTGCACGAATCGCAAAGGCGGCCAATTCGGGAGCAGCGACAGTAGATAGCATTCCCCCGAAACTACCAATGGGCGTTCGCTTGGCTGCGACAATGTATACTTTATTATTTTTCATGATTCGTTTCTCTAACCGTCCGCTGTTCGATTCTTTTCTCATAACGCTCACCTTGGAAGATACGCGATACAAACACCCCGGGTGTATGGATAAAATTAGGATCCAGTTCACCGGGTTCAACCAACTCCTCTACTTCAGCGATTGTGACCTTTCCGCACATCGCCACAGCATGATTAAAATTACGGGCAGTGCCTCGATAAATTAAATTCCCTGCACGATCACCTTTCCAAGCTTTCACCAGCGCAAAATCGGGTTCAAAAGCATACTCCATCAAATATTCCTTTTCTACTCCATGAAACGTAAAAGGACGAATTTCTTTCCCCTCAGCAACTTCCGTTCCTACCCCCGCCGGTGTATAGATCACCGGCAGACCATATCCTCCCGCCATCAACCGGGTAGCCAAGGTACCTTGCGGCACCAGCTCTACCTCCAATTCGCCACTCAACATTTGTCGTTCGAATTCTGCATTCTCACCCACGTAAGAGGCAATCATCTTTTTAATTTGCTTATTCTCCAAGAGTAGTCCCAAGCCGAAATCATCGACACCGGCATTATTGCTAATACAGGTCAGGTTTTTTATTTTCAAGTCTAAGAGGCCTTGTATCAAGTTTTCGGGTATACCACAAAGACCAAAGCCGCCGACTGAAATAGTCATCCCGTCTTGGACGTCCTGAAGCGCTTGCTGCACATTTGAAACTGACTTATCAATCATACCTTATCCTACAATAGATTTTCCTTTTGCTAAAGGTCGGTGACAAGGCGATCTCGTTATACCCGAAAAAGCTGCATACTTCGTATCAATCGAGCAGTGCTGCCGTTCAAAAAACGACCTGAACCAAGCAATCGGAATTAGTTTATAATTAATGTAAAAATAAGGATTTTTAGAGAAAGAGAGGGGTGTTTTTTAGTTTTGCTAAACATTGAACATCGAGGCTTTTTAGTTAAATAATTTCCAGTAGACCAGCCTATATATTGCCAATACCTTAAGCGTAACACGCCCCATCCATGATACTACCGCAGACGGGGTGAGAAACCTGCTTTTCTACGCCCCTGCAGTGACGCATCGCACGCATCTTATTCTATTTTTTTTCTCCATTTATAATTTTAATTGGTAAACTTGGCCCTTTAACGAAAACACACCAGCCACTATGCGTATATTATCCTTTTTCCTACTTTTCCTAGCGATTGCCCCGTCTTTGTTCGGACAAACATTGCAGGAAAAACTGAGAACGACGACATTAGATAGTCAGTTCATTTTGCTTGATCTTCAATCTCGATCGCAGGATGCCTATTTCAAGATTATCCGAAAGGGAAATCTAGACATTATTCGCAAAAACATAAGCGACACGATCGGCAACTACAAAAAAGAAATAGCCAGCCTAAATGAAAGTGCAAGTGCACACACGAGCACGGTAACTGGTCTTCAAGATTCCGTTCAGCGACTTAGCAGTTCACTGACAGAGGAACAAAAGAAAACGGCAAGTATTTCTTTTCTGGGTATCAATTTCGCCAAAGGCACCTACCACACCATGGTTTGGGTTATCATATTCGTGCTTGCTGTCGCTTTTGTCGGCACCTTGTTTGCTTTTCGGAAAGCAAAAGTAGACACCGTAGAAAGTAAAGCGGCCGCAGATGAACTGCAGGAAGAACTACAGACCGTTCGAAAAAAGTCCTTGGAACGCGAACAACAGCTCAAAAGGCAGCTATTAGACGAACAGCTCAAGCGCAACTCCTAAACGCGGGCGTTTCAAAATGATTTAAGAAATCTAGGCGCTCTTAGCAGGCATAGCAGTGCAATCCATCAAGATCACTGCTATGTCTATCAGGGCCCAGTTAAAACCGGCGCTAAGTGATAGCCCGTTTAAAATGCTTATCGACGAATTCAAACCGCTCAACCGCATCAGGAATTTGATACCCCCGAAAAAGCTACCTCTTATCTCGTTGATCGTAAAACATTTTATTCAGTTTATACCCCGAATTTCTTCGGTCGTGACGAAACTTTTCAACGATTCCCATTTCATTTAGCACCCGAAAGGTACTGTGAGTAGTAGCCCAGGAGACCTGTTTGGAACGGCGCAGGTTAATCCAAAACTGTTCCACATCTGGAATAACAGGACTGCGACAGATCGCTCCAATGATCCAGGCCCGTTGTCTACTGATGATTACGCCTCGATCCGCTAAAAACTTCAAAATGCTGTTTTTTCTCATAATGCCAGCCTAATTGGTAACTATATCGAGGGATCACTACGGTAAAACATTTTCGCTTTAGCTAGACTCCCTTATATTTAGATTAATTAAATATATTTGCAAATATATATGGCTTAATTTCCATGCAATAACGTAAACAGGTTAAATTTTAGCGATAACAGGTGCATCTATATTCAAAGCTCATAGAACTGGATCTGGTGACCTCCGATTACCGCCTTTCGGACCATTACCAGGAGACCAGCCAAATTCAATCCAACGAAACTTTAATCGATCAGGAAGCTATTGGACAAATTTCAGTCAAATCGCTCTCTTGCTCCGGGCTGTATATTCAAGAAACCAGAATAAAGACTGAAGTTGCGATGACCGAGGAATTTCTGACCAGTGGGCAACATGTTCGATTCTTTTTTTACCTCAATGGCAACACCAACGTGAAAAACGGCGCGGGCAACGAAAATTATGGTCATGAACTTGGGATGTTACAGCACAATTATTTGGACCAACAGGGCGGTGGAGGTCTTATTCATATACCGGCCGGCGATGAGGTTCACTATCTTCTTGTTAAACTGTCCAAAGTATTTTATCAAAATCTGCTAGCGACAGAATCTTGGATGAGCGACGATAGCTTCCACCAGTATGTTTTGAGTGGCCCTCCAAGCAACCGGCCGAATGAGACCTTCTTTATGACGGCTGACATATTGGAAATTCTCCGTAGCCTTTTACAGGCTGAACACTTGGGCAGGCATGCTTTTCCGTTCATCAAGATTAAACTCAAAGAACTTTTTTTCCATATCTATATGTTGCGAAATGTGCAGACAGAAAGGCAACGAATGGACCAAACTACGATCAAAACCTTGGAAAAGATACGAGCCTATCTCACGCTGAACTTTGACAACCCACCGACGATACCCAACATTTCTCGAATGTTCGGGATTAATGAGAAAAAACTCAAACAGGACTTCAAACGACTCTATAGTAGAACTATTTATGCATTTATCATAGAATGTCGAATGAAAAAGGCGGTGCAGCTTTTAAAGAAAGATTACAACGTGAATGAACTGGCTGTACTCTTGGGGTATCAAAGTGTTTCCCATTTCATCAAGGTCTTTAAGCTCCATTTTCAATGCACACCCAAAGAATACTCCCAAAGGCATAAAAATATGGGCTCCGGTACATCAACAAAATAGGGCGCATTCGCGCCCTATCCGTTCTCTTGTTCATAAAAAACCGTTTCGCTTATTGAAGTGGTGAGAGCACTTCGGTTGCCATTGCGGGCGTGCTATAGACCCCGGAACCGATCAGGTACCACAATCGGGGCGTTAAATAGATGAATCGACCGTTTTTGTATGCATCAGTTTGCTTTATCAAATCCGTTTCTATCTTTTCCTTGTCAGCCAATTTTCCTGAATTCAGCTGTGTCCGATCAAAAATAAATATGAAATTCGGATTCGCCTCTAGAATCTGTTGATCGGTTAACGGATTACTGCGTGCCGACGCATCCATCTCCAACCCGGTTTCTTTAAATCCCAATACGTCATGGATAAACCCAAAACGAGACTGCTTCGGAAAACCAACATAACGCCCGTTGATAAACATTAGCATCAAAGCCTCTGAATCGTTGTATTGATCGGCCTGATCCTGAAAACTTTTCACTTCTTTTTGGAGATCCTGAATTAGGGCCTCTCCCTCGCTTGCTTTTCCAAGCGCCAGTGCGATCGTATTCAGGTGACCATAAAGTGATCCCAAATAATCTGAATTATCTGCGCTTGCATCCAGAACAGGCGCAATCTCAGAAAGAGAGTCTAATTTGGAGCGTTGTCTACCGGAAATGATGATCAAATCAGGCGCAGCTTCCCGCACTTTCTGAAGGTCAGGACTCTTCAACCCGCCAATGTCTAATACATTCGCATCGTCAGACACGGAAGAAAGTTGTGGAGGTAAAGCGGTCTTAGACGCTCCAACGATTTTTCCACCCAACGCATAAACAGCTTCGGAAGCGGCAATATCAAAAACAGCTATTTTAGGATCCTTTGCAACAAAGGAGAGGTCTTTTTCCTCTCCCTTGTAAGTCACCTGCTGGGCCCATGCACCACCGCATATCGCCACTAAAAAAAAGGTTACTATTTTTCTCATCTCGTATAACTTAATTGTGGGTCAATTTACCAACACCACTAATACTTGTAGCATCGACTTCTAAACCGCGAGTTGCTGTCGCTGTTACTGGATCTATCACATAAATTGCTGGCTTTTGATTCTCCGCTGTTACCGGAATGAAAGCCTGGCCATCAAAAGAATAGGCATTCGATGTGGCGGTAATTTCATCTGGCGCGGGGAACCCAGATTCTAACCATTGAAAGGATTGCTCAGCAACATTAATAACCGCATATTTAGTATACCCGTCTGTATGCGCCGTACTGTTCGGTTTATTGTAATAATTCAATAGGAAATAATCGCCGTCGATATGCCAAACCTTCATGAAGTTATAGCCCCCGGACTCCGCTTCAAGATCCCAGTAGTACTCCGGATCAAAATTTTCTTCGCCATTGTTGATACGAATCACCCCAGCTTTTTTGGAAGTTTGTTCACTGAAAGCCCCAGAGAAGACGTAAGTATTCCCAGCGCCATCGTTGGCAATTTGGGAATGGTATTGAGAGCGCATGCGACCGGTAGAATACGATAAACGGTCATCACCATACACTTTGATCAAATTAAGGTCGGTATCAAATTTGGCCACCCAAACCGAATCCGGATAATCGGTGTCTCCGGTCGAGCCCCCACCACCCGTATTGGGAAGTACTTTTGAGGGCACCATTGCGCTCAAGAATGTACCATCTCCTGCATCCACGATACCCGAAAACGTAAAAAACTCGCCTGTACCGGTCATGTTCGTTGTCACGAAGTTCTTGGTGGTTTTCGCGTTACCTTCATCCGGGTTCACAATATTAAAAATCGATTGGTACGTGTCGGCTTCATCCGGTACCGGCTGACCGCTCACCGCAGTTATCGCCAACCCGCCGGCTACACCATAGGTCGTAAATCGGGATTCCACTAAAAACTCCGACCCTTTGGGCACAATTTGACCGGTTTGGTCGATGCCGATACCTAACCCGACGCCTGGATCACCCTGCTGATAAATGAAGCCGATAGCGGTTGAAGAATTAGGGTAAATCCAGTTATATCCCCCTCGCACTTCCAATCCATTACCTGCAATGGATACGGAGCCTTGTGTTAAATCATCCGCAGTGATAAGGTAATCATAATCACCATCACCTGTGGCGGCGATGAAATATTTCGAGTCCACGTCCCCTCCTCCCGGATTAGGACCATCTGATTTTGAACAAGAAGTGGTCACTGCCGCTCCCATCAAAAGAAGCGCAAGTGGTCTGTGTAAAAATTTAAGTTTCATATCTATTTATTTATTATATGTGTAACATTAGGTATTTATCGATTTGTTTTGCTGAAGAAATAACGAAGCTTCACGGAGAAATGCCGTCCAGGTTTTTGTAATTCAAAGTTGTCATACAATAATTGATCTGTGAAATTCCTGGCCTCCAAGGACACATTATATCGGCCGTTTTCCAAGGAAGCGGAGACGAACGCATCGTGTGAAAACTGGGTTGGGAGAATGTATTTCTGCGAGCCTTGACTTGGCCAACCTAAATAAAACTCATAAATATAGTTAGCAGCGTATCCCAGCGTGACGACGCTTTGCTCACCGAGCAGTTTCGGAAACATATATTGGGCATCCAGGTTACCATAGACGTACGGTATATTCGGTAGCTGGTCCTTATAGGTAATGCTCTCAACAGTAGAATTCGCACTCGCATAGCGCTGTTGATTTTGGGTGGCCAGATAAGTAAACGCTCCACCTAACATTAATTTGTTACTGTAAGCATAGCGCGCTTCGATATCGGCTCCATAGGAGAGCACTTTGCCGTGGTTCACCGAAGAAATCGTTCCGTAGCGTTGCTCCACCACACGGCGGATATAATCATAGGTATTCCGATAGATCAATCCCGCTTCTACATAGAAGTCATGTTGTTCATTGAATATTTTATTATACGCCACATTAAAATTGATGTTATCTGATTTTTCGGGGCGTAATGACGTGTTGGATGTTTCCAGATTCTCATCTCCAAATAATTCATTACTTCCCAACAGTCGATAGGCTTTTTCGTAAGATAGCTTAAACTGAAGATCCCGAAAAAAATAGGTCCCAGCCAAACCATAACCAGAATTGGCCGTATTTCTAGTTTGTTCGGCATATACAGCAGTATTGGAGGAACTGGTGTCGACAGCTCCGATCATATGCTGGCTGTATAATTTGTAAAAAGCCGTCATATTCCAGTTTTTCTGGGAATCGAACTGATAGGAAATGCCCAACACGTTCTTTGACGTTAAAGAACGCATGGTGTCACGTGCAGTGATTTCATCAACCAATTGTAGATCATTTCTTGATTTCCGCGTAAACGAGGTAAAAGTGTTGTTCACATTAAAATAATGCTGCTGGCCCAAAGCGTATTTCGCGTTCGCCGTCACTGATCCGTTGCGATTTTCGAATTTAGACAGAATGGAAGCGCCTTCACCTACCGAACGTTTCCTTTTGAAATCACCTGCCCAATTATAGGTCCGAGCGGCAGTATCAATATTTTCGTTGCGATTTTGGTTATAGTTGGCGTTGACACTTAAGTCCAAATTATCCACTAGAAAGTTTCTTTTTTGATAGGTTAGGCTCGGCATTATAGTATTGCCTTTGCGGTGCCGCATACCGTATACCAATTGTTGGACGTATGCGTTTTGTATCTCTTTGTATTCCTGTCCGATAGTTGCTCCGATAAAGAACTGGTCCGCCCAAGAGGTGTGCACCCAACCCACTTTCGCGACCAAGGATTCGTTATGATATGTATCATTAAATCGGTTGTACCAAGCTTTGTCTGGAGAAAATGTTTCGTTCTCTAAATTCAGCGACTTGGTATAGGTCCGGTAACTGTTATCCGAGTAGTTTTGTAATGCGCGTATATCCACCGAAAAACCGCTCTTCCCCACATAACCAAAGTTCACATTAGATTTATGTGTGTTAAACGATCCATAGGAATACGAGGCATCCACATAGGTTCTATTTAACGGACGGGTAATGATGTTAATCACCCCACCCATAGCATCGCCACCAAACTCAATCGGCACCACCCCTTTATAAATATCGACGCGTTCAATCATGGTAGTTGGAATGTTATTCAGGTTGTAAGCCGTCCCGAAGCCCTCCATTGGCACACCATCCATAAAAATCTTCACCGCCCTACCGGTAAACCCGTTTAAAGAAATATTGTAGTCCGACCCCAGTCCAGCTTCTTGGCGAATTTTCACGCCGGCCGCTCGATTGAGTAAGGAGGTGACTTCCATTGAGCTGTTGTACGTGGGTTTGGCATCCAGTACCGTCACGTTATAGGCCGATTCCTTAACCTTTTTAACCCCCACCTTTCCCACGACCGTAACCTCGTCGATGGACTCGTCTCCTGAATTTCTGAGGACAATATCGCGTGAAATATCTTCATTTAGATTCAAATCAAATGTTTGAGTCTCCGAACCCATATGGGATACTCGAATGCTATAAGACGATTGGGGCAATTGGATTGAAAATTCACCGTCTGGATTAGTCCGAGCTCCTCTGCGATGCTCCAATACCCGAACACTCGCTCCGTGAATAGATTCTCCCTTTTCATTTTTGACCGTTCCAGAGAACGTGTACTCTTGAGCTACACTCAAAACGCTGATCAGCGTTAATACCAGTGTGAATAGAGGCTTCTGCATTTATTTAGATTAATTACAAATAACACTGCAAAGATATACTTCAACTGGTATGCTAAGTAACGGAAACGGGGTATAAATTTAGCGAATTCAGGTTCATTTAAGCCGATAAACAGAGTCCGAGCGATTTTTAAGGAAATCGAGTCGGATTTTGTTGGCTAGTTTTATTCATTCCACAAAAAAAGCAGAACACGAATTCGCGTCTGCTTTTAATCTTATTTCTTACTTGTTGGGAAAGAAGCTTACTCCTTTTCCTCACGTCTGGATTGCGCTGATTTATCTTCAGCCACACCCGCACGCCAATAAGAGAAGGCGTACAATTCTTCTTTTTGCCAACCCTGCTCCTGGCGAAAATATTTCCGGAGCGATCGTACCGTATCAAATTCACACGCGATATAAGCAAACTTGGAACCGATTTCCGGAAGTTGAATCGTCTTGGCTGTTTGACTTAGTTCGCTACCCTTCTCTGGGTGCTCATTGAACAACCACTGTATTGTGAATCCTTCATGGCTAATTTCTGGATGAATATCCGCTTCTGTCGCTACCTCAATCAGACAGTGTCCTTTTGCAGTTTTTGGAAGACTTTCCAAAATACAGCTAAGCACCGGAATCGCCGTCGCATCCCCGATCAAAAAATACCAGTCCACTGCAGGACAGAGCGTCCTCTCGCCCACTTTCATCGCCACGCCGAGTTGGTCTCCGTCCGCCGCCTTATTAGCCCAAGCAGAGGCGGGCCCATTGTCTCCATGGTTAACAAAATCAATGCTAATCTCCTTAGTTTCTGCATTCCACGCGCGATGGGTATAGGTGCGAATGAAAGGTTTGATTTTCTCTTCTGGCGCAACCCACTGGTTCGATTCTTTATTAAATACCGCAAAATGGACGTCATCCGAGCCGTGTGGCGGAATGAAAATTTTATTATTTACTCCTGGTGTGCATTGATGAAAATCTATCTCCTGATCCGCACGCAGTTTAACACGAATATAATGTGGGGTTATCGTTTCCTTCCCCGTTACCCGAAAAATATATCTTGAAATATTTGGTTTCATATTTAATTAATTAATTCAACAATATCATCCACCATCAGCTCCACAGAGGTTAAACCTCCACCAGATATGAACCAGACATCTGGATTCAGATAAAAAACCTGCTCATTTCGATAGGCGCTGGTCTGCTGGATCAATTTATTCTCGATCTCCTCATGACTCGCCTTTTGACCAGTAACAGCGGCATTGCGATCAACGATGAATAAATAATCTGGATTCGCCTCAGCAATGAGCTCATTGCTGATCCGCTGCCCATGAACCGACTCATCGTTTAAATCCAGTACAGGTTTGATCCCAAGCACATCATGTACAAATCCAAATCGCGATCCTTTGCCATAAGCATTGAACCTTCCATTATTATAGATCAAGAATAAACCTTTTGTCGGCAGACTTTCAAACTTCTTTCTGGCCTTATCAATCTTGGCATGCAATGAATCAAGCTTCTTTTGAGTCAATGCTGTCTTAGAAAAGATGGACCCTAGCATCAGAGTGTTATCCTCAAATGAAGCCAGGTAATTTTTATTATCCGTGCCAATAAACACGGTCGGAGCAATTTTACTGAGTTCCTGATAATGCCGTTCTTGTCGAGTGGATATCAGAATCAAATCAGGTCCAAGCGCTGCGATCGCCTCAATATTTGGCTCAATGACCGATCCCACATCCGACATATCTGGGTCATCTCTTAAATTCATCAGGTAATCCGGCAAATGTTGCTTTGGAATGCCCACAGGTTTAACCCCTAATTCTTTCAAAGTTTCCAAGGCCCCGATATCCAGTGTAACCACCCGATCAGGATTTTCATTAACCAGGCTTTCCCCTAGTTTGTGTTCAATCCGAATTTGGTCATCTCCCGCCGAATCGGTAGGTCCTTGTTTCTTCGTTCCACTTTGACAACCGATCATTGCCAACGCTATAACCAGTCCGATCAAAGTCTTCCTGAGTCTATATTTTCTCTCCATTAACGTTAAATTACTACAAATTCTTTTCTCTTTCCCACCGCGCGATCAATAGTGCACGAAAATTCCGCTGTCATCGTTTTATCCAATCAATCGATTACCTCCTAAGCAATTTCGGCTGAACAGCATTACGCTATATCGAAAAAGCCGTCCCCCAGATCAGTGTCCGGGGACGGCCCTATTCCAAAGGTATTATTAATTCACCTTGGTAATGGTATCTCCATTGGTGTCCACCTCCACAGGCTGACCTTCCACAGGACGTCCACCTTTGGTTTTGTTCAGGACATAAGCAACGCCGTTGGCATCCACCTTCACGTTATTGGGATGGGAGCCCGTAGCGACGTCACCTAGAATTTCGTAATTTGTCCCATCAACGACGGTTGTTGTACCGGTCTGTCGATTGGCTGAATAAATCCTATTCTTCACCGGGTCGTACGCAATGCCAATCGCCCCATCGCCTGTTGCAACACTCTTAATAAGCTGTCCTTGTTTATCCAAAACCGTCAGGGTGCCGGATTTCTGATTGGTCACGAACAAACGTTCACCGTCGCTCACGATATTAACCGGGGCCTCTCCTCCTGAAGGAAATTTATTTTCAACTTGTTTGGATTTGACATCCACCACGTAAATCGCATCTTCCCCAATTACGGTCAAATATATCTTTTCCTTATTGTCTAGAAAAGTCATCCCCGTTGCGGTTTTTCCTAAGTTATCGATTTGGTGTAAAAACTGATTCGTTTTACCATCAATGACCCAGATATTGCTCGGATCACCAACATCTGAAATGTACACCAAATTGTTATCCTCATCCACCAAAACTTCCCGGGTGTGCGACTTCTCAGCACCATTACTAATGGTAGCCAACAGTTCTCCAGTTTTCAGATCTACTGCACTAACTGAGTTGGTACGGGTATTCGTGGTATATACAATTTGAGTCTTGTTATTAATCCCAATTCCAAAAGGCGGGTTTTCCTTCAAGCTAACGCTATCTACGATACTCAAGTCCGCAGGATTGATTTTATAAAGAGCGCCTCCCGGAGCCGTTCTGGAGCCGGCTGCAGTGACATAAATATGTCCATCTGCACTGCTGATGACCGCCTCATATACACCCTGACCCGCCGGTGCTGATTTCTCCGCCTGCTGTGCCGAAGCATAAAGGCTCATTCCGACTACGCCTGCCGCCGCGAGCAAGACCCTAGTCCGCCATACGTTACTGTTTTTGATTCGAATTATTTTCATCTTAAATGTATTGATTAATGATTTATTTAAAAAAGTTGCTGTTTTCCAAATGTTTATAAAATTCACGGAATGCCGATTGCCAATAGGCCGGTCCATGCTTCGCTTCGGGCTCCACGAATACCTCAAACGATCCGGGAAATTGGCTCTCCAGCCACCGACAGAAATCGCTGAACTCAGTGACCATACGCCGCTCTTCCCCTTTATCGTTTCGCCGTATTTCCATTCCTCCGACATAGAAGTACCAATGGCTTTTATCAAATTTACCTGGACTCGTCGCCAAGGTCTGGCTGATCACATCGATTAAGCGCTCGCTATCCATCCATAGCGAGGGTGATAATATCCCGAGATGACCGATGATTTCAGGGTAACGCAATCCCCCGTATACCGAAACTAAAGCGCCTAGCGAGCTTCCTGCCATCGCGGTGTTTTTTGGACCCGCCATCGTACGGTAGTTTGCGTCGATAAAAGGTTTCAGCGTAAATAGGACATCGTGTAAATAAAGCCAGCCTAATGCCGGATACCCTGATGGATTGTGAACCCTATACTCCTGCTCTCGCTGCTCCCAGGAGTCCGCATGATCAATCGCTACGACAATGCAGGGTTGATTGGAGCCATCAATCGTCTCGTCCACTTGCCATTCCACCGGGCCCGATCTTCCCTTAGCGGTTTGTTGATCGAACAAGTGCTGCCCATCGTGCATATAAATTACCGGGTATTGCTGCTCGCCTTCTCGGTAATTTAGCGGAAGGTAGATCCACACTTTCCGGTAGCGGTTCAGCTGAGGAAAGAAAAAATAGGAATCCAAGACGTGAACCTGAGCGCTTGCGGTTGAAACAGGAAACTGATCCCACCAGGCGTCAATACGAAGGGATAGATTCATTCCATCGCTCACCTCGCCCTCGAACAAATTCACAACTTCACCAGTTGATGACACCGCGACCGTTCCCCAGTCACCTCGAGACAATTTCAATTCCAACGACCCCGCTGGCACCTCCTCCAGTAGAAAGGATAACGATTGGCCAAGCGCAGGCACCTTTCCGATCAATTGATGCTCCTGTGCCCAGTTGTTAAACGAACCCGCTAAATAAAGGGGTTCACCCACGAAATCTTCATTATGATTCATGACATGGACTCGCAAGCTGCAAAAAGAAGATACTACGGAATCTGAATTCATATCATTTTAAAAAATCCGCCATCCCGGCGACGCCGCTAATTTAGACAGATTCTAAATAAATCCCAAAATTAATTTAAACTAAATCTATTTAAGTTATATTTGTAGCGTTTATTATGGCGAAAATGAGTTCAATAAATCCGAGAAAATGGCGACCGTTCCTCCCGCTATTATTAGTCATACTACAACTTGACGCGTTGGCACAACTCGGCGTAGTTGGCGGGAAGGTAATGGATGCCGAAACTGGCGACGCTGTTCCAGGGGCGACCATTCTGCTGGCCAAACGATCCGCCGCCTCACAGCCTGACGGGGGCTTTGCGTTTGATCAGGTTCCAGCTGGTGATTATCCCATCCAAATAACCGCAGTCGGCTATACACCTTTTCTGGATACGATTCAAAAAAATGCTTCAGAGGACGTATGGCTGGAAATTTCAATCGACCGCAAGCTGGACCAAATTGAGGAAGTCACTGTAGTGGGTCAATCGCAGCGCAATCAAGTCAAACAAGCTCCAATCCGAGCGGTGTTTATTGATACCCGGGCCGTATCTACCCGGGCGATATCGCTGACGGATTTAATGAACAATAGTCCCGGCATACGTGTGCGACAAAGCGGTGGGATGGGCAGTCGACCAGAACTTTCTATCAACGGTTTTCAAGGCAAGTCGATCAAATATTTCAAAGACGGTGTCCCGATCGACCACTTAGGAGAGGGATTCAATCTCTCTTCGCTTCCGGTTGAAATGCTTGATCGGGTCGAAGTTTTTAAAGGCGTGTTGCCCGCATCATTGGGGGCAGATGCACTGGGCGGTGCCGTGAATCTGGTGACTGATTCGCAGGACAAAAGTCAAGCCCGTGCTTTTTACGAAATTGGCTCCTTCAGCACCCATCGCCTTGGTTTGATGGCCAACCGGAAGACCGCGGATGCACGATGGAGCTACGGCGCCGACGTTTTTTTCAACTATGCTGACAACGACTATAAGGCACTTGTGGGCGTCATTGATCCCGACACCCGAAATGTCCAACATAAACGGCTCCCGATGTTTCACAATGCTTACACTCATTTAATGGGAGAGGTGTATAGCAGCATAATCAATCGTCCCTGGACCGAAGAACTAAAATTTAGTCTCTCGGGTTTTAATTTAAAAAAAGAACAACAGCATCCCGCATTGATGACTGATCCCTACGGTGCATTACATTCCAAACAATACACCGTGGTCCCCTCCCTGCGGTATAAACATCGTCTTTTCCAGGATCGATTAGCGATCGACCATTATAGCTCCTATAATGACCTCCGCAGTCAAAGAATCGACACCCTGCGCGGGACCTACGATTGGTATGGAAACTGGACACCCAGCAGCTCGGTGGGCGAAAGCCGACTCCCCTCTCACTCGGATATCAGCGAACGTCAATGGGTCTCACGGACGCACTTGAATTACCAATTATCCCCAGCTAGCCGACTGGAGCTGAACCATGTTTTTACCTCGGTCGGTCGAGACGGTTCGGATCCCCTGGGTCCACGGATGCAAGAGACTCAACTTGATGTATTATCGTTAACTTCGACGTTCCAAAAACACGTCTTCGGACTCTCATTAGAGCAATTTTTCTTCAACGAAAAACTGCAAAACCAATTGATGGCTAAGTACTACCGTTATCAAGCTTCTGGATTGCAAAACACCTGGTTGTCTACCCAAGTGAATGAATCGGACTTCAGAGAAACCTCCGGTGATTTTTGGGGAATTACCGAAGCACTGAAATACCGTTTTTCATCGACCAGCTTTATTCGGGGTGCTTTAGAATTGACCTACCGATTACCGGATCGAGAAGAGCTTTTTGGGAACAATGTCTTTTTGGTCCCTAACTTCGAACTCACGCCTGAGCGAAGCTTCAACGCGAACTTAGGTTATAACGTCCATCTCTTTGATCGATTGACCTTAGAGGCTAACGTATTTTACCGCCGCACAAAAGACATGATCCTCTTAGTGCCCATTCAAGCCCCCAATGCACAATATCAGAATCAGGAAAATGTGCAGGGATATGGATTTGACCTGGATTTATCTTACCGGATCAGTTCAAAATATAAAATCATTGGCAACGCCACCTGGCAAGACTTACGTCTGTATGGAATTAGCAATGCTCAAGATTTATGGAAAAACCAGGCTCGTCTGCGGAACACGCCCTACTTTTTTGCCAACCTGAGCATGCAAGCTGATTACAGAAACATCCTACACACTGGCGACGGTTTGCAGGGATTTCTTCATTATAATTATATGCGCGAGTTTTACTTGGAAACGATTCCCAAAAGCTTGGAAGCCGGGGGATTTTTGGGCCTCGTGGGTAGCGCAAATCTAAACTCGAATTTGGTTATCCCTGACCAACATCTATTGAGCGCTGGTTTCAATTATGGTTTTACTGGGGAACGTCTCTATGTGGGGGCGGAGTGTCGCAATCTCCTAAATCGAGACGTCTATGATTATTACCGAGTGCAACGCCCTGGGAGAAGTTTCCACTTGAAACTGACTTACAAAATTTAAATCATCAAATACGAAAACAATTATGAAAATTTCCACATTAAAAAAAGGACTTTTGGCGTGTTCATTACTGGCACTCACCATGAGTTGTAGCGATAGTGACGGACCAACACCGAATCTTCCCGGATCAGAAAAGTACGTGCTGATTACGATGAGTGAAAATTCCTTAGACAAACCCGGTTACGCGACCGCGTTTAATGAACTGCCCGATGGGGAGATCAGCAACGCCACGGACTCCAGTTTGCAGGGCATGGGATTTGGTGGATGGCGCACCGAAGGGAATCGCTTGCTGAAGATGTTCAGTACGGAGAGTAATTCACTGGGTATTGAAGAACTCGTTATTGACGCCACTGGAAAAGTGCAGCCTGGAGCATTTTTGGCAGCTGCCAATAAACCGAACGGCTCCGGAAATTTCGTTATTCTCGATGAGACCAGAGGGTTTTACTGGGATGGTGCAACACCCCTGGCCATTCAAACCTTTGACCCCACAACACTTTCTCGTACCGGGGAGATCGACCTCTCCGAGGCGGTCAACGAACAGGGGCAGGACAATCCAGAAATCACCTTCCGTTCCATTGGTCAAAAGTTCTTAGCAGTCAAAGAAGGAAAGTTATATGCGAACATCACTTATGCGAATTCAAGCGGACCACAACAAGGATTTTTTGACGATTATTTTCCAGACGTTTACATAGCGGTTATTGATATAGAAACCGGTAACCACGAAAAAACAATTAAGATTGAAGATACCGGCTCGATTGCTTATATCAATGACAACAAGATGTATGACTTTGATAGCAATGGTGACCTGTATATTGTCACACAAGGGTTATCCGCTACTGGAGGCAAATCAAAAATCAGCCGAATTAAAGCGGGCGAAACTGATATTGATGCGGATTGGAGCCTCAACATGGATGACATCACTGAAGGTGGTAAATTCGTTTCGGTTTTTGCAAAGGATGGTCAGCTCATTACGCTAATACCCAACGCCCCATTGACCGGCGGCCCGACGGGCAACATCAACTTCAAAGATGTATGGGAATACTACATCATTGATCCAGCGGATAACCAGCAGACAAAAATTAGCGGTGTTCCTGCCGTCACCAACCCGGGCGCTGCATACTGTGCGGTTGACGTGGATGGTAAGGTATTACTTCGTGTGACAACCGAAGACGGTACCGTCAATGGGTATTATGAGCTCCAAGGCACCGAAGCCAACCCACTGTTTAATGTCACTGCCGGCGGTTCCGTATCCGGACTTCACAAGGTCAGTTTAGATTTTTAGATCAAGCTCGTGACAAACCATTTCAAAACCCGTTGGTTGAATAGTGCTCGACCAACGGGTTTTGTTTCCAATAAACCTGCTACGGCAGCTTTGAGAGAGGGTTTAATCACGGATCATTAGGCTTTTACGCAGGCTATTCGAAAATTAAAATAAAATATGCGTACTACTTTTGCTTTTAACAAGATAAAACTTATTTTTGCATTCCGAAATAAGGCAGGTAAACAACCTGAATTTTAAATGATTAATTATTTTTAGTCTCTATAATATGCCCAATATTGGTAAAATAGCGCAGATTATCGGCCCAGTAGTTGACGTCAACTTTGCCGACAATGAAAATCTCCCAAAGATTTATGATGCTTTGTACATCGAGAAAGAGAACGGCCAACGCATCGTTTTAGAGGTTCAGCAACACCTTGGTGAAGAACGTGTCCGGACTATTGCTATGGATGCTACTGAAGGCTTGGTTCGCGGCATGAAGGTTGTAGATACCGGTGCGCCAATCAAAATGCCTATCGGTGAGGAAATCAAAGGTCGTGTATTCAATGTTGTTGGTGACCCAATTGACGGCATTCAGGCGGTCAATAAAGATAGCGGTCGTTCTATTCACAACGTACCGCCAAAATTTGAGGACCTTTCCACAGAATCTGAGGTATTGTTTACAGGTATCAAAGTCATCGATCTTTTGGAACCTTATTCAAAGGGAGGGAAGATTGGACTTTTCGGTGGTGCCGGTGTAGGTAAAACCGTACTGATCCAAGAGCTGATTAACAACATTGCAAAAGGCCACGGCGGTCTTTCGGTATTCGCTGGTGTTGGTGAGCGTACACGTGAAGGAAATGATCTGTTACGTGAAATGCTGGAATCGGGCATTATCAAATATGGTGAGCAATTTACAGAGGGCATGGAAAAAGGCGAATGGCCTTTGGACACGGTTGATCTGGAAGTAATGAAAGAATCTAAATGTACTTTCGTATTCGGACAGATGAATGAACCTCCAGGTGCACGTGCTCGCGTCGCGCTATCGGGCTTAACCATTGCTGAATATTTCCGTGATGGGGATGGCGAAGGCCAAGGACGGGACGTTTTATTCTTCATCGACAACATTTTCCGCTTCACGCAAGCTGGATCTGAAGTTTCCGCGCTATTGGGACGTATGCCGTCCGCAGTAGGTTACCAACCTACCTTAGCGACTGAAATGGGATTGATGCAAGAACGGATCACCTCGACAAAGAACGGATCAATTACCTCTGTACAGGCTGTATATGTACCTGCGGATGATTTAACTGACCCGGCCCCAGCGACAACGTTTGCTCACTTGGATGCCACGACGGTACTTTCTCGTAAGATTGCCGAATTGGGGATTTATCCAGCGGTAGATCCATTGGACTCTACCTCCCGTATACTTTCACCAACGGTATTAGGTGACGAGCATTACAATACCGCACAACGGGTAAAAGAAATCTTACAACGCTATAAAGAGTTACAAGATATCATCGCAATTTTGGGTATGGACGAATTGTCAGAAGAAGACAAAGAAACGGTACAGCGCGCGCGTCGTGTGCAACGTTTCCTTTCGCAGCCGTTCCATGTTGCGGAACAATTTACTGGCCTAAAAGGCGTATTAGTTGACATTAAAGACACCATCAAGGGATTCAATATGATCATCGATGGCGAAGTTGACGAATACCCAGAAGCGGCTTTCAACCTAGTAGGAACTATTGAAGAGGCCATTGAAAAAGGCAAGAAACTATTAGCTGAAGCGGTCTAATATCTACCATGCGAGATATTGGGCGCGAAATAAATAAGGAATCTTGCTCCTCTGTGGAATAGGGTTCCTTATTTCAATTCACTGCTCCGCTCTCCAATACATCAATATAGAATGAAACTCACGATCATAACCCCAGACAAATTAGCTTTTGAAGGTAATGTAACAGCAGTTACAGTTCCAGGATCGGCAGGATCATTTCAGATCCTGAAGGACCACGCGGCTATTGTGTCTACACTAGAAGATGGCAAAGTCATTATTAAGAACAATCAAGACGAACAGATCATCATTATTAAAGGTGGTGTAGTTGAAGTAAAGGAAAACAATATCATCATTTTAGCCGAAGGAATAGCCGAGGAATAAAAAGTAAAACAAGAGATTGAGTAGCCCTTTTAACTTCAAGTTTTAAGGGCTATTTTTTTACAACTTTTTTCACCTCGCGACCGATTTTAGGAAGAATTTTGACAAAATTTTATTTTTTTCAAAAAAACTAAAATATACCGATTTTAATTCTAGTCTACGGACAACAAAATTTAACATGTTAATTATCGCAATATACTGAAATATAATTTTGAATAAAAACATATTTCGAAATAAAAAACTTTATCAAAATACTTTATTAGGCTATTGTAAAGAATTTTATTTCAGGGTAACTTAACAAAACCAGAATTACAAGGTTGCACTCAAGAGTTTTTTAAACGCATTACCAGACATTTGAACGCCGCAAACATGCAGTATTACAATCAAGACACGCTGATCTATCTCAACTCCGAATTCGTCAAGGCGAGTAGTGCTGGGGTAGATATGTTCGGACAGTCCTTGCACTATGGCTACGGCGCCTTTGAAGGATTACGCGCTTACAGCACCCACAACGGCAGCCGAATTTTCAAAGCCGAGGAACATTTCCAGCGGCTAAAGCAGTCCTGTGAAACAATCGGCCTGCCCTATACATGGGACAATCACCGGCTCATCGAAAAGACCTACGAACTGCTTGCACTCAACAACCTGCACTCGGCTTATATACGTCCGTTGATCTATTCCGGTTCCAATATGCACCTCACCTCCTCGGACACGGCTAATCTCATGATTGCCGCTTGGGAATGGGGACCCTACTTGGGGCAGAATTTACTGAAAGTTAATGTTTCACATATTCAGCGTCCCCATCCAAAATCGTTTCCAACGAACGCGAAGGTTTCTGGTCAATACATCAACGCTATTTTGGCGACTAGTGATGCAATTCAGCAAGGTTTTGACGAAGCATTACTGCTGGATCAGGAAGGGTACGTTGCCCAGGCATCGAGCGAAAATTTATTCATCGAAAAAGACCACCGAATATACACGCCACCTTTGGGAGAAATTTTCCCAGGTATTACCCGAGCGACCGTCATCGATATTTGCCGGAGCCTGAATTTTGATCTTGTCGAAAAACGTCTCCGTGTGGAAGATATCTATCAAGCCGACCATGCCTTTTTAAGCGGAACGGCTGCGGGCATCATCGGCATTAAACAAGTAGATGCGACCCGCTTTTCAGGTGCCTGGGAAGACAGTATTGGCGCATCCATCCAAAGAAAATATAAAAATTTAGTACTAGAGCAAGAAAATTATGAAGTCATCATCTGACCAATCAACGGTTATCAATAAGTATAGCCGCATTTTCACACAAGATGCCACGCAACCGGCAGCAAAGGCCATGTTATATGGTATTGGCCTAACGGACGAGGATATGGACAAAGGACAAGTCGGTATCGCGAGCATGGGATACGACGGGAATACCTGTAACATGCACCTCAATGATCTGGCCCAAATCGTTAAAAAGGGGGTTTGGGAGAATGATCTAGTTGGATTGACGTTCGGAACCATCGGCGTGAGTGACGGCATGAGCAACGGTACGGATGGAATGCGTTACTCGCTGGTTTCACGAGATGTTATTGCAGATAGTATTGAGACGATCTGTGGTGGCCAATATTACGATGGGGTGATCGCTATTCCCGGTTGTGATAAAAACATGCCCGGTGCTATTATGGCCATGGGCCGGCTGGACCGACCTGCTATTATGGTCTATGGTGGAACGATTGCACCAGGGCATTACAAGGGCGAAGAGCTCAATCTCGTTTCGGCTTTTGAAGCCTTGGGAAAAAAGATCGCTGGCACTATTTCCGATGAAGATTACGATGGGGTGATCCGACACACTTGTCCGGGAGCAGGCGCTTGCGGCGGCATGTATACGGCCAACACCATGGCCTCTGCGATCGAAGCGATGGGGATGAGCCTGCCCTATTCTTCTTCCAATCCGGCGACATCTACCGAAAAGAAAGAAGAATGTCTAGCGGTAGGAAAATACATGCACATTTTACTGCAACAAGATATTAAGCCTTCGGATATCATGACCCGAAAAGCATTCGAAAATGCGATGCGCATCATCGTGATTTTGGGAGGTTCAACCAATGCCGTACTCCATTTCATTGCGATGGGTAAATCAGTCGGTATTGACATCTCACCAGACGATTTCCAACGGATGTCTGACCAGACCCCGGTATTAGCGGATTTTAAACCATCCGGTAAATATCTAATGCAAGACCTACATCAATACGGTGGCATTCCTGCCGTCATGAAATACCTCTTAGACGAAGGTTTGTTGCACGGCGATTGTCTGACCGTTACCGGAAAAACCGTGGCTGAAAACCTTCAGAACGTTAAATCCATTATGGCCTACGATCAGAAGATCATTCAACCGTTGAACCAACCGATCAAAAAAACAGGTCACCTGCAAATTCTATACGGGAACCTTGCGGAATTAGGGTCAGTAGCCAAAATTTCAGGTAAAGAAGGAGAGCAGTTCTGCGGACCTGCGCGCGTATTCGACGGTGAACAGGATTTGGTTAAAGGTTTGGAATCCGGAAGAATCAAAGCTGGTGATGTCGTTGTTATAAAAAATGAAGGCCCCAAAGGCGCGCCTGGCATGCCGGAAATGCTTAAACCAACTTCTCTGATCGTTGGTGCTGGACTAGGCGGTTCTGTGGCCTTGATTACCGATGGACGCTTCTCCGGGGGAACCCACGGGTTTGTCGTCGGACACATCACGCCCGAAGCGTATCAGGGCGGTCTGATTGGCTTGGTGGAAGACAATGACGTCATTGAAATTGATGCAGCTAACAACACCCTTGAGTTGAAAGTCTCGGAAGAAGAAATCAACAAGAGACGTAGTGCGTGGCAACAACCGGCCCTTAAAGTCAATAAAGGGGTTTTGTATAAATATGCAAAAACGGTGGCTAACGCTTCTGAAGGGTGTGTAACCGATCTGTAAAGCGTTCACTGATCGATAAAAATTTGTTTGGAAAATAAAAATAAGGTAGCGCCTCACGAGCGGTGAGCCCACCAGCACCGCGGCGATCACCAGGGCGTAG
>JBQDCW010000014.1:0-105007 GCA_052092145.1 Sphingobacterium sp. | reverse complement strand
GAACTTTTCCCATGTCCTTTACAATTTTGGTGTAAAGCTATTTTAGGACAAGACACGAAAATAAATGTTAAAGGATAGTTATGATTAAAAGATTTACTAACCATTTTCGAGTTTCCCGAAGAATGAAGTTTTCTTGCGGTGTTCTGCTCGGAATTGGATTGCTGCAAGGCAACCTCTATGCCGAAAATACGCGGGGCACTTCGACTGAAATCTTGAGGACACAGCAAGAAGTGAGTGGAACGGTTACATCAGAGGAAGGACCCCTTGCTGGGGTAACCGTTTCTGTAAAGCAGGACCCGGCCAGAGCGACAACAACTGATCAAAGCGGCGCGTTTACAGTATCCGCTACTGAAGGCGAGATATTGGTGTTTAGTACGATAGGTTATCAGGGGGCGGAAATCACAGTTGCTGATTCCGAGGTTCATGTGCAGTTAACATCTTCTCAAGAACTGATTGACGAGGTTGTGGTAACGGGGTATTCCACACAGAAAAAAGGCGAGATCAGTGCGTCAATTGCCACCATTGATCAAAAACAGTTGAAAGATACCAAGTCGCCAAATGTATCAAATCTCTTGCAAGGTAAAGTGGCTGGTGTGGATGTCTCCTCTGGATCAGGGCAACCCGGTCAGGGAGCAAACATTCGAATAAGAGGACGAAATTCGATTTCATCTGGAACCGCGCCATTATGGGTTGTGGACGGGGTGATCGCGCACGGTGTGCCGAATATCAATCCAAACGATATTCAAACCATATCGGTGTTGAAGGACGCTGCAGCAACAACGCAATACGGTTCGCGAGGGACGAACGGCGTCATTGTGGTCACGACTAAAAGTGCTACCCACGCAGGAGACGGCGTGTTCTCGGTTAATTTATCGACCGGTACAAGTCGGTTTAACAAGGGTAAAGTTAAACTGATGAACTCTCAAGAACTTTGGGACCTCTATCAGTCTTTTGATAATCAGAATGCGATACCTAATAATATATCTGAAGAGGTTCTGAACAACGATTACAATTGGCTAGATAATGGAACTCAGGCGGGATGGCTTCAAGATCTATCCGCTAGCTATATGGGACGCACCGAGAAGACATCGGTTTTTACCAGTGTGAACTACTATAACGAAGAAGGATCCATTAAAGGATATGATTACAACCGGTTATCAGCCCGGTTGAATGTGGATCATAAATTGTCAGATCGAATCACGTTCAAACCGAAAATCAATGCAACCTATACTTCGACCGACTCTCGGCAGCACTCGCTTTACGATATGATGCTTTACATGCCTTGGGATAACCCCTATATGGACGATGGAAGTTTAAAGAACCCACAGATGGAGGGGACTTCATCCCTGTACAACTGGTATGGACGTGATGGACGTAACTATTTGTACGATCTGCAGTACAACTACGGGGAAGGACGGACCTTTGATATACAGTCTAATCTGGATTTCTCCTATAAAATATCCGATCATTTTACCTTTGAGTCGATGAATAACTTGGCTTATTACAATGCGACATCCATGAACTATGAAGATCCACTTTCGAATTCTGGGCGCAGTAACAAAGGAACCATCAATCAGCATGCGGATAAGCGTATCGTTCGTTTCTTTAATCAAATGTTGAAATACAATGAAACCTTCGGCAAACATACCGTATCGGCGTTAGCCGGATACGAATACTCTGATTATACCTATCAAAGCGTAGGTTTAACCGGGAAAGGAATTGCGCCAGGTTCGGTGATCGTCGGCAATGCGGCTGAGGTGCTTTCTAAATCAGGCACAAAGAATGATTATGCCTTTCAATCTGGAATCATTCAAGCCAACTACGGATACGACGATCGGTATAACGCACAAGTATCCTATAGGCTAGATGGTTCCTCCCGATTTGGACTGGATTCTCAATATGGCAGTTTTTATGCGGTGAGTGGTGCGTGGAATCTGCACAATGAAGCCTTCTTTAACACGCCGAGCATCAATACCCTTCGGGTAAGAGGTTCGTTCGGGACAGTGGGGAACGTTCCGAACAATTATTATGCATCTTATTCTACTTATGGGTTGAACGCACAATATAACGGGGAACCGGCCGCAATCCTGGGGCAATTCCAGAATTCGCAAGTCAGTTGGGAACGTGCTAAAGACGCTAATTTAGGTGTGGAGTTGGGACTTTTGAATCGATTCAACCTGACCGTTGACCTGTACAACAAAAACGTCGATGGACTGTTGTATTTTGTCCAATTTCCTTCCACCGCCGGGTGGTCGGGATATTGGGAGAATATTGGAGCGATTAGAAACCGCGGCGTGGAGGTAGCCCTTAGTGGTGATGTTGTTCAGACGAATGATTTTGTCTGGAATTTGGGCGTCAATTTCTCGCACAATCAAAACCGTATTTTGGAATTGAAAGATGGTATGGATATTCCGAAGAACGATCTGAGACGTTTTTCCCAGGGGCGTGATATTGATTCTTGGTATATGAGAAAATGGATGGGTGTGAATCCCGAAAACGGCGATCCGCTGTGGGAGATGATTGATCCGGAAACCGGGGAAACAAGCACAACATCAGATTATAATGCCGCTTCGTTGCAATTTGTAGGCGCAGGAACACCGAAACTGCAAGGGGGTGTTTCGTCCTTTATGTCTTACAAAGGATTCACATTAAACGCAACAGCAGCTTTTATTACAGGAGCGACAACATATAATGCAGCCCGTCAATACTTTGATGCCGACGGCGCGTACCCTAGTTACAATCAAATGGCTTTGCGGGATGACTGGTCGCGATGGACTCCTGATAACCCTAACGCGACTCATCCTGTGGCTTCCTACAATAATAACAGCGGATCCAATAAGGTTTCTTCTCGTTATCTTGAAACTGCCTCTTTTTTCCGTCTACGTAATGTGACGCTAGGATATAACGTCTCTGATCCTCTCGCTAGTCGGCTAAAATTAAAGGGATTAGGCTTGTTTTTGTCTGCCGATAACTTATGGACGGCAACGAAATTTACCGGTTTTGATCCGGAAAGTGCGATCGTGGGGAACGATGATTCGCCCGATAAGACATCTGGTGATGCCACCGCACAATACCCCGCTCCAAAGCGTATAGTTTTTGGACTGAATGTAACATTTTAATGATTGGAATGATGAAAAGAATCTTGATATACACTGCTATTACGGCTGTTCTGGCAAGTTCATGTTCACTAGATAAGACCCCGTATGACTCCTTGACCAATGAGTCGGTTGAAAACACACCAGGGGCGCTAGATGCACTTAATAATGGAAATTACCACACGTTGAAAGGATGGGTAGAAAACTGGCATCGGGTCACCGAATATCCAGGAGACAATGTGTCATTGTCCGGAGCTACCACAGACAACTTTTTTTATAATTACAATTATCAACGCATCGTTAGTAACGCTCGGGTTAATTCGTTCTGGTCCAACTCCTACAAAATTATCGCTGGGACGAACCATCTGTTGGCCCGTTTGACCGAAGGGGAAAGTGAAGAGGTCGATCAGATTATCGCTGAGAACCTTTACTTGCGGAGTTTGATGTATTTCTATCTGGCGAACGTTTTTGGTCGCCCTTATGATCAGAATCCGGAGAGCAGTCTGGCCGTTCCTTTGAAATTAGTAGATGATCCATTCGAGAATTTGCCAAGAAATACGGTTAAAGAGGTGTACGATCAAGTCGAACAAGACCTATTGAAAGCCGAGAGCATGTTTACTGAATACAAGGGAAGTATTTTTGCAAGCGTTTATTCTGTTCAGGCTTTGCTGTCTCGTTTCTATCTGTATAAGGGCGATGATTTGAAGGCGATAGAATACGCCAATAAAGTGCTCGAATCGGGTGAGTTCTCCTTATTATCGGCGGCTAACTATCGGCAATTATCGACATCGGCGCCAGAGAATAATTCGGAAAACATTTTTGCCATTAAATTCGTGAAAGATGTAGACTATCTCGATAATGGCTGGTATACTATTGGGTCACTTTATGCTAATTTTGAAGGTTCGGGATGGGGAGAGATGTATGCCTCTCGTTCCTATCTTGAACGGGTGCGGAAGTATCCAGAAGATGTCCGGTACGAGATGATTCAACCGGTCGTGGCCGATGGATCTGAATGGCATGCCTATTATGTCACTGATGATTATAAATATGAAAGTGTTGTTGTCGAGCCAAATGGTTCCGATTATACCTACACGGAGAACGGAAGTAGAAAAACGCTGATCAAGGAATCAAATGGAGCGGGAGCTTACCAATATTTAATTGATATCGACGGCGCCCGTAGAACGGTGTTGATCGATAAGAAGTTGGATAATCGAAACGGGTATCTCAAGTACTATATTTTGAAATGCTCCGGCCAGGAGGGACAAGCACATCTTTGGTCACCTATTATTTCAAGGTTAGCAGAAATTTATCTGATCCGTGCAGAAGCGAATGCAAAATTAGGAAACACGGCCGCCGCACTTGAGGATGTAAATGTAATTCGTCAGCGCGCTGGAATTCCAGATGGCGGGTTGTGGACGCCTGGGAATTTAAAGGGGAAATCGGTGTTGGATGTTGTGTTAGAAGAACGCCAGCTTGAGCTAGCCTGGGAAGGTCATCGGAAATTTGACCTATTTCGCAACGGCATGACGCTTGATCGAGCGTATCCGGGCACCCATATCGCTAATTCAAATTCGTTTTTATCAGTCGAGGCGGCCAGTAAGGAAGCTGTCGAATTTATTCCGGAACAGCAGATTGTTCTTTCCGAGGGTGCCTTGGAGCAAAACCCCTAGTCATCGGTATCATTGTCTTTGAAAGAGGGTGAGGTTGTAAAAAGACCTCACCCTTTTTTCTAGCCGCCGATAGTTCTTCAGCATTCGTGTCGTACAGCAGGCAAATCGATGATGTTATTCCCCTTTTCCTTTCTTTGTAAACCTGCTAATTATCTGTGTTTTTTGCTTAACTTTGTGACTTTACAGGACGTAGATAAACTCCTGAATGCGTTGCCGTGAGGCGACTTTAATTTGAGATATGGCAAATATAGTAGCAATCGTTGGTAGACCCAACGTTGGTAAATCGACCTTATATAACCGATTGACCGAGAGCAGGAAGGCAATAGTAGACGATTTTAGTGGAGTAACAAGAGACCGGCATTACGGCCAATCCGAATGGATCGGAAAAAATTTTACAGTCATCGATACTGGCGGTTTTGTTCAGGGGTCTGATGATGTATTTGAGTCGGCGATTCGGGAACAAGTCCTTATTGCAATTGATGAGGCGTCCGTGATTTTATTCGTTGTTGACGTCACAACAGGAATTACGGATCTAGATGACCAGATCGCGCAGGTGTTGCGTCGGAGCAAAAAGCCGGTCTACGTCGTGACCAACAAAGTAGACAGTGCCAAACAGCTGCAGGACGCTACAGAATTTTATGCACTTGGGCTCGGAGAAATCTACAATATCTCATCCATGACGGGCTCGGGAACCGGCGAATTACTGGATGATGTGGTGTCTCATTTTGTTGAAGAAGACGAAGAAGAATCGACCTTGCCGAAGTTTACAATCGTCGGTCGTCCCAATGTCGGAAAATCTTCTTTAACCAATGCACTACTCGGAGAAGAACGGAATATTGTTACGCCCATTGCCGGAACGACCAGAGACGCAATCAGGATTCATTACAATCAATTCGGGAACGAATTCCTGCTCGTGGACACGGCTGGCTTAAGAAGGAAGGCAAAAGTTAGTGAAGACATCGAATTCTACTCGGTAATGCGTACGATAAAAGCGCTAGAGGATTCTGATGTGGTGCTGTTGATGATTGACGCCCAAGACGGGATAGAGGCTCAGGATATTAATATTTTCCATCTGGCGGAAAAGAATAAAAAAGGGGTCGTGATTTTGGTTAATAAGTGGGATACTGTTGAAAAAGACCATAAAACCGCAAAGGTTTTTGAGGAAAGTATCCGTGCACGAATCCAACCTTTTACCGATGTGCCCATTATTTTTACTTCGGTGACCGAGAAGCAGCGTATCTTCAAGACCGTGGAAGCCGCTATGGAGGTGTATCGTAACAAAACCAAAAGAATCCCGACATCGAAACTCAACGATGTGATGTTGGAAATCATTGAAAACTATCCGCCCCCAGCAACCAAAGGGAAACACATTAAGATCAAGTATGTAACCCAGTTGCCCGGGCGATCGCCTATGTTTGCTTTTTTCTGTAACTTACCACAGTATATTAAAGATCCCTATCGCCGGTTTGTTGAAAATAAACTGCGTGAAAATTTTGATTTCAATGGTGTACCCATTCAAATATTCTTTAGACAAAAATAATTCGTTTTAGGTTTCGTATGGAGCATAATCTGGTATTGTACAATACTTTAACGCGTAAGAAAGAAAAGTTTGATCCTATCCATCCCCACCGGGTAGGAATGTATGTTTGTGGTCCAACGGTGTATAGTGACGTACATTTAGGCAATTGCAGAACCTTTGTCTCGTTTGATCTGATCTTTAGATACTTGTCGCATTTGGGTTATCAAGTGCGCTATGTCCGTAATATTACTGACGCCGGTCATTTGGAGGGAGATAATGATGAAGGGGACGACAAATTCTCCAAAAAGGCTAAACTGGAACAGTTAGAACCGATGGAGATCGTTCAAAAATATACGATCGGCTTTCACGATGTACTGCGGATGTTTAATACCATCCCGCCGAGTATCGAGCCCACAGCAACGGGACATATTTCCGAACAAATCGAAATGATCCAGCAAATTATCGCCAATGGCTACGCTTACCACGTCAATGGATCCGTGTATTTTGACGTGGAGAAATATGTCCAAGATCATAATTATACGATATTAACGAATCGGAATCTGGAAGATCTTCTAAATAACACCAGGGAGCTCGGTGGACAAGATGAAAAACGCGGACGTCTTGATTTTGCGCTTTGGATCAAAGCAAAGCCTGAGCATATCATGCGTTGGCCTTCGCCATGGAGCGTGGGGTTCCCCGGTTGGCATATCGAATGTTCTGCGATGAGTCGGAAATATCTGGGTGACCGATTCGATATTCACGGCGGAGGAATGGACTTAGCGGCCACACATCATACCAATGAAATTGCACAATCTGAAGCCTGCAATCATACGACACCGGCCAGCTATTGGATGCATACCAACATGCTGACCGTTAATGGAGTTAGAATGTCGAAATCGGCGGGAAATGGATTTTTACCATTGGAACTTTTCTCAGGAGAACATCCGCTGTTGCAGCGGGGCTATTCACCAATGGCCGTTCGATTTTTTATGCTACAAGCGCACTACCGTAGTACCCTCGATTTTTCTAACGAAGCACTGGATGCAGCCGACAGAGGATACAAGAGGCTGATGACGGCGATCTCATTGTTGGACAAGATTGTTCCTTCCAGTACATCAGATTTCGGAGGGATTGAGGCGTTGCGGAAGCGAAGCTATGCAGCGATGGATGACGACTTCAACAGTCCTGTGCTTATTGCCGAACTATTCGAGGCGGTCCGCTTGATTAACTCTATTTATGATGGTAAACTGAGCGTCGATAAGGATGATCTCACCGCATTTAAAACCTATATGCACGAATTTGTTTTCGACATACTTGGTTTAAAAAATGACATGGCTGGGAACGCTAATGACAGTGACGGGTTGATGCAAGTGATCATCAGCTTACGCAATGAAGCGAAGAAGAACAAGGATTTTGTAACCTCGGACAAAATTCGGGAGCAGTTAAATGCCATTGGTATACAGCTAAAGGATAGCAAAGATGGTACACTTTGGAATAAGATTTGATTGCCAAGGTAAAAAATCAAAAAAATGATATATAAAAGAGGGTTATTTCTATTATTTAGTGTCTTTTTTAGTTTCTCCGGTTTCGCTCAACTGCCTTCGAAAGTCGGCGGACTAATTTCAGTCGATAAGACGGCTGCGAATCTCGCTAAATCGGAAGGCCCGTATGCCGGGCTTAAATACTTACTCGATAAGGAAACGACCTTTTTGGTGCCCTCACCAGTAAATGCAGCAACCTACCTGGAAAATAGACCCAATCTGCCTGACCGTTTATCATGGAATCCCAATTTTGCGTTAGTTGCCAGGAGTTTAGACTGGGGCGTGACTTCCGGGCCGATGAGTTTTCAGAAAATGGGTTCGATCAAACGTCATGGACAATATCTAATTATTTGGCGTCGGGACAGAAAAGGAAATTGGAAAGCGCATCTGCGTGCCGAGGTAGAAAACTACGGCAAACAAAAGGGCCGCCCATTGGAGTACTATGAGCCAGATGATAAGAACTATCTTAAACATCGTTCAGTCAAAAGATTGGAGCAGAGAGAAGAGGTGGTCATGCAGACGGATCAATTGTTTTCGACCATCCTTAAAGCGGATACTAAAACGGGATATACCGAATTCTTAGCGGATGACGTTCGTTTTTATTTTCCTTGGCAGGCGGAAATGGAAGGGAGAGATAATGTCTTGGACTTCCTTAAAAAGGAGCGTATTGAGATCGATACAGAACCCACTGACGTGGGGAGATCTTACAGTGGTGAGTTCGCCTACACGTCCGGCACAGCGACGGTAGGTTTAAAAGACAAGGTTGTTAAATTTAGTTATATCCGTATTTGGCAATTGACTGATGAATTTCAGTGGAAGGTCATTTTAGAAATGATGTTTGAGCGTTAATTATTCGGACATTCCAGATGTCGTTGTTTCTGTGAACTTTAATCGAGGATTATTTTTATTTGAAACTTTATGAAACCGCAACCTATTCTTTCTCATTAGGGTGAGCATCCTGCTGATTATCGCTGCGCTATAAGGCGGTAGGCCGGTGCTTTTTGAGTCAGGGCCGTTAGGTGTGGACGCACATTCGCTTT
Organism: Sphingobacterium sp.; assembly: GCA_052092145.1. Lineage (GTDB taxonomy): Bacteria > Bacteroidota > Bacteroidia > Sphingobacteriales > Sphingobacteriaceae > Sphingobacterium. The sequence continues at coordinate 96,142 of JBQDCW010000014.1, read as the reverse complement.
TGATACCTCATCCCCCGCTTTTACAGCAAATTTAGCGTCTTTTGAAAGAAGCACGTTATTCAATCCAGGCTTATCGCGCGCTCAACGGTAAAGGGCGACCATGGTTTTGGTGGCCAACGCCGATCGCTTTCAGAAATCGTTTAATAATAAAGCAGGACTTTTTGTTAACGAAAGAACCTGCAAACTGATCGTTTGCAGGTTCTTTATATTTTGATATTGTCCTCTGTGTGGTGTATTGGAACATCAACTTTTATTCCTTAGCAGCTAGTTCGGTTGGGTCGGTTAACCACATTTGGAGCTCTTCGCATGCTCCGAACTCAGTCCTGATATGGACGAAGGTTGTTTTGGTTTTTTCTTCAAACCATTTACTTAGTCTTCGTCTGGTCTTATCTTCTTGGGCAGCCTCCTGTATCTTAGCGAAATCCTGTTCTAGACTAGCTTTGTGAGGCGCAATACGCGTTTTCAAAAAGGTGAATTTATACCCCATTTTACCGGTCCGTTGATCTTGAAATTGAAACGGTCTGGAGAAATCACCCTGCTGAAGGGTATCGATAGCCATGAAACTTTCCTTATCGAGTAGATCTACCGGGATTAATGTTGATCGAGAAGGCGATTGGGGATTGGTTACCATGCCGCCATTAAATTTAGTTTCGTTGTCGTCGGAATATAAAGTAGCGGCAGTACTGAACGGCAATTTTTGATCATCCACCCGCTCATAAATAGAATCTATTTTTCCTTTTAACCGTTCCATGCTGGCCTGGGTTGGCTTGGTGGTTACCAATATGTGGCGCACATTTACTTCTTCTCCACGCCGTTCTAAAACCTGTAGGAAATGGAACCCGTATTCGGTTTCAAATACCGGGGACATCTCGCCCTCTTTAAGCCGGAACGCCAAGGCTGAGAATTCCTTCACATAGTTTTCTCTTGGCGCAAAACCGAGTTCCCCACCTTGTACCGCAGATCCCGGATCTTCTGAATAGAATCGGGCTACAGTACCAAAGTCCGTTCCATCCAAAACTTGTTGACGATATTGTTCGGCACGGTCTCTAAACACATTTTTTTCTTCCGGCGTTAATTCAGGAAACATCACGACTTCCCCAATTTCTACCTCGGTATTAAAACTCGGTAAACTGTCCTGATCCAGATTCTCAAAATAGCGTCGAACCTCTTGTGGCGTGACGCTGACCTGTTCGGTGATGGTGCGTTGAAAACGGTCAGCCCTGATTTGTTCAGATAAGATTGGGCGCATTTCTTCTTTGTATTGCAAAAGAGAGCGTTTCAAAAAGTTTTCCAGCCGCTCCTTGCCACCTGCGCGCTGAACCATTTCCCGCATTCGGGCATTCAGCTGATCATCGACATCAGATTGCGATACTTCGATCGAGTCTAGAGCAGCTTGTTGGGCCAATAATTTGGTCATGATCAACTGCTGAAGAGCAGTACATTTGAAATCTTCGTTTGGTGTTCCTCCGTTCGCCAGGTATTGAGAGTATTGCATATCGACGTCCGATTGCAAAATAATGCTGGAACCGACGTTCGCTACGACCTGGTCAATTAAACGCTCTTGAGCCGTGCTAGTAAAACTACTGGCTAACAGGAAGATTATAAATAATTTCGACAAATATTTCATGCGGTTTCTTTCGCTTCTAAATGTAAGCTATATTGCAAAAATATTAAATATTAAACCGTTTCGCGACAGTTTTCTACTAATATTCTTTAAATTACGATTCACATAACGGTATTCGAGCGAAAATAGTGAAACTTGGATAAAGATCTAACGATTTAACCATATTTAACAGACTTTCGCAGTGCTTTCAGAATTGGTTTTGCTAAACTCCGGTATCCGAAACAGCACGAGCCTCTGATAAAAAAAAATGATTTGCGGATCTATTTGGTCGTGACTAAATGTTTTGACGTAGAACACAGTAGTGAATTTAATGGTGATGAAATTTATGGACTACCTAGCACGCATTTTAATGGTTTTTATATGCTTACAATTTTTGGCCTGTCGGACACCAGAATCAGTACCCCTGTTTGTCGGTACCTATACAGAAGCCGGGGGGAGTCAAGGGATTCAATATTTTCAATACAATTTGGTCGATGGCCAGGTAGAGTTTAGGCGCGAAACGGAATCCGTGAACCCTTCCTTTCTGGCGAGGTCTCAGGATTTTTTATTGGCCGTCAATGAGACGACGGACGGTCAGCAAGCGTTGTCTTCATTTTCTATCACGGAACAGGGCCTAGTTGCGATTAACAGCGTACCCACAGGAGGTGCCGCTCCCTGTCATGTGGTGATCGCGGATGATGGCAGGTATGCGGTGGTTTCCAACTATCTGGGCGGCGTCGTCGATCTTTTTTTATTGGCACCCTCGGGTGAGATTTTGAGCAAAGAAGACAGCAAGGTCTATAACGGTTCTAGTATCAATAATGACCGTCAAGAATCCTCCCATATCCATTCCGCATTTTTTGGTCCAGAAGGTTTTTTGTACGTCTCGGATCTAGGCGGTGATCAGATTTATCGCTTAGAGGTATTGGAAGAAAACGGGGAATTGCGCTTTCATGAACACGATCCGATTGATGTTCCTGCTGGCAGCGGACCGAGACATCTCGCGTTCCATCCTGACGGGAACTTTTTTTACGCACTGATGGAATTAACCGGGGAGGTACTGACTTTTTCGAAAAGCGGGCACGAATGGGAATTGATCCAGCAGATGGATATGAATCAAGAAGGCTTCACCGGGGCAAACGGAGCCGCAGATATCAAGATCTCCTCGGACGGAAAGTTTCTTTATGCGACAAATCGTGGAGACGCCAATACCGTGACTTGTTTCCAAGTAGGTAGCCAAGGGAAATTAAATAAAATGCAAGTGGTTTCCGTAGTGGGGAAAGGTCCAAGGAATTTTAACTTCAGCCCTGATGAGAATTTTCTGCTGGTAGGAAATCAGTCAACGGATGAAATCGTTGTATTGAATAGGAACCGAGAGTCTGGAATGTTAGAGGATTCAGGAAACCGTATTGACGTGTTTCAACCCGTTTGTATTCTTTTTTAACGGTACAAGACGGCATCGGTCATGAACAGATGGATGAATCATTCGGTGGTTTCTTCCGAGTCAGCGATATTTTCCTCGTCCTTTAGGTCTCCTTTTTTAGGATCGCTTTCCAAACAGTGCGTTTCTTTGTTATACATTCCGTGAAGGCGATCAACAACGGTCCCTTTCCACAGAGGAGTGCCGATAAAATAGGCCGCTTTTCCAATCATATGTGCTGCGATAGGTGCCGTCAAAATCAAAAAGAAGATGATAGCTATCGCTTTGGTCGTAACCGATACATCGTTAGGGAACATGATCGCTGCGCAAATCAATAACAGCCCAACGCCCAAAGTTGATGCTTTAACGGTTACCGAAAGTCTGAGGTAGAAATCCGGCATTCGCAGTACACCGATGGATGCAAACAAGATTGAGAGCGCCCCAACAGTACTCAATATAGCCAATATAATGTCAATCATCTTTTTGTTTTTCGATATAATAGGAAAATGCGATTGTACCTAGAAACCCAATTAGCGCAAGAATAATGGCGACATCCAACAGCACTTCCTCCTCTTGCCTGATACTATAAACCGTAATGATTCCGATACCAATGGTAATGATTAGATCCAAGGCTACGACTCGATCAACCACCGTTGGTCCTTTGAATAAACGGATGAATACCAAAAGAACCGATATGGTCAAAATCGGTAAGATGACAAAATCAAAATAGGTCTCTAAACTCATCGCAGTATTTCAAATAAAGGTCGTTCGACTCCTGTTTTAATGGAATTAATGAAATGCTCTTCACTTTTAAGATACATCGCGTGAATGTATATGGCTTTCTTATCGTCGCTAACGTCAATAATCAATGTCCCCGGTGTCAAAGAAATGAATGTCGATAACATATTGACCTCAAAATCTGTCTGAGGGTCCACCGGATATCGCACGATGCCAGGCTTGAAAAAATACTTGGGGGTGACCACATCATAGGCGACCTGTATATTTGCTTTGAGTAACTCGTAGAGGAAGAACAAGAAGAAGCTAATCGTTTTGGGCACTCGAGAAAAATAACGTCGATCGGATTCGTTTCTGTTCATAATCCACAGTATCCCAAAACCCAGAAGATAACCGAACACAAAGTCGGAATAGGAAAGGGACCCTCTCAGCGCTACCCATATAAATGACAGCAGCAAATTCATTAAAAATAGTTTGATCATTGTTTAAAAACTTTTTCGCCCAATACCGTATGAAGGTAGGAGCTGGTGTCCAACAATTCGCTTGCAATCCGATCTACTACTTTAACAACATTCTCGGCATTCAGTCCTATATACAAAGTTACCGAACAAAGTATTAGTATCGGCAGAATAAGCAATATCTTTTTGAAAGGAGCGAGGGGCTCAAACTTGTCTTCTACAGCCGCGGCATCTGGACTGTTCTTCCAAAAAACCTCGGACCACATCTTTGAAATCACATATAAGGTAGCCAGACTTCCTATGATCAGCGCACCGACAAAGAAATATTGTTTATCGAAGAAGGCTCCTTGAAAAAGATATATTTTTGGCCAAAATCCTGAAAGAGGTGGAATGCCCACCAGAGAGAACAGCACCAACGCGATAACCAAAGAAATTAGCGGGTTGGTTTTGTACAAGCCGCCCAGTTTTTTCATATCCATTGTGCCGCGCAACTGCCGGATCACGCCCGCAATTAAAAACATATTGGTTTTAATGAGAATATCATGGATGAGATAGAAAATTGTTCCCATTAAGGCAACCTTGGTAAACATAGCGATACCCCCCAGCATAAATCCAATATGACAGACAATCAAGTAAGAGAACATCCGCCGCACATTGTTTTTGATTAATGCTCCAAAAGTACCGGTCAATACGGTTAAAACGGCCATGACCATAAAGAGGTTCTTCGTGAAATCGTCCGGAATGAATATCAGGCTGAAAACGCGAAGAATTGCATAGATCCCTACTTTGGTCAATAACCCTCCAAACGTGGCTGCGACGGCTGACGGGGGTGTATGATAAGACGACGGTAGCCAGTAATAGAGCGGGAATACAGCGGATTTGATTGCAAAACCAATTAAGAAAAAGATAGACGTTATGCCCACGAGGGACTTGTTGTCAAATGCCTTGATTTTTAACGAAAGATCGGCCATATTTAATGAGCCGGTTATACCGTATAGGATTCCGATCCCGGTTAAGAAAAAAGTGGAGGCTAGGATGTTCATTGCCATGTACTTGACAGCACCTTCCAATTGCGTTTTCCGGCCACCCAGTGTCATGAGGACGAAAGAGGAAATAATTATGACTTCGAACCAGACGTATAAGTTAAAAATGTCCCCTGTCAGGAACGCGCCATTGAGCCCCATTAGCAAAAAATGAAAAATAGGGAAGTAGCCATAGAGCATACGTTGCCTACTCAGTCCAATGGAAGAAAAAATGGACACCGCGAAACCAGCAATAGAAGTGAGCAACACCATCGTCGTGCTGAGCATATCGGCGACGAATACGATGCCAAAAGGCGCCTCCCAGTTTGATGCATTCAAGTGAAGGGAACCCTCGGCGTAAACCTTTGCGAAAAGACGTATGGCAATTAATAAACCGATAAACGTTCCGCCAACACTTAAAAACCGCTGGGATACTGTCTTTCGCCAAGCGATCAGTTGAACGATCGCGGTGAACAAATGTATAAATATGGGTGCTAAAATGTGATTGTCAATCATATATCTTCTTCTTCCGGCGTCGTTAAGTTGTCTAAATCATCGGTGTCCATCAGGGCATAAACTCTTTTTAGTAAGACGATTGCAAATGCAGTCAACGCGAAGCTTATTACAATTGCCGTCAAAATTAACGCCTGTGGAATCGGATCGGCATAGATGTCCTGGAATATATTGTGATTTGGATCTATCACAGGTGGCTTCCCTTTCGTGATGTTGCCCAGTAGAAAAATCAACATATTCGTCCCATTCCCTAAAAGCATAATACCCAGCAAGAGTTTAACCATACTCCGTCGGAGTATCAGATAAACGCCCGCGGCATATAAGAGTCCTAATACAACTACTAATAGTAATTCCATGATTAATCATTGGTTAATGAAATCGTGAACAGTATCGTCAATACAACACCCACCACCACTAAATATACACCCAGATCAAAAAACAAAGCTGAACCGACTAGTCCAATAACCGGTATTTCTTCCTCCCACCATAAACCTGTCATGGGAGGGAGTCCGAAAAAAGTCGGTAGAAACACGCTGATTGCCGCAATACCCAATCCAATCGGAATCAATGATAAAGGTTTTCGTTTCAGTATTCTCATGGTTTCTTCTGTTCCATTGGCGAAACTGTGAAGAACGAAGGCAATCGATGCAACTAGCCCCCCAACAAATCCGCCGCCTGGAGAATAATGTCCTCTCAAGAGTAAGAAGAAGGAAAACAATAACAAAATCGGTAGCATATACCGAGTAGCGGTTTGTAAAATGATACTGCGCATATTTCTATTCCTTTTCTGACGATTTTAATCTCAATTTTAATAAACTATATACTCCTAATGCAGCAATACTCAAAACCACGGTCTCAAACATCGTGTCAAGCCCTCTGAAGTCAGCTAGAATTAAATTAACTACATTTTTTCCTCTGGCTAAGATGTAGGCATTTTCTCCATAAAAATCACTGATTGCTGTGGGCACTGGTTCGTGTAGAACTTTCAAGGAAATTATGGACAAAATGGCGCCAAACCCTAAAGCGACAATGATGTCCCGATAGCGCTGAGTGGCAGAAGCCAAGTTGATAAAACCCGGGAGTTTATAGAGTACCAGTACGAACAGTACCGTGGAGAGGGTGTCAATGGAAAATTGGGTCATTGCCAGGTCAGGTGCACTGTAGAATACGTACATTAAACAAATACAATATCCAATGACACTCATCGCTACGACAGATGTCAGTCGCGAGGTTGTGGAAACAACGATTAAGAGCGCTCCCAATAAAATGATCACTACGGCCACCTCGTAAATAGTCAGTGGAGTCAGTTGTGCGAAGTCAATAGAAATCGGTCCACTGTTCCAAAGCTTATAGATCAATATCGCTTCAGCGAAAAGAATAATTTTCAAGTGATAAGAGCGGAGAAACCCGTTATGCGATATGTTGGTGAACCAACTTGAAAAACGAAAAATATCGTTGGTGTAACGGGTTAGAATCGTTTTGGGCGATATCCTCTCGAATTTACTAATGAAATCAAGCTTTCCAAGTGACGGCTTATTGAAGAAGTAAATCAGGGTTCCTATAAACAAGGTCGCTAAACTAAGTATAAGGACCGTGTTGAAGCCATGCCAGATCTTCAGGTGCATATTCGTGTCAGCGCCATAGATGATGTTGGCGGTCTGTAGGTTGAATAACTCACCAATGGTCCCTGGGATTAATCCGAAGATCAGTCCTAGGATACCGAGAATTAATGGTGGAATCCACATCGATTTGCTAGGCAGGTGCAAGCCCGTAAACCGTTGGGGTAACTTTCCGAAAAACGGGCGGACCCCAGCCATGAATCCTGCTGCCACCAGACACATGTTTGTTGCTACCGCCAATATGGTGAGTAGTACACTCAGGTGTTTTTCAGCGTGTAGGGTAGCCTCATAAATCAAATCCTTACCGATAAACCCATACGTTAAGGGTAGACCAGCACTACTCAGCGCTGCCAAAACCGCAGCGATAGCAACAGGAGCCATCACTTTTCGTAAACCGGCTAACTGGGAGATGTCCCGGGTTCCTGCTTCATGATCGATGATACCGGTCACCATAAATAACGTGGCTTTGTAAAGTGCGTGCACTAAAATAAAAACGCTGGCAGCAATGATCGCCTCAGGACTACCTAAGCCGAGAAGGAAAACCAGCATGCCCAAGGCAGCTATCGTGCTGTAAGCCAGGATCGCTTTAAGATCCAATCGGAATAAGGAGTGTACTGCCGCATAAAGCATGGTGAATCCGCCGACACCCATTAAGGTGTAGCTCCATAGCTCCGTGGCGCCTAAGATCGGAAAGAAACGCGCAAGAATATAAATCCCCGCCTTGACCATTGTTGCAGAATGTAAATACGCAGATACAGGTGTCGGGGCTTTCATTGCGCCAGGCAACCAAAAATGGAATGGGAACTGGGCGGATTTGGTAAACGCTCCCAGGAACAGTAGGCATAAGGCAAGCGGGTATTGCGGGTTTTCTAGAATGATATCTCGGTGTTGGATGAGCTCGGATATTTGGTATGTCCCGACCATATTGCCAATGAGTACCAGTCCCGCTAAAAGAAAGAAACCACCCATACCTGTGATGGATAATGCAGTCAATGCGCTCTTTCTGGAGGCTTCTTGATCGTTGTTAAATCCGATCAAAAAGAAGGAGCTGATACTCGTGAGTTCCCAGAAGATAAACAGTAGAAAGATATTGTCGGAAAGCACCAAGCCTAGCATGGCCGACATAAAAAATAGGAGATAGCCAAAAAAACGGTCGAAATACGGATGTCCCTTGAGGTAAGCGCGTGCATAAAAGAAAATGCCCGCTCCAATACCCGTAATTAACAGAGAAAATAATAATCCCAATCCATCCAATTGGAAATTGAAGTTAACCCCTAATGAGGGCACCCAATCCGTTTGTTGGAAAAAGACCAACCCCTCTGACACGCTCGGGACGTAACTGAGGTAGTACGCGAATAAGGCGGTTGGGATTAGCGGTATTATGATGCTCCAAGAAGCCTTGAATTTCTTGCCGAAAGGAATTAATAATAATGAAAAAATAAAACCTATCAGGATCGTTAACAGCATTTGGCCTCTCTTTTATAGTTTTCGGGATGCTGGTAAAAATAGGAAAAATATTGCAGTTCTGCGCGCAGTATATCGAGGTAGATCCTAAAACTAACCGTAAAACGACAATTGTTTTACACGTGTAGAAAATGATCCTAGCGCGATCCGTTGCTTTCAGGGGAGGGGGTAGAAACCAGGGGAACGAAAAACTAGCGGGCGTACCGGGGTACTTTGACAATAGGATACTGACCCGCTGTACGGGTCAGTATATCGGCATCTAAAATGTTAAGACCGAATCGCCTCAGAGCCCTCTATAATCGTGTCGACTACGGCCGGATCTTGTAATGTAGAGGTGTCGCCTAAACTGTCGAGCGCACCTTCCGCAATTTTTCGTAGAATCCGTCTCATTATTTTACCTGAGCGAGTTTTGGGAAGATCGGGGACAAACTGAATGATGTCAGGTTTGGCTATAGCACCAATTAATCGAGTGACTGTTTGTAAGATATCCTGCCTGGTTTTCTCCTCATCAATATGATGTGTTGCGATGACGTACGCATAGATTCCTTGACCTTTTACGGAATGAGGGTACCCGACGATCGCTGATTCAACAACATCGGAGTGCATGTTGATCGCATTTTCAACCTCAGCCGTTCCGATACGATGTCCGGATACGTTCAGTACATCATCCACCCGACCGGTGATGCGGTAAAAGCCTTCAGGACTACGGTAACAGCCATCGCCGGTGAAGTACATGTTTTCGTAAGTGGAAAAATAGGTTTGTCGACAGCGTTCGTGATCTCCCCAAGTGGTGCGGAGCATGCCCGGCCAAGGGAACTTGATACACAGATTCCCGGACTGGTCGTTGTCCTGAATTTCTTTGCCATCTTCGTCCATCAGACAAGGCTGTATTCCAGGCAAAGGGAGCATGGCGTATCCGGGGATTTCGGGAGTAATGCCCGCAATCGGAGTGATTAGGTGCCCTCCATTCTCCGTCTGCCACCACGTATCGACAATCGGACAGTTTCCTTTTCCTACTTTTTGATGGTACCATTCCCAGGCCTCCTCATTGATCGGCTCACCAACGGAACCCAATACCCGTAGCGATGAAAGATCTTTCCCCTCAACGTATTGATCACCGAACGCCATGAGCGATCGGATGGCTGTCGGTGCGGTATATAAAGTATTCACCTGGTGTTTCTCCACGATGTCCCAAAACCTGCTTGCATCTGGGTAAGTTGGTGTTCCTTCGAACATGAGCGAGGTTGCGCCCTGGGAAAGTGGACCATATACGATATAGCTATGCCCGGTAATCCATCCGATATCGGCTGTACAGAAAAAGATCTCTCCAGGCTGGTACTGGAAAGTATTGGCAAATGTATACCCCGTGTAGACCATATAGCCAGCCGTGGAATGGACGACTCCCTTGGGCTTTCCTGTTGACCCCGAGGTGTAAAGAATGAACAGGGTGTCCTCGGCATCCATTTCTTCCGCTGGGCAAGGAGGGTTGCCTTGTGTTTCTACTTTTTTAATCTCGTCTTCCCACCAAACGTCTCGTCCTTTGATCATTGAAATAGGCGTTCGTGTTCGGGTAAGAACAATAACCTTCTCTACTGAACTGCACTGCATTAACGCGTCATCCACAATCGATTTGAGTTCGAGAACCTTTTTGCCTCTGAATCCGCCATCCGAGGTCACGACTAGTTTACAGTCCGCGTCGTTGATCCGGTCGGCGATTGATTGTGCCGAGAAACCACCGAAAACCACTGAGTGGATGGCTCCGATCCGGGCACATGCAAGAATGGCAATGACTAATTCGGGGACCATCGGAAGATAGATACACACCCGATCCCCCTTTTTAACGTCATTGTTTTTTAGAACGTTTGCAAATTGTTCAACTTTTTGAAGAAGTTGTTTGTAGGTCAGCACGCGATGTGCTTCCTGGGGATCATTGGGTTCCCAAATGATGGCAGGTTGGTCGCCTAGTTGGTAGATATGCCGGTCTAAGCAATTCTCTGTGATGTTTAGCTTACCGCCCTCAAACCATTTGATACTGGGCTCTTTAAAATCCCATTCCAATACATTCTGCCACTTCCTTTTCCAAAAAAAATGATCGGCTATTTCCGCCCAAAACGCTTCCGGTTCATCCACACTTTTTTTGTATGCACCTTGATACTCATCAAAAGATTTGATTTGAAAATTCATTCTTGTAAAATTATTAGGTCTACATTATCTTTACTTCTACTTTCGGGGTGTTATCAAATTCGGTCAAAACCTTATTTGAAACCAGAAAATAGCATTCTTGTGTTAGCTAATTTATAAAAAATCAATAAGAAACCCTCGGGTATTGCTCATTATAAAGGAATTTCATCGTCTTGATTAACGCAGTTTGGATTGCATCTTTGTTTCTGGCCGCGGCTTTGTCTTCGCTGGCTTGACACGAGTTGATTGTAAAATTAATATATCCGATAATCGAAATGGAACAAACAGAAAAAGGAAGAACGCTGCTCTATCATTGCTAAATTCATATGCTTAACGCGTTAAAGAAAGTCTATTATTTTTCGGTTCATACCAATCTTTTGATTGCTTTAGCGGCTGTGGCACAATGTGCGCTAACCTATCTGATTCTGAATTATACTGTGAACCCGAATATTTTGATTATTGAGGGAGGGACGACTTTACTCCTTTATAATCTCAGTTTATATCTTTCACTCCCCAAACAGCCGGCTAGTTCTCCTTATCACCGAACACGGTGGGTAGGGGCTAATATGGCGCTGTTTTGGGGCTGCAGTGCTTCGGCTGCGGTCGCGGTATGCTACGCATTATTTCACCTACACTTGTTAACCATTGGCTACCTGCTTATTATCGGAGTACTCAGTGTAGCGTATGCTGTACCTATATTTAGTCTTGGAGGGAAACGAATCGGCCTGAGACAGATCCCGGGTTTGAAGCTTTTTTATATTGCGTTGATATGGTCTCTGAGTAGCGTCGGACTTCCGGTTGTTGAGATTTTTGCATCCGGTGTCACGATCGATTGGTCGATGGCCAATTACCTGGGACTGGTTAAAATTGTCTTTCTACTGGTGTGTACACTACCTTTTGATATAAGGGATATTCAACAGGATACGCACTATCGATTAAAAACCCTGCCCACTATATTGGGAAAAGAGCGGGCCATTAAACTCTCGTATTTTCTGGGCGTATTGCACATCGTGGTCATCAGTTTAGCGCCTTACCCAGACTATATTAAATGGGGAATGCTCCTGACGACTGTCGGCATTATTTTGACACTGAGATTGATGATATTCACGACCAAGCAGCACTACCATCACGTCTATTTGTTAGATTTTGCGTTAATCCTACAAGGGGTGGTTGTCGTTCTTATGGGCGAGATATTTTAGGATCTTATCCGCAAGAATGTCTGCAAGTTTAAAGTAACTTTCAAAAGTCCAGCCTGCTACATGAGGACTCAATGCGATTCGATTGCTCTGGATAAGTTCTTTATACCAGTCTTGGGTGGATAAAGCGGGAAACTTTTCGACCGGAAGCACATCAAAGGCAGCCCCAATAATTTTCTGTTGATCCAGCGCTTCCAGTACGGATGGTATATCGACGATTTCCCCTCGAGCACCCGACAATAGAAATATCGGTTTACGGAAATGAGATAGGTACTCTCGGTCAATCAGGTTTCTGGTTTCTCTGGTAAGCGGAATATGTAAACTCAATACATCACTGTGGCGAACAATTTCTTCCATGGACACTTCTTGGGCAAACTGGTCTGTGAATCCCCATTGGTATTTGTCGTAAGCAATGACACGGACATCGAAGCCGGAGAGTTTTTTAGCCATTGCTCGGCCGTTGTGACCGTATCCGATCAGACCAACGGTTTTGCCTTTTAATTCGTGACCGCGGTTTTGTTCTCTATTCCATAGCCCGCTTCGCACTTCACGGTCAGCCCGATTGAGATTGTTCATTAACCCTAAAAGCATACCGATCATGTGTTCGCCCACCGCGTCGCAGTTCCCTTCATTTGCAGAGATCAAGTCGATTTTGTTCGCTTTAGCATAGGGCTCATCAATGTTGTCCGTGCCCGCCCCAGAACGCGCAATCAACTGAAGCTTTGGCGCCAAGTCGATAAACTCCTGATCAACTTGAAACTTAGAGCGGATGATCAATCCATCGAATCGTGGTATTAAAAGGGAAGCCTCCTGGCGGGTAATTTCCGGGCGATACGCATATGAAATGTCGGCGTAGCTTAGTTTCTCTAATAAAATATCGTGAATATCGTCCACGATTAAGATATTAAAGTTATCAGCGTTCTTTGGATTATTCGGCGTCATTCTTGATTTTACTAGCGATTTCGTTGGTTAAAGCAATAAAGTTTTCTACGCTCAACCGCTCGGCTCGTAATTCGTAGAAAGGGTTGATGCCCATCTTGTCTTTGGGCAGTATGCCTGATAAAGCATTGCGTAAAGTTTTTCGTCGTTGGTTGAAGGCTGCTTTAACCACTCTCCAGAATAGCTTTTCATCACAGTCGAGTACTGGACGATCATTTCTAACCATTCGAATGACACCCGAAAGAACTTTAGGAGGTGGGTTAAAGGCACCCGCTTTTACTGTGAAAAGATATTCCAAATGATAAAACGCCTGAAGGAAAACACTTAAAATTCCATACGCTTTGTTCCCGGGTTCGGCAACACAGCGTTCCGCCACTTCTTTTTGGAACATGCCTACCACTTCTGTTACTCTATTTCGCTCTTCTAAGACCTTGAAAAGGATTTGAGAGGAAATATTATACGGAAAGTTGCCGATAACCGCCATTTTATCCGCAAAAAGAAGTGAAAAATCCAGTTTCAAAAAATCACCGTGAATTAATCTCGATTCTAAATTTGGGTACCGCCGGGACAAATAGGATATTGATTCTTCATCGATATCGATTAAAAATGTTTCCAGATTTTCTTTTTCCAGCAGAAAGTCGGTTAATACGCCCATACCGGGACCTACCTCCAATACTTGCTGATATCCCAGGGAAGGAGTTAGCGCACTGACGATCCGTTCAGCGGTTTTTTTATCGTTGAGGAAATGTTGACCTAAATGTTTTTTTGCACGTACGGAGCCCATAGGAATAATTTAGGACAAAGATAGAATTTTTCAGCGAGGCGCGATGGAATTTACAGTGCTATCGGCAGCGCGTCTAGCGAGGGAAGGAGGGCAGTCTGGTCAAAGCGAACAATCCCCTGGTGAAACGATGATCCGACGGGCAGCGATGCGAATCGCTTTGTTTGTGGTTCTGTTTAGGGTTTTTTTTCTATTTTTGATATCAGATTAAACGCAAACACGATGAGTGAGAAATTGAAAATTGGTATTTCGGTAGGAGACATTAATGGCATCGGACTGGAAGTCATCATTAAATCATTAATGGATAGCCGTATGTTGGACTTTTTTACCCCCATAGTATATGGGAACACCAAAGTGGCGTCTTTTCACCGAAAGACGGCCGGCGTGACCGATTTTAGCTTCAATGTCATTCAGTCTCCTGATCAAGCCAACCTAAAAAGACCCAATATGATTAACTGTTGGCAGGAAGATGTGAAAATTACTTTGGGTGAGCAAAACGAAACAGGGGGCAAGTATGCTTTTATCTCGTTGCAACGTGCGACAGAAGACCTTAAGGCGGGCTTGTTGGATGCTTTAGTCACTGCGCCGATTAACAAACATACTATTCAGCAAGAAGGATTTCATTTTGCCGGTCATACCGAATACTTGCAGGATGCCTTTGAAAGCAACGATGTCTTAATGTTCATGATTAGTGAGGGGCTTCGTATAGGCGTTGTCACAGGGCATATTCCGGTCAAAGATGTGGCCGGTGCGATTACGGAGGAAAAGATTGTAGGGAAGTTAAAAATAATGAATGATAGTCTCAAAAAGGATTTTTGGATTAAAAAGCCAAAAATTGCTGTTTTGGGATTGAATCCTCACGCTGGTGATGACGGATTAATTGGTGCTGAAGACAAGGAAATTATCCGACCAGCAATCGAGAAGGCAAATGAGCAGGATGTTTTTTGTTTTGGACCTTATTCTGCGGATGGTTTCTTTGCTGGAGATAATTATACCAAGTTTGATGCGGTATTGGCGATGTACCATGATCAAGGTTTAATTCCATTTAAACATATTGCGTCCCGAACAGGGGTGAATTATACGGCCGGACTGCCAGTTGTACGGACTTCTCCGGATCACGGTACGGGTTATGATATTGCGGGAAAAAATTTGGCGTCTCACACCTCGTTTGTAGAGGCCATATTCGAAGCCGTCCATATTGTCAATCGTCGGCGTGAACATGCTGTTTTGAGCGAAAACCCCCTTTTATTCCGCCGATTGTCTAAGGACAGAGACTAGCTGGTTACGCGTTGACTAAATTAGTAATTATGACCCAAACGTGCCATTGAAGGTTTCGTTATGCGTTAGTCGTAGGACATTGTTGAGTGCTATCGGAAATTTCATTACTTTTGCACCCTGTTGCTATGAATCAGAATTTAAATCATCCGATATTTTCAATTATTAGGGAGTTATCTGGGCAGGAAGCTGTCCGTGTTTATGTGATCGGTGGATACGTCCGAGATCGAATTATGGGGCGTCCACTGAGAGACGATATCGATATTCTTGTGGTTGGTAGTGGCATCGACTTTGCGAGGAAATTGGGTGACAGGCTAAACACAAAAGTGGCCGTCTACAAATCCTTTGGAACAGCAATGCTGGTTCATCAGGGTTTAAACATAGAATTTGTAGGAGCACGAAAAGAATCGTATCGCAGCGATTCCAGAAAACCAATCGTTGAGAATGGAACACTGGAAGATGATCAGAATCGCCGGGATTTTACCATTAACGCGATGGCTTATTCGCTAAATGGTGACGATTTTGGCGCATTACTAGATCCGTTTAACGGGGTGAAGGATATAGAAAATGGCTTGATCCGTACGCCTTTGAATCCGGACCTTACGTTTTCTGATGACCCCTTGCGGATGCTGCGGGCTATTCGCTTTGCTTCGCAACTTAATTTTAAAATTGATTCAGAAGCATTGAATGCCGTTGCTGGGCAAGTTGATCGGATAAAAATTATTTCTAAAGAACGTGTCATCGAGGAGCTGAACAAAATCATATTGTCTGATCGACCGTCAATGGGATTTAAATATCTGTTGGACACGGGGCTGCTGGCACATGTTTTTCCAGCGATGTGCCAGCTGCAAGGCGTAGAATATATCGATGGAAAAGGGCATAAAGATAATTTCTATCACACGCTGGAAGTGCTGGATAACGTGGCTGTGGTATCCGATGATCTTTGGCTTCGTTGGGCGGCGATTATGCATGATATTGCTAAACCGGTAACCAAGCGATTTGATAAAACGGTGGGTTGGACATTTCACGGGCATGAGGACAGAGGGGCTAAAATGGTACCTAAGCTATTCGCAGAGCTTAAATTACCTTTGAACGAAAAAATGCGGTTTGTGCAAAAACTAGTGCATTTGCACCTTCGTCCTATTGTATTGGTCAAAGAGACCGTGACAGATTCTGCTGTGCGCCGTCTATTGTTCGAGGCGGGTGATGACATTGACGCTCTTATGCAATTATGCCACGCGGATGTGACGACTAAAAATGACTTCAAGAAGAAAAAATATAGAGAGAATTTTGAGTTAGTCAAACAAAAGCTTCGAGATGTTGAGGAACGTGATCAACTTCGGAATTGGCAACCCCCGGTCGATGGAGAGGAAATTATGACCGTTTTCGGAATTGGACCTAGTCGACAAGTTGGTATGATAAAAAATGCGATTCGTGAAGCAATTTTAGACGGGGATATACCAAATTCTCGTGAAGAAGCATTTAGTTTTATGATTGAGAAAGGGAAAAGCCTAGGCTTGGTTCCTTTGTAGATTGAATGATATTGAATATATAACTTTAAAACATTTCGGCAATCCATCTAACAGAAAAGAAATGGCTATTTATAGATTTAGAGTAACCTTTGAAGATTACGAAGACGTGTATCGGGAAATCGATATGCCTTCTAAAGGAACGTTCTTGGAGCTCCACCAACAAATCCAAAGTTCGACGGGCTATGAGGTAGAACGTTCATCCTCGTTTTATGTCAGTAACGATCAATGGAGGAAGGGAACGGAAATAGCGTATATGCCTAACGAGCGGAAGACACGGAACGGTGTATTATTAATGGAATCGATTCGACTGAGTAAATTCATTGATGATCCTCATCAGAAGTTTTACTACGTTTATAATTTTGATCGGCCTTATGATTTTCACGTCGAACTGGTCAAAATATTGAAAGAAGAAAAAGATAAAGAATATCCTGCTATTTTTAAAAAGGTGGGTGATGCCCCTAAGAACTTGAGCGCTGCAAATTTGCCTTTGGTCGATGAAGACGATGAAGATGACGAGGATGGAGTCGACGAGGAGACGGAGGAATACGGAGTTGATCCGGAAGATGAAATCGATTTGTTTGACGATCAAGAAGGGCTGGACAAGTCATCAGAATCAGGAGATTACTAAAGGGGCAATGCGTCACGGCGTATGCGTGCTGGAAATGGATGATGGTGGTGAAGCTGTCATCCATTTTTTATTACCATAATTTGGATAAACATGAAACAACGGAAAATTTTGATTGTGGTTGTAGGTCCTACGGCAGTAGGAAAGACAGCAATGTCCATACGATTGGCAAAATATTATCGCACCGCTATTATATCAGCGGATTCTAGACAATTTTATAGGGAAATGACTATCGGCACGGCCAAGCCGAATGGTACGGAACTCCACGAGGTCCCTCATTATTTCATTAACTCCCATTCCATTCAAGAAGAATACACTGCAGGAGATTTTGAACAGCAGGCGATTGGGGTACTTGAAGATTTGTTTCATAATCATGATGTTGTCGTAGCCGTTGGTGGATCAGGCTTGTTCGTGCGCGCACTTTGTCAAGGGCTGGATGATTTGCCTAATGCACCTAAGGAAATCCGGGAAGCACTCAATGAGCGTTTCCAAAAACAGGGGATAGGGCCTTTGCAAGCGTATCTTAAGACCGTTGATCCAGTATACTACCAGGACGCGGATATCCAGAATCCACAACGCGTGATTCGGGCATTAGAAGTTTATGAAGCTTCGGGACAACCCATCTCTTCTTTTTTGAGAGCCAAGACAGACAGGCGTCCATTTGACTGCATAACCATCGGACTTAACATTCCGCGAGAGGAGCTTTACGATAAAATCAATCGACGGGTGGATCAGATGATGGAGGGTGGACTACTACAGGAGGTAGAAGCTTTACTGCCTTACCGTTTGAAGCCTGCATTACTGACGGTCGGATATGAAGAGTTATTTAGTTATTTGGATGGCGATATCGATTTAGAAGATGCCGTGGCGAAGATCAAGCAAAACTCACGGCGTTATGCGAAGCGTCAGATCACCTGGTTTAAGAAATATGGTGATACGCATTGGTTTAGCCCGGAGCAGTTTGATCAAATTATTGGCTGGGTTGATCGGAAGTAGTCCCGCTAGAAATGTGGTTTTAGGTAGTTGGTGCTGGAATTACCAGCAATAAAAATAAATAAACCATTCCTGTTGATGGTGTCTTTTACAGCGCGGTAAAACACGGTAAACAGGAATGGTTCTCTGATGAGGTTAAGACTACTTAACCAAAAAATTCCAGCCAAACTGATCGGTTGTTCGGCCATATCGCAGTTCGGTCAGATAATCCAATACACGATTAGAGAATTCTCGATCCGCAACAGGCGGCAGTGTATAGTCTTTACCTTGGAATCCGATTCGGTCGATATGCGTGACCGTTGCAGCAGTCCCTGCCGCAAATGCCTCACTAACCTCTCCCGATTCTATGCCCTCAATAAGTTCTTGGACAGAAACCAAACGTTGTTCGGCTTTAAAGCCCCAATGTTCCGCTAATTCCATGATGGTTCTGCGGGTGACACCATGGAGAATCGTTTCGCCGTGAGGAGTGATGATCGTGTCGCCGATACGGAATATAAGATTCGCAGTGCCTGCTTCTTCAATATATCGGTGTTCTTTTGCGTCGGTCCACATGATTTGATCATAGCCTTCCTGGTTGGCTAACTGGGTTGGATATAGCGAAAGGGCATAATTACCTGCATTTTTAGAAAACCCTACACCGCCTTCTGATGCGCGTACATAATGTGTCTCGACCTTCAAACTGATCGGCTTGCTGTAGTAAGCGCCCACAGGGCAGGTGATAATCAGGAATTTATAAGATTTGGATGGATGTACGCCTAGTGCGGGCTCGGTTCCATACATAAAGGGGCGAATGTACAACGCCGTTCCGTCTTGACTGGGGACCCAGCTCTTGTCTAGGTTTAAAAGCTGCTGAAGTCCATCTAGAAAAATATCCTTCGGCACCTCGGGCATACAAAGACGTGTCGCTGAGCGATTGAATCGCTCCCAATTTTTATCCGGACGAAAAATACTGACTTCGCCACTGGCAAATTTATACGCTTTAATACCTTCAAAAATGGCCTGTCCGTAATGCAGTGCAGACATGGACGGAGAGATGGATAGATCTCCATAAGGGAGGATTTTGGCGCTTTCCCATTTCCCATTATCATAATCCGCTACCAGCATGTGATCGGACATGGATTGTCCAAACTTCAAATCGTTGAAGTCTACTTGGGAGAGTCTAGAATGAGACGTCTGCTCTATTTCAATCGTAAATTTATCTGCGCTGCTCATGGCAATTTTAAAGTTGAATACTAAGCGCAATTTAATAAAAATTATAGAAGACCTTACCAATATCGATGGAAAAAAGAAACCTGCCTAAAACCTGCGCTATTTCTTACAAGATATGTAGATCAGCTTGTGTGAAAACGTACATTAAAGATGAGAAAATGAGATGAAAACTAGTTTTTTTGGTAGTGAGATGTAAATGTTGTCTGTTTTCCTGTGCAGGACTGTCCTCTGTTTGGGATACTGCTAAAGTTATTGTCGTTTAGAACAGGTAATTTCAGGTTTCGTAAAAACCGGTATAGTATTTGGTTCGCTTTATTCTTTATGAACCTGTAGGAGGGGAGCGGCATGTGCTGCTGTTGTCTTGCGTTTTACTGCGTACAGGTTTGGCTGAGTAGGTCTGCTTTAGGCGAGACAACCAAAATAAAGGGGTTAACCAATATGTTTACTAATGGAAAGAGAATCAACTAATCTAGACACCCAACCCAAAAAAGAAGTAGGTGTATGGAAATTTATATTCGGCTTTTTTATTTTTTTATACAAGACGGCAATTCGCCCTTGATCCCAATAGATTCCGGAGATGAGGTGCGTGATTATCCATTTGTTAAAAACAACTGGGTTTTAAGCGCCATCATTTGAGAAGTCTTCTCCAACTCAATGTATCGACGTATGGGTGGCTAAATCCGTTGATCGCTATAGGTTGTTTAGCGGGAACGTTGCTTCATTATTTGAAGTAATGGTTCCAGATACGAACGATCATTGCCGAGTCGTGGGACTTTATTTTGACCGCCTAATTTCCCCCTTTTTTTCATCCACTGATAGAAACACCCTGAGGCTGCATTGTGAATAATAGGAAATCCAAGGGCCATGTCCTTGAAGCGTTTGGAGTCGTAGTCAGAATTTACTTCACGTAAGGTGGTGTCCAGGATTTGGCAAAATTGCTCAAAGTCATTCGGTTGTTTTTCAAATTCTATAATCCACTCGTGTGCACCCACTTGTTTCTCTCGAAAGTAAACAGGACCCGCTGTATAATCTTGTATGGTTGCCCCGGTATGTTTGCATGCTATGCGTAAAGCCTGCTCTGCATTGTCAACGATAAGTTCTTCGCCAAAGGTGTTGATGTATTGTTTTGTTCGTCCGGAGATTTGAATTCTGTAGGGTGAAAGAGAAGTGAATTTAATGGTGTCTCCAATCTTATACCGCCACAACCCGGCATTTGTGGAAATGATCAATGCGTAGTTTTTGTTTAGCTCAACCTCACTTAAACGGAGCGTTTTTGGATGTTCTTCATGTAAATTTTCGGTAGGAAGAAATTCATAGTAGATGCCATAATCTAGCATCAAGAGAAGGTCTTCGGAGTCGCTTCGATCTTGAAGTCCGAAATAGCCTTCGGAAGCGTTATAATTCTCTAGGAAATACATGTCATCGGATGGGATTAGCCTTTTGAACTGTTCTCTATAGGGTTTAAAGCTCACCCCGCCATGTCCATAGAACTCTAAGTTTGGCCAAACCTCTAATAGATTTTCTTTACCCGTAATTTCCAATATTCTGTTAGCCATAACCATATTCCATGTCGGAACACCTGCTAAACTAGTCACATTTTCTTTAATGGTAATTTGAGCAATTTGTTCGATTTTTTCTTCAAAGTCAGGGTTGAGTGTCACCTCGGTATTGGGCGTGCGTTTGAATTCAGCCCAGAATGGAAGATTGCGGATCAGGATTGAAGACAGATCACCATAGTAAGAGTCAGGGCTGAAATTATTAATTTGTGATGAACCGCCGATAACAACTGATTTGCCGGTAAATACTTTATTGTCTGGCTTGTTATGGCAGTAGATAGCCAACATGTCTTTTCCACCCTGATAGTGACATTCTTCAAGAGCCTCCATACTAACGGGTATGAACTTACTGCGATCATTGGTTGTTCCTGATGATTTGGCAAACCACTTGATGTCCGATGGCCAAAGAATATTTTGCTCCCCTTTGATCATGCGATCCACATACTGCTTGATGTCATCGTAGTCTTGGATAGGTACGCGTTGTTGAAATTCCTCTGGCGTGAAAATATTGCTATACCCGTACTTTTTACCCCATTCAGTTGCTTCCGCCGCAGAGATCAGACTTTGAAACCACTCGTCCTGCACATCGTGCGGATATTTCATAAAAAGCTCGATTTGATGAATCCGCTTTTTCATTATCCATGTGAATAGAGAGTTTAGTAAGGCCATCGATTAAAAAGTGCTAATATTAAAATTTTTTCCTCCGTAATTCAAAATGACGCCCTAAATAGAATTTTCGAGCCAATTCGTTGTCTGCAATTTCTTCTGGAGTTCCCGTAAGCATAATCCTTCCTTCCGTCAATAGGTAAGCTCTGTCGGTAATGGAGAGCGTCTCTTGTACGTTATGGTCAGTGATTAGTATGCCGATGTTTCGGGTTTTCAATTTAGCAACAATTGTTTGTATTTCTTCCACAGCAATAGGGTCAACACCTGCAAAAGGTTCGTCGAGTAGGATAAAGTTGGGATTAGCGGCCAATGCTCGGGCAATTTCTGTTCTCCGGCGTTCACCTCCAGACAGCAGGTCGCCTCGGTTTTTTCGAACCCGATGTAAAGAAAATTCGGTCAGCAGCTCTTCCAGCTTTTCTTTTCGTTCTGCGTGATTAGGATAATGTATTTCTAAGACGGCTAGTATGTTGTTCTCTACTGAGAGCTTACGAAATACGGATGCCTCTTGTGCCAAGTAACCAATCCCACGCTGAGCCCGTTTATACATTGCATCTTGCGTGATCTCCTTATCCTCTAGAAAGACGCGTCCATTATTAGGCTTGATGAGTCCAACAATCATATAGAAAGAAGTAGTCTTCCCGGCACCGTTAGGACCGAGTAAACCGACTATTTCCCCCTGTTCAACCTGAAACGATACGTCATTGACGACTGTTCGTTGTTTGTATTTTTTAACGAGGTGTTCCGCGCGTAGAATCATGCTTTAATGACCAAATTTTACAAAATATTTTATGAAAACTGAATCGACCGAACATTGAGCTGTAAATTCTTTTTACCACGCCAGTTGTTTTCTTCAATCGTGAAACACATGTCAAACGATTTTCCTGCGTTAATCTCTAGTTCATGTACCCCAAGTCCGAAGCCTATACAGTCAAATATAGGAGAATCCTCTTGTTTAACCGAGAATTTTAAATGGGTATTACCAACTACACAGGCAGAATAAGCGCAATCGACAGCGCGGCACATAAAAACAGGTGATTCGTTTTCTGGACCGAATGGTTGAAACTGACGTAAAACTCGGTAAAATTTCGCGTCGATATCTTTGAGCTTAATTTCTTGATCGATCAAGACCTCTTGTTGTAGCATTTCAGGTTTGATGCGTTGGTTGACAACTTCTTCAAAACGTTTCTGGAACAACTCGACATTTGTTTTGGGCATTGTTAACCCCGCTGCATACTTGTGTCCACCATACTGATCCAGCAGGTCGCTGCAGGCAGAAAGTGCTTCGTAAAGGTCGAATCCAAGCACCGATCTCGCTGAGCCGGCAACGTGACCGTTGGTGCTGGTTAGAATAATTGTGGGGCGGTAATATTTCTCGATCAAACGTGAGGCAACGATACCAATAACACCTTTATGCCAATCTTCCTGATACAATACCGTGGACTTACGTCGCTGAAGATTGCCGTCGTTATCTAGAAGCGCCAACGCTTCGCTTGTAATCTTCATGTCGTAGTCTTTCCTTGTGTTGTTTTGGAAATCAACATTTTTGGATTGAATAAGCGCTTCTTCTGAATTTTTTGCAATCAATAGTTTGACGGCGTCTTTGGCATGATCGATTCTACCTGCCGCATTTATCCTCGGACCAATCTGAAAGACCACGTCGGTGATGGTGAAGGGAGAACCTCGGTGAGAGGCAAGGTCAATAAGGGCTTGAAGTCCGTAGCAAGGATTGCTGTTGAGTTTCTTGAGACCGAAGAAAGCGAGTGTCCGGTTCTCCCCCGTGATCGGGACAATATCTGAAGCGATGCTCACGGCCACTAGATCGAGATACCGATAGGCTAGTTCCATGGGCATTTGATTGCGAAGAAGGAAGGCTTGCACGATTTTAAAACCAATGCCACATCCAGATAGTTCCTTATAGGGATATGCACAATCTTCTCGTTTAGGATCTAATACCGCAATTGCCTCGGGAATTTCAGGTCCAGGCAAATGATGGTCGCCAACGATGAAGTCAATACCCTTTGACTTGGCGTAACTGATTTGCTGGGTGGCTTTGATTCCACAATCAAGCGCAATGATTAACGAAAAACCATGGTCAGCCGCATAGTCGATACCACGTGTTGAAATTCCATACCCTTCGCTATATCGATCTGGAATATAAAACTCTAATCCAGAGTGAAATTCACGAAAAAAACTGTAGACAACGGAGACAGCAGTGGTTCCGTCTACGTCGTAGTCGCCATAAATGAGTATCTTTTCTTTATCGCCAATGGCTTGTTCGATTCGCTTAATGGCCACATCCATGTCTTTCATTAAGAAAGGATCGTGCAGGTGATCCAAAGAAGGTCGAAAGAACGATTTTGCGTGGTCAAAGGTTTGGATGTTTCGGTTACTTAAAAGATCGGCAATAGTTCGGTTAACGCCCAGTTCCTGTTGAAGTTTCATTGTCTTTGCTTCGTCCGATTTGGGTTTCAGTACCCACCTTTTTTGCATATCTTTGCCGTCTAAGTAACGTGTAAAGATACATTATCTCGTGCTACTTACCTAATGAGGAGGAGCTCAAGACTCGTCTCTTTTCGCTAACTTGCAAAAATACAAATATATACAAATGGCGCAAGCACACTCTCTATTTGAAGGATCCTATTCGGTGGATATTTCTAAAGAATTTATTCCTTTTGATTCGCAGAAAGACGATCCTAAGGACCGACCGGGTTCTCTTTTTATCCATGTACACCCTTTTTTGATAGAAACTTCCTCTGGTCTAATTGTCGTAGATACGGGATTGGGACACCGGGCGGATAACGGAGAATTAGTTATTCACAACAACATTCGAGCGCTCGGCTTTTCCCCTGAGGAGGTCAAATATGTTTTGATGTCTCATTTGCATAACGACCATGCCAGCGGGATGGTGGATGAACAGGATGGCGGAATGAAGCTTTCTTTTCCAAATGCAAAATATGTGATTCAAAGGAATGAATGGGAATTCGCTAAAAGTTCCAGTTCTTCATCGTATCGCAGCGAGATGCTAGAGGTCTTGGAAGAAACTGATAACGTATTGTTGGTCGATGGTGACGGCGCTGTGAATAACGAGATACGATATGAAATATCCGGGGGGCATAGCGAATTTCATCAGGTGTTTCATGTCGAAGCCGACGGCGAACACTTTTTTTTCGGTGGAGATGAACTGCCTGAACCGGAGGAGCTCTTCAAGCGTTTTATCGCTAAATACGACTTTGATGGACGAAAAGCTCGTGATTTGAGAGCGGAATATTGGGAGCGAGGGGCGGCCGCAGGTTGGACCTTTCTTTTCTACCATTCCAAGAATGTCGCAGTAGGCAAACCGGAGCGAAAACCTGACGGAACCTATAAGATTGTCGATGTCGAAAAGTCTGCGTAAATCGTTATATTTGACGTACTTTGAATCCTAATTCTATTGTGTTAACTAATTTAAAAAGATCATGTCGATAGTTAGAGAGAGTGACCTTATTGGTATTGGAAAAAAATATCAGATCGAGACGGAAGCTGGAGACGAGATGGTGGTTGTTATTCATGATGACGGCCGGAGAGAGCTATATCGCCACGAGGACGAAGAGAACGAAACTCACTGCGTAATGACCATGTCGGATGAAGAATCAAGACAGGTGGCCGGCATCTTGGGTGGGTTGTCTTATAAGCCCAAGGCGTTAGAAACGATCGAAGTGGCTTTAGACGATCTGCGTATCGAATGGTACAAAGTAGGCGTTTTAAATGATGGGGTGAACAGGAGTATTGGTGAGCTCGAAGTTCGTCAGCGCACCGGTGCGTCGATTATTGCTGCCATTAGGGATGAGGAAACCGCTATTAATCCAGGGCCCGACTACGTGATTATGCCCGGGGTTACTTTGGTCATTGCCGGTAAACAAAAAAACATCAAATTATTAAAAGAAATACTACTTTAATTTTTTAAATATTTCTCATGCATAATACGCTGATAATAGAGATTGGAATTGCTATTATTTTGGTGGCGAGTGTTGGTCTATTAGCCAATCGTTTGCGCTTTTCAGTTATTCCTTTCTTTATTGTGATCGGTATGGTATTGGGAAACGATCACTACCCAGATGCGGTTGCTAAGCTTTTAGGTGACCTCGACAATACGGCACTGACCGATACGGTTGATTCGATTTGGGCCTTTCTGACCTTTACTGAGAGTAAACCCTTTATCAACTTCATGGGCCGACTCGGTGTCCTGTTTCTACTTTTCTATTTGGGGTTGGAGTTTTCTGTAGGGAGATTGATCAAATCAGGACGGTCTATTGTGGCTGGAGGGGCGATTTATCTTTTACTAAATATACTTTCAGGAATTTTAGTAGGATGGATGATGGATTTGCCGTTCAAAGAATTGATGGTTCTTTGCGGTATTATGACCAGTTCCTCTACAGCGATTGTGGCTAAGGTGTTGACCGATTTAAAGCGCACGGCGAATCCAGAGACTGAGGTCATCATGGGGATGATTATGTTTGACGATTTGTTTGTTGCCATGCATATTTCATTTTTATCTGGATTGATTCTGACAGGCGGCGGGTCACCCTGGGCGGTCGTAGGGACCTCGCTATTGGCCTTGGGGTTTATCTTAGGGATTTTGATATTGGGCCGCAAATTGGTGCCTTTTATTGACAAATTATTGCATGAAAAGTCTTCGGAATTGTTTATTCTGATTATTTTCAGTTTGCTTTTTACCATTGCGGGGTTATCAGAAACGATTCATGTTGCCGAGGCGGTCGGCGCATTGATGGCTGGATTGGTGTTCGCTGATTCCAGGTATATTAAGAAAATCGAAGCAATGGTATCACCATTTAAAGACTTCTTTGGCGCAATGTTTTTTTTTAGTTTTGGATTATCTATCGATTTATATTCTTTGGGTGGGGCAGTCGGCTGGGCGGTGTTTGCCGCTGGAATAACGATCATCGGTAACGTCGCTGCCGGATACTTTGCTACGCGATTTTCCAATTTACCCCCGAAAAACTCAGTCGACATTGGGTTTACGTTGTCGGCGCGGGGAGAGTTCTCGATTATTATGGCTAACATCGGCAAGGCGGGCAGTTTAATGCCCGTTATTCAGTCTTTTGTTGTGGTGTATGTGTTGTTGCTATCTATAGTCTCTCCTTTACTCACGAAGGAATCCCGTAATATTTGGAATTCACTGGCGGGTAAGCCAGAGCCAGCAAAAAAGCCAAAAAAGAAACTCAGTGACCTAGAGGCATCAGTTAAATCAGAAAAATAGATCTCCGACTGTTGCTGATCGGACTAATCGTCGTATCCGAAACTTTTGAGGTAGTTCTTTTTACTGCGCCAATCGGGAATGACCTTAACGAATAGTTCTAGAAATACTTTTCCTCCGATAAACTCTTCTATGTCTTGACGGGCGTAGGTGCCGACTTTCTTGATCATTGCACCTGCTTTTCCAATAATAATGTTTTTCTGAGAGTCACGTTCTACGATAATTTCAGCAGCTATTCGAGTAATGTGAGCCTCTTCTTTGTAAGAGGTAATAATGATTTCGGTGCTGTAGGGAATCTCTTTGTCGTAAAGCTTAAACACTTTTTCTCGAATCATTTCTGAAACAAAAAAACGCATGTTCTTATCTGTTAGTTCATCTTTTTCGTAATAGGGTGGATGGACAGGAAGTTTGTCTTTGATGTAAGCCATCACTGCTTCCACATTGTAACCCAATAATGCGGAAAGAGGAAAGATTGCATCCGGCTGAATTCTATTTTCCCAGAAAGCCATTTTATCTTTGACTTCTTCTTCGGTTGATTTGTCTACTTTGTTAATGATAACGGCAACCGGCGATTGTGTGTTCCGAAGCTTTTCCAAAACGTCATTCTCGTCATACTTTTCGTGAATGTCTGTCACCAGTAGTAGAACGTCAGCATCGATGATTGATCCCATCACAAAATTCATCATAGATTCTTGTAAGTTATAGTTGGGTTTGATGACTCCCGGCGTGTCCGAGAAGATGATTTGATAGTCTTCCTCGTTGACAATCCCAATAATCCGATGCCGGGTGGTTTGTGCCTTCGGTGTGATGATAGACATCTTTTCACCCACTAGGGCATTCATTAGGGTCGATTTCCCAGCGTTTGGCTTACCGATAATACTTACGAATCCAGCTTTATGCGACATTATTTATTATTTTATTTGCTTTACAAAGAAACAAATAATATCTTTGTACTCCAATTCAGAAATAGAATAATCTGCTTTTAGAAAATTTGAGGGCAGATTTGATTGAAAATATATTGCGGGGTGGAGCAGTTGGTAGCTCGTCGGGCTCATAACCCGAAGGTCATCAGTTCGAGTCTGATCCCCGCTACTAAAATTGGAAGAGTAAAAATTGCACGCCAGGTGCGATAGTTTTTTAAGATACATTGCGGGGTGGAGCAGTTGGTAGCTCGTCGGGCTCATAACCCGAAGGTCATCAGTTCGAGTCTGATCCCCGCTACTAGCAAAGACAAGGCTTCACAGAAATGTGGAGCCTTTCTTTTTTACAATGGTTACAGAATTGTTTCAGGTACAACAATCTGCTATTTTTTACCTTAATTTCCTATTCACTCTGTCTCAAAAATAGAACCAACTTGGGACAGGAAAACTTCCGTTAGTAGAGCACATTCTTCAAAGCCTCAACTAATTCATCATATTTGGACCGGTTAGTGTTTTTAAGTTTTATAAGATTCTGTAGCTTCCACTGCACAGCAGGGAATCTTTCAAAATCGTAACCGCTCCAATCCGGTGTAAGACTCTTGAAGCCCAATAAAAAATCTTTATCCTCTTTTGTTAGGCGCTCTTTGACGGCCGTTATAAGTTGATGCCTGGTTTTTTTCAAAATCTTCATAGGAAAACGGGACATAGCTCATTCCATCAAAATGATTTTCCATAGCATGCCTTTGGTCTGTGAGGTTAGGGCTGAGCATTTCGTGCAAAGGACGGTTGCTGCCCAATAGACAAAGTATAAACCCTTTTTTTATTTCATCTGTAAATCCTTCGTTCTCCATTAGATATTTGATGTCGAACAAATCTCTGGGGTGTTGCCTATTCAAAGCAGCACATATTTTACCCCCATAAAGCTGGCTTAATGGGACTACATCAATAGCACAGAATGCTGTATACTTATCTTGGGCTTTTTCACAAAGTGTCATCTCTTTAGTGCCATCCATTATACCTCTATTGGCTTGGTTGACTTCCAGTTTTATTTGGGCTTTTGGTGTTGAAATAAGAAGTTTAAGTATTTTTTCCTGAAGGGAAATATGGGTTTCGGGAATAGCAGCTTCTATACTCGATTTTATCCTTTTTAAGGCTTCAACAATATGTTTCAGTGAAGTATTCCTGTCTTCGATGGATAAATAGGTTAGATCCACATCCACAGACAGTCTGGGCATGTCCCTGATGAATAAATTTATGGCGGTACCGCCATGTAGAGCGAAACATTTTTCCTTCGCCACCTCTGGTAACACCTTTAACAAAAGTGATACCTGGGCTTTAAATACATTTCTTATTTCCATTAAGTTTCCAATTCTTTGGGTACGGTTATATTGTATTTAGGTATATAGACACCATCATTCAAAAGTGCCCGCTTTCCGCTGCCCAAATCTATTTTTTCTATTTTTATGTAATTGAACCAATTGTGATTTGCCTTTTCGGCCATATATAAAAACAATCGTTTTACTTTGACTGAACTACACTGTTCAAGCAAGGTTTGTATATAGTTTGGTCTTAGGTTGTTCAGTCCTTCCATAAGTTCGTAGCATTCTAAAAACGAATGGACTTTTGGGGTTAAATAAAGACATTCTAAGATGGCTCTTTCCGGGCTTGATATTTTTATGGAAAATGTTTTTTGCTCTATTGGGGACAGAGCTATATCAGAGGGAAGGAAAGAGGTGTTTATTTGCTCTATTTTATGTCCCCAATCATAATCTAAAAACCATGTTGGAAGCTTCGTGCCACTTTTGCAGAACAGGAATGTTTTTTTCACATTAAAGTCCAAATAATGTGCTCTTCCGAGTAGGGATAGGGCTGTTCTCCCCCCAAGATGCACACTCAGCCCCAATTGTTCCTGTAATGCATATAGAGCGCCTTCATACCCTACTTCTTCACCGGTTCTTACCATGGCTCCGGAACCTATAGGGGTGAACCAGTTACTGTTCTTGTACTTCCGTAACAGGTCGTGGCTATAACCTTGCTCGACAAGCCATGAGGATAGGAACACCACTCCCGATGGTTGGGACTGTAATAATTGGTTTATCTTAAATCCTTTTATAGTACCCATGGTACGAATTTACGATTTTTTTTAAACCGAATCAAGATAGATAGTTTATAAATATTCGAATATTAGTACTCATGGTACGGATTAAGTGAATATTTCAAACTAGAAACAAATATTTGCCACTTTATTGAAATAGGGGTAAATATTGGATTTTCAATTTCATAATCCGTTCAGCCCATTCCCCTTCGTTTCGCGAAAAACTCCATTCCGGGCAAAGAGTAGAAGCCCGTCAGATTCCTGGAATATGATCCGTATCTGCTTCTGCGTGAAGATATAGGGTGTAACCCCACGATCATTCGTGCACTTCGGTAGGGGCATTGTATATGATTTGATCCCATGCTCATTCATGTATCTGGCCAGTTGTCACAGTCTCGAGCATTTTCCATCAAATGTCCTACGGCAGTCATTTTCCCTGGACTTTGCCCAACTGCCTATTGAATATTAGAAATAATCATTGATTTCAGAGGAGTTGCGGTAAATATTGATCATCACAAGACAAGCTCATAACCCGAAGGTCATCAGTTCGAGGCTGATCCCCGCTACTAGGACAAGGGTTTCAAGAAATTGAAGCCCTTTTTATTTGGTATGCCCAGCATGGGCCGTAACTCTAGGATGTAAAAGCACAACGGAAATTAAAAAAGAGCGAAACCATCTGGCTCGCTCCTTTTGATTAATATCGTTATGTTATTTAGGTGTTTAAACGGATGCTTGTTGTCCGACCTCTGCGTCTTTGGATTCTAAGGAAGACGAACCCATCAGATATTCGTCCACCTTTTTTGCGCATTCTCGTCCCTCTGATATTGCCCAGACGACCAACGATTGACCTCGACGCATATCGCCGGCGACAAACACATTCGGAAGGTTGGTGCGATAGTCTTGCTCGTTGGCTGCAACGTTACCGCGTTCGGTCAAGGTTATCCCCAATTGCTCCAATAGTCCTACGTGTTGAGGATGCAAAAAGCCCATCGAAAGGGTCACCAGCTCACAGGGTATTTCCCGCTCACTGCCGTTTATCTCGGTGAATTTTACAGGGCGTCCAGAAGCATCTGTTTCCCATTCTAGATCAACCACTAAGGCTGCCCTTAATTGATCGTTCTCATCGCCCAGGAATGCTTTGGTGGCAATGCCCCAGTGTCGGGCACAGCCTTCCTCATGAGAGGACGTTGTTTTAAGCAGCATGGGATAGCTGGGCCAAGGCATAGCTGTAGTTCTTTCTTCCGGCGGCGTTGGCATTAGTTCAAACTGAGTGACTGATTTCGCGCCTTGTCGATTTGAAGTGCCTACACAGTCTGAACCCGTATCACCACCACCGATAACCAAAACGTTTTTTCCATGAGCAGTGATTTCCACTTCTGGGATGGGAGATTCACCTAGACGGCGATTCTGTTGCTTCAGGAACTCCATAGCAAAATGAACGCCTTTGAGTGCTCGTCCAGGTATGGGTAGATCACGTGGGATCGTAGAACCTCCTGTCAAAACAACGGCATCGAACGCTTTTAATTCTTCCACAGAAACGTTATTGCCAACCTCCGCATTCGTGCGGAATTTTATGCCAGATTTAGACATGATTTCGATACGGCGATCAACGATACCTTTATCTAATTTGAAGTCTGGGATACCGTATCGGAGCAATCCTCCTGGTTTATCATCCCGTTCAAACACGGTGACTTGATGCCCCGCTTTGTTTAGCTGCGCAGCGGCAGCGAGTCCCGCGGGTCCGGAGCCGATGACTGCTACGTGTTTGCCTGTTTTTAGATAGCTTTTGTTCGCTTTCACATAACCCTTTCTAAAGGCAATCTCAATGATGTGTTTTTCAATTTCCTCAATCGCAACCGGGTTCTTATTGATGCCCAAGACGCACGCGGATTCGCAAGGTGCAGGACAGATTCGGCCTGTAAACTCGGGGAAGTTGTTGGTTGAGCTTAAAATCTGATAGGCTTCCTCCCAGTTTCCGTCGTATACCGCGTCGTTGAATTCCGGGATAACGTTTCCTAATGGACAGCCCGAATGACAGAACGGGATGCCGCAATCCATACAACGTGCAGCTTGCTTATTTAATTGTTCATCGTCATAAGGGTGGACGAATTCTTGATAATTTTTTGTTCTGCGTTCCACCTCGTCCTTTTGAGGAACAATGCGTTCATATTCTAAAAATCCTGTAGGTTTTCCCATTGTAGTTTCCTCCTTCGTTATTAGTCGTTAACTAGTGCTTTCAGTAACACATTTTTGTATTCTTTTGGGAATACTTTGATGAATTTTAATTTTTCTTTGGACCAGTGACGGAGGATATAAGTCGCTCGATCACTTTCGGTTATACGGATATGCTGTTTAAGTAGTGCGATAATTTCTGTTTCATCCTCGGTCCCTAAAGGGTCCAAGTCCACCATTTCTGTGTTACAGTTGTCGCGAAAATTTGAACGGATATCGTACACCCAAGAAATGCCGCCGCTCATGCCTGCTGCAAAGTTGCGGCCGGTCTCTCCCAATATTAATGTTCGACCACCAGTCATGTATTCGCAGCCATGGTCTCCGACACCTTCCACGACAGCGGTGGCTCCCGAATTCCGAACCGCAAACCGTTCGCCTGCCTGCCCATTGACGAACAGTAATCCAGATGTTGCGCCATATAGTGCTACATTGCCAATGATGATATTGTCTTCGGCAGTCAGACTGCTTTTTTGGGATGGGTAAACCGCGAGTTGTGCGCCGGAGAGTCCTTTGCCCACGTAATCATTCGCTTCGCCCTCCAGTTCAAAAGAAATACCCTTGGTATTGAATGCGCCAAAGGATTGCCCTGCTGATCCTTCAAATTTGTAATTGATGCTATTATCAGGAAGGCCCTCCGACCCATATCGTTTTGAGATTTCGTTAGACAGAAGAGTTCCGACGGTCCGATCGGTATTCCTAACCTGGAACGTCCCGAATACGGGTGTTTTGGTGTCTAAAGCTAGTTTAGCTTGCGCTAACAGCCCCCAGTCAAGAACCATACTTAAGCCATGGTCTTGTTCTTCAGTGTTGTATAGGCTGTTGTTGTTGGTGTTTTGGGGAACATGAAGAATTCCCGTAAAATCAATTTTATCGGCTTTCCAATGATTGGGTTGCTCTCTTTTTTTCAGAAATTGCGCTCGACCAACCATTTCGTTAATGTTTCTAAACCCAAGATCTGCCATGATTTCTCTCATCTCCTCTGCCAAGAATTCGAATAGATGGACTACTTCTTCCGGCTTGCCAGAGAAGAGTTTCCGCAATTCTGGGTCTTGCGTTGCAATACCTACCGGGCAGGTGTTGAGATGACATTTTCGCATCATAATACAGCCGCCGGCAATAAGTGCCGCAGTCGCAACTCCCCATTCTTCGGCTCCTAGCAATGTGGCGACCACTAGGTCGCGCCCAGTCTTCATTTGACCATCGGCTTGAAGGACTACGCGACTTCTTAAGCCATTTTTGACCAATGTTTGATGTGCCTCGGCTAATCCAAGTTCCCAGGGTAAGCCCGCGTGTTTAACTGAGCTGATGGGGGAGGCTCCTGTCCCGCCATCATAACCTGCAATCAGAATTACGTCGGCGTGGGCTTTTGCTACGCCGGCCGCAATCGTACCTACTCCAGCTTTGGATACCAACTTGACATTGATTCTAGCTTGGCGATTGGCATTCTTGAGATCGAAAATTAATTGTGCTAAATCTTCGATTGAATAAATGTCGTGATGGGGGGGTGGGGATATTAACCCCACGCCAGGCGTCGAATGGCGAACCCGGGCAATCCAGTCATTGACTTTATGTCCAGGAAGCTGGCCGCCTTCGCCCGGTTTGGCGCCTTGGGCCATCTTGATTTGAATCTCATCGGCTTGTGTAAGATAATTGGATGTTACGCCGAAACGCGCGGATGCAACCTGCTTAATTGCCGAGCGCATGGAATCCCCATTGGCTAGCTTTTGATAGCGAATTTCGTCTTCGCCGCCCTCGCCAGTATTGGATTTACCACCAATGCGGTTCATCGCAATGGCCAAGGTACTATGCGCTTCATGCGAAATCGACCCAAAAGACATGGCTCCGGTAGCGAAGCGTTTCATGATTTCACTGGCTGGCTCAACCTCTTGTATAGGAATAGAACTACGGTGTCGAGCAAAATCGAACAGACCGCGCAAGGTGAACATATGCTCCTCTTGATTATTAATTAAGCTAGCGTATTTTTTGTACGAAGTGAAGTCTGCGTTTCTGCAGGCTTGCTGAAGAAGGTGTACCGTTTTTGGGTTCCAAAGATGGCCTTCTCCACGTCGTGTCCATTGGTAGATGCCTCCATCTGGCAATGTGGTCGGAGTGAATCTGTAATTTTCGAAACCACGATGATGTTTGGCCAACGCTTCTTTTGCCAAGTCGTCCAGATTGAGTCCCCCGATTCGTGACACGGCACCACAAAAATAAGTATCGACCACTTGCTTATCGACACCTAGTATTTCGAAAATTTGGGCTCCATGATACGATTGGAGGGTGGAAATTCCCATTTTGGAAAATATCTTCAATAGCCCATTGCACACCGCTTGGACATAGTTCTTCTTCAACGTTTCCCAGGAGTGCTGGGTGTCGAGATGTCCAGTTTCTTTCATTGTTCGAATACTGGCTAAAGCCATGTACGGATTGATGGCGGTAGCGCCGAACGCTAAAAGACACGCAAAATGATGTACTTCCCAAGCGTCGCCGGCTTCCACAACCAATCCGACTGCACCACGGTTTCCTGTCTTAATCAAGTGGTGGTGGACTGCGGAGACCGCTAAAATAGAAGGAATAGCACAATGTTGGGAATCGATCGCTCTGTCGGAGAGGATGATGACCTCGAAGCCATCTTTAACAGCATCGTCCGCGTAGCGGCATAACCGCTCTAGACCAGCTTCTAGAGAGCCGGTCTTGCCATCCGCTCGGAAGTAGCTTTGAAGGGTTTTTGCTTGGAATACTCCCGTATCGATAGATCGTAATTTTTCCAGCTCGTTTGACGTCAGTATGGGGTGCTGTAAAGTCACACAGTGACAAAACTTTTTATCTTCTACTAGAATATTACCTGAATTACCAATAAAGGTAGCCAAGCTCATGACCAGGCGTTCACGTATGGGATCGATCGGGGGGTTGGTTACCTGTGCGAAATATTGCTTGAAGTAGCTTGAAAGATGTTGCGGTTTGTCGGATAGAACGGCCAGAGGAACATCAGTACCCATAGATCCAATGGGTTCATAGCCTGTCAATGCCATCGGTGTTAAAATGGATTCAAGGTCTTCCCGGCTATAGCCAAATGACAATTGATATTTGAAGACCGAGTCTTTAGAGAGATAATTATAAGTCACCCTGGGTTTTGCCAACTCTTCCAGCTTGATTCTATAATTATGTATCCAATCCCCGTAGGGTTGCTGACTAGCGAGCTCACCTTTAACTTCCTCGTCGGAACGTATTTTGCCCGCGTTCATGTCAACGATGAATATTTTACCGGGTTGCTGACGACCTTTCTGAACGATCAAGCTTTCATCAATAGGTAATGCTCCTGCTTCGGAAGCGACAACGACACGGTCATCTGAGGTGATCGCGTATCTTAACGGACGTAAACCATTTCGGTCCAGGGTGGCACCAATGATATTACCGTCGGTAAAGCATAATGCTGCAGGGCCATCCCAAGGCTCCATTAGGGTGGCGTGATACTCATAGAACGCTTTTTTCGCAGGGTCCATCTGCTGATTTCCATCCCAAGCTTCCGGTACAAGCATGAGCATAACGTGTGGAAGACTTCTGCCACTATGTAGAAGAAGCTCAACAACGTTGTCTAAACAAGCCGAATCGGATTGTCCGTAATCAACAACTGGAAGCAAGATCTGCATTTCCTCCTGGGTAAAATATGGAGAAGAATAAGCACGTAAACCGGCGTAGAATCCGTTTAGGTTTCCCGTCAACGTGTTGATCTCACCATTGTGCGCTATCATGCGGAAAGGTTGTGCTAGGGACCAAGAGGGGAACGTATTGGTCGAGAATCTCGAATGCACAAGTCCAAAAGCGGATACCACTTTCGGGTTCTGAAGATCCTCGAAATAACTGCCCACCTGGTAGGTGGTCAGCTGACCTTTATAAATGATCGTTTTGCAAGATAATGAGGCAATATAAAGGGGTAATGGATACGTTTGATGCTCTTTAATTTTTTGTATGATTAAACGTCTCAACACAAATAATTTTCGTTCGAATTCTGCTGTATCTCTGATCTGCTCTGGTCGGGAGACAAAAAACTGAACGATCTCCGGTTCTGCGCTGAGCGCGGTCGGGCCGATTCCTGCCCGATTCACTGGAACAGCACGGAATCCTAAGAATTCCATTTGCCTTTCGGCAACAGCTTGAACAATGGTTTCCCGACAAATTCGATTCATCTCTTTCTCCTTGGGAAGAAAAACCATTCCCACACCATAATAACCAGGCTCTTGTAATTGAATACCTAGGTCGATACACTCCTCCCATAAAAACTCATGGGGTAATTGGATCATAATGCCGGCTCCATCGCCTGACTCAGGGTCGCAGCCACAAGCTCCACGATGCTCCATATTTTCCAGCATAGTTAGCGCATCAGCGACCTGTTGATGTGATTTTTCACCCTTCAGATGAGCTACAAAGCCCACGCCGCAGGCGTCGTGTTCAAACGTTGGATTATAAAGTCCTTCTTGCTGCATTCTTTTATGAAATTATGTTAAAATAACAAATGGGTTGCTAATATATGAATATTTTATAACAATTGTTGATGATTTTGTAAAAAAAATGGTTTAAAATTGATTTTAATGTAAACCTGATTTATTGTTTTACAGGGCTTCATGTAGGTGTCGGGAGGCTTGGGAAATTGCTATAACATTCGGTACATTTGTTCTTTAATATTTTAGCCATGAAGATCCGATCCATTGAAATTTATAAGTTGAGCATTCCCATGGAGCCTTTCGTAATTGCGACTGGCGTGATGGATTATGCCCAGAACCTGTTTTTAAAAATAATCGTTGATGAGGATTTGTATGGGGTAGGTGAATGTTCGGCATTTCCAATGATCGTTGGTGAAACACAAGAAACCTGTTTTGTTGTTGCCCAGGACTTCGCGCGATTATGTTTGGGTAAAAATCCATTGGAGATCGAAGAGCGTATGCAAGAATTGCACCGCTATATCGCGGGGAACAATACGGTTAAATCGGCTTTTGATATGGCATTGCATGATTTGGCTGCCAAACAGCGACAGGTACCACTGTATGAGTTTTTGGGTGGACAGAAGCGGCCGATCTCAACCGATATTACCATAGGAATATCGAGTCCAGATCAAATGGCGGCTCATGCGGCAGATCTCCACGCTGCAGGCGCGATAGCACTCAAGGTAAAATTAGGCACCTCTCCTAAAGAGGATGTGGCTCGGATTAAAGCAATTCGGTTGGCCGTAGGGTTTGACATACCGCTGCGTATCGATGCGAATCAAGGATGGGATTATCAGGAGGCTCGTGAGGCTTTGAGAGGGTTGACTCCGTTAAAAATCCAGTTCTGTGAACAACCGATGCGCAGTTTTAATGATCATGTGCTTCCTCAATTGCGTGCAGAGAGTATTATACCTATTATGGCCGATGAATCCGTATTCGATCATTTTGACGCTGATCGCCTTTGTCGAACAGACAGCTGTGATTACATTAATATCAAGTTCTCAAAGTCCTCTGGGATATTGGAGTCGTTGCGTATCCAGTCAATAGCGCAAGAATACGGTATACCTTGCATGATTGGAGGGATGTTGGAAAGCAGGTTAGCCTTAGCAGCAAAAGTACATTTTGCTTATGCTGCCCCAAATGTTAAGTTTTTTGATTTGGACACCTGCATGGTTGGACATTTGGCAGATCCTGTTATTGGAGGCGTAGAATATCAGGGGTATCAGGTTGCCATTGACGATGGGAATGGAATTGGAGCCGACATGGATCCTGAATTCCTGGAAAAATGTGAGATGACAACGTTAAATTTTGAATAATTATGTTGAATAATGATAGTTGGGATCTGGGAGTGACCGAGATCATCATTTTGATAATCATGGTGTTCATTTTGGTTTTTTCGTTCTGGTTTTTCTCAAAACTTTTGAAACGTAAATAGACGCGTAAAGAAGTCGAGGCTGAATAATTAATTCTTCTCCTTTTAATGGGTTTAATCGCTTAGGAGGCTTGTAAATGGGCGATCAATTTGGGAAGTTTTCGTAACTTTGGAAGACTATCATAAGAACGAACGAATATGAGCAAAGAAAGAGGGCCTGTTTCCCAATTTATTGAGAATAATTTTCTCCATTTTAACGCGGCATCCTTGGTTGATGCAGCCAAAGGTTACGAAACCCACCTAGAAGAAGGTGGAAAGATGTTGGTGTCTCTGGCGGGCGCTATGAGTACGGCTGAAATAGGTATTTCTTTAGCGGAGATGATCCGTCAAGACAAGGTGGCCATCATTTCTTGTACTGGAGCTAACCTTGAAGAGGATGTGATGAACTTGGTCGCACATTCTCATTATAAACGTGTACCAAATTATCGTGATCTCAGTCCTGAGGATGAATGGGAACTTTTAGAAAACCATTATAACCGGGTTACGGACACTTGCATTCCTGAGGAAGAAGCTTTTCGCCGCTTACAATCGCATTTGGAAAAAGTATGGAAAGATGCAGAAGCCAATGGAGAGCGTTATTTTCCGCATGAGTTTCTATATAAGGTGGTCCTATCCGGCGATTTGGAACAGTATTATGAAATTGATCCAAAGAACTCATGGATTTTGGCAGCAGCTGAAAAGAATATTCCTATTATCGTGCCCGGTTGGGAAGATTCGACCTCAGGAAATATCTTTACCTCTTACGTCATTAAGGGGGAGTTGAAGGCAAATACGGTAAAGACTGGAATTGAGTATATGATATACCTGACCGAATGGTATCGAGCGAACTCGGGAGGTAAGGGGGTCGGTTTCTTCCAGATCGGTGGCGGTATTGCAGGAGATTTCCCTATTTGTGTCGTTCCGATGATGTATCAGGATCTGGAATGGCACGATGTCCCGTTCTGGTCGTATTTCTGTCAAATTTCAGACTCCACAACATCCTATGGCTCGTATTCGGGAGCTGTTCCGAACGAAAAAATCACTTGGGGTAAATTGGATACCAAATCCCCTAAATTTATTGTGGAATCAGATGCAACCATTGTTGCCCCACTGGTTTTTGCTTGGATTCTCGGACAATAATAAGGAACGAATTGCTACTATTTTGAAAGACATAAATCCATTGATCACCAATAATCCTGTCGCTCTCCGTTCGTTGTTGACAGAGACCCTGTTTACGAGTATCGAAAAGGGGACGCCGATCGTGGAAAGGAAAATTGTTAGCGCATCTACTACAACAACTCCTCCGCGTCAGGAACCATCCAAGGCGGAGGAGTTTATTTATCAAGGTGATAGGTCCTCTGGGATTTTATTTGTTTTACGTTATCGAGATTTTCCATATTTTTCCCCCCAGGCAGAACAAGCTTTTGAAAAAACACTTGGCGCTATACAACTTCAGGTTGAGAAGGTCGCCGTTGTTAATCTTGACAAGGAGCAAAATCCCAATGATTGGCATCGGATTATGGATTTTTTTAAACCGGTGAAAATTATTTTGCTCGGTGTTGAACCCAGTTCACTGAAGCTGCCACGGATTGAACATAACGCTTTTATGAAAGGAAAGAAGGCGACCGTGTTCTACACCTTCAGTTTTGAGGAGATGTTTGCCGACGTGGAGAAAAAGAGACTTTTTTGGTATCAGTTTCGGGACTTTTTGAAAGAATAGACCCTCGTCGATTCTGACCGCGGTGAATGACATTCTATCCAGGATCAAGCGACGATAGGTGTGTTGTGCCCCTATTACATGTTTAATTTTTTTCTATGGAATTAGTTTTTGCAACAAACAACGAACATAAACTGGAAGAGGTTCGGGCCCTTCTTGGTGATAAAATTGAATTCAAATCGCTGGCCGATATTGGATGCCAAGAGGATATACCTGAAACGGGTACTACGTTTAAAGAAAATGCGAAACAAAAGACGGACTATTTGGTTCAACGATATGCTGTGAATTGTTTTGGAGATGACTCCGGATTGGAAATCGATGCCCTTGATGGCGAGCCAGGGGTGTATTCTGCGCGATACTCTGGATCGAGAGATATGGAAAAAAACATCAGTCTGGTCCTGGAAAAATTAAACGGAGTTCACGTCAGCGCGCGTACTGCTCGTTTTCGCACTGTCATTTCGCTTTATCTTGATGGCACGCAATATTTTTTTGAGGGTAAGATCGAGGGGGCTATCATCACATCGGAGATCGGTACCGAAGGGTTTGGTTACGATCCTATTTTTGTGCCCAAAGGCTATGATCATACCTTTGCTCAGATGAGCCTAGCGGAAAAGAATCAGATTAGTCATCGCGCGATCGCGATAGCGAATTTGATCACTTTCTTAAAAGCCCGTTGACGTCCTAGTTATTGATTGCAGAACTGCCGGATTTTTCTTCC
This sequence comes from Sphingobacterium sp., assembly GCA_052092145.1. Taxonomy (GTDB): domain Bacteria; phylum Bacteroidota; class Bacteroidia; order Sphingobacteriales; family Sphingobacteriaceae; genus Sphingobacterium. The sequence goes on along the minus strand of JBQDCW010000014.1, from coordinate 55,527 downwards.
TCGCTTGTCGTCGTTTCGTTGTTTTTGGAATCTTCCCTTGACTCCATTTCTTGTGTTTCACTGGCCGATTCTTCTTCGCCTGTTTCTTCTTCTTTTTGAACGGACTCGCTCGCCTCTTCAATCATTCCTTCTGTTTTGACTTGATTTTCCTGGGAAATGCTGCCTTCAGACTCATCCGCTGTGTCTTCGCCTTCTTCATCACTTGGATTGGTGTCGTCTACTTTGATTCGCTTTCTGGTCAACATGTCTTCCAGCGATTGTGGACGATCTTGCGGTTTCCAGACAAATCCAGGCAATACTTCGTTTTCTTGAGTGACCAAGCGAAAGGGGTAAACTTTTTGATCTACTTTACGAATCGAGACATAGTCAACGATCTCTTCCCCTTCCATCCGAACTTTTATTCGGCTACTTCGATCGTAGAACATTTCTGTAATGGTGTTGGTCTCATCATTCGTGGAAAAGACGAGATTTTCAGCATTCCCATCAACAAAGATCCGGTCCATATTATTGTTCGCAAAAAACGCCGTAATCTTTCGACCTTTTAGTTGATTGAATTTAGCGGTATCCAAAACAGCGTTGACCATAAACGCATTATCCTTCAGGAGTGCATTATCCATCGTGCCGTTTTTAAGTTGCATATAAATGGTATCCGCGCTGATCTGGCTTCCTTCCGACCAGATCATTGGGTCGCCCATAAATCGAAACATGGAGTCTGCCATTCCGTAATAAACCGAATCGGCTACCGCCTGTAAATCGGACTTGAATACCCGAACATTATAATAAGCTTCCACGATTCGAGTCCTCGCTGTATCGGAGAAAACTTCTGAGGAGTCCTTAGCGATCGTGTCAGCAATCGTCACTACCCGCAACGCGTCATTCATGAGGCTGTCATGTTCATTGCCGGTGGGCATCACTGCGTTTTGGCGAAGTAAACTATCAGCAGCATTAATTTTACTAATTTCCTCCAGACTATCGGGCGGTATAATCTGGAAAGGACGGTCGGGCGGGGAAGTCACGGTACTATCGGGTACCTGTTGCGCGTCAATACCGACCGAATCGGTTTCGTTCAAAGCAGAGTCCACTAACGTGCCGTCCGAGCCTTCCTCTTCCGCTGTGCCGAAAAGCTCAAGCTCATCGATATTGCCATAGTCGACATCCTGATCCTCGTCGATTTGTCCACCGTCTCTATCCAGTTTCAGATCCAGTGGTCGGTATTCGCTAACCAGAATAACCTTGGAAAATAGGGTGTCCGCTGTCATATAAGCGGTATCTACTTCTGAGGCTTCAATTGGGGGTGGGATGGTGTCCATATCAGACATTCCCTGATTAGAAACGGTGTCTTTGACTGTACCGTTCAATTCCTTTTCTTTTTCGGAAGCCCTTTCGCGTTGTCGTCGTTTTCGTGACGAAAGTTCTTCAGGCGCTGTGGCAACCGAGTCAACGGCAGTGCTATCGGACTGATTACCTGCAGAATCAGATCGAACTACATACTTGATTAACGGTTGGTCAGTCATTAGAATAGACTGGTCTGATTCAAGATATTTTCCATATTGGCCACTGGCGTAGAACTTGTCTAAGGTGTCAACAAATAGCACGTTTCGAAAAGCCTCGCCGATTCCGCTGTCCCGATCATAATAGAGACTATCTCCTTTTAGAAAGCGACTATCCTCGGTGTACAGATTGTTTTTATTGAATTTGGCGATCCCAGTTCCGGTATTGTAAGTTCCTTTTTCCGTATAAAGCGTTTCCCCTGCACGTCCATTAATATTGGTGGGACCAAAAAAGTAAGCATCTCGATGCGTCGTATTGTACTGCATGGTATCGGTGTAGATGATTACACTTTGGGACCGAACGACCACTTTTTCGTTAAAATAAGCATCTTTGGTTCTTTCGAAATAATAGGCTTTTTGCGAGGTAATCGTATCGCCTTGTCCTACAATTCGTCCCCCGTGTTGGTAGGTGCCGCGCTCGCTTCGGAGATTATACGTTAAATAGTCTGTTGTTAAGGTCGTTTGTCCATCAATCATTCGCGCATTCTCTGTCAATATCGCATGTTGACTGGAAGCGTCGTAATGTAGATGTGTGCCCCGGATAATAGTACCTGAGGGCTGTGTTATAACGATGTTTCCGTGTGCCTCAAAGAATTCATTTCCGATTTCATCGGTATAAAGCTTACCGCTATCTGAAGCTAAGGTGGAGCCCTGATGCTCATAAACAGGATTGACACTCCAAAAGACTCCCTGATCACGTGCTCCTGACACCGTTGAAGATTTCAGATACATCGGCGTGGGTTGGCCGGAACGGGACTCCTGTCCCGATTGTCCATAGGTACCCAGGCTCAACAAACACATGATGAAAATAAATAAGTGTCTCACAAGGGCAAAAATAGAGAATTAATTAGCAAAATATTGTTAAACAAATTTTTTTGATGTAACATAAGAAAGGTATTTGATAATAATTAATTTTGAAGTATGGTGATTCTTGATCGTTTGACACAATTTATGCAGCAATACAATTTGCTCCAAACAGGGCAACGGGTGCTATTGGCGGTTAGTGGCGGTCGGGATTCCATGTTGATGGCCCGTCTCTTTTATGAGCTTGGGCAAAACTGTATTATTGCGCATTGTAATTTTAACTTAAGAGCAGAGGAGTCCAACAAGGACGAGCAATTGGTTCGTGGTATGGCAAAAACATGGGGAATGCCTTTTTTTGTCGAGCATTTTGATACCATGAAATATGCTCAACAGGAGAAGATTTCCATTCAAATGGCCGCCAGAGATTTACGCTATGCGTGGTTTGAAACCTTGAGGAGACAAGAAGGATGTGATAAAATCGCAATTGCTCAGCACGGAAACGATCATTTGGAAACGGTACTCCTCAATTTGATACGTGGTACTGGAATCCGAGGTTTATTGGGAATTCATGTAAAAAGAGATCGGGTTATTCGACCACTGCTTTTTCTTTCAGCCGAGCAAGTGAATACCGAAGTTCAGCGATTGGAAGTTCCTTTTCGAGATGATCAATCGAACTTTTCAACGAAATATGCTCGAAATAAAATTAGACACGATATCGTGCCGAAATTTAAGGAGATTCAACCTGATTTCGAGAACATCATGCACCAAAATGTGCATCGATTTGAGGAAAGTTTTGCCTTCATCAAACGCACGATTGATCGTATACGAGATCAATTGTTTCGATCGCGTGATGGAGATATTATGATTTCAAAGGATGAACTCCGGCCTTATTTATCCGATGGATTTTTGATGTATGAACTTTTTAGGCCGTATGGTTTTAATAGAACCTCTACCGATGATCTTGTTGTTACGTTTGATCAGCAGGTCGGCGCTTTATTCACCTCAAGTTACTATGAATTATTGCTGGATAGGGAAGCAATCTTCTTGAGAAATTTGATCGAAGAAATTCCGACCCCAAGCCGCATTGATCTCCCCACATCTTCGGTCAGTTGGGGAAATCGGATGCTTCGTGTGCTGGAAGGAACCGCTGAGGAGCTTTATGATGAGCATCCTCATCGAGAAGATGTGGATGCCGATAAACTAGTGTTTCCCCTTACCCTAAGAATTTGGCAGCAGGGGGATCGCTTCGTCCCATTAGGTATGCAAGGACAAAAGAAGATCAGTGACTTTTTTATTCAGCGAAAAGTCGACCGGTTCCAAAAAGAACGTACGCCACTTTTGGTGAATGGGAATGGGGAGGTGATTTGGGTCATTGGCATGCGTTTAGATAATCGCTATAAGGTAACGGAAAATACAAAGAAAGTACTTACTTTCGTATTTAAATAACAGTAATGGACGAAGAGGCATTATTTCAGGAAAAGCAATACCTTGGGAGAGATTGGTCGTGGATTAGCGTAAGGTTAATTTTAGCGCTATTCTGTTTTGTGGCCTATTATATCAACTGGGAGCACGTTGTTTCTCAACAGCTATTTTTTATTGTAGGCGCGAGTATTCTTCTGGTTTCAATCATTATGTTATACATGGTCAGCTATCGGACACGTGTGACGCGTACGCATCTTATCCTGAGTGGTCTATGGACAACCAGCTTGGTCAAGATAGATTTAAACTCGATTGTCAAGGTGGAACAACGCGCATATTCGACCTTCGTCTTCAATAATCCAGTTTACAATCTCCATAAGAACGGGAAAATCCGATTTTACTCAGGCGGAAAAGATGCGGTCTGGTTAACGGATAGCGATGGGTTAATTTATGTGATCGGTTCGCAACATCCTACACAACTCTTTCATGCGATAGAAGGAGCGCGCGATAAGTCCTAAAAAATGTTAATTGAGATTTACTTGACATTCGACTAGGCTTCCCCTTTGAATTTTTATTAAATTTGAACAAAAGCGTTTAATAAAGATGACATTTATATACTTTCTGATATCTATAGTTTTATTCTATTACTTATTTAAGTTCGGAGCCCGACTCTTGTTGCCGTTCTTTTTTAGGAAAATGGCAGAAAAGATGATGAACGGAAGACAGGGTGAATTTGCACAGGATCAACCGGGAGCTAATCCATTTGAGCGACGCAGTCAAGCCTCACGCCCGGATGGGAAAGTTCGTGTGGAATATATGCCGCCGAAACAAACGAAAAAGAAGGCGGGAAAAGGCGCAAATACAGCGGGTGAGTTTATTGATTTTGAAGAAGTAAAATAACCCCAAGGTGTTTCATCAATATGGATAATTTCTGAAATGTGGTTAAAACACCTTAGTGTTCTGAATTTTAAGAACTATACCGATTCGACTCTGGAGTTCTTACCACAAACCAATGCCTTTACCGGGCAGAATGGATCTGGTAAGACGAATCTGTTGGATGCTATACATTATTTATCACTCTGTAAATCTTACTTCAATCCGATTGATTCTCAACACATAAAAAAGGGAGAGGATTGGTTTATGATTCAAGGAGAGTTTCAGAAAGATGCCAGACCAATTGTGGTGTCCTGCAGTCTAAAGCGAAATCAAAAGAAACATTTTAAGAAGGATAAGAAGGAATACGGACGCCTAGCGGATCATATCGGCCAATTTCCGTTAGTCATGATTTCGCCTAATGACAGCGTGATCATTATGGATGGGAGCGAAGAACGTCGTAAATTTATCGATAACGTAATTTCCCAAACCGATCATCTATATTTAGATCGGGTGATCAGCTACAATCGAATACTGTTGCAACGAAACACAGTATTGAAGAATATCCGTCAGAATGGGGTTTTCGATTATGGACTTCTAGAGGCGTTAAATTTCCAGTTGGTTGACGCTGGGGAGGCTATTTATGAACGACGAAAACAATTTATTTCAGAGTTTTTGCCGGAATTCCGCAACTATTATCGGTTTTTAACGGAGGACGAGGAGGAGGTTCAGCTCCTCTATGATTCTCCGCTGGAGAACGGTAGTTTTCTAGACTTGTTAAATAACAGCATTGACAAAGATCGTACCCTTGAGCGTACCACAGTCGGGGTCCATAAAGATGACTTGTTATTCTCGATACATCAAGGCATGCCCTTGAAAAAGTTTGGATCACAAGGTCAGCAAAAATCATTTCTCATTGCATTGAAGCTGGCGCAATACATGTTTCTGAAAAACCGGAAGCAATTTACTCCCCTGCTTTTATTGGATGATATTTTCGATAAACTGGATGATAAACGTACCCGGAAGCTGATGGAGCTCGTATCTGAGGATGCCTTTGGACAGATTTTTATTACGGATACTAGCCGTGACCGTGTCGAGAAAATATTTCAAGAAATCGGTCAGCCAATTCGTATCTTTGAGATAGAAAGAGGGCAAGCTTATGGCGAGGTATAACGAAGACGCGTTTAGAAGAAGTGATGATGTAACCATCAAACAAGCGGTTGAAAAACTGTTGGATGTTTATCGATTAAGAAGAAAGTTTGACGAAACATCGATTGTTAGCGCTTGGCCCGAAATTATTGGTCCGGCAATAGCCAATCGAACCGAACAGATTTACATTCGGGATAAGAAACTGTTCGTCCGTCTGGAGTCTGCCGTAATTAAGAATGAACTGGCGATGATCAGGCGGCAAATAATTGGACGGGTTAACGAATATGTCGGGAAAGTGATTATTGAAGAATTGGTCATTCTCTAATTTTAAAAACGCCACAATTCGTAAATTCAGATCGCTAACCTAGCCGATCTAAATAAATAATAATTGGTATCCGACATCGATGAAACATTATCTTGCTGCCGTATTAGGCTTTGCCATCTGGGGTACATTTTCATTGGTGCTGAGACCGCTGGGCGGCTACCCTTCATTAGATATACTACTCTACCGTGTACTTTTTGCCTCTTTTTTTGTCACCCTGGCCTGCTTCGTTTTTAGACGACATCAAACGCGCTCCAGCGTTCGGTATATTCGAGGATTGAATAACAAAAAGCGTCGACTACTTTTTCTCAATCTCATCACCAGTGCGTTGCTCCTGGCGGTTAACTGGTATCTTTTTATTTATGTGATGAACAATATAAGCGTCAATGCGACAGCGCTAGCGTACCTGGTTTGCCCGATTATCACCACCGTGTTGGCCAGTATATTTCTGCGAGAACGCTTGTCGAAAATACAACTCCTTGCTGTAGGCATTTGTTTGTTGAGTTGTCTTATTCTAGCTTACGGTCATTTCTTAGATATGTTATTCAGTGTCGTGATTGCACTCACCTATGCGGCCTATTTGGTGTTGCAGAAGAATAAATTTGAGATGGATCGATTGGTCATGCTCGCTATGCATATTTTAGTCGGTACTGTTTGCCTAGTTCCGTTTATTGTCGCTAGCGATCTTTCCGTGCCGAAAACAGGGATGTTTTTTGGCTATATCGGGCTAATAGCGATAATGTACACGATTGTTCCGCTCATGCTCAATATGTACGCACTAAAGGGATTGGATTCGTCTGTCGTGGGGATTTTGCTTTATTTGAATCCGTTAATTGGATTTTGCTTGGCCATTTTCTATTATCAGGAATCCGTTAATGATCGGCAGCTCATCGCTTTTGTGATGATCATCATCGCTGTCGTTATTTTTAATGTGTCCTATATTAACGGAAAAAGAAAGAAGCTGCCATTAGGTGAGGTGTAACCTTGCAAAGCTTATAGGTATTGGTTCAAATCGCCTTTCCCTTCTCTGAGAATTTCGAAATCCCCGGATGTCACATCAACCACCGTTGAGGCGATATTGTCTCCATATCCACCGTCAATAACCAGGTCGACCTGTTCTTGGTATTTTTCGTAAATCAGTTCAGGGTCTGTTGAATATTCGATAATTTCGTCTTCATCGCGGATGGACGTTGTGACGATAGGGTTCCCAAGCTCTCTGACGATTTCACGCACGATATTATTGTTTGGAATCCGTATACCGACCGTTTTCTTTTTTGAGCTAAGTAATTTTGGAACTTGGCTACTGGCATTAAATATAAAAGTGAAAGGCCCTGGGAGTGCTTTTTTCAATACTCGGAATACAGGGGTGTCAAAGGGTTTCGTGTATTGGGAGATATCGGTCAGATCGTAACAGATAAAGGATAAGTTCGATTTTTCTGGTTTCAACCCCCGAATCGAGTAAACCTTTTCAATTGCTTTTTGGTTGGTGATATCGCAGCCAATACCATACACCGTATCGGTCGGATAGATAATAACGCCACCGCTTTTCAAGATTCGAACCGTTTCTTCGATCGACTTGGGATTCGGGTTTTCATTGTATATTCTGACTAGCATGGCCCTGAGATTCATCGTGTAAAGATCGAAGGGGAACACGGTATCCGTTCCCCTTTTATGGTAAACAACCTATGGACATTTATTGTTTCACTAACCTAGAAATCTGCGCTGTTAGGTGTTCTTGGAAAGGGAATCACGTCTCGGATATTGCCCATCCCTGTGACAAATAATACGAGTCGTTCAAATCCGACACCAAAACCGGAATGCGGTACTGAACCATATCGGCGGGTATCTAAAAACCAATCCATTTCTTCACGGGGAACCCCAGACTCTTCCATCCGCGCAGTCAACTTGTCAAGATTCTCTTCGCGTTGAGATCCACCCACCATCTCGCCAATTCCGGGAAATAGAATATCCATGGCGCGTACGGTCTCGTTTCCATTGGCATCGATTGGGTTCTGCTTCATGTAAAAGGCCTTAATCGCTTTGGGATAATCGGTGAGTATGACTGGTTTTTTATAGTGCTTCTCGACCAAATAACGTTCATGTTCTGACTGAAGGTCTGCGCCCCACGCATCGATGGGATATTTGAATTGTTTCTTCTGATTCGGCTTGCTCCGTTTCAATATGTCTATGGCTTCTGTATAGCTTACTCGTTCGAACTGATTGTCGACCACGAATTTTAGTTTGTCAATTAAATTGAGCTCGGAACGATCTTTTTGTGGTTTTGATTTCTCTTCTTCGATCAACCGGTTTTTCAATAGTTCGAGTTCATCAGGGCAATGCTCAAGGACATGTCGGAGGACATATTTTAGGAGGTCTTCGGCGAGATCCATGTTGTCTTCTAATTCGTAGAACGCCATTTCAGGTTCAATCATCCAGAACTCCGCTAAATGTCTTGTCGTGTTTGAATTCTCTGCACGAAAAGTAGGTCCGAATGTATAAATATTGCCGAATGCCAGCGCAGCCAGTTCGCCTTCGAGTTGGCCGGATACCGTTAAATTTGTTGCCTTCCCGAAAAAGTCTTCGCGAAAATCAATCTCACCTTGCTCCGTTCTTGGTATATTGTCTAGATCGATAGTCGTTACCCGAAACATTTCTCCAGCGCCTTCGGCATCTGACCCGGTGATAATTGGCGTGTGAATATAGACGAATTCTTGCTCATGGAAGAACTTGTGGACCGCGAACGATAAAGCATTTCTGATCTTGAATATCGCATTAAATGTGCCTGTCCTAAAGCGTAAGTGTGCAATTTCGCGTAGAAACTCCAAGGAGTGCTTTTTCGGTTGCAAAGGATATTTGTCGGGATCAGCTTCGCCGATGATAGTGACTTCACTTGCTTTAATCTCCACTTTTTGCCCTTTGCCCAGTGATTCAATTAAAGTGCCTTTTACCCGTACCGCCGCACCGGTGTTGATTTTCTTTAATAGGTTTGAAGGGGTGTTCTCGAAATCGATTACTGCTTGTATATTGTTAATCGAAGATCCGTCATTAATGGCGATAAACTGGTTGTTGCGAAAAGTCCTTACCCAGCCTTTGACAATTACTTCCTGTCCAAACTCTTCAGATTTTAATAGTCGATTGATTCGCGTATGTTCCATGTTATGAATTCGTGTTGATAGTCGTCGGTTTGACACACAAAAATAGAGAAATAATTGGTTAATTTCGCCAAATTAGCAATTTGTTCACCTTAGTGTTCTTAAAAAAATGAGAATGAAATAAGTGCTCTAAAACCTTATTTTATCCAACCTTTTTGCAGGACCTCTTTGGCGTGATAGGACAGAATTGAGGTAGCACCAGCACGTTTGAAGCTCAGGAGCGTCTCCAAAATGACCTGCTCGCTCAACCATCCCTTGGCAATCGCTGCTTTTAACATGGCATATTCACCAGAAACATTATAGGCGGCGATTGGTAAATCAAAGTTGTCACTCAAAAGTTTGATAATATCTAGGTAGGGGAGTCCCGGTTTGACCATTAAAAAATCAGCGCCTTCTTCAGCGTCTAATTGGGCTTCAATAAGGGCTTCTTTGCTATTGGCGGGATTCATTTGGTATGTTTTCTTGTCTCCATTTTTCGGCGCTGAACCCAAAGCGTCCCGAAAGGGTCCGTAATAAGCTGAGGCGTATTTTGCCGTATAGGACATCAAGGAGACATTCGTAAAACCATTTTCGTCTAAACGATGACGAAGATAGCCGATACGTCCGTCCATCATGTCGGAAGGTGCAATAATATCGGCCCCGCTTTCCGCATGAGCCAAGGCCATTTTTCCTAAAATCTCAAGCGTTTCATCATTAATGATCTCGCCGTTTTCAACGATCCCATCATGTCCATCGGAGCTGTAAGGGTCCATCGCCACGTCGGTTACCACACAAGCTTCAGGAAAGTTTCTCTTCACGGCTTGGATCGCTCGTAAGTACAGCGTTCCTGGTTTGTAGCTTTCCGTTGCATATTTATCTTTTAATGACTCTTCGACGGCGGGAAACAGGTCGAAAGCCTTCACGCCTAATTTAAGACATTCTTCGACTTCCTTTAGCAAATTGTCGATGGAATAACGATAAATGCCCGGCATGGAGCCCACTTCAATCTTTTGATTTTCGCCGTCGACGATAAATAGTGGAAAAATTAGATTCGCAGCGTGCAGGTGGTTTTCCTGTATCATGTCGCGAATGACGGCAGATTTTCTATTTCTTCTAGGGCGAGATAACATAGCCAATATTTTGTCAACAATTAGCGGGGCGAACCCCTCTTTTTACTTAATAGTCCAAACCAAACACGGCCTCAGCAAGACCTATTTCATCAGGTGAAAATGGTAAGTGATATTTTAAACCGAGTGCGTCGATTGCTTTTGCAGTGGCATGTCCAATACAAATGATTTTTTGATCGGGATCAATTAGGTTTTTATGGAAGTAAGCCTCCACATTACTAGGACTGGTAAAAATAAGAACCTCGGCATTTGATTTATCAACCTCTTCTTCGATGACCGTCTCGTAAATGGGCATGTCAATGATATTGGTGTTTTCTGTCAAGGCTTTTTGTATCGTCTTTAGTGAGGCTTCTGCTCGGGGAACAAGGACCGTTTGTCCATCTGCAATTTTAGCGAATTCCTTGGCAATCTCCTCTGTGTCTATTCCTAAATCATCACCGGAAAAATCCGCTACACGATTAAATTTCCGCAACGTCTTTTCCGAACCTCTTCCGAGGACTGCGATCTTTGTTTTTTTCAAGATCCAGGGGTCCAATTTGAAGAAGTGTTCGATGGCATTTTTGCTGTTAAAGAAAATCCAATCGGCACGCTTGAGGATAAATGAGTCCAGTTTATTAATGGTTGGATAAATACGGATTAATGAACGTGCATCGACATTAATCTGATGTTTTGCCAAGAAACGGGCTAAGTAAGAACTTTCAGATAGATCCCGAGAAATGAAAACGGATGCAGGCAGTTTACGTTCTTTTTGAAATTTAGAAAAAATCTTTTCTGCCATTCCGGCAACAGATTCTGATTCCAGGAAAAATCGATCGGGGAAGCCTTCATTCGTTTCGGCATTGGATGTCCAAGATTGGAATTTTCCGTCCACTTTTCGGCAATAACTTCCCAACGGAGCATGACAACCCGCTTCAAAAAGATTCAACACCTTACGCTCGACACTGATGGTCTCAGCGACTTCCTGGTTGTTAATCCGTTGGAGCGCGTCATAAAGCTCTTGATCGGCCTCGCGAATCTGAATAGCTAAAACACCTTGAGCAGGGGCAGGGATGACCTCCACCGGGGCAATTTCTTCCACATGGAAATCGGAAATATCCATCCCGATACGTGTAATGCCTGCTTTAGCAAGAACGATGGCGTCATACTTTTCATCACGCAGTTTTCGAACTCTGGTTTGCACATTGCCGCGAAGATCGTCAAACTCCAGATCGGGTCGTATAGAAAGTAGTTGTGCTTTCCGACGATTTGACGAGGTACCAACGGTTGCCGCGTGCTTTATTCCCAAGCGTTTAGTGATATCAAGACAGTCTTTGTGGATGATCAATAACTCCGAGGGATCTTCTCTCTCGGACACTGCTGCAATCGTCAGTCCTGGAGGATTAGTCGTCGGTAGATCTTTATGGGAGTGGACCGCTAGGTCAATGGTGCCCGAGAGTAATTCTTCTTCGAGCTCTTTGGTGAAGAAACCTTTGCCTTCCAGTTTATCTAGTCGAAGATGTTGAATAATGTCGCCTTGGGTCTTGATGATTTTCAGTTCGGCCTCGATCGAGATTTCCGCGAGGCGGCCTTTGATATAATTAGCCTGCCAAAGCGCGAGCTCGCTCCCTCGGGTACCGATGATTAGTTTTCTATTCACGTTAAATGGTTCAAAATGAATGTTTCGAGCAAATTTAAACAAATGCCACGCCATTTCTGACTATTGATTGTCAGAATCGGGAAATAATTGATTGTTGGATCAGTTGCGATCGGCTTCTGAGGATTTTACTAAGATTTCTTTAGCCATCACCATGGGCACCTTAATGTATTTTTTTTCCATGTAGTTAATCACCCTATTCAATACCTCGCGGGCTGCGGGATCTAACTGTTCTACCTCATTGGCGAATACTTCGCTAATGGCCATGGCTCGAATCTCTTTGATTTTTTCCGGAACTTCTTTCATGGCAACTTCCACACGGCGTTGCTTGAGTAGCGGTAGGAATTCTTTGATATTTCGTTCGATGATCTTTTCAGCGCTGTCCAGTTCAGAATAACGCTCTTGGATGTTTTTCTCAGCGATTTGCTGCAAACTACTTACCTCGATATAATGGGGTGCGTATTTTGCAACGACTTCCGCATCGATGTCATTCGGTATGGCCAGGTCTACAATGACTTTCTTATCGTCTTCTCCGTTTAACAACGAGCGATATAGCTCTTCATTGATAATAGCCTCTGGTGCACCGGTACACGTCATTAAAACATCGAAGCCTTCTTTGTAGTTTTCTAACTCGCTCAAGGGGTAGACCGGCGCTTGAAGCTCTTCGGCTAGATTTTTTGCGTTGGCAACGGTTCGATTGAAGATAACGAAGTTGGTGTACTTATGTTTTTTAAGGTATTTTGCAAGGTTCTGATTGGTTTCTCCAGAACCGATAATCAAAATTCGCGGATTGTCCGATAGTTTTACTTCGCGTAATTTCCGATAGGCCAATGAAACGACCGATACGGGGTTACGAGAGATGTTGGTGAAGGTATAGACCTCTTTCGCAGTTTTGACTAACCGGTCCATCATCAAGCGTAAGAAGTCACCGGTGAAACCAGCCGCTTTGCAACGATCGTAGGCTTTGCGAATTTGTGCCAATATTTCTTTTTCTCCAACCACCAGGCTTTCGAGTGAACAAGAAATTCGAAATAAATGATTTAGAGCATCGAGTCCTGAGTAACGATTCACTTGACCCAAATAACACTGCATGCGTTCGGTCGGAACACAGAAATTCATACTGTCTAAGAATTGAACGACAAAATCATCGGTAAGTTCGTGAGGTCCGTAAAAAACAAATTCCACACGGTTACAGGTACCGATATAGAATATTTCCGGAATATCTAAGGTGTTCTTTAGATTAATAAGTCGGCTGTCCAACTCCTCATTACATATAACCAGATTGCCCAAGTCCCTTAAATCGACGTGTCTATGGGTAAACGCTATAACTTTTAAATTCTTCAAAGCCTATTATTTCTCCAATAATTTTTGTACTGCAAATGTAGACTAAATGAGGTTTGCGATTGTCAAAAATCTGTAAATACCGAGAATTTAGAACGATTATAAATAGTGTTAATTAAATGTTAAATCTCGTGCGTTGATTCGTCTTATAGTCCTTTTGGCAGGCTAAGAGACAATTATTTCTTCTTTGGCCGATGGGAGATAAAGTGACTGCGTAACTTATCCAAACCAATATCTTCTTCTTCCTTATCCAGTTGGTATAACCAAGCTTTTTCGGGTAATATCGCCAATTGTTCTTTTGACCGGATTAACTCCAAAGGCTTAACCTTAATCGACCTTTCGATTGCCGGAAGGCCTTGTTGGGGTCGGGTTGAACTACGAAGAATTTGGAATAAAAGACTAGGCCATTTGTGCACAGAAGAAAAGTTGCCTGTGTAGATTTGTTGATATTCTCGAGGAGGGATGAGATTCGCAAAAATACTGCTGTTTTTGTTTCCGCTTGGAATAGATACGTGAATTAACAGTTCGAAAGATGTCTCGTTCACCAGGTAGAATTTGGCAAGTCCTTCCTTTTCTTCGCCTGCAACCCCTAGAAATATACCTTGGTCAATAAATTTAAGGGGCTCAAGAGACTTCAATTCATTTTCTTCATCGTCTTCAATGCTACGCATGTTACCATGCACTAATGTGATTTTGTTTTGCGGTACCGGTATTTCAAATCCGGTATCATCGGTCACACCTAACAGCTCGTTGTTCAAAAATGAAGTGATATGTCCCTCAATGGGCTCATCAACAAACCGTACAAAGTCTCCTATTTTAAATTTCATTATGTTTTTCAATTAATTCCACCAATTTTTGAATATCCGAAATAGTATTGTAGAGATGGATACCTATTCGTATGCCATTTCCTCGAGGGTAACACATGATTCCTTGTTCCACTAACCGGGGGTAGATGGACGTATCTACTTGTATATTTATAAGGGGAGAGCGTGTCTGTCGTTCTCGGATGTAAGGCAATAATAGTCCACGGTCTGCTAGCATCGTATATGCTTGTTCACTGACCAGGCGCAGATGCTGTTCAATATTTTCTAAACCAATTGAATGGAGAAATCGTAAGCTTTCTCGGAGTGTACCGTGTGCGATATTGTCCTGATGACCCGGCTCAAAGAAGGTGTTTAGGGTGGTTTTTCCTTTCCACATAGGGACATCAGGGGCAGGTATATCCGAAAGGTCGGCTTCTAAACGGTCTCTTAATTCCTCGCTCAACAAAACGAACCCATTTCCAAACCCGGAAAGGAGCCACTTATACCCACTTGCCGCTAAGGCATCGATGCCCGAATTACGGAAACTAAAGGCAGCGGTTCCAAGGAACTGAGTACCATCAGCTAGAATAATAAGGCTCGGATATTGTGATTTTAACTGCTTTAAAAAATTAAGGTTGATCTTCAGCCCAGAGATATACTGAACAAGACTTAAAACGAAAACGTCTGGTCGGTGTCGTTCAACTGCTTGAAGAATTTCATCTTCTACTTTGGAATTAACGGAAACCGAAAGACATTGCAACCGCCGAGCTGTTAAAGGATAAGCGAGCGAAGGGTATTCATCTTCGAGCAGTAAGTAACTGAAATCCGCAGGGAGCTGGTTAATTAAGCTGGTAAAGGCGAATGAAAAGTTCGGCGTTAGGAATGTGTTTTCGACTGGACTGTCGAAAAATTCAGCCACTTGATCTTTCACAAGGTCCATAAATTCGCCCTGCCGATCGCGCTGCACACTCCCGGAATCGTAGAATGTACGCTCAAAATTTGCACGCCACTCCTTTACCGAGCGCGGTAATAATCCATTGCCTGGGGTGTTGAGATAGGTTACGCTGTGGTCGATATCGAAATGTTGGCTAAAATCTGTCATGCGTTTTGTCTGTTAGGCATAAACCTGTTTGGAGTCTGTTTAAATAAGCTTGTTGCGAAATGGTTTGGGCGCCCATAGCTTTTAAATGATCAGAGGGAATTTGACAATCGATCAGCTGCAGGCTTCCTTTGCGCGCTAAATGAACCAAAGCAACTTTTGAGGCGTTACTCGTTATGCTAAACATACTTTCTCCACAGAAAACTTGGCCGATTTGCACCCCGTATAACCCACCGACGAGTTGCGGTCCATCCCAGATTTCCACGCTATGTGCATAACCTGCTCGGTGTAGGTTGCCGTAAGCTTCTTGCATTTCTGGGAGAATCCAAGTGCCGTCCTGTTCTTTCCGTATCGCGTTGGCACATTGACGGATAACCTCATCGAAACAATGGTTTTCGGTGACCTGAAACTTCTTGGAACGCAAGACTTGCGCTAAGCTTTTTGACACTCTGAGCTGATCAGGGAAGAGGACAAAACGTTCTAAAGGTGCATACCATAATATGGGGCTGTCCTGGTCATACCAAGGAAAGATCCCGTTTTCATAGGCGAGCAGTAAACGCTCAACTTTCAAATCGCCACCTACTGCCAAAAGCCCATCTTGTTCGGCCAAAGAAGGGTGCGGAAATTGGATAGATTCCGTGTCAAGTTGGAAGATCATAGCTGACGTTCCAAAATTAATCAGGTTGCCGTGGCTCCTTGCTGATTTTTTCGAAAATTTTGTCCATATGCTCCACGTATTCATTGGTGTCATCTAGGAAAAACTCAAGCTGTGGAACGATCCGAGCCTGATTTTTTATTCGACTTCCCAGTTTATATCGAATCTCACTTGATTTGCTTCGAATGCTTTCGATATCTGATTTGGCGGTCTTGGTATTCAAGAAGCTTAAGTAAACCCTAGCAATCGCTAAATCGGGCGTGACTCTGACTCTGGTTACCGTGATAAATGCACCTGGTGCCCACTCCTTACCATCCCGTTGAAACATTTCGGCCAAATCCTGTTGGATGACTCCTGCAAATCGTTGCTGCCTTTTGCTTTCTGTTCCCATCATTCTGATTCTAAAAGGAAAAGTTGTATTACATTTCCCTACACAAATATAGAGAATTTATATCGACTCGACCGTCCTAAGAGACGTTCATATACCAATTCAGTACTGGATGGACAAAGAAAAAAAGACTTGTCGTGGGCAATTGACAAGTCTTTACTCAAACTAGTTTATAATTGGATAGTATAATTCCTTCAAAGTTTAAAGACTTTTCGGTCTATCATATTTAGAGAGATTGTTGGTTATTCGAGGTGAGTTTACACTCACTCATCGTGTTTTTCATTCCCCTTTACACCACAAGCATAGAGCTTTAGTTAAGCATCTGCAAGAAGTATTTTAAAAAAAAGTAAGCAATCACTTAGGATGTGTGGTGAGGGGCTAGTATCGGGCTTTAAGTTCCGTGAAATCTTTACGAAGAGAAATTGGATCCCACCGTATCAGATGTTGCCGACTTGAATAATTCCTATATATTGGTATTTTTGTTTCACTAAATGAAATTAGATGAAAATTTGGCAAAAAAATATAGACGTCGATTCCTTTGTTGAAAACTTTACCGTCGGCAAGGATCGGGAATTAGATATGCAGCTCGCGGCAGTCGATGTGTTGGGTTCCTTAGCCCATACCCGAATGTTGAACAGTATAGACTTATTGACCCAAGCAGATCTAGCGGTGGTTCAAGCGGAGCTAAAAAATATTTATCAGGAAATCCAGGATGGAAAATTCACCATCGAGGATAGCGTGGAGGATGTGCATTCTCAGATTGAGATGATGTTAACCCAACGGGTTGGGGAAGCCGGGAAGAAAATACATTCCGGAAGGTCAAGAAACGATCAAGTTTTGGTGGACCTGAAACTGTATTTTAGATCGGAGATAGAGATCATATTCAAGAACACCGAAGCGCTTTTTAATCAACTTGTCGCCTTGAGTAATAAACATAAAAATGTGCTAATGCCGGGGTATACTCATTTGCAGATTGCTATGCCTTCCTCGTTTGGACTGTGGTTTGGAGCCTACGCGGAGAGTTTGGTCGACGATCTTCATCTGTTAAAGGCCGCGTGGAATGTCTGCAATAAGAACCCGTTAGGTTCTGCGGCAGGTTATGGTTCTTCCTTCCCACTGGATCGCAAAATGACCACTCGGCTGTTGGGTTTTGACGATTTAAATTATAATGTGGTTTATGCCCAAATGGGCCGTGGAAAGACCGAACGGGTGCTTGCGCAAGCCATAAGCTCGATCGCGGCAACACTCGCCAAGTTCGCTATGGATGTCACTTTGTTTATCAATCAGAACTTTAGTTTTATATCCTTCCCTGCGCATTTGACGACGGGCTCCTCCATCATGCCTCACAAGAAGAATCCGGATGTTTTCGAATTGATCCGTTCTCGTTGTAATAAAATACAAGCCCTTCCAAACGAAATCGCTTTGATGACCACTAATCTCCCAGTGGGCTACCATAGAGATCTTCAGCTTCTGAAAGAGAATTTGTTTCCCGCGTTTGAGTCGTTGAACGATTGTTTGCTGATCAGTAAATACATGCTTGAAAACATCAGTGTGTCGAAGGAGATACTCGAGGATCCGAAGTATGACTATTTATTTAGTGTCGAGGTCGTGAATAATGAAGTGTTGAGTGGGACGCCATTCCGCGAAGCCTATCAGAAAATTGGTGTTGACATTGAAGCGGGAAATTTTAAGCCCGCTAAAGAAGTGCATCATACGCACGAGGGTAGTATCGGTAATCTTTGTAATGATCAGATCGAGCGCATGTTTGCTGATATCAAAAGCACTTTTGGTTTTGAGCAGGTAAATAAAGCGTTAGATCACCTTTTGACACACAAATAGACCTGTTATTAACCCTGCTTTACGTTTGGGTCTGGGTTGGTTTCATGTTTTCTAATGGTAAACTTGTATCGAGTTTCACTCTCGAATATTTCGCCAGGCCGGAGGGTAACCTTCGGAAAATCGTCTTGGTTGGGACTATTCGGGTGATGCTGGCTTTCAAAGCAGAAGCCACTGTGGGGAGCATAGGGCTGTCCGGATTTACCCACATCGTCGGATAAAAAATTACCGGAATAAAAATGGAGTCCCGGCTCGGTGGTCAACACATCCAACTGGATACCCGATTTTCGCGAGTACGCCGAGGCAATCGGCTGATGTACGGCTTGGTTGTTGATGAACGTATGATCGAAGCCGTTGGCAAACCGCAATTGCTCATCTTGTCGTTCAAGTCGGGTTTTCAAAGGCGTGGGTTGGCGGAAGTCGAAAAGACTCCCCTCGACAGGGCGGAACTCTCCGGTAGGTATTTGATTCTCGTTGATGGGTAAAAATTGCTCGGAATGGATTTGAAAATCATGATCCAGAATATCTCCCGATCCTTCACCATTGAGGTTGAAATACGCGTGATTAGTTAAGTTTATAATGGTGGGGGCATTGGTGGTTGCCCTGTATTTTATGATGATCTGATTGTCGTTGGTTAGTTCGAAGGAAATGGTCGTTTTAAGCTCGCCCGGAAATCCTTCGGCAGAAGCTGGAGAAACATGGTAGAAAATGACCACCTTGTTAAAATTAACTTGCCGATCCCAGACCTGTCGATGAAAACCGTCAACGCCACCATGAAGGGCGTTGATGCCGTTGTTTTGTGCTAAGGTGTAATCGATGTCATCCAGCGTGAATTTCCCATCAGCAATCCGATTACCATATCGCCCGATAGTCGCTCCGTGATAGGACTCTTTGGCTTGTAGATAACCGGCAATTGAATCGAACCCCAAGACCACATCAGTCAGATCGCCCCGTTTGTCAGGGACTAACGCACTGACTATCCGAGCGCCATAATCGGTCAGTGCAATTTGCATTCCGGCTCGATTAGTTAAGGTAATCAAGTGGGTGTTTTTTTGATTTACCTTGCCTAGAAAGGATGTTGAGTCGGGGAGTCGGTACGTGTTCATTGTGGAGATGTTGCTTAAGCTAAGATAGCAATTTCAGGGGAGGTTTAACAGGGTTATAATTTTTTAATTTTCATTTGGTTTTTTATTTTTGAACCCAGAAGTATCGCGTGATGGTGAAAGTGTCGATCTTGTTTTTTGCTACGGGTCTCCTGGTTTTGGGGTTTGCGTTTTTCGTGCCTTCACCCACTGCTGTGGTTTCGATTGAACTTTTCGATCGTGTATTTACACATTCTACACAACAACTCTTTAAGCTTCTTAGTGTATTGGCTCTCGTTTTTGCGGTTTTGTATCGGTACACAGAGGCGTTGTTGTTTTCAACCAGATGGAGTGTAATGCATTGGATATGCTTGGTTTGCTTATTGGTCAATGTCTGGACACTGGGCGTGCTAGAACGTGTGCTGATTCCTCAAGTTGGCGACCCGACGCTGGGAAGCATAGAGCGGTTGGCCCGTCAGGAACGGTTTGAAAAAATACAACGTTTTTATTCCGGCTCCTTGCTTCTTTTGGTATTCATGCAGCTTTCCTATATTCCTAATCTGTTGATTGGCATTTTTCGTCGAAATTCCCGCTTCTGAACTTACGCTCCAGTTTTTTAAACGTATATTTGCAGTACAAAATCCTTAATTTTAGATGAATTGGAAACAACTCTTGTCGGCTAAACGATGGGGATATGAAAGCCGTGAAATAAACGAACAATTTGACGCACGATCCGAGTTTCAGCGCGATTATGATCGGTTAATTTTCTCCTCACCATTTCGACGTTTACAGAATAAGACGCAAGTATTTCCGCTACCAGGCGCAGTATTTGTACATAATCGGTTGACACACAGCTTGGAGGTTGCTTCGGTTGGACGCTCGTTAGGTCGTTTGTTTTATAACCTGATGAAGAAACAGAATCCGGAGATCGACCAACAAGCACCTTTTTTGCAGGAGGTTGGCAATATTATTTCCGCAGCTTGCCTTTCTCATGATTTGGGCAATCCGGCTTTTGGACACTCTGGGGAGGCGGCTATTTCTTCGTTTTTTACAGATGGGGCCGGGCAGAAGTATCGTGAAATGGTCAGTAAAGAAGAGTGGGAAGATTTGACTCATTTTGAGGGAAACGCAAATGCGTTACGAATATTGACGCACTCCTTTAATGGAAAAGATCCCAAGGGCTTTGCCTTGACCTACACCACTTTGGCCGCCATTGTAAAATATCCTTGTGCAGCTATCGATGGTCACAATAGTAATTCGCATCACCGTAAGAAATATGGTTTTTTTAATACCGAGAAGAATGCTTTTGAAAAAATTGCAACCGAACTCGGCTTAAAGCAAGACCCATCGAACGCGGCAGGCTATTTACGGCACCCACTGGTTTATTTAGTCGAAGCAGCGGATGATATTTGCTATAACATTATTGATTTGGAGGATGCGCATCATTTGAGAATTTTGACCTATCAAGAAGTGGAAGATCTGCTCCTCCCACTTTGCGGGGGAGAGAATTTGCGATCCAGACTGGATTCATTGGAAGATAAAGGCAGTCGAGTATCGTTATTGCGCGCCAAGGCGATCAATACGTTGGTGTCAAAATGTGCAGAGCTTTTTGTTGATCAACAGGAGCAGTTCTTGGACGGCTCCTTCGATAAATCGTTGATGGAAGCTTTAGCGCCTGAGCTTGTAGGACAATTGAAAGTCATCAATAAGATATCAGTCGCTCGTGTATATAATGCACCTACGGTCGTACAGATAGAAATTGCTGGGTTTAAAGTCATGAACGCATTATTAGAGGAATTTGTTCCGGCTTACCTGAAAACCAATCGATCGATGTTCGATAAAAAAGTTGTCGCTATGATTCCACAACAATTTCACACCAGCAACGAAGATACGTATTCAAAGATCAGAGCGATACTTGATTTTGTTTCCGGAATGACTGACGTTTATGCGGTTGATCTTTATAGGAAAATAAAGGGGATTTCAATTGCTTCGCTGGACTGATTGCACGACAGGTTACATTAGTTTTTCGGAGATTACAAAAGAAATTTTATTGTTAAAATGAAAGTAGTTATAGCGGAGAAACCATCGGTTGCGCGGGATTTGGCAAGAGTCATGGGCGCGAAGGATATGAAAGATGGCTATATCGCGGGCAATGGTTATGCTTTTACTTACGCTTTTGGGCATTTGGTCCAATTGTGCACGCCGCAAGCGTACGGGTATCCCACCTGGTCGATCTCGAACTTACCGATCATACCAGACCAATTTGCCTTAGAGGTGAAGAAAGTTAAACGGGACGGAAAAACGTTGGATGATCAAGGTGCATTGAAACAATTGCAGATTATCAGAAACTTGTTGAAAGAGGCCTCGGAGATTATCGTCGCGACTGATGCGGGGCGAGAAGGAGAATTGATTTTTCGAAATATCTATCAATTTTTGAAGTGCAATCTTCCATTTAAACGACTTTGGATCTCGTCTCAAACAGACAAAGCCATTCGTGAAGGTTTTGCTAAACTAAAAGAAGGTAGTGAATACGATAGCTTATACATGTCAGCCAGATCGAGGTCTGAATCCGATTGGCTTATTGGTATAAATGCGACCCAGGCCCTTACTTTAGCGGCTGGCAATCGTGGCTTACTATCACTCGGCCGGGTGCAAACGCCGACATTAGCGATGATTTGTGCGAGATATGTAGAGAACAGGAATTTTAAACCTAAAGCATTTTATAAAATACAAGCCGGGTTTAAGAAAGACGGGATTGCTTTTAAGGCGGTCTCTGAAAGGATTGAAAACAAACCCAATGCGGAAGCAAGCTTTGCTACGCTGCACGTGGGGATGAATGCAACCGTCAAGCGGATCGATGCGAAAGAAACAAAAGAACAACCTCCTCTTTTGTACGACCTGACCTCGTTGCAACAAGACGCGAATAAGAAATATGGATACTCCGCCGATCATACATTGAGTATCGCTCAGATGCTTTATGAAAAAAAGGTAATCACTTATCCACGGACTGGATCGCGCTATATTGGGGAAGATGTTTTCGAAACGATAGACGATCTTTTTCAGCATTTAGCCAATACGGCTGAGGGAGAAATTGCAGTGATTAGTAAGAATTTGATTGGACAGAAACTGACTCGGCGATCTGTCGACGATAAAAAAGTGACCGATCATCATGCCCTGCTGGTTACCGATGAGACCCCACAGGCGATGTCGAAGGATCAGCAGCAAATCTATCGACTTATTGCTAAGCGAATGGTGGAGAGCTTTTCAGAGGTGTGTCTAAAGGACATCACCACAGTTTTAATTGACGCCGAAGAAATCGAATTGATCGCCAAGGGTACGGTTATCAAGCAGTATGGTTGGCGATTGTCGGGCGATCAGGTGGAGCAATTGGATGAGGATAAGGCTAACGAGGACAATGATAGTGAAAATGCACAATTACCTCAGTTAACCGAATCCGAGAGTTTGGAAGTGGCCGCTCTTGACTTGCCGGAACGATTCACCAAGGCCAGGCCGATTCATACCGAAGCGTCACTTTTGAAAGCGATGGAGACCTCAGGGAAAGATATAGAGGACGAAGAGATGAGGCAGGCGATGAAAGATTGTGGTTTAGGAACGCCTGCGACACGTGCAGCAACGATTGAAACCCTATTCCAGCGGGATTATATTAAACGAGAAAAAAAGAAGCTAATTCCAACAGAAAAAGGATTGTCGGTGTTTCGGCTGGTGCGTGACCGCTCGATTGCTAAGGTAACACTGACGGGTAAATGGGAGCAAAAACTGGAAGAGATGCGTGGCAATAAGGTGAGTTACGATGTGTTCATGAAGCATATTCGTGACTATACCGTGAAGATTACCAGCGAACTTCTCCAAACTCGTCCGGCAATCGCGACCGAAGTGATCAAGCCCTTGCAGAAGGGAACGATAAAATGTCCGAAATGTGCATCAGGAAACATGCACCTTTACGACCGGATTGCGCAGTGTAACCAGTATGCCCGCGGATGTGACTTCAAGATCTGGCGAACCCTGAACGGGGTGCTGTTGGAAGAAAAGGAAATGAAGAATCTATTAGAAACTGGAAAGACATCCGTACTTAAGAATGTTAAAAATATAGACGGTACGCTGGTGTCCGCTCGGCTTCAATTTGAGAACTTTCGGGTGACGGTCGCTGTGGTCGAGAAATCTTAGAAAAGGATTGTACTGGCTAGAAAGAAGTCATAGCTTGGTAATTTGTGTACACTTAGTCCTTCTTGTTTGGCTTTTCTTTTACCTTTGTCCCTCGTATGCAAAAGCTATATAATCCGTTTTCTGACTTTAAGTTTGAAAACAAAAGCTGTTTTTTAACTGGAGAACCTTTGACGTCTCAAGATGAGTTTATTCACGTGTTTCCACTTTGGATGATGCGGGCTTTCGACTTGGAGGATCGACCGCTCCAGATGCTTGATGAGAGTGTCACCAGCTATAAAAAATTACAACTCCCTTGTGCCACAAGCGTGTCCTCCCAAATTGATGCTTTGGAGCACAAGATTGAAACGGCAGCCAAGAGCGGTTATGATGCCATGAAAAACCTGGATCAACTAACCTTATTTCAATGGGTGGGCAAGATCCTGTATGGCGTCGTGTTTAATGAGATTCAAGCAGGGATACGGCAGGCATTTTTGGCTGGTGAATCTTTGAATTTCTCCCAAGCACTGGTGCACAAGTTCAAAAATTTGCATGCGATGCTTCAATCCATTGCTAGGCCCATGGAGTTTGATATGAAAAATCCATTCACCATCCTTATTCTTCCGGTTGATAACGCAGCGGATACCTTTCTTTATCGTGATGAAATTAATACCTTAATTTTTTCGCTTCGAATGAATGATTTTGCCTTGATTGCAACATTGCAAGATAACGGAGTAAATGAGATTTATCATGAAGAGGTTTTACAAAGTATAGCGGGAAAAATTCTCCATCCGATCCAATTCGAAGAGCTTTGTGCGCGGTATTTTTACTCTGCGTATTTATTTAATCGATTGCCTGAATATAGCTTGATGGAGGTTGATCAGAAGGTGTTTGTTGAGCCCATGCCATTGAATGACTGGACGTTGCAGCCGATTTTTGACCCATGGCAGGCGAAAACCTATGGCCAGGTGTTGGAGAATTTCTGGAAACCTTGGGGATATACTTTATTTGAAATTATTAAAGACCCCGAACACCCGATGTCTTTTCTTACCGACGAAAACGGCAAGTTTTTAGAACAGGTTACACTACCGCAGTAGCTTTTTGAATCGGCTATTTTCCGGTGGTTTTTGTATCTTTATACTCCAAAAATGGAAATAGGTTATGCGAATAGTGCTATGGTTTATCTGCTGTTTAACAGGATGCCCATTGCTTTGGGCGCAACAGGAGCAAATTCAAGAAGAAAATTCGATTCGTCAGGTCGATGTAATACCCCGTTTTCCTACGGGGGGAAGCGGCTGGCAAAATTATCTGGGAACAGCGCTTGATTTGAGTGATGCCCTGGAAAAAATGGATAGTGCCCAATATATTGATTTTGGTGCCAGACAAACCGCCATTTTGGAATTTCGCGTTTATGAAAGTGGGAAAGTCGGCGATGTGCAGATTATAAACGAATCTGATATTAGTCCTGCTTTCGCACACGAGGCCCGACGGGTGATGGAGCGATCCCCAAAATGGTTGCCGGCTAGAAAGGATAATCAACCTGTAGTCACACGTATAAGGCAGTCCATTACCGCTGTTCTCGATTGATTGGTCGTTCCTTGTTTAAGTCAGTGCCGCTTGCGAAGACATTTCTAGTTTCAAAAAACGACCAGTTTCGCTTCTCTTTTCTTTAACGAGTTGTTCTGGGGTGCCTTGGAAAAGTATTTTTCCACCTTTTTTTCCACCTTCAGGTCCGATGTCAATTACCCAGTCCGCCGATTTTATCACATCCATATTATGTTCAATAATGAGAACGGTATTGCCGCGGTCAACAAGCCGGTTGATGACACCTAGTAAAACGTTAACGTCTTCGAAATGAAGACCTGTGGTTGGTTCGTCCAGGATATAGAATGTTTTACCGGTATCCTTTTTTGAAAGCTCCGTGGCCAGTTTAACCCGTTGGGCTTCTCCTCCAGATAACGTCGTCGAAGATTGGCCCAGTGTAATGTAGCCAAGGCCCACGTCTTGCATCGTTTTAATTTTTCTGTAAATCGATGGAATGTTTTCGAAGAACTGTACCGCTTCATCAATACTCATGTCTAAAACATTCGAAATAGATTTCCCTCGATACCTTACCTCGAGTGTCTCTCGATTGTACCTCTTGCCGTGACAGGTTTCACAAGGAACTTGAACATCGGGCAAGAAGTTCATTTCGATTATTTTCAGACCTGCTCCTTGACATGTTTCGCAACGTCCTCCTTTCACATTGAAGGAAAAGCGACCCGGCTTATATCCCCTGATCTTCGCTTCAGGTAATTGCACAAAAAGGGATCGTATATCGGAAAACACACCGGTATATGTTGATGGGTTTGAACGTGGGGTACGACCGATTGCCGATTGGTCGATTTCAATGACCTTGTCGATATGCTCTAGGCCTGTTATCGTTTTGTAGGGTAGGGGCTTACCCTTAGCTCTAAAAAAATGGTGATTGAGAATCGGATAGAGTGTGCTGGTGATTAGACTTGATTTACCCGAGCCTGAAACACCAGTAACTAAAACAAGTTTGCCAAGGGGAATATCCACCTTGACATTCTTCAAATTATGACCTTTGGCCCCCTGAAGCGATAAGACCTCTCCATTGCCTGAACGTCTGGCTTCTGGAATTTCGATGGCTTTGCGACCTGCGAGGTAATCCGTGGTGAGTGTATGCGCTTTCATCAATTCTTCGGGGGTTCCCTGAGCGACGACTTTCCCCCCATAGAATCCCGCAGCGGGTCCCATATCCACGACGTGATCGGCATTCAAAATCATATCCTTATCGTGCTCTACGACCAGTACAGAATTGCCGATGTCTCGCAAATTTTTTAGGGCGGTAATTAGCCGCTCGTTATCTCGTTGGTGTAGCCCAATACTGGGTTCGTCCAAGATGTAGAGCACATTAACCAACTGTGAGCCGATCTGCGTTGCCAAACGAATTCGCTGTGCTTCACCACCAGATAAGCTTCGAGAGCTCCGATTCAGCGTGAGGTAATCAAGCCCAACGTCGAGTAAAAATCCAATACGGGTCTTAATTTCCTTAACGATTTCCGATGCAATGATGTTCTGGCGATCTGATAGTCTGGTGTCGATGTCCTGAAACCAGTGGTATAAGCTGGCAATATCCATTTCAGCTAATTCTGAAATATTCGCGCCATCAATCTTAAAATGTAAGGCCTCGGTCCGCAATCTTGCTCCCTGACATTCGGGGCATTCAATTTGCGTACGGAAATCATCGAGCCCTCGCGAATCCTCACGATATTTGGTCGTCATTTCCTCTAAGAGATTCATGACACCTTGGAACTGAACTTTATATTCCCGTGCGCCATACGAGCCATAGGAGACGGTCAGAAATACCGGTTCCGCACCGCCAAATAATAATTCGTCAATACGATCTTCCGGTAGTTTTTCCAGAGGAGTTGATAGGGAAAACTCGTATTTTTTGGCCACCGCTTTCAGTACCGCGAAACTCCAGGAATCCCGAGATGGGCCAAGGGGAACGATCGCGCCTTTTTGTATACTGAGTTTTCGGTCTGGAATTAATATTTTCTTATCGAACTCAAAAACATACCCCAAACCGTCAC
Source organism: Sphingobacterium sp. (assembly GCA_052092145.1). Lineage (GTDB taxonomy): Bacteria > Bacteroidota > Bacteroidia > Sphingobacteriales > Sphingobacteriaceae > Sphingobacterium. Next base: position 28,555 of record JBQDCW010000014.1, on the reverse strand, counting down.
ACTTGGGACAAGCCCCGTAAGGAGAATTAAATGAAAAGGTGTTCGGTTGCGGTTCATCGTAGGAAATTCCCGATTCTGCATCCATTAAAAAGCGACTAAAAAATTGTTCTTTTTCATCACTGGAAATTTTAATGACGCCTTTGGCTGTTTTTAATGCTTGATCAATAGATGAATACAATCGTTTTCTGCTTTCTTCTTCCGCCCGGATTCGATCCACAACGATCTCAATATCGTGAATTTTATAGCGGTCCACCTGCATTTTGGGAACCAGATCCAGGACGTCCCCGTCCACTCGAACCTTATTATAACCCTGCTTTCTGACTTGTTCGAACAATTCTCGGTAATGCCCTTTCCGACCTTTCACAACCGGTGCTAAAATATTGATGGCTTTGCCACTAAAGTCCTGCAAAATACGGTTGGTAATTTCTTCGTCGGACATTCTTTCCATTGGCTTTCCGGTAAGATAAGAATAGCCCTGTCCAACTCGTGCGTATAGTAGCCTTAAAAAATCATATATCTCGGTGATGGTTCCGACGGTTGATCTTGGGTTTTTGGATGTGGTTTTCTGTTCAATAGAAATGACCGGGCTGAGCCCTGAAATTTTATCAACGTCAGGTCGTTCCATCCCACCTAGAAATTGACGACTATAAGCAGAAAAGGTCTCCATATACCGTCGCTGTCCCTCTGCATAGATGGTATCAAACGCCAGCGACGATTTTCCGCTCCCACTCAATCCTGTGATGACGACCAATTGATTTCTTGGGAATGAAACATCGATATTCTTGAGGTTGTGTACGCGTGCTCCAAAAACTTCCAATTCACTCTGATCGCCGAGGTCAACTACTTTATGTTCAGCCATTAAATTTTACTTTTTCGAAGTGCAAAGTTACTGATTTTTGGTCATAGATTAAGAGATCCCATCAGGTAAATCATTATTAGGCAGGATTATTGCAAAGAATTGCTTTTAACCGACAAACGCTTAGATTTTGAGAAAATTGGATGTTAATAAAAGAGAGCGGGACACGATCGAACAGGCTCTTCGGCATTGGAAGGCAGGCGGGATGATCTCGCAGGAGCAGCATGATGATCTTGCTGGAAACTTGGATGATAAAGGTTTCGAGTGGGGTATGCTTGCCCGTTATGCATTCTGGGTTGCACTGGCCTCGTTGATATTTTCGGTCGTGTCGCTTTTCTCAGACGATTATCTAACGACGTTGGTCGAGCGCTTTTACGAGACACCAAACGTGGTCTTTTGTTTGGGTTTTACTGCATTAGCGATTCTGTTTTACTACCTGGGTTTTCGTAATAAATCCAAGAATCCTGATCGCAACTTTTCAAGTGAAACGTTGATGTTAGCAGGCGCGTTTTCAACCGCTGCTGGTATTGGTTTTCTCGGCCAAGTCCTCAACCGAGAGGATAGCCATTATACGATCTTGTTTCTGATTTCCATTGCCATTTACGCTGTGCTCGCTGTGCGGCTTAATTCTCGATTACTCTGGGTATTTACCCTGGTTGCTTTAGGTATTTGGTTTGCGACTGAAACGGCATATCATAGTAATTGGGGCTTCAAGTTTTGGGGAATGAATTATCCGTTGCGTTTTACCATATTCGGCATACTCGTTGTCGGTTTTGCGGTATTTCTGCAACCCAAGCTCAAAACCCTGAAGATGTTTACGTCGATCTCTTTTGTAGTAGGATTGCTGTATACTATGATTGCGTTGTGGTTGTTGTCTATTTTTGGTAATTACAGTGACTTTGATAGTTGGTCAAGCGTTCGACAATATGAGATATTCTATTGGGGGCTGTTAGGTATCGTCCTTTCGTTAGGCCTTGCTTTGTACGGAATGAAAACCAAAGACCATGTGAGTCGGGATATAGGATTTGTCTTTTTTGTGTTAAACCTCTATACTCGGTTCGTCGAATATTTATGGGATAATTTGAATCGGACAATCTTTTTTCTCTTGCTCGCTGTTTCCTTTTGGTTTGTTGGAAGGTGGGCGGAGAGTATTTGGAAAAAGGAGAAACGGAAAGGCCATATTAAAGAAAATACCACCCTATAGGAGGATGGTATTTTCTTTAGCGGAAACGCTGTGTTTTTATTTAAATAACCTTATTAAAGGTGAATCACTTCATCATAAGCATCAGCTACGGCTTCCATGATGCCTTCACTCATTGTTGGGTGCGGATGGACTGCTTTGAGTACTTCGTGTCCTGTGGTCTCCAGTTTACGTGCAACGACGACCTCAGCGATCATTTCCGTTACATTTGCACCAATCAAGTGTGCACCCAGAAACTCGCCATATTTGGCGTCGAAAATGACTTTCACGAACCCGTCCTTTGCGCCGGCTGCAGCGGCTTTTCCAGATGCGGAGAAGGGAAACTTTCCAATCTTAACTTCGTGTCCAGCTTCTTTCGCAGCTTTTTCGGTAAACCCAACAGAAGCAATTTCTGGAGAACTGTAGGTACATCCAGGGATGTTGTTGTAGTCTATCGGGTCGACTGATAGGCCTTTGATTTTTTCCACACAGGTAATTCCTTCGGCGGAAGCGACGTGTGCGAGCGCTTGTCCTTTAACAATATCGCCAATTGCGTAAACGCCATCGATATTCGTCTTGTAGAAATCATCGACTAGGACTTTGCCTTTTTCGGTTTTTACACCCACTTCTTCTAGGCCAAGATTTTCAGTATTTGGTGAGATGCCCACAGCAGAAAGAACAATTTCCGCCTCAATCTTTTCCGTTCCTTTGGCGGTTTTGATATTTACCGAGCACAGGTTTCCTTTGGTGTCTACCGATTGCACCTCCGATTTCGTTAAGATATTGATGCCTGCTTTCTTGAGTGATTTTTCAAGCTGTTTAGATACATCTTCGTCTTCTACCGGCACAATGCGGTCCATGAATTCTACGATCGTCACCTGTGTGCCGATGGCATTATAAAAGTAAGCAAACTCTACTCCGATTGCACCAGAGCCTACAACCACTATTGATTTTGGTTGCTCCTGTAGATTCATGGCTTGACGGTATCCGATTATTTTCTTGCCATCTTGAGGAAGGTTTGGCAGTTCACGAGAGCGAGCACCTGTTGAAAGAATGGTGTGTTTGGCGGAATACTCTTTCGTAGAACCGTCTTCGGCTTTGACTTCGATTTTTCCACCCTTTTTGATTTTTGCCGTCCCCATAATCACATCGATCTTATTCTTCTTCATCAAGAACTGGATCCCTTTGCTCATGCCATCGGCAACACCACGACTTCTTTTAACGATAGCACCGAAGTCCGCTTCGCCTCCATTGACCTTGATGCCGTAATCGGCAGCGTGATTTAGATACTCGAAAACTTGTGCACTTTTTAAAAGTGCTTTGGTAGGGATGCAGCCCCAGTTGAGACAGATCCCGCCCAATGCTTCGCGTTCGATAATGGCTGTTTTGAACCCTAACTGAGACGCTCTGATGGCGGCTACGTAACCGCCAGGACCACTACCGATAACTATAATGTCGTAATTCATAAGTGTTAGTTGTCGTTAATATATACAAAATCTAGTTCATCAAAAATACACATTTTTTTTTAGTCAGCTTATTCTTTTAGGGGAAGCTTTCCTTTTTAAGTTTTTGTGTCATACCGGGGTCACTTCGGTCTCAAGTATTTCATTTCCCTCCAGCTTTTGCTTTATTTTGCGGCAAACAAAAGGTATTGATATGCTTAGGATCTTTCAACAAGTTGCACTTTGGGAAGCCGTTTCGACTGTTCTGCTGTTTTTCGTTGCTATGCCGATGAAGTATTTTGGTGATGTCCCGGAAGCCGTTCGGGTTGCAGGGTCCATTCATGGGTTTTTAGTTGTATTGTTTGTTATTTTACTCATTGCATGCTGGCAAACCTACAATTGGAAACTTAGTCGGGTGGTTAAATATTTTGTACTGAGCTTGTTCCCAATCGTATCCTTTTGGGTGGAACGAGATTTGAAAAAGGTAATTGCTACACGGAAAATGGCTTAACTGTTTCCCGTTCGGTCTTTACCTTCACTTTCAATACCCATATAGGCGTACGTAATTTCCGTTTTTTCGTGGGGCATCGGATCCCCGTCTTCGTTGAGGCTAACAAACACGAGCTTATCGATGGATAGAATGGTTTTTCGAGTAATCTTATTTCGGACCACACAACGCATGGTAATCGAGGTGCGACCAAAATGCGTTGCTTCAATACCCAATTCAATAATGTCTCCCTGACGAGCGGAACTGACAAAGTTTATTTCTGAAATAAATTTTGTGACAACCAGGTGGTTCCCAAGCTGTACGATGGCATAAATAACGGCTTCTTCATCAATCCACCTTAATAGTGTACCCCCGAAAAGCGTTCCGTTGGGATTAAGATCTTCGGGTTTGACCCACTTCCTTGTGTAGAAATTCATATGGTTTGGTTTTCAGTTTGAGTGATTATTGTGGATGAGGAGTATTCAACTATTCCTAAATGGAAAAGTTAAATTTGCATAAAAAAGGCAAACTTCAGTTTGCCTTTTTTATGCAATAGGGTTAAGCATGTATTGCTCGATTTGCAGTTGCAGCAAGTGCTGCTTCCTTAAGGGCTTCGGTGAAGGTGGGGTGAGCATGACAAATTCTGCCGATATCTTCTGCCGATGCGCGGTACTCCATGGCGACTACCGCCTCTGCGATCATGTCTGCTGCACGAGGACCAATCATATGGATGCCCAAGACCTCGTCGGTTTGCGCATCTGCTAATACCTTTACAAAACCGTCCGTGTCGCCCGAGGCTTTAGCGCGTCCAGACGCTTTGAATGAAAAGCTGCCGGATTTGTATTTTCTTTGTTCCTCTTTCAGTTGATCTTCAGTTTTACCAACCGAGGCAACCTCTGGCCAGGTATAAACCACTCCAGGAATTAAGTTGTAGTCAATATGCGGTTTTTGTCCCACAATGCGTTCAGCGACATAGGTGCCTTCATCTTCCGCTTTGTGTGCCAGCATCGCACCTTCGATCACATCTCCAATAGCGTATACGCCTTCGGCTGAAGTCTCCAAGTGCTCATTGACTGGAATTTTATGGCCTCGTTCCTCGGTTTTTATACCAATATTTTCAAGACCAAGTCCTTCGGTATAGGCAGTTCGACCTACCGCAACGATACAATAGTCACCTTCAAGCTGTACATCTTGGCCTTTAGAGTCTTCCGCGGTCACCGTTACCTTTTTACCTTTGACGTTAGCGCCAGTTACCTTATGGCTGAGTAGAAACTCCATACCCAAGTTTTTCTTTAACACGCGTTGAAGTTCTTTGCCCAGTCCGCCATCCATAGTCGCAATGATGGATTTGGCGTATTCAACGACCGTGACCTTAGCGCCCAACCGTGCATATACTGATCCCAATTCGAGTCCGATAACTCCACCACCAATGACCATCAGATGCTTTGGAACTTCCGTAAGATTCAACGCCTCGGTTGAGGTGATGATACGTTTTTTATCAATGGGTAGGAAGGGTAAGGCGGTCGGTTTCGAACCGGTCGCGATGATGATATTTTTTGCTTTTAGTTCCTGAGTTTTCCCCTCGTCGGTAGTGACTTTGATCGTGTTTTTATCAACAAAGGATCCCATTCCTTGAAAGCTTTCAATTTTATTCTTTTTGAAAAGAAAAGAAATGCCCGCAGTGTTCTGCGCGATAACGTCGTTTTTACGGTCGATCATCTTTTTAATATCGACCTTCAAATTAGTTAGATTAATGCCATGATGTTTAAAATTATGAGCAGCATTATGATAGTGTTCTGATGAATCTAACAAGGCTTTCGATGGAATACAGCCTACGTTGAGGCAAGTGCCTCCAAAAGTGCTGTATTTTTCGATAATTGCGGTTTTCAATCCCAGTTGGGCGCAGCGGATAGCGGCAACATAACCACCAGGACCACTTCCGATTACGATTACGTCGTATTGCATAGAATTTCTTTTTAATTATGTAAAGCAAATCTACGAAATTTTCTAAAGAACAGCGTATTTTCTTGCCCTCTAATCACCGTTGAAATCGGTAATAATTTAGGTCTGAATAGCAAAAGCCCCGACCGAAGTCGGGGCTTGATTTATAAACAAAAGTTTAAACTCGGATTATTCCGCTACAATTTTTCCTTGCATAATACCGAAGTGGCCTGGGAAGCTACAAAGGTATGGATAGACACCTTTTTCTAAGGTGACGGTGATTTTATCCTCTTCACCAGGTCCTAATAATTTCGTGTGTGCGACGATGGAAGATAATGCCGATTTTGGAATATATTCGTTATCCGCAGCTGCTGTCGCTTCTCCTCCAAAAGTAGCTACATCAACACCGGGCTTCAAGACCACCAAGTTGTGGCCCATGGATTCTATTGGCATTGATCCAACATTCTTTAATGTCAGCTCTACAGGTTCTCCTGCTTGTACGCGAATCAAATTAACGTCAAATTGCATTTGGTCGTCACCTTCTATCGTCCATGTATTGGATAGCGTAACTTCCTCGATCCCGGGAACGGTTTCTACACTGGCAGTTTCTTCGGTAGTCGTTTCGGTTTCAGTTGCGGCGTTTCCATCGTTGTTTTCAGCGTTGTTGCCACATGAAGTAATTCCTACGGCTAATAAAAATGCAGGAACAATGAATAATTTCTTCATAGCTTTTTTAATAAATTATAGTACGAACATTAATTGTATGACCCCTTTTGTTTAAGGCAAGTGTATTTCAACTTATTCTACCATCTAGCATCGTGCACTGTGTGGTCGTCTAGGCTGATATTGCAGCTTGAGCATCCATACTCGCAAGCCTCTTGCCGGGGTTTTGTTGTCACTTACCGACTTGCGAATATAGGCATTTTTTCTGTATTTCGAAGGTTGCAATCCTGTTTTTCCGTGAGTTTCCTTTGGTGTTATCGTACGGCAGTCCGTATGTCGATCGATCATGGAACGGGTCTATTTTATGCCTAAGCACCCCTGTTATCGATAACCTGGATGATTTTTTGGTAGAGTTCCATGGGATCGAATGGTTTGCCAATAACGCCGTCAGCTCCGGCCTGGACGGCGGCGGCCTGCTCGTGTTCCAGGACAGATGCAGATATCGTAATAATGGGGGTGGTTTGTTTTTCTGGATTACTATGATTTTTAATCGCCTTAATCGCCTCAAAGCCACTCATTATCGGCATATGAGTGTCCATTAATATCAAATCATAATCCTGAATTTCCAATTTGTCCAGTGCTAAACGTCCATTTCTTACCATATCGGCCTCACAATTCCAGCTTCGAAGCATATGGGCTAGCATGAAGGAATTGAGTTCGTTATCTTCGGCGACGAGTACTTTTAGGTGGTCAAATTTCGGAAAGCTGTTGTAGGTCGGGGGATCATTTTTTGCGATTTTTTCGTTAGGATTAGCCGCGTCGAGCCAACCTTGGAAATAAAACTCTGAGCCTTCGCCGTAAACGCTCATCGCTCCTAGGTCGCCTTCTAAGAGGTCGGCTAACCGTTTTACGATCGCAAGACCCAGGCCCGTTCCGCCAAATTTTTTAGTGATACCGTCGTCGGCTTGCTCGAAAGCCAAAAATACTTTTTCAACCGCATCAGCCTTGATGCCAATCCCGGAATCTTTAACGGCAAAACGGAGCTTATAGCGCTCGTCTTTTTTTTCGACGATATGGACCGACAAGACTATGCTCCCTTTTTCGGTAAATTTCAGGCTGTTGGAAATAAAATTGCTAATGATTTGCTGCAGTCTTAGCGAATCGTACCGTATATACTCTGGAATTGATTCATCCAAACGAATATGAAACGCTAGATTTTTGTGAAGGGCTTTAACTTTATAAATGCGGTTGATGTCTTCGATCATCTTGGTTAAGCTAAAATTCTCAAACTCGATTTTGAGCATTCCTGAATCGATTTTTGACAGGTCCAATATATCGTTAATAATCATTAGTAAGGATTGAGACGCATTATCTAAACGTCTCAACCAATCTTGCTGTTCTTCGTTGAGTTCTGAACTTTTGAACATGTGCATAATCCCCATGATTCCGTTGATGGGCGTTCGGATTTCATGACTCATATTTGCCAGAAAGATTTCTTTCGATTTTCTTGCTTGCACGGCTTCTTCTTTGGCTTTCAATAGCTCAATTTTAGATTCTTCAAGTTCTTTGTTCTTTTGGATTAATTCCTGTTGAATCCAGATTTGTTGCACAAAGGATTTAACCTTGGCGATGGTGATTTCGGGATTGAGCGGTTTATATAAGTAATCCACCGCGCCTCGTTCTAGTCCCTGAAGTAGATACTTGTCCTCTTTCGAAATCGCCGTCACCATAATCACCATAATATGACTGGTCTTTGGATTAGACTTTAATAAAGAAACAAATTCGAAGCCATTAATTTCTGGCATTTGGACATCGACAAGCGCAATCGAGATATCTCCCCTCCAACATATTTTCAACGCCTCATTGGGATCGGTAGCATTGATAATACTAACGTTCTCAATGTCCTTTAATAGGGCATGGAGACTAATGATATTCTCCTCCTTATCGTCTAGTATCAATATTTTAATCATTTTCATGTTGGTCCTTATTTAATCGGTGGCAGAAAAAGTCTATAGTTTCCTGGTGATTCAACTTTTTCACGCGATTGGAGACTTCCAGCCCCGCTTGGGGCATAGTTTCGATCAGCGCCTCGCGGGGATCTTGAACGTAGCAGGTGGCGCCGTGATGAATCAATGACCGGAACCCGTTCGCTCCATCACTATTCGCTCCGGAAAGGAGCATGGCCACACAGTTATTTTGGTAGACGGCCGCAGCGGTTTCAAAAAAAACGTCAATGGATGGTCGAGAAAACTGTACCGGTTCAGAGACATCCAGAGAAAATATCCGTCCCGGCTCCACCAGCGTATGATAACCTGGGGGTGCGAAATAGATATGATTGGATAAAATAGGCATCTTGTCTCGGATAGATAAGACGTCTCGTTCGAGCCTTTTGGACAAGCTTGATTCTATTTTGGTTTCGTATTTTGAATTGCGGTGCAACACAATGACCAACGCTTCAGTGAACCTCGAAGGTAGGTGGTCGAGTATTTCAACGATGAGTTCGTAGGCTCCTGCAGAGCCTCCAATTGCGATCAGATTGGGTGCAGTTGGTCTCATATTTACCGAATTTTTTGATAAATATTGAGCTCTTTATCAATCACCTTGAAATTCTCCAAAGTTGGATGGCGAAGAATGGTCTCTTTAGTTCCCAAACACAAGAAGCCGAAAAGAGCCAATGATTCGTAAAATAAATTGATGACGCGTTCTTGGAGCATTACATCGAAATAGATCAAAACATTCCGACAAGTGATGAGGTGAAATTCGTTGAACACCTGATCCGTGGCTAAATTGTGTGTGGAAAATAGAATGTTTTGCCGCAGATCGTGGTTGATGATGGCGCTGTCATAACCGGCGGTGTAATAATTCGAAAGGCTTTCCTTGGAATTATAGGCGTTGAAGTTGTCTGAATACTCTTTGAGTTTTTGAAGAGGATATATCCCTTTTTTTGCGACCTCCAATACTTGGCTATTTACATCCGTTCCGTAAATAAAGGCACGTTGATTTAAATTGTTTTCCTGCAATAGGACAGCCAGCGAATATACTTCTTCGCCAGTTGAGCAACCGGCACACCAAATTTTGACACGAGGGAAAGTTTTTAGATACGGGATGATGTCGCTGGTTAGCTTGTTGAAAAACACGGGGTCTCGGAACATTTCGGTGACATTAACTGTAATTTCCTCAACGAAATATTGCTGGAAACCGACCGTGTTAACCACTGCGTTTTTCAGATCGACTATGTCCATATGTTCCAAGTTCATGATGCGCTGAATCCGGCGTTTTAAAGAAGAACGCGTATAGCCCGATAAGTCATAGTCTGATACGTTCTTCAACAGTACGACCACTTCCTCGATTTGGTTAAACGTCAGTTCTTTGATTTTATTTAACTCAGCCATACTTGCATCAATGATACTAATTTGCTTAGATCGATAGGTTTACTAATGTAATCACTAGCCCCCAGTTCAATCGATTTTTCACGATCACCTTTCATCGCTTTCGCCGTAATGGCGATAATGGGTAGGTGATTAAACGTAGTTTGTTGCCGAATTTCTTGGATAGCTTCATAGCCGTCCATCTCGGGCATCATGATATCCATGAGTACGATATCGATTTGCTTCTCTGGGTCTCTCAAAATAGTTAAGGCTTCGATCCCGTTATTGGCAATTTCGATGTGCATATTATACTGCTGTAAAGAGGCGGTGAGCGCAAAAACATTCCGCATGTCATCATCTGCAATTAAGACTGTTTTTCCTTCAATAGTGCTTGCTGTCGAATGGTTATTTTCGAGCTTCTCTGGATTTTTTATCGGCCGGTATGAAGCAGCGGACAATTTGTTAAGAAATAGGTTTACTTCATCAATCAAGCGATTATTAGATTTGCCAGATTTGAGAACCATAGATTGGGTGTGGCGCATAATTCGCTCGGTCTGCTCACTGCTTAACTCGTAGGCTGTATTGATAATCACCGGCAATTTTTCAAACTTAGGATTCGATTTGATTTGATCCAGCATCTCCAGACCACTACCGTCCGGCAATTTCACGTCTAAAATGATGCAATCAAAATTGGAATCCTCCTCGAGCTTTTTCAAACCTGACTCCACCGTGAATGCTTGAATGACATTGATGTTTTGTTCCGCAAACGCATTTTTAATCAGCTCGCTCTGGAATTCTTGATCTTCAATCAGCAGGATTTTTTTGAATCCCTGGCCGATGTTTAGCTTGATGTTTTTAAAAGCCGCCGCAATGCTTTCTTCCGTTACTGGCTTGGGCATAAAACCAATCGCACCGCTTTCCAAAAACTCTTTTTTATTGAAATTCGCTGCCGACATCATATGAACGGGGATTTGACGCGTGTGTTGGTCTGCTTTCAGTTTACGTAGTACTTCCCACCCATCGGCAAGAGGCAACATGACGTCAAGTATAACGGCGTCTGGTTGGTGCTCTTTAGCCAGTTGAATGCCAGAAATACCGTCGTAAGCATTTAGAACATCAAATCCGTATTCCTTTGCGAAATCGTTTAAAATTTTCGCAAAACTTACATCATCTTCTATGATTAAGATCGTTTTGTCTTTTTTCTGCTCAGCGTAATTTTCTACATTCGCCGGTACTTGAGATCCCGCTGTTATCGAATCCAGCGTTTCCCTGGTTTCTTCAAGCCGCTGCTCTGTATCGACGGTTTGCGTGGGTTTTGCTGAAATATAGGGAATAATTAAGGTGAAGGTACTGCCTTTTTCCGGAGCACTTTCCAATGTGATTCTCCCGCCGAGTAGTGAAGCGATTTCTTTCGAAATCGATAGCCCTAGACCGGTCCCACCATATTTGCGACTGGTCGAGCCGTCCTCTTGTCTGAAGGCGTCGAAGATCAGGTGTTGCTTATCAGTCGAAATTCCTTTTCCAGTGTCAAATACGGAGAAATGTAAATTACCAGATTGCTCTAAGATCTGCAGGGTGATCTTTCCTTGATTACGGGTAAATTTAAAGGCATTGGATAAGAAGTTCTTCAAAACCTGCTCTATGCGGTACTCATCGGTCATAAACTCGGTTGGAGCCTCACTGATATCCACGTGGAACGTGATTTGTTTTTCTTTTGCAGTTTCTTTGAATAATGCCTCTAGATTGCTGGCAAATACGTTGCTGTTTACCCAATCTTCTTGAATGTCTACTTTACCGGCCTCAATTTTCGCTAAGTCTAAAAGCTCATTAATCAATTGTAACAAGTCGGATCCGGCATTGTGGATCACTGAGGCGTATTTAATTTGATCTTCCGATAGATTTTGGTGCTTGTTATCCTGGAGTAATTTGGCAAGAATCAAAATACTATTGAGGGGCGTACGTAATTCATGACTCATGTTGGCCATGAATTCAGATTTATATTTACTGGCTTGCTCTACTTCTACGATCTTTTGCTCGACGACCTGGTGGGCGGCGTTCAGTTCACCGTTGCGGCGTTCAAGTTCTGCCGCCTTTTGGTTGAGTTCTTTGTTGGCCTGTGAGAGCTCCTCCTGTTGTACTCGCAGTTCTTCTTCCGAGGCTTCCAGTAAATTGGTCTTGTAGACCAACTCTTCGTTCGTTATTCGTAGCTCTTCTTGTTGTGCTTCTAGCTCCTCGGTCTGTCGCTGGGTTTCTGTTAAAAGATCCTCGAGGAGTCCATGATTTTGTCGGGTATGTAGTGCCGAGCCGACGGTTCGTCCTGTTCGGTTCAAATAATCGATTGTATTGTCCCGCTGAGCTTTCGGCAATTCGCCAATAAGCTCAATCACCGCAATACAGTAATCTTGGTAGACAATAGGAAATAGAATGACATCGGATTGAAGATGTTTAATCGTTCCTGTCTCGATTTTGACCTCCTTGATGTCGTCGACTCGAAGAACTTTATATTCCTTGGAGTCAGCGACCCACCCCAGCAAACCATCACCCAATATGAACGAATCTAGCGTGTTTCGTTTATCCATGCCTAATGACTGAATCAATTGGAAGCTCAACGAATTTGTTTTCCGGAGATAAAATGTTCCAGCGTATGCACCGAGTGCTTCGACAAAAGCTTCTAAAGAGGCTTTCGCTATTTCGGATTCGGTCTGCATGCTGGAGACCAGGTTATGTACCGCTGAAGACTTCGTTAATACCCAGTTGACTGCTTCGAGTTGATGCGATGTTTTGGATAGATCATGATTTAAGCGTCGGCTTTTTTCAGACGTTTTACGCACATGATTAAGGATTCGTAAAATTTGTAAAACGACTAATAAGATGATCAATAAGGAGGCGATTCCAAAAATAGCGGTGTATATACGCGTTTTTCGAAGCGCTTGCTCACGGCGTTCGATCAACGCTTGGCGTGCCTCGATCACTGCGTTTGTGAATCGGATACGTGCCTCGATGATACCAGCATGCTCTTCGGTGAGTTTTGCCGATCCCGACTCTTGGCTATCTGGCGCTATGGCGCTGCTATTGCTCATGATCGTTTGGCTAATTTTCTTAATTCCTTCAATGCTTGGCGGTGCGGCTTGGTAAAGGATCGTAGGGGCGGTCAATGAATCGATAGTGTGTAGCACTTCTTTCCGTAGGTTTTCGATTTCTTGAGGAGCAACCTGATGGTCTATAGCGTTGTATTGCGACAGTTGTTGTAAATCTGCCTCCCAGCGTTGGGTCAGTGCGAATGTCTTCTGCGAGGCCTGCATGTATTGCTGTACATGGTCTGAATAAGCGGTCTGCTGCTGTAGAAAATACCAATAAGAAAAAACGATAATCAGTAATGCGACGATCGTGCTGGCAATGACTTGCAGCTTTAATTGGTTGAATTTATTCATATTGCTATTTTGAAAAGAGGGACCGGTATTTCCCTGGGGGCCAAAATGCTTGCCCTATAGATCCCTCCATGGAATCAACGTAAATATACGAAGGTAAAATACAAATTGATACACCGCCTGGGGTGAAATAATATTTTTGTCAACATTTGATAGCCGGCATGTGGCGGGAATTTAACTGTTCATTTTTTATCAAAATAATGCTCGAAAAATCCCCATCAGGAATCGGTAACTATTTTTACAGACTCATTCCCTAGAGACCGAGGGATCAATTCTGATATTGGTTTAGGCGCCTCCCCAGATTTTCTACGGGTTGTTGCCTGACTATAGGGCGTCGGAAAAAATCGAATATTCTGACGGATAGATTGATTAATTTTTCTATCTTGGGAACAACGATAATCTATTAATCTGAACGCAATGGAAACTCCCTTACAGTTAGTATTACTTATTACAGGTGGCGTGGTTGCCTTATTCCTGTTATTATACATTTTACCGGTAAATCTTTGGTTTACCGCTCAATTATCCAATGTCAGGATCAGTTTGTTAAACTTGGTCCTTATGCGCTTGAGAAAAGTGTCTCCCGCGCTGGTCACCAATGCGATGATTACATCGACTAAGGCTGGTTTACAAATATCAACCAATGACATTGAAACACATTATTTGGCTGGTGGGAATGTTGGCAAGGTGATCAAGGCGCTCATTTCTGCTGATAAGGCGAATATACCATTGGATTTTAAATTGGCCACGGCAATCGACTTAGCCGGTCGAGATGTTTCCGAAGCCGTGCAGTTGTCGGTCAACCCTCGGGTTATTAATACGCCACCGGTTGCTGCAGTTGCCAAGGATGGAATCCAACTTGTCGCCAAAGCACGGGTAACGGTCAGAGCGAATATCAATCAATTGGTGGGGGGAGCTGGAGAAGAAACAATTCTGGCGCGCGTCGGCGAGGGTATTGTGACGACTATTGGTTCATCTACTAACCATAAAGAAGTGATGGAAAACCCAGATCGAATTTCGAAAACGGTACTCTCCAAAGGACTTGACTCGGGAACAGCTTTTGAAATCCTGTCTATCGATATTGCTGATATCGATATTGGTGAAAATATTGGTGCAAAATTACAGATTGATCAAGCGGAGGCAGACCTTAAGGTGGCTAACGCTCGCGCCGAAGAACGTCGAGCAATGGCCGTGGCAAACGAGCAGGAGATGCGCGCTAAGGCACAGGAGGCGAAAGCGAAAGTAATTGAAGCAGAATCACAGGTTCCATTAGCGTTAGCGGAAGCATTCCGAAGCGGTAATCTTGGCATTATGGATTATTACAAAATGCAAAACATTCAAGCGGATACCGATATGCGGACCTCGATTTCTAAGCCTTCTGAGGATAGGGATAAAAAATAAGCTAGGGGGTTAAAAAAGAAAATCCCTGACGATGGGCGCCAGGGTTTTCGATACTAACCAATTATAAACCTAAATTATGAAAAGACAATTCTAAAGTGTAATCCGGGTTTCTACCCTTGGATTACACTACAAATGTACGGCGAGATTTGGGATTTGGCAAGGAATTTCAACTAAAAGTTGCGTTTGCAACTAATTTCTGACAATTTTCTGATTTATGGGTCACAACCGATAAATTTTTGGCTAAAACTGATTAATAGTTGCGGGATTGTTTCCTGAAACTTTGATTATTTTTGGATCCGGCAAGCAATTGTTAAAGAATTTTAATAGTCCTATGATCTTAAAAAAATTTGCGCGAATCAAAGTTGTTGTTCTAGATGTCGATGGCGTGTTGACCAATGGTGAAGTTTTGGTGACTGAAAGTGGTGAACAGCTTCGTCAATTCTTTGTGAAGGACGGTTATGCGATGCAATTGGCAATCAAAACTGATGTTCCTATCTGGGTTATTTCCGGGGGCAAATCTGAAAGTGTACGCTCGCGCTTGGAAGGCCTGGGGATTCGCGAGATTCATATTGGCATTTCGAACAAACGAAAAGTACTTCAGGAATTAGTGGACAGGCATCGCATAGATTGGCAAGATCTATTGTATGTCGGGGATGATATTCCGGATTATGAGGTTATGAAGGATGTTGGTGTCGCCGCCTGTCCCGTTGATGCGGCCGAGGAGATCAAAGCGATCTCGCATTATGTGTCGTCTTTTGCCGGTGGCCGGGGGGTGGTCCGTGATGTATTGGAAAAAGTATTGAAGTTGCAAGGCAAATGGGCTGTTGCGACAACTATAAAAAGTGTTTAATGTTATTGCAAGAGAAATTAGCGGATATACCTATTGTTTTGGGTTCCAAATCTCCGCGGCGTAGAGAATTATTACGCGATATGGATTTGCAGTTTGACGTACAGGTCCGCGAGACTGATGAATCGTTTGAACCGGGGTTGTCACCAGAAACTATCGTGAAAAATATCGCTGAGGCAAAATTAGCGCAGTTCGCCAATGAGCTTGAAGAGGATAAGTTGGTGATTTGTGCCGATACCATTGTGGTGAATCCGCAGGGACGGGTCTTGGGAAAACCAACTGATCCCAAGCAAGCGATTGAAATGATCCAAGAGCTCGCGGGTCATAAGCACGATGTTTTGACAGGTGTTGTCATTGGCTATCGAGATCTCCGTGTGAGTTTCGTTGAGCGAACATCGGTTTGGCTTTCAAAGCTCCATCCAGCGGAGATTTCTTTCTACGTGGAGAAATATCATCCCCTGGACAAAGCGGGTGCTTATGGTATACAAGAGTGGATTGGGCGCATAGGCGTTGTCCGCATTGAGGGGGCTTATGAAAATGTAATTGGGCTGCCAACGGCCAGACTGCAGCAAGAGCTGAAGAAAATATTCTTTTAGTGATCAAACGATCAGTGAACCGAATTCGTCCGCTACCCAACTTCCTTTGGTGTTGCATAGCGGCTTTTCAGTTTCGGTCCACTGGTGTTCAAATTTCTACTATTTCAGGTGATAGCGAACACCGATATAGAACATACGTCCGGTTATTGGTCCCCACAGCATGTTCGTGTCAAAGTGATTTCCAAAGGGCTCATCAAACGCTAAAATAGGATCTTTTTGATAGAAGTTTGTTAAATTCTCACCCCCTAAATAGATGTCAAAATTCCGTTCTTGACCGAAACTTCGAGTGACTTGGGCATTCATCGTTAGGTAGGCATCGGACTGAGTGGGCAACTGATATTCGACCGGATTATCAGTCGTGTTTGGGAGGCGTTTTTTTCCAATAGCATTGAGTGTATAGTCAAAACTCCATCCTGAGTGGGTGAAATAGGCCAAGTTAAGGAAGCCGCGGTGTTTAGCCGTCAGTGGTTTTTGTAGTCTGCCGGCATCGTAGTCGGTTTGTACATCCAAGAAGCGATAAGCCATTTTGGCCTCAAAATGAGGCGCTGGCATAAAGTGGAACTCGGTCTGCACACTATTGGAATATGATTTGCCGTCCAGATTGTAGAAGTGAACGGCATTGGGGTTTTCGAAGTCGACGACAACTTGATTTTGGAAACTATTGTGGAAAAGCTCCAAGGAGAAACCCGATTCACGTCCAAATAAGTTAAAGCTTTGGTCATAAGTAAAACCGGTGTTCCAGGATACCTCAGGGTCTAAGCCATAGGCGCCCGCTCCGTTGGCCAAATCACTTAGTTGGGCAATATTTCTGCTGGAAGCGAAAATACCTAGATTTTCAGCAAATATATTGGCTGTGCGTTGCCCGCGTCCCGAACTCAAACGAAGGGTAGTTCCTAGGATGGGTTCGTAACGAAGTACGGCTCGAGGTGTCGTAAACCAACCATACAAGTTGTTGTAGTCTTGTCTGAGGCCAAGCACGGCATCAAACTTATCGCTGGGGCTAAAGGTGTATTCCGCGAAAACACCACTCACCGTTTCGTGACGTCCGAACTGATGATCTTGAAGCGGATCCATGCGGCTAACAGCGAGGTCCTCGTCGTAATTATCGTGCTGTACAGAGGCGCCTACCTTATACTTATGGGCCACGTTGCCTAGTAGATCCTGATAGAGCAGATTCGCATAAAGTGATTTTTGCTCGTTATCATAGGTGGTTGTACCGAAGAAACTTTCTTGCTTATATTGACTCGCCGAAAGCTGCAATCCTAAACTTCGATGTTTATTGGAGGGAAACACATAGCCGAATTTACCGAACCCTTCGATCCGTTGATTCTTGAACCCTAAGCCGTATACCTCTGTCTGTAACTTGTCCTGGTCCTCATCAAAGTCTATTTGGCCTCCGATGCGGTCATCATGAAGATATTTGATGCCAAATTGCGCAATAATACCTTTACCATTTTCATAATGCCAACGATTGACACCTGAGAAAAGGTTTCCTACTGGGGCATCACGAAATCCGTTGTCGCTGAAGTTCATCTTCTTGTTGTACATGAAATTATCATGTAATAAGAGACCTACTGACCAGTTTTCGTTGATATGATGGGCAAGATTCAAATTGACATCGGTTCGTCCCATGTTGTTCCCGTACACGTTGAAAAATAGCTTTTCGCTAGTGTGGGGCTTTTTTAGTTCCACGTTAATTTGGCCCGCCATATTTTCGAACCCATTGGCAACCGAACCGATGCCTTTGCTGATATTGATAGATTCAATCCAGGAACCTGCAATGCTGTTAAGACCCAATGGTGAAGCAAAGCCACGCGGACCTGGCAGGTTTTCAACGGTCAATTGTGAATAAATACCAGCCAAACCGAGCATCTGAATTTGTTTACTTCCGGTGACCGCATCGCTGCTCACCACGTCCACTGAGGCGTTGGTTTCGAAGCTTTCGCTCAAATCGCAGCAGGCCGCTTTAAACAGCTCCTTTGCGGTGATGGTTTCTACCCGATTGGGAGAGAGTTTGGATATGTAATTCGATTTTTGTCTCCGCGAGACAACGACTTCCTGAAGCGCGTTATTCCTGGAATGAATCACCATCACTTCGTGTAGATTTTTTACTTCGATGGTATCGCCCTGTATACTAGCATGCGAAAAAACCAACCTATCGAAGGGCTTTTTATGCATGATTTTAAAGACGCCATTTTGGTTAGATTTTACTTTGTGATCAGGTTCATCCAACCAGTAAACGGTCACTTCTGGAATGGGGGTTAGATCACCGTTGTCACTTTCGTTAACTACAACGCCGGTGAGCTCGTGGTCATGATCGTGGCCGTCCTGGGCTGTTTCGCCATGATCCTCATGGGACTGTTGATCAATAGGTCCGAAGGAATCATTCGTCTCCTCATCCCATCGAGAATAGGCACAGCATTCATGGAGCGATTCGTAAGCTTCATCTGATGCTCTGAATTCCTTGGTGTCGTGGCCTGCTTTAGCAATAGCTTCTTTAATGGATGAAAGGGACGTCTTTGTACTGTCAAAGGTGACCGTGGTCTGGTGATCATCGACATTCCATGTGATGGATGTGGCACCCGCATTCTGGCCGGCGTTTTCGATACGTTTCTTACACATTGCGCAGTTACCTGCTACTTCGAAATGATCTGTAATTTGTTGTGCAAATACCGAGGTACCTGCCATTAGTAATATAGAAAGTATTAAATACCTAAATATGTTCATGATTTGATTATTATTAATGTTATAAAAAAAGTGTTTACTCTTTTAAAGCATTAATGATAATCAGATTCGAAAGGAGCAATTGATCAAGTAAGTGCCTTGTACATCGGAAACGGCCAAAGGCTGACTAGCGGGAGGAACCGGGGTGTATTCTATTGTGCCCAGTTCGAGATGCGTTAAAATCCAAGGTAATAGTACAATTGAAGGCGATAAGTCGAACAGTTTTCCAAATAACCAATTCGGTTGCGGTTGTTCAGTTTCTGCTTTCAAGTCAAGACTAACGTGGACATCCTGACATTCATCATGGTGACTACGGCGGTCATTAGATTCGCTGTTGTTCTGGGATTGCTCCACACACATTGGACAGCTATCGTGTGAGCTTTTCTGTTTATCTAATACCGATACTATGGTGTTTTTTCCACAATGGTGCAAATAGATTGTAGCCCCCGTACTGCATACAGAATAAATCAATAGCAAGCATATGGCTACAATTTTCCTCATAATTATCTCAAAGATAGGAAAGAAAAGGGAGAAGTGTGGATAATTTAATAGGTTATTTTTTTGTTAAATGGCCTCACTGTTTATATCTTGGAGTTATAACATACAATTTATAAACCAAAAAAGATTATGGAAACATTAGCTACGCATCCAAATTTGTTGTACCTAAGCTTGGCGTTCTTAGCGTCAGCAGCCTGTTTGGTGTTTTTTATTTTTCAGAAAATTGTGAAAAGAGTAAATTGATACTAGGGGATTGATTTATCCCCTGTGTTTTTCTCGGATGGATTGGATAAAGTTAGAAATTTCGTCCTGATAATTCGCTTGTCCTAATATTTTGACGAAGGCAGAACCGATGATTGCCCCCTGTGCATATCGGGTCGCTTTCTCAAATGTTTCCTGGTTATGGATGCCAAACCCGATCACCAAAGGCTGATTCAGTTTCATTTCACGTACCCGTTTAAAATAAGCCTCCGCGTTTTCTTGGACTTGCAGCTTACTTCCTGTGGTCGAATTGGATGAAAGCAGGTAGATGAAGTTGGAACTAAGTTTGTCAATTTTTCGGATGCGTTCTTCGCTGGTTTGAGGCGTGACCAAAAAAACAGCACTCAGCTCGTTTTTCTCAAACGTTTCTTGGTACAGCTCTTCGTATTCTTCAATAGGCAGGTCAGGTATAATGGTTCCTGTGATACCTACTTGGTTGCAGGCCCGGCAAAAATTTTCGACACCGAACTGCAGAACTGGATTCAGATAACCCATCAGGAATACCGGGATAGAAACGCGTTCCCGCAACTGCTTGAGTTGGGTAAAAAGTGTTTTCAGCGTCATCCCATTGGCCAAGGCTGTTTGTGAACTTTGTTGAATCGTTGGACCGTCTGCGACAGGATCTGAATAGGGGAAACCGATTTCCAGAAAATCGACCCCAGCCTTTTCTAGTGCTTCTGCGATATCGATGGTGCTGTCCAATGTCGGGTAGCCGGCAGTAAAATAAATTGATAAGAGTTCTTTCGAGTTTTTATCTATCTTCATCATTAAAATCTAAAGTAATTCATATAGTTATCTAAGTCCTTATCACCCCGTCCAGACAGACAAATAACAACGGTCTGATGGGCTTCTAGTTTGAGCTTCTCCAGGTGCGCTAAGGCATGCGAGCTCTCGATAGCAGGGATAATCCCTTCTAGTTTTGTTAAACGTAGACCCGCTTGCATCGCTTCATCATCAGTCGCACTGACATATTCTCCTCGACCCGATTTGAATAACCACGCGTGTTGTGGGCCTATTCCGGGGTAGTCCAGTCCTGCTGAAATGGAATAAGGTTCGATCACTTGACCGTCCTGGGTTTGCATTAGGAGCGAACGGCTTCCGTGTAGCACGCCTTCACGTCCCAGTTTAGTGGTGGCTGCGGTTTCACCGGAGTCTACACCCCGGCCAGCCGCCTCGACGGCAATCAATCGTACCTGTTCATTGTCCAAAAAATGATAAAACATGCCTGCGGCATTTGATCCACCACCGACACAAGCCATGACAATGTCAGGTGTTTCACGGCCTATTTTGACGCGTAACTGATGTTTGGTCTCCTCGGAAATGATGGATTGAAATCGGGCAACCATATCGGGGTATGGATGCGGTCCCACCACCGAGCCAATAATATAGTGCGTATCGACGGGGTTACTGATCCAATCGCGTAACGCCTCATTGGTCGCGTCTTTGAGCGTCTTGCTACCCGATGTTGCAGCGACAACTTTTGCTCCCATCATTTTCATGCGTGCCACGTTGGGCGCTTGCCTTTTGATGTCAATTTCTCCCATATAAACTACACATTCTAGGCCCTTTAGCGCACAAACAGTGGCCGTGGCCACACCATGTTGGCCTGCTCCAGTTTCGGCGATTATCCGTTTCTTGCCCAACTTTTCAGCCAAGAGTATTTGTCCGATAGTGTTATTGATCTTATGGGCTCCTGTATGATTGAGGTCCTCTCGTTTTAAGAATATTTTTGCGCCATAGCGTTCCGATAGCCTTGTTGCATAATACAACGGCGAGGGGCGTCCCACGTAATCGGTTAACAGTTGTTCAAATTCTGCGCGAAAAGTTTCGTCATTGAGAATGCTAAGATACTGTTCCTGTAGTTTTTTAACATTTGGATACAACATCTCTGGGACGTACGCGCCACCAAAATTCCCGTAATAACCTTTTTTGTTGACTTGATATTTACTCATTGTTTATAACTTTCGTTTATAACTTTCAATGCTACCTTAATTTTTTCTATGTCTTTAATACCCGGGGAGATTTCAAAGCGAGAATTGAGATCTAAACCAATCATTCGATCGTCTTGAAATCTCAAGGCTTCTTTTAAGTTCTCCAAAGAGAGGCCACCACTGAGAAAGTAGGGAATCTGTAGGGGATATGCCTTGAGGTTTTCCCAGCCAAAAGTCTGTCCTGTACCTCCGTAATTACTACTTTTGCTATCAAAAAGGAAATAATCGACGTGCTGTGAATAGTTCGCGAGAGTGTTCCAATCAAACCCCTGGTGAATGCCAAAGGCTTTAATGACTTCCAAGCCCTGATTTTGTAATTGGGCGCAAAGTTCCGCACTTTCTTCTCCGTGCAGTTGAACGGCTGATAACTGAAATTGCGCTACCCGGGCCAATATGTCTTCTAGGTTGTCGTTTACAAATACGCCCGTTTTCTTCATGGGAAGAATGGGCTTCCAATTTTCCAATTGTTCCGCGTATCGAGGCGATCTTGGATAAAAAATATGGCCGAGGTACTGAATTGGGAGCTTTGCCAATTCCATGATGTTTTTTTGATCCATCATGCCACATACTTTAATTATCAAAGGATTACGCATGCACTAGGGTGTTTAAACTAGAAAGTGCTTTTCCACTCACTAATGATTCTTCTGCTTGGTGATAGGCGTCTGCAAAACTTTGTTCTGGATGAAAAGTTCGAATCGCAAAAGCCGCATTACTCAAGACGACTTCGTTCTGTGCCTTTGTGCCGCGCCCTTCAATAATCGTTCTGAATATTTTGGCAGCCTGCTCGACGGTCTCTCCTCCAGCCAAATCGGTCGGTTCGAGCGGGCTAAAACCTAATTCACTAACGGTGTGATAGTGCTCGCCTTGGTTATTGATGATTTTAAAGTCACCGGTCAGTGAAATTTCATCATATCCGTCGAGCGCATGTATAATACTGTATTGCTTGTCGGTGTTCTGATACAGATAGGTGTAAAGTCGCGCTAATTCTAAATTAAATACGCCAACGGATTGGAATTTTGGATTCGCCGGATTAGTCAGCGGGCCCAACATGTTAAAAAACGTTTTTACACCAAGCGCGCGACGAATCGGTGCGACTGTTTTCATAGCCGGATGGAAAAATGGAGCGTGCAAAAAGCAAATATTCGCTTCATCCAGTTGACGTTGCAGGATGTCTCGATCATCGGTGAAACGATAACCCAAATACTCCATAACATTCGATGAGCCACATCCCGAGGAAACCCCAACATTGCCATGCTTGGCGACATGGTATCCGGCTCCTGCTACGATAAAAGAAGCCACTGTGGAAATGTTAAACGTATTTTTTCCATCACCACCTGTTCCGCACATATCGATTAGCTCGTAGCCATCGAATGCAACTTGATGACACAGGTCATACATGGCGTCCCTAAACCCACCGAGTTCTTCCACTCGAATGCTTCTCATGCCATAAATCGTCATAAATGCAGCGATCTGGTGGCTGTCGAATTTTCCCGTCGCTATGTTCGTTAAGATGTCGTAGGCTTCTTTCCGAGTGAACGATTTGTATTCTAATAGATGTGCTAGAATTTTCTTCATGGTTGTGCAATAAAAAGGGCTTACCGAAAGGCAAGCCCGCTATTATGAGTTCGTTGAATTCAATCAATAGGTTTTTGCCACAACATTAGCGTTATTGTGCCACCACCAAATCGTATGAATATTGTTCTTTGTCATTACTTGTTTAACAAATATCCGTCTTGTTTTTCATATTTGCAAGAAAACACTTGAAAAAATGATTTTTCGTTAATAGGAGACGAAGTGCGCTAAATTATCGCCTTTGGAGACTAACGTAAAGGAACCAATTTTGTCTCCTTCAACGTAAAGGCTAGTCACCAGACGTTGTTTGTGATATAAAAAATACATGTTATCCACATTTAGATCTTCCGGATCAATATCGCTGACTTCCCGAGCCGGAAGGTCATGGTAGTTTTTTAATTCTAGTAATTCCGGCTTCTTGGTGCTCAAGTTTAGTCTGATTTCTTCAAGACTCACCTCGAGATAATCGTAGAGTTCCGCCGACGGATCTTCGACGATCACCCATTGGCTTAAAATAATGTCAAGCGCTAATTCTTGATCAGCCAAATCATCGATAAAGCCGTTTGCAACCTCGATAGGATTGGGGTGAGCAGGCACGGCAATTTCCTCGGTCTGCGAAAAAATGCAGATTGGATGGGTAAGGAGTAAAATAAAAATCAGAAGACGTGCCATATTCGCGTGATTATGTGTTACTATGGACCTCCAAAAGCAACAAAGGATTAATTGACCCGGCGGAATTCCGGATGGATGCTTCTGGGTGGTTGGGGCCATGCTGTCAATCACTCAGGAATAGCATCAAACAAAAAACGCCCTGAACTATCCAGGGCGTCTTCTATATCGAGCTTTAATACTCGTCTTCGTTAAAAAAGAAATCGTCTTTCGTCGGATAATCAGGCCAAATTTCTTCGATGTTCTCATAGGGTTCACCGTCATCTTCCAAAGCCTGAAGGTTTTCAATTACTTCAACAGGTGCTCCAGACCGTATAGCGTAGTCAATTAATTCGTCTTTTGTGGCCGGCCAAGGAGCGTCCTCTAGATGAGAAGCTAATTCAAGTGTCCAATACATATCTCTCCAATTAAGTTATACATTTTCGCAAAAATAATATTTAATTTAACTAATACAAGTAATTTGAAATTAAAAGTTGGGTGAATGGTGTATTGTACAGGTAGTCAGTGAATTAAAATTATAGGGAAATTGAAATGATCTCTATTTTATTCGGGATTTCTGCATTTTCTCGAAAACTTCTTGTGCAATCGAATCGTAACCTTTTTCATAAGTCCCCTCAATTTCTATGGGTTTAAGTACCGAAATTTTGATGACTCCGGGCTTGGAACCAAATTTGGCCCCATCATCCCACATGAGTTCCCACGCATTTTGAATCACCACAGGCAGAACAGGCGTGCAGGTATTCTGGGCGATCCGGAATGCGCCTGCTTTAAACTTTTGAAGGGCAGGAGGATACCGATCGTCGATTCCTCCTTCGGGGAAAATAACGATCGTCTTACCCCGGCCAACAAGATCTCCCGCTCGCTTGAAAGCCCTGAACGCAGATACTTTACTTTCTCTATTCACAGGGATATCGATGGTTTTAAAGAATATGCTCGTGACCGGATTATTCAACAGTTCATCTTTCCCAAGAAACGAGAAAGGTTGCTCGCAAAGGTAGGTTACTGCGGGAATGTCTAAGATAGAGGAATGATTGGGACAGATGATATAAGGAACCGTCCAGTCGATCGTCGTTTCATAATCGATTTCAAAGCGGATGCCCATTAGATTCGCGCTGGTGATACTAAACCATCTTCGTAGTCTTGCTATTGAATCGTACTGTTTCTCAGGGTTCCGAGCAAGGAAAAACAGAAGGGGAAAACAGAGCGAAAAAACGAGAAAAACAGAAACGAAATAAAGGAGTCTATGGATTCTCTTAAAAAATAAAGACATCGCTTATGTTTATAATGATATGCGGTAAAACCCATTTATCGTTTTTGGCGTGGATGGGATATAGGGCATAAATATAGTAAATTAACTTTGTGAAAGGATCTATTGCGATCGGGGTAGGGGAAACGTTTCACCGATTGAACATCCGGAAAATCCATCTGACCATAGCAGGAGATGAAACTCTGATTATTTACGTTTACCCATTGGTTTGAAAACCAGGACAGCAGGAACGGTTGTGTACACTGACGAGGCTGAAATAAGACCTGAACCTCAGCCTGAAGTGTTGCAATCGAAAGCCCAATCATTTCCTGTAGCTGGGGCGTCGTTATCCGCTATACTGAACATCGGGAAAAATTAAATTCCCTGCCGAATTAGCAGGGAATTTAATGCTTACTTTTTTAGCTCCGCGTAGTATTTATGGAACAAAGGAATGGTTTCAATACCTTTCAAGTAATTTTCGATTCCATACTTCTCATTTGGGGAGTGCAGATTGTCGCTATCCAGCCCGAAACCCAAGAGAACGGTTTTGACACCTAACTCTTCTTCAAAAAGAGAAACAATAGGAATAGACCCTCCACCTCGTGTTGGGATTGGCTTTTTCGAAAAAGCCTGTTCTAACGCTTTTTCTGCCGCTTGGTAGGCAATGCCGTCGGTTGGAGTGACCACCGGTTCGCCACCATGATGAGGCTTAACGATGACTCGTACCGATTTTGGCGCTATTTTTTCAAAATGCTGTTGGAATAGTTCGGTAATACGGTCGGAGCTTTGGTTGGGGACTAAGCGCATTGATATTTTTGCGAAAGCTTTTGACGGCAATACCGTTTTTGCTCCCTCTCCAATATAACCTCCCCAGATTCCATTGACTTCCAATGTGGGACGTATGCCGGTACGCTC
Source organism: Sphingobacterium sp. (assembly GCA_052092145.1). Classification (GTDB taxonomy): domain Bacteria; phylum Bacteroidota; class Bacteroidia; order Sphingobacteriales; family Sphingobacteriaceae; genus Sphingobacterium. Next base: position 2,473 of record JBQDCW010000014.1, on the reverse strand, counting down.
AATGGTCGAGTATCCTTTTTCACCCCAAAGCTCATTCACGCCCAGGTCGTCTTGGTATTCTTCTATGTCAAAAGGGGCTTCATTTAATGCTTTACGTTCTTCTGGCGAAAGTTCAACAACATCATCGTAGAATCCCGGGATAGCGATATGGTTGTTTTCATCATGAAGAGAGGCGATCATTTTGGAAAGGATAGTTGCTGGATTGGCCACTCCACCACCATATACGCCAGAATGGAGGTCACGATTTGGTCCTACGACTTCCACTTCTACATAAGAAAGGCCACGTAGTCCGGTCTCAATGGATGGTGTGTCCAAGCTGATCATCGCTGTGTCGGAGATGATAATCACATCGGTTTTGAGACGTTCTTTATTTTCTGCGATAAAAATACCGAGATTAGCTGACCCCACTTCTTCTTCGCCTTCGATCATAAATTTGACATTGCAGGCCAAATCGTTTTCTTTGACCATATATTCGAAAGCTTTGACATGCATGTAGAATTGACCCTTATCATCGGCCGCTCCACGGGCATATATTTTGCCATCCCGTACGGTGGGTTCAAATGGAGGTGTATCCCATAATTCAATTGGGTCGGCAGGTTGTACATCGTAATGACCGTAAACCAGAACAGTTGGTAATGCAGGGTCGATCATTTTCTCTCCGTACACGATTGGATAGCCGGCTGTTGGACAAAGTTCCACGTTATCAGCACCAGCGGCTTTGAGTTTTTGTGCTACGAACTCAGCCGTGTTGAGCACACCTTCTTTAAATTGGGGATCAGCACTTACGGATGGGAAGCGCAACAATTCAAATAATTCATCTAAGAAGCGATCTTTATTGGCTTCTACATAGTCTTTGATTTTTTGCATTTCTAATGGTTTTTCACAAATTAAAAATTGACTGACCAATCAGGCATTGCCAATTGGTTTGGGGCCACAGGACGCCGCATTTGATGGCGCTCGGTCCCGTACCCCGAATAGTTTACGAGGATTTATGTCTTACACTGACGGCACAAATATACGAACGTTATTTTAAACTTTCTTAAAGGGAATCGCCGCTGCTTTTTTATCTGAAATGTCGTAGGTGTGTGGTGTCTAATCCGGTGTGGCGGACTCGCGAGGCGTGATTTTCGTACGCATTAAATACCGAGGAACGATGTCTTATTCCGTTCCACATCAATGGATGTAAAACCCACCCGAGCGGATGGGCCTGGTGTCACATTGGTGGAGAATATTTTACATTTCTAAGGGGCGTACTGTAACATTATCGGTTCGTTAACGACTTATCAGATATATACCTCATTTGTTATTAAGAGAACCGATAGATGTTAAATGATTGTTAAAGACGCGCCAAGTGACGAAAAAACCAGTACTAAGTGATATTTTAGCTAAGCCTTAATTATTTTTTATATGAACATACTAACCAAAGTAATCCTTGTTACTATCTTGGGATTACTGACTTTAACCGCGTTTGGGCAAACCAATGTCTCCGGTACGGTGGTCGATGAGGTTGACCAAACAAAGTTGACCAATGCAACCGTCATGTTATTACAAGCTAAGGATTCCATTCTAGTCGATTTTATCCGAGCCGATCAAGATGGACGGTTTAAACTTCAAAGCCCCGACACCGCGGACTATTTACTCATTATCAGTTATCCCAAATTTGGAGATTTTTATCAAAAAATTGCCCAAGGTTCGGGTGACCAGGCATTGGGCGAAGTCCAATTGCAAAGTGCTGCCAACTTAATTGAAGAAGTGCTAGTAACCGGTAAGATCCCTGTCGTGATCAAGGGGGATACCGTTGAGTATGACGCGGGTAGCTTTGTAACGGAGAAGAATGCAAAAGTTGAGGATCTGTTAAAAGTATTGCCCGGGATGTCCGTTGATGCTAATGGTGCGATAACCGCCCAAGGAAAAACAGTAGAAAAGGTACTGGTAGACGGGGAAGAATTCTTTGGGGACGACCCGACACTGGTGACCCGGAATATTCGATCGGATATGGTCGACAAAGTGCAAGTCTATGAGAAGAAGTCAGAAGAATCAGAACGGACAGGTGTGGATGACGGTGAACGAATACAAACCATCAACGTTCAGCTAAAAGAAGATGCGAAAAAGGGCGTGTTCGGAAAGATAGAAGGCGCGGGGGGATTAGATGATAATTCCGGTTATTATTTAGGTAAACTGGCGGTCAATAAATTCAGCGGTTCACAGAAAATAGGCGCGTACCTGCTGACCTCAAACGACGGAAATGTGAGTTTGAACTGGCAAGAAGAAGAAAAATTTAACCTGTCTGATGATCAAATGGAAGTGACCGAAAGTGGAGGGGTAAACTTTTCCTGGGGCGGGGACGAATTTAGTTATTGGGATGGGAAAGGACAACCGATCGCTTTATCCACCGGTATTTCCTTTATGGACGCCTGGAAAGAAAAGATTCTGTGTTATAAACCAAATATATTTTTTAAAAATGATAGAAATT
>JBQDCW010000013.1:50225-109087 GCA_052092145.1 Sphingobacterium sp. | reverse complement strand
TAATCTTCGGTATTTATAGTTTTTGTTTTGTTCTCGAGAATTGTTTTTACGGCCCTTGTTTCCAAAACTACCCTTTTGTTCGTCCGGGCACAACCTACCGATATCTCAACAGAAGCCCTGACGAGGCTTTCTATCAGGTTGTTGTTGTTTTCTTTTTATTTAAAGGAATAAGTTATAAAAACAGATCAGTTTGAAATTATTAGGAATACACGTAATCGTTAAATATATTTTTATTCTTTGCAAAAAAGACACATAATTTAATTTGCTATGGGCATTTGTTGTTTCTGTTGCGCATTCTTCGCAAGACCTTGGACTACTATCTAAGTGATAGACAGTCTATAATTGTTTCTTCAAACACTATAATTTCAGTTGATAGTTTTTAGGTATTATCCTTTTCGGGGTAGTATCGTCCTATCTATTTCTACTGGATAACACTGTCTGTCACTTTCTGTGATTTCAATTCAGTGATTATTCAAAGGAAATATATAATGAAAAAACATACAGTGCCTGTACGGTTCACAGGACAACACTTTACCATTGATACCATCTTAATAAAAGATTCTATCCGCTTGGCGGATATACAAAAAGACGATTTAGTTTTAGATATTGGTGCAGGTTGCGGATTTTTGACCGCACATCTAACAAAATATTCCCAAAATGTAATAGGCATTGAAAAGGACAAACGCTTGGTTTCGGAATTACGGTCACAATTCAAGAGCAATACTAATATTGTTATTGCCGGAATTGATTTCAGGCAGTTTGTCGTTCCTTCAAAAAACTTCAAAGTAGTTTCTAATATACCGTTCGGTATCACCTCCGAAATTCTTAAAACTTTGATGTATACGAATTTCGAATATTTTAATAGGGGAAGTTTAATCATGCAATTGGAACCGGCACGGAAACTTATCAGACGAAAGTGCTACAATCCGTATACTGTTTTTTACCGCACATTTTTTGAGTTGGAATTGATTTACGAGATCAATCAAAAAAGTTTTATGCCACCCCCAACGGTTAAATCGGCACTGTTGACCATCAAGAAAAAGGAGGCTATAAATAATATCAGGATCGAATCGAAAGAAAAATACCTTAGTTTTCTTTACTTTATGTTAAAGTATCCTGATTTACCCGTAAAAACGACATTGAAAAAAATATTTAGGAAGAAGCAAATTAAGATAATTGCTGAAAAATATTCATTGTCGTTGGATCGTTCGTTGTGTGAGATGACGCCAGCGCAGTTTTCAAGTTGCTTTGTTGAGATGTTAAAAGTCGTGCCCTGTAAATATCATCCCGTATAGGTTTAGAAATATACGGTTATGACAACGCTGTTCCGTTTTTGGCTCAGCGTTGTTCGTTTGAGTTTGTGCTATTCTGAGGAAATGGAGCTCCTATAGACCGCTTTTAACGATAGCGCTTTTCGTTTCGATGTATAGCGCTCTTTTTCGCAGGGGAGGTGTTTAAACCATATTAATGTAATTTTTGACTTTGAAAAACAGAGATGCGTTAACTCTTGTTTCAAAAATGTCTAGCTTGTTATTTGATAAAAAATAAGGCACTAAATGAAAAAAACGGTTTGGATACTGGATGAAGAGCACTCGAGCATTGACTTTATCGTAAAACATATGATTATTTCCACAGTGACGGGTCGATTTAAACGATTTGAGGTAAAGGCGATCAGTGAAGGAGATCATTTTGATACAGGTTCCGTGGAATCGACCATTTATACCGATGATGTCACGACAAATGATGACTACCGGGACGATCATCTCAAATCGGAAGCGCTTTTTGATGTCGAAAAATATCCGGAAATCACATTTAAGTCGGAAAGGTTCAATAGGTTAAATGAGGAAACGTTCAGATTGACGGGCACACTAAAGATCAAAGATATAGCCCAAACCATTGACATTCCGGTCACTTATTTGGGAAAGAATAAAGTGAATGACCTCGAGCGGTCTGCTTTTGAAAGTAAATTCATTATTCAGCGTGACCAGTTCGACCTGAGCTACAATCCTTTATTGGAGCGAGGGGGAATGGTCGTAGGAAAGGATATAAGCGTAAGCGCTTATATCACTTTAATAAAAAAAGAAGATTAAATAAAAAAAGCTTTATGGAAGAATTCAAATCGGTATCTGCTTCACAAACAGTGATGACCGAACTAATGATACCTGCCTATTCGAACTTCGGGGGCAAAATTCATGGCGGACATATTCTGTCGCTCATGGATAAAGTAGCTTATGCCTGTGCCGCAAAACATTCCGGATCATACTGTGTCACAGCTTCCATTGATAAAGTCGACTTCCGGGCATCGGTAGAGGTAGGTGACATTGTCAGTTTAGCGGCTTCTGTGAATTATGTGGGATTCAGTTCTATGGTTATCGGAATAAAGGTCACCGCGGAAAATATTCTTAAACAGCTGGTTAAGCACACCAATTCAAGTTATTTCACGATGGTTGCCATCAGCGAAGAGACAGGCAAATCGACAAAAGTCCCCGGTCTCATTCTACACCAGCCAATAGAAGCTCAGAGATTCATCACCGCAATGCATCGTAAAGAATTGAATAGCTATTACCAGAAGGAAAGCTCTCATATAAAATCGGCATACGAAAAACAGGAGTACCTGAAACTTCTCGAAAAGGAACGTTGCAAATTGGATATAGTGCAGGAAGAAGGCCATTAACCCAGGTCCTGTATTGAGGGGGGGGCAGTTTCTGTTCCCTTAAAACACGGCAAATAGCTACGCTGTAGAATTCGCCCTGGGGCGCACCTCCCTACCTCTTGCAAGATGATGATCGTCTTGCATTCGCTTCGAGGATCCGCAGACGATAAACGGCGGTTGAATGTGGGAAGTAAGCAAGGGGCTAACCCCTAAAATAGATCAGAGAGAAAACTAAAGATATAAGAGTCGCAAGGGAACAAAGCGTTCTTAGGGTATTCCAGAACACCCAGGGTTTTTCGAAAGATGTCCGCATCTGCAATCTCGAGGCATCTGTACTCTTCAACAGGTCAAATCGCTCCAATCGATTGTTTAAGGGTATATTTCGCCGGGCGGTGATACCGAAGACCCCAACGGTATGCATTATCCATGCAAACGATACAGGAAGAAGCAGGGGTGAAGCGAGGAGAAAACACCAAATCGTAGCTATAATCAGGAACAGATTGGCACCAAAGAAACAGGTTAGAAACAGGGGATTCAGAACGGCTCGGTTAAACTGTTGCATCGCGGATAAATAGCTCGCATCGTCTAATTTTCGAAGACCCGGGTTCACAGAGATGGTGTAAGAAAAGAAGAACCCTGCTAACAATGCGCAGAACAAGGTCGTCGTACCTAAAATAATTTCCAGAAGCGGCATAGGCTTTTCAATTTGTGATTTGAACCGCACTTTTTATGAAAGCTGGATCAAACACCTGTTTTAACATAAAATCAGCTACATCAACTCGGTTTATTCTTAGTGATAACTTTTTATTAGGCGTACCGTCCAATATAGCATGATAGGTCTCTGTTCTTGGCCCCTCTTTCAATGCGCTCGGGCGCACGATGGTATAGTCCAGGCCGCTCTGGTATATATATTTCTCCTGCGCATTGTGATCCGGCAAGACTCTTTTGAGCAGAAAACCGAACATGAGGTGCTTCCACAGAAAATTCAGGTTTTTATAGCTATCGCCCGCGCCGATCGTCGACTGACAAATCAATCGTTGGATGCCTGTTTGATGCATTCCTTTGATGATGTTGCTTGTCCCAATTCCTCTAATTTTGCCCACATTCCCATCACCCAGCGCACACAATACGGCATCCTGACCGGTAAGCGCCTGTTCAATATCTTGGATCTGCAGCACATCCCCTTTGAAAACCCGTAAATTCGGATGCGCATCCCAGAGAAGTTGATCGGGGTTTCGTACAAAAGCGGTGATTTCAAAACCGCTCTCCAACCCTTGTTTTACAATCGCTCTCCCAACAGAGCCTGAGGCTCCAAATACAATTATCTTCATGGCTATCAAATTTGCTTTAGCAAAGTTGGCCATAGAAATGCGTTCAGAATAGAATAAAAACGACAGTTCTATTTGTCTTGGAAAGCTCTTGGCGTTTCACCGGTAAAAGCTTTGAAGACGCGAATGAAATGCGATTGGTCGGAAAAACCGTTCGCATAAACAATATCGTTAAGCTTTTTATAATCGTGGGTTTTTAATTGGTGGAGCGAGGCCTGGAACTGTATGATCTTAGCGAATTGTTTAGGAGATAGGCCCGTTTCTTTGAGAAAACGCCGCTCAAAAGTTCGAATGTTGATGTTTTCCTCTTGTGCGATGGACTGGATGGGACGTTGTCCTTTACTATCGATTATGGCCTGAGTCCCCTGTCGTACGATAAAATCAAGACCATTTTTTTTCTCTTCGAATAACCGAAGCAACAAGCAGGACAGTTCCTCTATTTGTTTCTCAGCGGTCCCTGCGGCCGATAGTTTGGCGGTTAATGTGGCGAGGTCTATTTCTTGGCCTCCGTCCAAGTGGTAGCAGCTATCATTGATACTTGCCGGTGCAATCTTCCAAAAAGCTCGCAGAACAAAGGGATACAGTTGAAAGATAATAATCTGATAAGGGCCGTCAATTTCAAGGGTGATTGGTCTTATTGTTTGTCCGTACAAAAATAGTTCCGGCATCTTCTGGTTATGGGGGTGAACCGTTAACCCATTTTTTGTTTGTTGGAACAACAGACCGGGATAGCCGTCAGCGAAAAATGGCAACGAGGTATGCGCCGTGCTATTGCTTTTCACGATCCAAATATGTTTCACGAAAAGTGAGATGGATTCATTTGGCGTGACATCGAGAAAATCCATTTGGTTTAATTTAGTAGTAAGCGTACGGGCAAGAGCCCCGGTTTTTTTAGAAGGGAATTATCTAAGTTGGATCCTTAACCTATATTCCCGCCCCACCCAGAACGTCTAGCTCTTGCCCTTTACTTGGTTGTCCATCGAGAAGGGGCATAGCCCTGCTGATCAGATCCCTTACGCCTGGCACGCTCAGCGAGTTGTCGTGATCGTCTTTAGTTTCCCATATTTCAGTAACAAAGACCGAATGCGCTTCGAGTTGTTCTTTCCCGATGACGTAAAGCTTGCAACCCTGGGCCGTGGAGACTAGTTTAGAAGCTTCAAGCAATATTTCAGCAAGCTCGTCGACTTTTCCTGCTTGGGCCGTCATTTTTCCGTGGAGTAAGTACATAGTGGCGATTCTTTTTAAGTTCCCAATAACGATATATTCATTAGTCTAAAGCTAAGAAAAGGTATTGGTAATGCCAATATTATTCCTCTAGGTTCCATCTGGTGGTCAATTAACTTGCGCCAATAAAGCCTAAGTCCAAGACCCTTAATCTCCTCTCGGCCCCCTCACAACTTCACGTATACTGACCTTAGCGCGCGTTGTTCTCCCACCGGATTTTAGCGAATTGTTCGATTGCAACAGGACTTTTCAGTCCTTTTCGGAGGTTTAATCCGAGTCGTTTAGATAATCTAGTAAAGTCTGCACTTGTACCCGAACACCATTGGTAAATGACGATTCATCTGGATTAAAACCAGGGTTATGATTCGCTGGGCCGTCTCCAATACCCAAGATGAAGTAGGAAATCGGTGCAATCTGTTTATAGTTTGCGAAATCCTCGCTCGCCATCAGCGCCGGTGCATCGAAAACATTTTTCTCTCCCAATACAGAAATGGCGCTTTCTCGGACAAGCGTCGTTAAATCCTCATCATTTTCAATAGCGGGATATCCTTTTTGATAATCCAATTCGTAGGTGGCTTCATAGGATTTTACCGTATTTTCTATGGTGGCTCTTATACTTTTTTCTACACGCTCTCTGGTGGCTTGGCTAGACGTTCTTATGGTAGCGGCGAGCTCGGCTTTGTCCGGAATGACGTTGGCAACCTCACCGGAATGAAATTTGCCGATACTGACAACGGTTGTTTCATCTGGCGGCGTTTGGCGCGTTAAGTGAGATTGAATCGATGTTACGATTTCTGTGCCGATGACAATCGGGTCGATCCCCAGATGTGGCATGGAACCGTGTGTTCCTTTACCAAAAATAGTGAGTTCAAATACATCTGAAGTCGTCGAGCCTATTGCTGGAAGTATACCCACATGCCCGGCTGGGAAATTCGGAATAATATGCATCCCGAAAAAAGCATCCACCTGGTCAATCTTACCGCTGCGTACAATGTCAATGGCTCCACCAGGCGGCACCTCCTCGGCATGCTGAAAGATAAAATATACGGCCCCTGCTATTTCATCCTGTAGCTTCGATAGTGTGGCTACGGTGCCTAGCAACACAGCCGTATGTGCATCGTGTCCGCAGGTATGGCTAATCCCCTCAATCTTCGAGGTAAAGTCGTGCAGGCCGTCCATTTCTTGGACCGGTATCGCATCGATATCCGCCCGGAATGCCACGGTCTTCCCCGGCTTGTTGCCTTTTAATATACCCAAAACGCTCGTTTCGGTCGGTCTGACGACCTCAACATTGCCAAACGACTGGAGAACCTGCTCAACGTACTGACTCGTTTCGTATTCTTCAAAAGACAATTCCGGATTTTCATGCAAATGTCTCCGCCACTCAATAATTTTATCTGCAGGAATAAAACGCTCCCATTCTGAGTTCGTTTCTTGCGCCACCGTGAGATTCGGGATCAATAGGGAAAAGGCAATAATAGCGCCTATCATTGCAGGAAAAGACAGCTTTTGTCTCCCCATATTATACCACCATGCTCCGAGAGCAGACTGGCTCGTGGTTTTCACCGGTATGATATCTTTAGTGTTATTAATAGCCATAATTTTGCATTCACTTTTCTAACAAAGTTAATGAGTTTTTTGTAAGGGAGCCGTCATAATAAATTTAAATACGGTCGAGAGGAAGAGCGTCTCTAGGAGTTTTCGCAGCTCGTGGGTTTCGCAGTTCGGAAATTGCGAACGGTCAAACAGACACCATCCGTTATCCGAATACATGAAGTTTCCTTTCCACTGCCACTGTAGATATATCCTTTAATTTAGCGCCAAACCGGAGTGTTTATTCGCCCATCCATATGGCGAGTTGTTACATAAACACGGCTTGATCGCTTGAGACTTGCGCGTTAATCAATATGAAACAGAACGTTAATGCTATGTTAATATATCTTGGTTAGTTTTGTGCCAGCAATAAACTTAGACCGAAATGAAATTAAAAGCAACCTTATTAGGCTGTGTCCTACTATCAAGCGTAGGCGTATTCGCACAAACCGATGACGGTATTATGCGGATGAACGAGTTTGCCTATCCGAGCAAACGAGTCAATCTTACGATTCCAGATGTGAAGGGGTTCCAAGTCTTGAAATGTGATTTCCACATGCACACGGTATTTACCGACGGACATGTCTGGCCAAATGTACGGGTGCAAGAAGCCTGGAAGGAAGGACTCGACGCGATATCCTATACCGAACACATGGAGTATAACCCCCACAGTGCCGATGTCAAAGTGGATCACGATCGTTCCCATAATTTAGCGGTGGATCTGGCGAAGGAAAACAATATTGTTTTAGTAAAAGGTACGGAGGTTACTCGTCAAACGCCTCCGGGACATTTTAATGCGCTATTTATCGAGGATGCCTCCAAATTAGTAGCGGATAACGATTCGAAATTGGATCAAGAAGCGATCGACAGAGTGGAACAGCAGAATGCTTTTATTTTTTGGAATCATCCCGGCTGGCAGGTCAATAATATCCCAGGATCCTATGAGTGGATCGACTTTGTGGATAATATGTATAAAGAGGGGAAACTACATGGAATTGAGGTCGTGAATGGCTTAGGATTCCACAAGAAAGCGTTAGACTGGGCAATCGATAGAGATTTGACGGTCATCGGGAACACCGATATCCACAATTTGATTGCCCATAGCTATAACATCGAGCAAGAAGGTGTGCACCGCACCATGACTCTGGTGATGGCTAAGGATCGTACAGCAACCGGTATACGCGAAGCTTTAGAAGCAGGCCGTACGGTCGCTTGGTCAAGCAATTACCTGTTCGGCAAGGAAGAACATGTACGTAATCTGGTTGACGCTTGTATCGAGGTGAGCCCGGCTTATCATGAAAAAACGAACGCGAAGACGAACGTAACGACTAACTATTATGAGCTCACCAATAACAGTGACCTCTATTTCGAACTGATTTTAAAAGAAGGAAATGGTACAAGACGTATTGTGCTTTACCCGGACTCGAAACAAATTTTAACGGCTCCATCCACCGACAGCAAGTTGACCTATGAAATAGTGAGTACCTATGTGCGAAGCGATCAACACTTGCAATACGATATCAATCTAAACTAGCTCGGAAAATTTTCGATCAATAGGGATTGTAAATAGTCACGTAATGATAAATAGTTAATACGAACCTAGTTCTCTTGATGAGCGCTAGGTTTTTTTCATATATCTGGCACATACTTTGGATTGATTCCGATACATTCGACGATCCCATCCTGCAAACTTTTCCAGATGCTTTTAAAATGAGAATACGTCGGCACACGCGTGTAATCGACATGCGCGATGTGGTATTCGCCATTTGCATCGGGATTGCTGTCATTTATTAAGATGTTGCTGGTCAAAAAAGAAAGGATTCCTTTTCGGCTTCTTTTACCGGCATCATCCGGGGCGCGCAGGATATTAATTCCCAGATTGGAATAGTCAAACCGAAATTCGCCCCGATGATGGCGATCGTTTGCTTGTATGTCAAATTCGATGCGCTCGAGATCACCTGACTCGATTTCAAAATTCAATAGTGGTCGTAAAATCCGGTTAAAGGCAGGAGCTTGCATTTTACCCAGCGATCCTTTAAAGCTATGTTTACCCGCTGTGCTCAGCATATCGAATCCGAACATCGCGTGAAGTGGACCCGAAGCCATGATGCTGGTTTGTAAATTCGCTCGCATGAAGCGGTCTCGAGACAGCTGTGCCGAATCGTTGCTTAAATTGCTGATAAAACCGTTCGTACCCACAAAGCTAATCTGTCCTTCCGCTGGATATTGATCACTGTGCTGTTGATATAGAATGTCCACCCCCTCCACCCAGATCGTATCGATACGGAGCGATTGCTTCATGCGCATAATTTGTTGATGCGGTGCTTCCCCAATTTTTGAGACCGTGTCTTTTTGATAGCGCTTATCTTTGAAAAATTCGGCAGAACCATTTTTAATGCTGACGCGTTCAGCCCAGATCAAGCCGTTATGCTGCCACGCTTGGGCGTGTAGTTTTTCTAGAATAACCTGCTCCCACTTCAAAACTATTAGCGCTTTATTTTCGCTGTCTTGTTGAAAATAATCCAATTTGGAGATTCGTGGCAGGAGTTGCACCTGGTTCAGTTCTGCTTTTCCCGTTTTACTATTGTAGTGCAGATTGCCAAAACATGCCGTGTAGACGCTACCCGGAATGTCGTACTGAAACCCAGGTAGACGAAGATCAATTTGTTTCATATAATAGATTCGGCTACTGTCTCTTGCAGATTGCTCGCTAATGAGCAAATCCTCGCCGGTGAAACCCAGATGCTCTAGTGTTAAGGTATCGGCGGACGACGTCTCCACCGGAATAAGCTGAAAGTTCAGATCCTTGGTTTGAATACGTTTGATAGAAACTTGGTTAAGTTTATCCTTTATTTGATCATAAAGCGATTCGTCGCCCTCAGCGGATAGGCGGTCTTTTGTAGCGCTGGACTGCTGCGCTTTTAAATGCAGTCCCTGTAGCTCCAGTCTGCTGATGTTCAGTTTTTTATTCACCAATAAAGACCAGAGACCTATGCCTCGTATATCCAGGTGTTCTAAATGACCATTGAAATAAAGCTTAGGCGCCTGGCCAGACGATAGCAGGCGGGCATAGACGCTTGTGTCAGCCTCCAACGTTGCGTTCGTGAGGGAGACACTGCCCGTTAGCAGATTCGTGTTCATTTCCTGATAGCCTAACGTATACAAGCCGTCCGATGAGGCCGCAATCTGCTCATTTAACTTTTCTTCAAGTATCGGTTTCCATTTTTTTGAAAGGTAGAGACCGGCGATGACCAACCCCAGTCCCAGCAAGGTAATGGTGACCGCAATCCAGATCCAATTTTTTTTCATGCAAGGTTTGTTGAAGGCAAAACAAGTGTACTACATCCTAAACAACGGGCGGAAGACTTAGTTTGTTCGGCCGTCTTAAAGGTCTGAACAAGCGCCTGAAGATCGTTGTTCTCTGCGCCCACAGCGCGTGTCCAGAGGCACCAAACCGTATATACAAAGCATATACAATGTTGGTGGAAATTTCCAAAAACAGTATCTTTTCCGCTTGGCTAGATTCTTGTAACAAAGTAGAGACCAATTGCGAGCCGAACGAATAGCCGCAAAAGGAGGTGAATCGGCTGTCATTTGAGCTACATTTTTATATCAAAAAAGGAATGGTGACGTCATTCCCCCCGTGGTAAAGAAGTAACGGGCATTTAGTCGCCAACATTATGAAAAATATACTTCTCATTTGGCTTCTGATGATTCAGATTGCCGCTGGGCAGGGATTGGGTGAGCACACGACCGAGGTGATCAATACAGTGAGTGAAATGGGGCTGAAAAATCAAGATGATCAAGCCCTGAAGCTGATTACTGATGCCTTGGATCATCCAGAAAATGGTCCAGATGATCTGGTTTTCTTGCAGACCTATCAGGTGGGATTGTTGTTGGCTCGAGACAGTGTTAAGATGGCCAGTCAGACGGTCGATTTGATGAATACGCAGGACCGACGGACCCAACACCCCGTGACAAAAGCCATGGCGTTTCGAGCCAGAGCCAATTTACACAGTTACCTGAATCAACCCGACCTGTCGATACAAGACTGCAAAGAAGCGTTGAGTTTATTGGAAAATGTAGAAAAAGAGCATGCGCTTAAGTATTGGTTAAATTATCAGATCTATGCCACGTATAGCGAATGGGATGAAGGCGATAAAATGGCTTTTTATATCCAAGAATGTGCGCGTGAAGCGCGGTTAGCGGAAAATCAAAACTTTATCGCCAATGTGCATTTGGGTTTAGCCAGTGTTCATCTGAATCGGTATCGTAAGGAGAACAATCGCGCTGATTTGGATAGCAATTATAACCATTTGGAGCAAGCATATCAACTGTTCGAGCAGTATCCGGAGCAAGTCAGTAGCAATACCTTTGTCGTGGCCTGTATTAATCTGGCAAACTACTTATTGGAATTTTCGGAAAAGAGCCTGTCGGTCAGAAAACAGGAGGCTTATGTCTATCTAAACAAAGCGGAAGAGGAACTTCGAAATGATCGTGCTCGCTTCAGCAGGTGGGTCAATGTGTATGGCATTAAGAGCGACTTTGCGATGAAGGAAGGCAACATGCCTTTGGCTGAGCAGTATTTAATTGAAGCGCTCGCGCGCCTGGATTCCCGCGAGGATAATAATCTATTGCGTTTGGAGTATGCCTTGCATCAACACCTTTCCGAGTTCTCCGAGCAGAAAGGCGATTTGAAATCGGCTTTAAATTACCAACAAAGATCCGAGCAGGTGCTCAAGCAAAACTTTGATCAAATGCAGATCGCCAATGCACAGAAGCTCGAGGTACAATATGAGTCCGAAAAGAAAGACCAGCAATTGATCTTACTTCGTGAGACGGCTGCGCTCAGACAGCGTCAAAACTACCTCTATGGGGGATTGGCGGTTTTGGCTACACTGGGTTTGTTGTTCATGTTCCGTGCCTACCATTTCAAATTGCGCTATTCGATTGAACGAGAGCGGAAATTGGAACAAGAGAAAGAAGATGCCCAGAGGAATGCCGAGATGCAGGTGAAACTCGAGAAAGAAGAACAAGCACGCCTCAAAGCAGAACAAGACTTCCTGGAGCTCAAGCATCAGCAATTGCAGAAGGAAGCATTAGCGAATTCGTTGATGATTGAACACAAAAATGATATGCTGAAGCAGATTCAAAATAAGCTGCGGAGTGGGGATCCCAGGGATATACAGAAATTACTTCGTGAGGAGACCCTTTTGAACGCAGATTTTGAAGATATCAAGTGGCAAATCCAGCAATTGCATCCCAATTTCTTCCAACAACTCATCGAGCGGGCCAATCAAAAGTTGACCGCGCTGGATCTAAAATATTGTGCGTATATCTATTTGCAGATGTCCACTAAACAGATTGCGCAGGTGTTGCACGTAGAGGCACAAAGTGTACGCATGTTCAAATACCGGTTAAAACAAAAATTCTCTTTGCCCAAAGAAGCTGACTTGGAAACATTTCTGCAAGAAGTCGGCGCGCGTGATCGATAGCCTATCCGGAAGGAAGACTACCAGGAGGTCGGTCCAAAACCCAGCCCTGCTGGCGCTCATCGAGTGCTCGGACGTGTCGGCAGACCGGGATGCGGTCAGGTTGTTTACTCGTCGTCGTCTGCATAAAAATCGAGTAAGGAATCGATGTACGGATCGTCCCATCCTGAGCAGATGCCCTCAAACGCTTCCTCGGGGATGTTGGTGTGTCGGACTTCCAATGAAGTGCCTCGTTTGTGTTCGTGAAGTTTCAGCGTGACAATAGACGGTTCTTGTTGTTCCCCAAAATACCACTGTTGCACAATTTTTTCAAAGGGTTCGAGCGCCAAGAACTTCCCTTGAATAGCACCATCCCACATCGAAAATTCACCACCAGGAACCGGGTCGATTTCAACTTCCTCGCCGGTCCACAACCGGATGGTTATCGCCGTCGTCAATGCCCGGTACAATTCTTCTGGTTGAGCGGGGATGACGTAATATTTTTTAAAATCTTTCATGATTTACGCTACAAAAAATGATAATTCCCGTAAATTTACGGAGAATTTCAGCAAAAGATGAGCAATACTCTCCCCAATGCCCTGATTCGAAAACTAGGAAATGATCCCTTTTTTGATAAAGAGGCGTTTCTAGCGGCACATCAAGCCGGTGATCAACTCACCTCCATAAGAATCAACCCTGAAAAACCCAGCGAACTTCTATTCCCTTTGTCCGATGCAGTACCCTGGTGCGCCTCTGGATTTTATCTTCCGGAACGTCCGGTATTTACCCTCGATCCACTGTTTCATGCGGGCTGTTATTATGTGCAAGAAGCCTCCTCTATGTTTATCGCGCACATCGTCAAAGAATTGGCGCTGGATCAGGCGCCGATCCGGGCATTGGATTGTTGCGCAGCACCCGGAGGTAAATCTACACTCCTTAATTCCCTTCTTTCTAAGGAAAGTCTGCTGGTCGCTAACGAAATTATCAAGAGCCGTTCGGTGATCCTTCAAGAGAACCATGTTCGCTGGGGGGCGGCCAACGTGGTGGTGACCAATAATGACCCTTCTGCTTTTAAACGACTGCCCGGATTTTTTGATCTCATCCTGGTAGACGCACCGTGCTCCGGATCCGGGATGTTTCGGAAAGACGAGAATAGTATAGATAATTGGTCTGAAGCTGCCGTAAAGCTGTGTTATGAGCGGCAGCAGCGTATTTTGTCACAAACCATTGGTTCATTATCTACCGAGGGCTATTTGCTGTATTCGACCTGTTCGTATTCGCAAGAGGAAAACGAATCTCTGGTCGATTGGTTGATGGATGAATATGCACTTGAGACCGTAGCCATTCCTTTGGATCCGCTTTGGAAAATCCAGGAGACGCGTTCAGCGAAGCACCAGGGGCACGGTTATCGATTTTACCCACATCAGACGAAGGGGGAAGGTTTTTTCATCAGCGTGTTGCGATCGACCGCCGTTCGCCCTTCGTTTTCGGTTAAGAAATTAAAAATGGAAAAGCAGCCGGTCCCCGTCGATGCCTTAGAAAACTGGGTGCAGGATTATAAACGATACAAAACTTTGATGCATAACGGCAACGTTCATTTTTTCCCCGCTGAGATGGAAGTCTATTTCAAAGCACTGCAGCAAGTGCTTTATTTGAAAAATGCAGGAACGATTGCCGGGAAGTGGTTAGGGACGGAATTGGTACCGGCTCATGATTTGGCGATGAGTGTCGATCAGGATCAAGGACTACCCGCTGTGGAGCTCGATTTAGAGCGTGCGCGTCAGTTTCTAAGAAAAAAGCCCTTGGATCCCGAACAGTTTTCCGTGATAAAAAAAGGCTGGTGTCTGGTTAAGTTTAGCGGGGTATCGTTGGGGTGGGTGAAAGTCTTAGCCAATAGAGTG
Organism: Sphingobacterium sp.; assembly: GCA_052092145.1. Taxonomy (GTDB): domain Bacteria; phylum Bacteroidota; class Bacteroidia; order Sphingobacteriales; family Sphingobacteriaceae; genus Sphingobacterium. Next base: position 94,917 of record JBQDCW010000013.1, on the reverse strand, counting down.
AATAACTACTACCCAAAAGACGTTAGGATCGCGCATCTATAATCTCGATTTCTCGGACAATCAGTTCGGCTAGATCTCGGGCGACGGCCTTCTTGGTTTTTAAAGGGAAATTCGAGAGGGTTCCGTCACGTTTGATGACGCTAACTTTATTGGTGTCATGTGCAAAGCCAGCGCCAACGTCCCGCATGGAATTGAGGACAATAAAGTCCAGGTTCTTTCGCTGCAACTTATCTTTAGCATGCTTTAGTTCATCATTTGTCTCTAAGGCAAATCCAACCAAGAGCTGACGGGAGGTTTTCAAGGAGCCCAATTTGGCCAGAATATCGGTCGTCTTATTGAGTTCGATGATAAACTCGGACTCTTTTTTCTTTATTTTTTCCGTAGCCACTTCCCGTGGGGTGTAATCGGCTACCGCGGCAGTCATTACGATGATATCGCTCGTCGGAAATACCGATTCACAAGCCTCCAGCATTTCCTGTGCGGAGGTGACTTGAATCCGTGTGATTTCTGTACCCGGTACCTCCAATGCAGTAGGTCCGGATATCAGGGTGACCTCCGCGCCTAATTCGCTTAATTGTTCTGCGATACGATAGCCCATTTTTCCACTCGAGTGATTGCCGATGAATCGTACCGGGTCGATAGCCTCCTGAGTAGGTCCAGCGGTAACCAACGCTTTTTTACCACGTAATGGTCGGTCCGGGGATGAAAAGAAGTGTTGGAGATAATCGGCAATTTCTTCAGGTTCTGCTAAACGACCTTCTCCGATTAGTCCACTCGCTAGTTCGCCACTACCGGGAGGAATGATCTGGTGCCCAAATTCCGTCAAAGTCGCAATATTGTGCCGGGTGCTGGGGTGTTTCCACATGTCCAAATCCATGGCCGGAGCAAAACAAACGGGGCCTTTGGCAGACAAATAGACGGCCTGTAGGAGGTTGTCACATAATCCACTCGCACATTTGGCCAAGGTGTTGGCCGTGGCCGGCGCAAGTAAAATAAGATCCGCAGATTGGGCAATATGGACATGGTTATTCCACTCACCGGTCTTTGGATCATAATAATCCACTAACACGGGAGCATTGGAAAGTGTGGAAAGTGTGAGCGGAGTAATGAACTGCGTGGCCTGTTGGGTCATAATGACTTGTACGGTTGCCTCCGCCTTTCTGAGTAGCCGGATCAAACTTGCAATTTTATAAGCGGCAATACTACCGCTTATTCCGATTACAATATGTTTTCCGCTCAAAGACATACGTCTATTTATTCGGGATCTTTAGCCGGATTTCTAAAATACACTTTGTCATTTAAGAACTCATCCATCGCCACCAATGAAGGTTTCGGCATTCTTTCGTAGTGTTTAGAAATTTCGATTTGTTCACGGTTTTCGAAAACTTCCTCCAAATTGTCATTTGTACTAGCAAATTCAGATAACTTTTGGTTAAGCTCTTCCTTAACGTCAACAGCGATCTGGTTCGCACGTTTTCCAATCACCACGATCGATTCGTAGATGTTCTCAGTAGACGCATCCAACTCTCTTAAATCGCGAGTAACGGTTGTGCTTGGAACGATATTACTATTATTTTGGCTCATATCTTATGGATATATACTAATATACTAATTAATTATTTTCACCTTCAATCGGGACACCGGTTGGTGAGGCGATACCCAATTCTTCTTGTTGTTGTTTTCTGGACTTTTCTTGATTCTCAATGATCCTGATGGCAGCAGTGATCTTGCGATCCGCGCTACCACGAAGTCCGTTGAGTTCGTTAGAATATTGACTCTCGGGATAATTGGTCGTAAAGTCATCGTAATAGTCAATCATTTGATTAAAACGTTCTTCTTGACGATGTGGATAACTGTTGTCAGCAAAAAGATACTGTGATTTAACCAAAAGGTATTCAATATCCTCAGCGTGTCTAGTGTCCGGATATTGGGCCAATACATTCTCCAAAGCAATGACCGCTGCACGATAGTCGTCAGGCAGCCCCATGTTATAATACAACTTAGCATTGTCAAACGCTTTTTTCTCTAATTTTTCACGCAAATCCTGTATCAAATCGCCTGCCTCTTGTGCCCGTTCAGAATTGGGGTAGAGATTCACAAACAACTGAAGCTGATCGATTGCCCGACGCGTATTTTCTTGATCTAGATTCGAACGAGGCGAATCTAAATAGAAACAATATGCTGACATAAAGCGACACTCTTCTGCGCGAGGACTGTTCGGGTAGGCCTCGGCAAAGCTTTTAAAGTGATAGCGGGCTGATATGTAGTCCTTTAGCCGGTAAGCTGAAAAGGCGGTATAATAGTTCAGATCTTCCGCGTCAGCTGTTCCCCGGTACTTGCTGAGCAAATCCTGAAATAATGTTAAAGCTTTTGAATACTTTTCATTTTCATAGAATTTGACCGCTTCTTGATATTTCATTTGCACGTTATTGCTGGCTCTCAACTTTTCGAATTTACTTTTGCAGCTGCTACAGCTAAATAAAATAGTCAAGCCGACAATTAGGCTAAATACAGGATTCTTTAAAAACATTCCACAAAGATACGTGAATTAATACTAATTTTCAATTATTAATATACGGCGAAAATAATGGATTTAGAGAAGAATAACGCCGTGTGCTGTTCGCTTTTAACAATCTTTAACGAAGCGACTTAGCGAATTTAGTTTCCAATTAAGCGCTGCTTTAGCAAGCTTAATGGGCAGATCGTTGTGTTCTGGTATTTTGCAGGCTATCAGAATCGTCAGTTAAATGTTGAATTACGGCCCAGTGGTTATTAATTGCGTAAAAAAATAACTACCTTTACCAATAGTAAAAAATTTATTAGGAAATACATAATGACCTTATTAGAGAGAGTAGAGCAAGCTTTAGATTCTATCCGGCCTTATTTACAGACCGACGGGGGGGATGTGTCCGTACAGGAAATCACCCCAGATAACATCGTGAAGCTTAGATTGTTGGGGACTTGTGCGAGTTGCTCTATGAGTATTATGACCTTTAAAGCGGGTCTTGAGCAGGCAATCAAGAAATCGGTTCCGGAAATAACGGCGGTCGAGGCGATTAACCTCACCGATATGGACGATCCTAATGCGACTAACCCCAACTAATTGTCATAGAAATTTTATAAACTGTTAACACATTTTAACAGCATCTTACATCAGATTTTCCCTAGTTTTGTGAATACGATGCACTTTTGGCTGAAACATATCATTATTGGTGGACTATTGGCTTTTAGCTTGAGTGGCTTCGCTCAGCAAGGAAAGGTTGTGCAGTTTTCTGGGTACATTCTAGCTGAAGAAACCAATATCGCGGTCCCTTATGTGACTGTACGGAACCTGAGTTATGGAAATGAGGTGTATACCGCAAACCACGAAGGCTTTTTCACCTTTGTCGCCCACGCCGGTGACGTGGTTGCGTTAAGCTCAATTGGTTACCAGACCATCGAGGTGACTGTTCCTCAAACCGTCAGTGATAAATATACGATAAAGGTAGAAATGAAACCCTTGATTGAGGAACTGCCGGTAGTCACTGTCGGCCCCCCTTTGCCCTGGGCGAGTATAGAAGAGTTTAATATGGAGTTTTTAGCGTTGAATGTGGGTAGTGATAATGTCCTAACAGCCCAGCGAAATTTGTCACCACAAGCGCTATCAGCACTTTCGCGTATCGTCCCAAGAAGTGCAGAAGAAATACAGGCCTATAATTCCGTTCAGCGGCATGTGAATATGTCCAATCGAGCCATTAACCAAAATATGGCGAATCCATTGCTGAGCCCCTTTGCTTGGGGAAAGCTCATTAACCAGATCAAGCGCGGAGATTACAGCCGTAAGCGTTTAAAATACTAAAATGAAGCTTCATTTGAGTCCTCGATTAGTTTCTATCAATTGGCTTCCACCCCAGGTCTTCTTTCCATGCCACGGATGTTCAAACGGGAGGCGAGGTAAGAAACTAAGGTCGAGACGAGCATCACTGTTATTAGAATGAGTAGAATGTCTTGGTAGCGGATATCAACCGGATAGGCTTCGAATAAAGACCCTTCTCCGGCTTGAACAAAGCCATATCTTCCTTGCAATAGGCAGAAAAACAGGCCGATCAGTGCACCGGCGAAGCTGCCCATCAGGGCAATCATCAGGCCCTGGTAAAAGAAAATATTCTGCACGAGCTTATCATTCGCACCCAGGCTTGTCAAGACCACCATATCTTGTTTTTTATCAATAACCAACATGGTGAGCGATCCGATGATGTTGAAGATGGCGATGATGCCAATGATCGTTACGATAAAAAAGACAATCCATTTCTCGGACCGAACCGTTTTATAGAGCGTTGGGTTTTGCTGTTCCCGGTTCTTAACCAAATAATCCTCTCCGAGTTGATCTTGTAATTTCCGTTGTATTTTCTTGGAGTTGTCATCGTTGGCATAGAGTTCAATTGCGGATATGCTGTGCTGTTCGTTGAGCAATTCTTTGGCGAATTCGATCGGCACGATAATCAAGTCTTCGAAGCCCATTTGATAACTCAACATGGCGTTAGGCTGGATCCGGCGGGTACGGATGTCTTCTAGTGGATTAATATTAGCGGGTGATGCGTGCTTGTCTGGTGTGTGTAAAAGAACGAATGCGTCCTCTCGTTGTAAAGGCACCTGTAAGTTCGCTTGCGCGGTGGCGCCAAGGATCGCAAAGGTGCTGCTGTCGGCCCCAAGGGACAGCTCTCCACCCAATAGCATGTCGTGTTGGACCAAGTGCACCAAACTGCTGGGCTCAACTCCTTTTAAACGACCAATGAACTGTTGCTGTTTATATTCAGCGAGTATTTTTTCTTCGATTACCTCGCTGTACGAGCTAATCTCAGGAATCGATCGAAGTTCCCGAAAGACCGCGTTATCTGTTGAGAATAATTTTCCTGAAGCCGGTTCAATGCGAAATTCTGGAGAAAACGTACTGTATTGAGAAAGAATGAATTTCTCCAAACCATTATAAAACGACAGGACAATGAGCAAGGTCGCTGTACTGACCAATACGCCCACCATACTGATCAAAGAGATGATGTTGATGGCATTGACCGATTTCTTTGAGAAAAGATAGCGCCTGGCAAAGAATAATGGTAACCGCATATTTAGCCTGTGATGAATGGATTGCTTCTCTTCTCTTCTCCTATACCGGTAACCGGTCCGTGACCAGGGTAGACGATGGTCTCCTCGGGGAGCGTATAGATTTTATGGCTAATGCTGTCCAGTAGCTGCTGATGGTTCCCTGCCGGCAAATCGGTCCTGCCAATACTGCCTCTAAACAAAACATCACCTCCGATTAGAAAATGGTGTGCAGCATTGTACAGGCAGAGGTGGCCAGGAGAATGTCCCGGCGCCAGAATTAATGTGAGCTCTTCCTTACCCAACTGAATCCGATCCCCTTCTTGTAAAAAGGTTTCCGGAATTGGTGACGGTTCATAGCGTATCCCCATCTGCGGCGCATAGTTTTGTACCTGGATGATTAAGGGCAGTTCTTCTTGATGAAACTGTGGGATCAAGTTATAGGTTTCACAAACGAAATGGTTGCCCAGGACATGGTCAATGTGCCCATGGGTGTTAATCAATTGGGTGGGAATGAGTTGATTGCCGTCGATGAAATTTTTGAACTCGTTTTCTTCCCTATGATTATGCATTCCCGGATCGATAACGATACAATTCTTGTTTTCATCATAGAGCACATAGGTGTTCTCCTGATAGGGATTAAAAACGAAAGTCTTGATCTGAAGCATATCCAAAAATAGAAATTATTTTCTAGGAAAGTGTTCCAGTAGCAGGTTTTGTTCGCTTCCGGGAAAAACCCATTGGCTTAAAGGTTCCAGATTTCCCAGTTTTTCTCGGCTTGCAGAACAAGCATTTCGTAGCCGTTTTTGATGCGTGCGCCGCGCGCTTTTCCCTCTTTTAGAAATTGTGTTTCCTCTGGATTATAGATCAAATCATATAACAGATGTTGCTGGCCGACTGCCGTGTAGGGAATCGGTGGACAAGCATCCGTCTTGGGATAGGTTCCTAAAGGAGTACAGTTGATCAGTAGGCGGTGATTAGCGATGATTGCAGGCGTTAGCTCGGTGTAACCCAACTGCTGATCCTTGGGGGTTCTGCTGACAATATTGAAGGGTATAGCCAACTTAGAGAGCACATAGCTGATCGCCTTGGTCGCTCCACCATTCCCAAAAATTAGTGCTCGATCCTGATCTGGAGTAAGGAGTGGAGACAGCGAGGTTTCAAAGCCAAAAGCATCGGTATTGAATCCCGTTAGAAAGGGTTTGCTTCCTGCAGGGTGTTCAATACGGATACAGTTTACGGCTCCGATCGCCGTAGCTTCTTCGGTTATAACATCCAAGTATGGGATCACCTGCTGCTTATATGGGATGGTGACATTCACACCCGCGAAATCTGGGTCCTGTTGAAAAAGAGCAGGAAATTCCAGCATATTTTCAAGAGGGTATAGCTCGTAGTCAACGCCTGAAATGGCCTCGCGCTCGAATTTATCCAGGTAATATTTTTTAGAAAAAGAATGGCCGAGCGGATAGCCGATTAAACCTAGTCGTTTCATCGATCTTCGGTGTATTTTTTGATAATGTCAACAATAACATGATTTCCCTGTAACTGTGGCAGGTACTCGAAAAGAATATGGTACTTCTCGGGATCTGCACTTAGGGCTAATTCTAAAAAGCTTAGGGCATCGGTATACTTTCCAGCAGCAAATAAATAAGCGACCATTCGGTAGTAAAGCACAGCCACCTCTGGGTTGCATTTAATGGCATCTGACATCACCTCGATCGCTTCCTCTGTTCTGTCCTGCTCAAAAAGCAGTGAGGAGTAATCCAACCAAGCATCGGTATCTTCGGGATTAAGCTCAACAACCTTCGCATAGGCTTCGATCGATTGATCAAACTGTTTCAGCTTGAAACGAGCGTCGGCAATGGCAAACCAGTAGTCCGGATTTTCATCATCAAGCTCCAACGCTTTCTTATAGAAATGTAGCGATTCAAAATACCGATCTTCGAAATCAAGTGTCACACCAATACCGAACCAAGCATCGCTTTGATCGCTATCCAGTTTGACAGATTTCTTATAGTAATGCCTGGCTTCATCCATCTTTTCGAGCTTTTCATAGCACTCGCCGATCGCACAATATGTATCCGCATTCGGGGTTTCGTGCTCGAAAGTTTGTTTATATACGTCGATTGCCTCGGTATAGCGGTCCAGATGGATCAATGCATTTCCTTTGTTGAAATAAGCCGATGAAAAGTCTTCATTGATCAAAATGGCATAATCATAGGCATCAATCGCAGAAGCAAATTCCGAAAGCTTATGGTAGGCATTACCTAGGTTGTACCAAGCCGCATAAGAATACGGATCGGTGTCAATATACTGCAGATAGAAGGCGATACTTTCTTGCTGCTTATCCAGCACATCGTAACAAAACGCAATCTCATACAATGCCTCCTGGTTGTCCTTGTTGACACCCAGACACTTTCTTAAATATTGGATGGCCTTTTCGTACTGTCCCTGTGTTTGATAAAGAGCAGCAATTTGATAATAGATCTCGTCTTTGGCATCCGTGAGTTCCAAAGCCTTAAAGAAATGCTCTTCAGCGATGGCATTCTCCTGTAGTGTGGAGAATATCGTTCCCTTAATTAAGTAGATGTCTGCCTCGGAAGGTTCTAACATTTCCGCTTTATCAAGCGCTTCCAATGCAGGCGCATATTGCATGGTGCTGGCCAGTAGTTGTGCCTTTTTAATTAAAAAGGTCGTTTCGAACGGATGTTGCGCTCCTGCAAATTCAACGACCTGTAAGGCTTTTATAGGATCATTTTTATATATGTAATAGTCAATGATGCCTTCGAATGCTTTTGCGTCAAAGAAATACTGATCCTCGTTGCGCAGCATCTCTTCGTATCGATCAACCGAGAACCGCTGTTCTTCAGGCGATCCGAATTCAAAATCTTCTTCCATTACGCTCCTGTTTTAGTAGTCGGCAATTACAGAAATGAAAATAACACTTTTTAAACATTCCCTTGGTAATTGTTTTTCAACATATCCACAATTTGGACATGCAAAGGTGGCAAATGTAAAGTATATAAATGAACAAACATGTCACTTTTGCATCATATTCATGATACCGGCAGCACATAACAAAAAAGGCCAGCGGTTAAGCTGGCCTTTTATATCAATTGTTAAAAACAATTATTTTTTGATTTCAACACGACGGTTTTGAACACGTCCTTCTTCTGTATCGTTAGAAGCAATTGGGTTGTCTTCACCATAACCTGACGCTGAAACGTTTGAAGCAGCAACACCAGCGTTAACTAGGTATTGTTTAACTGCGTTCGCACGGTCATTAGACAAGTTCAAGTTGTAAGCCTCAGTACCTTCTGCTGATGCATATCCGTCCAAAGTAACAGACGCATTGTTGTCTTTCAATTCTTTAGCCAATTTGTCTAAAGTAGAGTAAGATTCAGTTTTCAATACAGAGCTGTCAAATTCGAACTGAATTGGCGCGTAGTATTCTGAAGAAGTTCCGTCAGTCAATTCTTGTGGCTCAGGGAACTTGATAGGGCATCCTGATCCGTCAACTACTGTACCTGCTGGAGTTCCAGGACATTTGTCAAATTTATCAGAAACACCGTCACCATCAGAGTCTTGGCTCAATTGATCAACAGTACCTTCTAAAGTAGATACACGTTGTTTCAATGCTTCAACTTCGTTACGCAATGAAGGGTCTTTCAACTCGTCATATAAAGTAGAAACTGGGTTGGTGAACGTTAAGTTTTCTTTGTCACGCGAACCTAGTGTGAATTCTAGACCACCGTAAACGTTAGAGAATTTACCTTTAGTGTTATTACTTCTGTTGTGTCCATACAACAAGTTGTCGTCGGTGAAGTTCATGGTGTAACCTAAGTTCAAGGCAACAACCTCAGATAATTTGAATTTCGCACCAACTCCAACAGGAATGTAGCCACTAAGTTTGAAATCTTTGTCCCCGGTCGGTTCGCGATCTCCGAAAACCTCTTCACCCCACGTGCCTTTGTAGTCGTGAGCAACGTTTTGGAAGTCGTTGTCAGAATATAGGACTGGGTTACTAGCCATTACTCCTAAACCAACTTTAGCGTAGAAATTAACTGCGTTTTCTCTTCTCATGAAGTCAACCGTACCCAATTGGAATACCCCGTTTAAGCTAGCTGCCCAATTAACGTCAACTTGTGCAGATTGAGCGTTGTAGCGGCCTTCGCTTGCAGGACCTGAAACATCATGGTTGTAAGTTTTGATCTTACCACGGTTACCTTCTAATTCCAAACCGAATAGGTGAGAGAATTGTTTACGGACAGTCAAACCATAGTATTCGCCAACTTTATTTTGGAAGTATCCAACTTTTTGACCGAATGGGTTTGATCCACCTAAGATTGTGTTAGGGGTAGTGATACCACCTTGCACACCAATAGACCAAGTTCTGTATTGTGATCTACCACCAAATACAGTTGGGGTTTGTGCTTGAGCAGTCTCTGCGAAACCTAAAGCGGCCACTAGAGAAGCTGCAACAGCTGTTTTTTTAATTGTAGAATAGTTCATACTCTTTTTTTTAAGGTTATTAAAATTTTTAATTGTTTTCTAGTTGTTCAAAAAAATCAATTTAACATAACTTAACAATAACGATGCCAAAAAACATTAAACCGTTAAAAGGCCCATTCCCATAATCCTATAGGGCTCTTTTGTGGGGTAAAAATACTTATTAACAATATATAACGCAAATTTTTTCTCAAAACTTTGTTCTAAATCGATAAACTGTGCGTTAATCTACTCGCGCTGTACGATTTTGTCTACAAAATATAGTGGACAATCGCTAGCGTGAGCCCGCCGAGTATAGCACTAACCGGTATGGTCAGTACCCAAGCCCACAATAGGCTGATGGTAACGCCCCAACGTACAGCAGACACCCGTTTAACCAAGCCTACCCCGATAATCGAACCGGTAATGGTGTGCGTCGTGGAAACTGGAATACCGAAATGCTCGGTAATTCCTAAGGTGAGCGCACCTGCGGTTTCGGCACTAACGCCCTCGAGCGGGGTTACCTTAGTGATTTTCGTTCCCATCGTTTTTACGATTTTCCAACCCCCACTCATTGTTCCGGCAGCAATAGCGAAATAGCAAGTTAGGGGCACCCATTCCGGCATTTCTTCGAACGAACCGATGAGCCCCTGGGCAATCAATGCCGTGGCAATGATCCCCATAACTTTTTGCGCATCGTTTCCACCGTGAGCGAAACTCAAGCCCGCTGATGAAACCAATTGAAGCACTTTAAACCATTTTTCAGCGACAGCTGGTCTTGTTTTTTTGCAGATATTAATAATCGCCAATGTGATGATGATGGAAAAGATCATACCGATCAAGGGTGCCAAAACGATAAAAGACACAATCTTCAGTGTCGCTCCTAAGTTAATCGCTTGGATTGGATTGACCCCCTGAAATACAGCGTAAGCCATGCCGGAGCCGGCAAACCCACCAATTAAGGTATGACTAGAGCTCGACGGGATACCGTAATACCAGGTGAATAGATTCCATGAAATTGCGGCTACCAATCCCGAAAGAATTACATCTAAGGTAATGTACTCTTCGAAAACGGTTTTAGCAACGGTGTTGGCAACCTTATGATCCGTAAAGACAAAATAGGCAGCGAAATTAAAAATAGCGGCCCATAATACAGCCATAAACGGTGTTAAAACCTTTGTTGAAACGATGGTTGCAATTGAATTGGCCGCATCGTGAAAGCCGTTGATATAATCGAACGCAATAGCTAAAACGACAACGACAACGAGTAAAGTGGTGATCCCCATGATGTGTATGGTGTGGTGATTTTCGTGAAAAGGGGGTTAGGCGTTTTTCACTAGGATACTTTCTAATACATTAGCAACATCCTCACATTTGTCGGTTGCATCTTCCATTGCCGAAAGTACTTCTTTGACTTTAATTAAGTTAATCGCGTCTTTTTCATATTCAAAAAGATCCGCGACAGCTTTGTCAAAAATATCATCAGCTTTATTTTCAACACTGTTGATACGAACACAAGAGTCGGTAATGTTTCGGATGTTTTTTAAGTCTTTGAGTTCGAACAAGGCTTTAGCGACGTGTTCTGTTGCCTCGAGAATCAGACTGGATATATCTTTCATCGCCTCACTGGTTTCGATGACTTTGTACAGCTCGATCCGATTGGAGGCGCCGTGGATGAAGTCAGCGACGTCGTCCAAAGAACTCGCTAAAGCGTGGATGTCTTCACGATCGAACGGCGTGATGAAGTTTTTACCAAGCTCTAAATGAATTTGATGTGTTAGGTCATCGCCCTTGTGCTCCAAGTCTTCCAGCACCTTGGCATTGTCTTTTCGTAATTGCAGATCAGAAGAATGTACACTCTCTTTTAGTAGGGCGGCCATTTCGATCAAGTTGGATCCCGCTTGTTCGAATAGTGGGAAAAACTTTTTGTCCTTGGGGACAAAGTATTGAAAAATGCTGTTCAACGACATAACATATTGTTTAAGGTTGTGCAAAATTATGCACTTAATGTTAAGTTTATGTTAAGTGTTAATAAATCATCCAGATTTATGCTTTTTCTAGCGTAAAGGAGAACGTCGTCCCAATTCCTTCGGTACTCCGGACATGTACATTCTGTTGGTGAGCCTCAATAATGTGTTTCACTATGGCTAAGCCCAAACCCGAGCCGCCTACTTCCCGCGAACGGCTTTTGTCTGCCCTAAAGAAGCGCTCAAAGACCCGAGACAAGTGTACTTCCTCGATGCCCTGTCCATTATCGGTTACCTCAATTAATACCTGGTCGATCAATTGGTGCATTTTTACGGTTGTTTTTCCACCTTTATTTCCGTATTTGATCGAATTGTCAATAAAGTTTACCAGCACCTGATGGATTTTTTTTCGATCCGCCATGACCAACACTGAAGCCGTGTTTTTTTGCGGAAAATGAATCGTAATGCCGTTTTCTTTCGCCTTGTACTCCAGGTCGTCGATCGCTTCTTTAATGAGTACCGGTAAATCGAATTTCTCAGGAACGATGCTGACCTGACCCGACTCTAATTTGGCGATCTCGTCCAAGTCGTGGATGAGGTAACTTAACCGGTCAATATTGCGGGAAGCCTTTTGAAGGAAACTAACCGCCATTTCGGGGTTTTCTTCCACCAGTCCGTCTTCGAGTGTTTCGATATAACCTTGTACGGCAAACAGCGGCGTTTTAAATTCGTGGGAGATGTTGGCCAAAAACTCTTTTCGGAACTTCTCTTGTGCACGGAGTTGGTTGATCTCGCTGGTCTTTTGTTTCGCCCAATCGCGAACTTCCCGCTCTGCGTCAGCAATCGGATCCTCTGTGATGTGATCGCCTAATGCGTCTTTTAGTTCCTTCCCCAGTTTCAGGTTATGGATCAATTTATATACGGCGCGAATACGCTGGTAAACAAATTTCTGAATAACATAATTCAGTGCACCGAAAGTGAGAATAAACGTGATTATTAAAATAAAAAAGAACGTGGGGATCTCCCGTTCGTAATAATAGCTAAGCCCAGATAGAGCAAGCGAAAAAAGGATACTGATGGCTAATACTAAGGTGCGAAAATTCATGGTATTTAATCATTATGGTCCATCGGTACGGCTAAAGGTTAGCGATTACCGTTTTGCCGCCGACAACCTTATCGCCGATGTTCACTTCGATTTTTGCATCCAGTGGGAGAAAAAGATCCACGCGGGAACCGAATTTAATAAAGCCGAACTCCTCACCTTGGTTTACTTCTTGACCTTCTTTAAGATACCAAACAATTCTGCGGGCCATTGCCCCAGCAATCTGTCGGAATAATATCTCCACGCCCGACTGGTTTTTGACCACGACGGTCGTTCTTTCATTGTCCGTGGAAGATTTAGGGTGCCAGGCAACCAGAAATTTACCCGGATGGTATTTGAAAAAAGAGACAACGCCCGATATCGGGTTTCTATTCACATGCACATCAATTGGAGACATGAAAATAGACACTTGTAATTTTGTTTCCTGGAAGTACTCGGTCTCTTGTGTTTCTTCAATAACCACGACTTTACCATCTGCGGGGCAGAGCACCACGCCATGATCAACGGTAATCTGCTTAGAAGGGCTTCTAAAGAATTGCAAAATAATAAGGAGAAGGAAGGCAGAAAGCCCATAGATGATCCATTTTACTGCAGGCCCGGCACCATAATAATGCGCGACAGCGTTGACGATGAAGATCAGCAAAACAACCAAGGCCAGGCTCGTATACCCCTCTTTGTGAAATTTCATGATGATGAATTATTTATGCAAATATAGTCATATCCAGCGAATCTTCTACGATCCGTTTTTGCGTTCGATGGATATACTATGAAATTCAAACTGGCCATTCCCATCCGGAGTGAGGACGCCGCTAATGGTTAATTCGTCATCAATAAGTTGATCACCAGCGACCGACGGGACGAAATGATCAATGCTTCGAAGTACCCTCAGGAAAGCCTCGTTGATTTCAGGAGACACCTCATCGGTTAATGCAAGCTGTGACGGGACGCCATCTTTGTTCACCTTTACCTTGAACTGGAAGGATTCCTCTTCCAGTTCTGGCACACTCATATCGGAAAACGCGCGCGTTAAGTAGCCGCTCAGATACACGGTGAAACCCACGAAATCATCGTAGCTACACGGTTTTGAGATAAGGGACTCCGCTCGTATGAAACCTTCGACTGGAACGATGCTATAACGCGCGGCCTTGTACGGGATTTGCTGGATTAGATCCATTCCTTCCTCAAGAAGCCCATTTTGGTATTGTTCTTCTGCAATCAATTCGCTCTGATTACCTTCTGTTTGGAAGAAAACCTGCCAATAACCATGGGGTAGGCCATCTTTAAGCCTGCCGCGATGCTTGACGAAAGGATAGCCATAAGGGTTGTACCCTTGGAACGGTACTTTAAATTCATACATTCCATTTCCGTCTTTAACGCGCTGACGCCCGCGTTGATCAGTAAAGGTAATGATCCTCGCGCTGGTGCTATCAAACAATACGGTGAGCATAGGGCGGCCATCTGGGTAATAGTACGCCCAGCGTCCCTTGGGCCGATCGTTTACAAAATGAGTTTCCCATTTCAGGGAGCCATTCTGATGATAGGCCTGAAATATTCCTTCTTTCTTCCCGTTTTTGTAGGCGCCTTCCATAACGATGTTACCGCGGGTATTATAGTCCGTGAAGCGGCCGTCAAATTGACTGGATTTGACGTCGAAGGAAGCCAATCGTTCGAATGCTTTGAACGTACAGTTTTTATCCACCAAGTAGTAGTTGTCGTCATAATAGAAACGAACAAGCCCATTTCCTGTCGGCTCAAAAAAGACCGAGGATTCCTGCTGTGCGGCGGCCGAATGCATTAGAAACAGCATAAAACATAATGAAAGTAAGTGTCTCATTAATGTGCCTCCAACCAATGGCTCCCCTCGCCGATTTCAATTTCGATCGGAACACGCAAGTCCATCGCGGTTTTCATCCGGTGTTCAATCAACTGTTTGAATTGCTCTTTCTCTTTCTCAGGCACATCAAAAACAAGTTCATCGTGTACCTGCATGATCATTTTACCCGCCAAACCCTGCTGTTCGATATCCGCCTGGATATGAATCATGGCGACTTTGATCAAGTCGGCGGCAGAACCCTGGATCGGCGCATTGATCGCATTTCGCTCGGCGAATCCCCGGACGGTCTTGTTTGCCGAATTAATATCCCGCAGGTATCTTCTACGTTTCAGGATGGTTTCAACGAAGCCAGCTTCACGAGCGCGTTCGACGATGCTGTTCATATAATCACGGACTCCAGTGTACTCATTAAAATACTGTTCAATAATCGAAGCGGCTTCTTTTCGGGATATGCCCAAGCTCTGCGACAATCCAAATGCAGATTGGCCATAGATAATTCCGAAGTTCACTGCTTTTGCATTTCGGCGCATATCGGACGTGACCTCATCGAGTGCTACGCCATACACTCTTGCGGCTGTTGCCCGGTGAATATCCAAACCTTGCTGAAAAGCAGCGAGCATATTCTCGTCGCGACTTAATTCGGCCATGATACGAAGTTCGATCTGCGAATAATCGGCAGACAGTAGAAGCCAACCCGCTTTTCTGGAAATAAAAGCTTTGCGTACTTCTCGACCTCTTTGGGTACGAATGGGGATATTCTGAAGATTCGGGTTCGTCGAGCTGAGACGCCCAGTGGCGGCGACGGCTTGATTGAACGAGGTATGGATTAATCCGGTAGCCGGATTAATTAGCGCAGGGAGCGAGTCGACATAGGTCGACTTGAGCTTCTGGAGCTGACGGAATTGCAAAATGTCCTGGACAATATCCGATTTGTTAGCCAGTGCCAGCAAGACATCCTCACCGGTTTTATACTGACCGGTTTTTGTTTTCTTGGCCTTTGGATCCAGCTGTAATTTATCGAATAACACTTCACCAAGTTGCTTAGGAGAAGAGATGTTGAAATTGACGCCCGCTTTTTGGTAGATCTGCCCTTCCAGCAGATCCAAGTCCTTCTCAATCTCCTTGGAGGATTGCTGCAGCGTCTCCACATTAACCATCACGCCATTCTTTTCTACTTCCGCTAAGACTTTAATTAAGGGAAATTCTACTTCCTCGGCCAGCTCCAGTGTGTGGGTCTCTTGCAAGAGTGGTTGGAGCTTTTGTTTCATCCTCCAGGTTATATCTGCGTCTTCGCCTGCATATTCTTTAACCGATTCGGGCGGGAGATCACGCATGTTGCCTTGGTTTTTCCCTTTTGGACCTATCAGTTCGGCAATGGGTACTGGGGTATAGTTGAGGAAAGTCTCGGCGATGAGATCCATGTTATGACGACTGTCGGGCTCCAAAAGATAATGCGCGAGCATGGTATCAAAGAAATCTCCAGCAACCTTTACGTCATAACGTGCCAGCATCAACACATCATATTTGATGTTCTGGCCAATTTTCTCAATACTAGGGTCTTCAAATACCGGTTTAAAAATGTTCACCATCTGCTGCGCTTTCTCCCGATTCGGATCCGCCGGAACATAAAATGCTTTCCCTTCCTCCATGGAAAAAGAGATGCCGACCAAATCTGCATACATCGCATCCAGTCCTGTTGATTCCGTATCAAAGGCAAAACTCTTTGCGTTTCTCAGGGCCTCAGCGAGCTTGAGTTGCTCGCTAGGGGAATCGACTAACTGATAGTCATGCTCAGTCGTGTGAATGGTTTGGAAGGGTTGGGTGTCGACTGGGGCTTCCACCGTGTCGGTTGCCGCTTGGGCGTTTGCGTCGGGGTGTGGAGAAAACAGGTCCATTTGTCCTGCTTTGTTCGGCGAGGAGTCTCCCATAGTAAAATGCTCGCCAAAAACGCGCTTCCCCAGTGTGCGAAATTCCAGTTCGATAAACAGCGGTTCCAGCACTTCTTTTGTCGGTTCTTTAAACTCCAGTTGATCTTCGTGGAGTTCAACGGGCACATCGAGCAGAATGGTGGCGAGTTTCTTGGACACAAGTCCTTGCTCGGTGTAGTTAATGACATTCTCTTTGAGTTTTCCTTTCAGCAGGTCGGTGCTGACAACCAGGTTCTCGATTGATCCGAATTCCTTGATCAACTTTTTGGCTGTCTTTTCGCCAATCCCCGGAATCCCCGGGATATTATCCACCGCATCGCCCCAGAGTCCGAGAATATCAATAACTTGTTCCACTTGGGCGATTTCCCATTTCTCTAGAATTTCTGCCACACCCAATGTCTCTGCCCCGTTGCCCATTCGGGCCGGTTTATAGATAAAAATATTTTCGGATACTAATTGCGCGAAATCTTTATCCGGCGTCATACAATAAACGGTATAGCCTTGTGTTTCTGCTTTCTTTGCTAACGTGCCAATGATGTCGTCAGCCTCATAACCATCCATCGTGATGATCGGAATATTGAATCCTTCGATCAGACGGAATATATAAGGGATGGAAGCGGCCAAATCTTCTGGCATCGCCTCTCGTTGGGCCTTGTAGGCTTCAAATTCAATATGACGCTGTGTAGGGGCAGCGGTGTCAAACACCACCGCTATATGCGAGGGTTTTTGGTTATTGAGTACCTCTAAAAGCGTGTTCGTAAATCCCATGATAGCTCCGGTATTCAATCCATAAGAGGTAATCCTGGGTGTTTTACTTAATGCGAAATAGGCACGATATATCAATGCCATTCCATCCAGTAAAAAAAGTTTTTTTGATTCCATAGCGTGTTGAGCGTCTCAAACAAAGTTAGAGAACTAATGCAATTGATACGAAGATTAATTATTTTTTTCCATTTTTGCCAATTATAACAAGTAAATTGTCAGAGGCGCACGCTAGCGCAGCGGCATAGTATTAAGCACAAAAAGAGAAAGCGATACGCCTTAAGCCAGCCTTGGAGGGCTTGCAGACTGTCGCGGAATTCGGCAATCACAATGGAAAAAAAGATCCACCAAATATGCGCGGACTAGTCACGAAATCTACAGGTAGTTGGTATCTTGTTCTGGATGAGGATGGTAAAAGATACTCGTGTAGAATTAAAGGAAAATTCCGAACGCAAGGAATCAAGACCACCAATCCTATTGCGGTAGGGGATTGGATAGAATTTGAGACCGAACCCGGGCAAGAAAGCGGGGTGATTAGTAAGTTGTATCCGCGCCGGAACTACATTATCCGCCGTTCCGTGAATTTATCCAAGCAGACTCAGATTATTGGCGCTAATTTAGATTTGGCTATACTGGTCGTTACATTGGCCTCGCCACCCACATCGACCGGCTTTATCGATCGTTTTTTGGTGACAGCAGAAGCGTACAGTATTCCCGCTAGTTTAGTATTTAATAAACTTGATTTATTTTCCGAGCAAGGACTGGAGATTTTGGCCGACTACATCGAACTTTATCAAGAGCTGGGATACACCTGTTATGTCGTCTCAGCCTTGGAAGGAGAAAATGTGGAGGAGTTGAAAGAAGCCCTGAAAGATAAGATTACCCTGGTGTCCGGACATTCCGGAGTCGGTAAATCCACCTTGATCAACCGGTTGGTCCCAGGCTTAACGCTGAAGACCGGAGATATTTCGGATTGGTCAGATAAAGGAAAGCACACCACGACATTTGCTGAAATGATTGACTTACCTTTTGGCGGTAAATTGATCGATACCCCGGGTATCCGTGAGCTAGGAGTAGTGGATATAGAACCGCAGGAGCTATCGCACTATTTTCCAGAAATGAGAGACTTGTTGAACCAATGCCGGTTTCACAACTGCCGGCACATCAATGAACCGGGCTGTGCCGTGTTGGACGCACTAGAACAGGGCCGTATCGATCCGTCGCGTTATGAAAGTTATAGGAGCATATATGCCAATGAGAATAACCGCGCTTAAAAAAGGCCCGAGTCGATCAAACCAATTTTGCCGAATACGGTTTATATAGGTGTTAACCCGATCGATTTTTATCAACTGTTCGTGCAGATGTTTAGCTACAAATTTGAATATCAGCAGGATCTGGAAAAAGAAATCGATCAATCTACGAGCGATGCATCGTATAATTGCATCATTGCTTAGGACTTTATAGAACGAACAATGAAATCTATTTGGAAATGGATTATCGGTGTGCTGGCCGTGCTGATCATCGCTGTGCTTGCCTTGGGGTGGCATTACAGCCGTAATTGGAAGCCACTGGTCGCCCAAAAGTTGAAAGAGACGGTGAATGAGGCAACCCATGGCTTGTATTCGCTTCGATATGAGGATCTGGATCTGAACGTCACCTTTGGTAATGCGACCATTCGCAACGCTGAACTGATACCGGATTCGGTGATCTATCGTCAAATGGTTGACGCGAGAAAAGCGCCGAACACCCGTTATCACATTAAGGTGGCTAGTTTGCAGGTCCAACAGTTTAACATCTGGGATGTGATCAAGAATCGGACGCTTTATATTAAGAAAATTACCTTTGACTCTCCCGAGATTCACATGATGTCAGAGCGCCATGCGTATAACGATACCGCACAAACCAACGATTCTGGAACATTATATGATAATGTCAAAGATGTTTTTAGTGCCATTAACGTTCGGGATATCGACCTAGAGAACGTCCACTTTACGTTTTCCAGAATCCAGGAGGGTCGATCGAGTAACATCGTGCTGGATAGCGTAGGGGTCAGTGTACATGACGTTTTACTCGACGAAGCCTCCATTCGCGACACGTCCCGACTGTTTTATACCAAAAGGGTAGAGATCGTGGTGCCGGAGTTTGAATATGAGACTTCAGATGGGTTTTATCAAGCTAAATTCGACCGATTAGTACTCAACACCGAAGATCAGAACGTGCTGCTCACGAACGTTGAATATGCGCCAAAGATGGGGAAAACGGCCTATTTCCGGGCTCGGAAAGAGAACAAAACAATGGTTCAAATGAAGTTCGATACCCTGCGCTTCCAGCAAATGGATTTCAAAGAATTGATTGACAATCAACAGACCGTTGCGCAAAGTGTGCAGATAAAAGACGGGTCTGTATCGCTCTATAATGATAAGCGGTACCCAACCAAGGCGGTATCAAAAATCGGACGTTCCCCGCATCAACAACTCATGAAGCTGAAACAATTGATCCGAATCGATACGGTATTCGTGGATGATGTCGATGTACTTTACGGAGAGCACAGTGCGAAGTTCAACAAAGAAGGGAGCATTACTTTTGAAAACACAAAAGGAATATTGACCCATTTAACCAATGATAGCACAGTTTTAAAAGAGAATCCAATGATGAAAGCCAATCTACAGACCCAGATTATGGGGGCCGGATTGCTTCAAATTGATTTGGGTTTTGATATGCTCAGCGAAAACGGGCATCATACTTACAAAGGAACGTTGGGGCGCATGCAAGCTGCCGCTTATAATCGGATATTACGCCCGTTACTGCAGGTGGAGATTGGATCCGGGAATATCCGTCGCGTTCGCTTTGATATGCAGGGCACAGACCGTCGGAACTGGGGGGAATTTCGGTTTGATTATGATCATCTTAAATTGAATGTACTGCTCCAGCCTGGGAAGAAAATGAACCGAGCGGAAAAAGGGTTACTTTCCTTTATGGTCAACAATGTGCTGATTAACGACAGTAACCCCGATGCAAACGAAATCTATCACATCGGTCAGGTGAACTACCACCGGGTTGCTGAGCACACGTTCTTCAAAACCCTTTGGCAGAGCTTACTGGACGGCATCAAGCAATGTGCTGGAATCAGTAAAGAACGGGAAGCGAAATTGATGAACGCCGCCGAAACGGCGAAGGAGGCAAGCGAGGAAACCAAAGGTGTTTTCAAGAAAACAGGAAAGTTTATTAAAGGTCTGTTCAAAAAGAAAGAAAAGGAGTAAACCAGTCCAGCGTTTCACGTGAAAGTTTGTGTCCCATTGTTTTCTAGGATATTGTATATTTGCTTAAATGGAGTCTTTCTATAGCTTCCTGAAATACATCTTCCTATATAAAAAGAAGATAGTCGATCAGGTCGTGTTTTACGTGAGTTTGATCAGTGCGATCGTTATGGTGCTGCACGTGGGCTATATCAATGACCCGGAGATTGCAGAAAAAAGCAATCAGGTGGTCGTTGGATTGTTCTACAGCCTATTTTTATTTGAAACGATTCGAACCATCTCCTCCATCCTGGTTGACCGTAGGATTAACCTTTCTCATTATTCTTGTATTCTTGTCAGTTTATATTTTTTGTTTATTAGTCTGGCTAGGCATAGCGGGGGATTGTTGGACACCTTTGCCCAAGATGAATGGTTATACCTCGGAATTGCGATTATCTTTCTCTCAGAGCTTTCCCGCAACAGCCTGTTCTTTGATAACTTCTATTTTAACCCAACGATTTTGTTTGTGGTTAGTTTTCTCGGGTTAATTGTGCTTGGCGCCTTTTTGCTCATGCTACCTAGAACAACGATACATGCACCATTGAGTTTTGTTGACGCCTTTTTTATGGCAACCAGCGCGGTTTGTATTACCGGGCTTTCTGTGACGGATATTTCCGCGAACTTTTCTTTATTTGGGCAATCGGTAATCATGGTGCTGATACAGATCGGAGGATTGGGCATTATGACCTTTACGGGTTTCTTTGGTTACTTTTTTTCGGGGGGATTCTCGTATAAAAATCAATTGATGTTCGGGGAAATTCTGGGGGAAAATAAGCTAAATTCGGTGATCTCCACTTTACTGACTATCATCTTTATTACCCTGTTGTTTGAGCTCATCGGTGCCATTTTGATCTTCACTTCACTGGAAGCTGGGCAATTCAACTCCGTTGGAGAGATGATATTTTTCTCCTGTTTTCACGCCATTTCGGGGTTTTGTAATGCGGGATTTACCATTATTAAGGATGGGATGAGTGGTGAGGTCTATCGTTTTAATTATAATTTCCAGCTCGTTCTCGCTTCAATGTTTATTTTGGGTAGTTTGGGCTTTGGAACGATCTTTAACGTGTACGCATTGATCAAAGAGAAAATTAACCAACTGTTCAGCAAATATATTCGAAAAAAGACCTACCGGCATAAACCCAAGGTGTTTACTTTTCAAGCTCGATTCGTCATCCTTTGTAATTTAGTGATGATTGTGATCGGTACGGTATCGTATTATCTGTTGGAACAGAACAATAGTTTGCTGGATGATAGCTCGGAGTTCGGGAAATGGGTAACCTCGATTTTTATGGCCAATTCCTCCCGATCCGCCGGATTTAACACGATTCCGGTAGGGTTTGTGGGCGTTCCAACACTGATCATGATGTCGACATTTATGTGGATCGGTGTTGCACCCGGCTCAACGGGAGGTGGCGTTAAGGTGACCACAGTGGCCCTGGCGCTGATGAACATCCTGGCACTGGCTCGAGGGAAAGAATCGATTGAAGTGTACAAGCGAAAAATTGCGTCAGAATCGATAAATAAGGCATTTGCTATTATCTTATTGTCCGTGTTGACCATTATGTTCAGTTTTATTCTGCTTAATTTCTCCGATCCCGATCAGCAAACGGTTTCTTTGTTGTTTGAAGCAATATCGGCCTATTCAACCGGTGGCCTGTCTCTGGGGATTACCCCTTCATTATCGGAAACCAGTAAAATTATTCTGATGTTCACCATGTTCGTCGGCCGGGTAGGTATGCTGACCCTATTGGTGGCATTTATCAACAATACCAAGAACAAAAGTTATGTTTATCCTACCGAAAAGATCATGTTTTAATAGAAGTTTGCTATGAAATACATTATTTTAGGATTAGGGCATTTTGGACGATCACTCGCGATTCATCTCACAGAGCAAGGGCATGAGGTGATCGCGGTGGATAAAAAAATGGCGATCGTTGAACAGACCAAAGATCGGATTACCCATACCGTGTGCTTGGACAGTACTGATAAAGAGGCGGTAAGCTCGCTTCCGCTTAAGGATAGTAACGCCGTTATCGTGGCTATAGGGGAAGAGGAAGGAGCGAGCTTGCTGACCGTTGCTCTCTTAAAACAACTTCGAGTCAAAAGGATCATCGGTCGAGTGGTTTCCGATTTACAAAAAACCGTGTTGGAAGCCATGGAAATTGATGAATACATCATGCCGGAGGAAGAGGCAGCAGAACGGTTAGCGATGCGTTTGGACAATATCGATATCGTCGATTCGTTTAAAGTTTCCGAGAAGTACTCAATTGTCGAGACCAAGGTCCCTGCTCGTTACATTGGGATGACCCTTAAAGAGGCGGATCTGACGAATCGCTACAAAGTGATCGTGTTGACCACCGTTCACTTGACGAACCAAACCAACAAAGGCGGAAGCGTTGAAACGAGAAAGGAAGCCTCGGGCATTGCGCACTCCGACACCGTTCTTCAAGAAAACGACCTATTGGTACTGTTCGGTGAACTATCCGATATCCAAGACCTCATTGAGCGGGGGTAAAACCGACCGATGGGCGGGGTGCCCATCCCGACTAGGATGACCCGCGGTGTGGCTGTCGCTGTGGGCCGCTGTAGCGGCCTCTTGTGTCGCCAGCATTCGAAGGATGGTCGAGGCCTCGGTCTGGCGAACAAAATTCCCATGAATTATTGAAAGCAAATGTATATTTTTGGAACTACATCATAAGAAACCCGAATAACGTTCATGAAAAATTGGTTTAAGGAAAATCAGCAGCACTTGGTCATCATCGGTATCCTGTTGCTTTTGGTTATATTTTACTTCGCGCCCGTATGGCAAGGTAAAGCGTTGATGCAACACGATGTGATGCAGGCTAGAGGTAGTCAGAAAGAAATTTTCGAATTCAGGGAAAAGGATGGTACCACTCCGCTGTGGACCAACTCGATGTTTGGAGGAATGCCGACGTATCAGATTTGGTATGATCATGTCAATAACATCACCACGCACATAGGCCCGACGATTCGAAAAGTATTTCCACCACCATCGGACGTGCTGTTATTATTCCTTTTGGGGGGGTATTTTATGTTTAGTGTTTTGGGGGTACGCCCTTGGCTAGCCGCAGTTGGGGCCGCTGCACTTGCTTTTTCCTCCTACAATTTCATCTATATTGAAGCGGGACATATCAACAAAGCCTATGCGATTGCTTATATGGCCCCGATTATCGGATCGGTTATACTCTGCTATAGAGGGAGCAGATTCTGGGGGCCATCTCTTTTGGCCCTATTTCTCGCCTTAGAGATTCGAGCCAATCACATACAGATGACCTATTATTTGTTTTTGGCGCTTTTGGTGTTGGTCGGATTCGAACTCTATTACGCCATACGCGATAAAAAGCTACGAAATTTCTTGCAAGCCTCTGGTGTTCAGTTGATCGGTGTAACGATTGCTGTATTGGTGAATGCATCGGTGCTGTTTCCAACCTATGAGTACAGTAAGTTAACCATCCGAGGGGATGCGAATATTGCCAAGACTGAACAAGCGGACCACGGCGGTGCTGGATTGGATAAGGAGTATGCCTATGCCTGGAGTCAGGGGGTAGGGGAAAACCTCACCTTTTTGATTCCCAATGCGTATGGCGGTAGAAACACCGGTGCAACTTTAGATGGCAGTTCGAACGCAGTGAAAACCCTGACTCAATTGGGGATGCCCGAAGGGCAGGCCCAACAGTTCGCTAATGGAGCCCTTTCGACCTATTGGGGAGAGAAACAAATTACATCAGGCCCGTGGTATTTCGGAGCAGGGATCATCTTTTTGTTTATACTCGCTTTATTTGTCGTTAAAGATCGCCTGAAATGGTGGATACTAGCGGCCACCGTTCTAACGATCTTATTGGCACTAGGACGGCACTGGCCATTGATATCGGATCTGTTCTTCGACTATTTTCCGATGTACAATAAATTCAGAGCGGTCGAATCAATTTTAGTCATACCATCGGTTTTGATACCCTTGCTCGCAGTGCTCGGGGTTAATGAGATTATTACCAAGGGGACAGCGATCCCGGATCTGGATAAGAAAATGTTGTATTCGGCAGGGGCAATCGGCGCGATCTGTTTGATAATCGCACTCATGCCTAGTATCCTGTCGTTGCGCAACTCCTCTCATCAGGACTTTGTGGCCGCATTGCAACAGAATGTGGGCGATCAGGCGATCGCAAATCAACTCGTAAACGCCCTATTAAAGGATCGCGCGGACCTGGCCTCCCGGGATGCCTGGCGTTCCTTGTTGGTGGTTGTCTTGACCTTTTTACCACTTTGGTTCTACCTGAAGAAGAAACTTTCTTTAGGATTGCTTATTGCCGTGCTGGGTGTGGTTACCTTGGCGGACTTGTGGTCTGTGAACAAGCGGTACCTCAACGAGGATTCTTTCGTGGATAAAAGCCTGTACGAACGGCCTATTCCAGAAAGGGAAGTCGACCAACTGATTCACCTTGATCAAGATCTCTCTTATCGCGTATTTGATTTGACTAGTAGTCCATTTCAAGATGCGGGTGCTTCCTTTTTTCACAAGAGTCTCGGGGGGTACCACGCCGCTAAATTGATGCGGTTTCAAGAACTTCTGGAACATCAGTTTGATGCCAATATTAACGAAGATGTCTTGGATATGCTCAATGTTCGCTATCTGATTACCCGAGATGCAGAAAATAACTCGGAAAGAATCCAAAGAAGGAGTTCCGCAATGGGGAATGCTTGGTTTGTTCGGAATGTGAACTTTGTAAACGGCAATCGGGCAGAAATGGAGGCATTAGATACTTTTAATCCCCGGCGTGACGCGATGGTGAACCAAGGACTTAAAGACAAATTTGGCACGATGTCATTGGGGCAACCTGATAGTACCTCCAGTATTGCCTTGACGTCTTATCATCCCGATACCATGCGTTATGAGTATACCGCTGGTACTAACTTATTCGCTGTTTTTTCGGAGATTTTTTACGATAAAGGGTGGAAAGCGTATGTGGACGGAGAGGAGGTTCCCATTATCCGGACGAATTATTTGCTGCGTGGGTTAGCACTTCCTGCTGGCGAGCATCAAGTCGAATTTGTTTTCGCACCAGCGTCGATGAAAATCAGTAATACCGTGTCTTTGATCGCCTCGATTATTTTAGTGTTGGGGCTTGGACTGGCGATAGGACTGTCCATCAGACAACGAAAGGAATCCAGCGATAAAATAGCCACGAAGCCCTAGAGAGGCCGCGCGGTATCACAAGCTAAGAAGATGAAGAGCACCTTCAGAAAAAGGACAATTGCGGTTCCGTCACTCTGAAGGTTTTTCTATGATACGGCGTTAAGCCCAGTTTCAACACCGCTTGGCGGTGTTTGACGGTTGGGTAGCCTTTATTGCTCCGCCAATCGTAGTCGGGATATTCCGATGCAATTTCCGCCATGTAGAGATCGCGGTAGGTTTTCGCTAAAATAGAAGCGGCTGCGATTGACAGATATTTTCCATCACCTTTAACGATGCAGGCATGAGGCCTATCCCCATACGGGATAAACCGGTTGCCATCGATCAGCAGAAATTCCGGCTTAACCGCCAACTGATCGAGAGCTTGGTGCATGGCCAAATAGGACGCTTGGTGAATGTTGATACGGTCGATCTCTTCGGGAGAGACGCTGGAGACCGCGTACGCTAGCGCGTCCTTTTCAATAACCGACCGAAGTTCCATTCGTTTTTTCTCGGAAAGCTTTTTCGAGTCGTTCAGCGTAGGATTGCAGTAATCCGCAGGAAAAACGACAGCCGCAGCGAACACAGGTCCCGCTAAACAGCCCCTTCCGGCCTCGTCGCACCCCGCCTCTACCCACTGGTCTTGATAACAGGAAAGTAATGAAATAGGCTCTTGCATATACAAATGTAAGGTTTTTAGGAGAGCGCCAAAATGTAACTTATCTGTGATATATTTTCGTTTACATTAATTTACACTTCTTCTTGTTTTCTTTGCTGATGTATTAGAGCGACTAATTTTTTTTGTTTATCATGGCTCAGAAAAATATGATAAACCTATTCTATGAAAAGATATTTAAGCATTGCTGTATTGATTTTAGCTAGCCTGGATCTGCTAGCGCAGCGTAGAAAGCAAAAAAATGAATTCTTGCCGACCTTTCCCGTGGAAGTGGATGCCGATCTGAGGGAGTGGGGGGACCAATTGGTGTCCATCGATCAGGATTCCAGTTGGAGTTTTGCCATAAGCAACGATGCGCGGTTTATTTACGCGGCGGTGCAGATTAAAGAGGTCGCGTTACAGCAGGAGGCGGCTCGTAACGGGATTATTATCAACATCAATACCGAAGGCAAAAAAAGAGACGGCGCACAATTAATTTTTCCCACACCGGACAGTGAATCGATCCGAGCCATGGTGAACGATGAGAACTTGCCCAATATGAATGTCAGAGAAGAACTAATCAAACGAAGTCGCGGATACGGTGTGGAAGGTTTTGCCCGGATCGTGGACGGCCGATTATCGTTTGATAATACGTACGGTGTTCAAGCCGCCGCACGATTGACCGATGACAACAGGTTGGTCTATGAATCGAAGATACCGATTGAAGCGCTGGGTCTTCGCGATCGCCAATCCAAAATAGCCATCCAGTGCGTGATCAATAATCGATTTTCTATACTAAAAAAGGCGCAAAAAAACCGACCCAATCCACGCGGCGGTATCTACGGGCGGCGGCAGTCGTCCATCAAAAGCCCCTATCGGATGAAGACCGATGTATGGATTGTCTCGGTACTGAATGCAAATGAAGTAGATAAATGAGTAAAATGATTAGATCATTATTTTGTATAAGCTTTCTGTTGATGGGCTTGCAGGTGCATGCGCAATCTGAGCGCACGGTGCGGGGCATGCTCTTGGATACTGAATCTCGACCGGTTGCTGGTGCATCGGTACGACTACTATCGGAAGATGATACGGTGGCGACCAGCTCGAGTAACGCCGGGTTTTACACCTTTCAAAATGTCCGGGCCACGAAGTTCCGAGTCATTGCCAGTAGTCTGGGTTTTGAACCTGTCGAGAAGGAAATAGCGTTTCCGGAGGGGCAAAGCGAAATCCGTATTCCCAGCTTTTTGCTCAATGTAGATGAAAACCAGATTGAAGAGGTTGTCATTGAGGGGGTGCTGACGGTGCAAGTGAAAGGGGACACGGTGGAATATTCTACGAAAGATCTAAAGCTTCGGGACGGCTCGGTCGCTGAGGACGCGTTAAAAAAGCTTCAAGGGGTAGAGGTTGATAAAGATGGAAATGTGACCGCTCAAGGGGAAAGCATCACTAAAGTAAGGATTAACGGGAAGGATTTCTTTGGAGGAGATGTTAAAACGGCCACCCAAAATCTTCCAGCTAATATCGTTGAGAAAATACAGGTCGTAGATGACTACGGTGATCGGGCGAATATCACAGGGAACAAGAGCGGTGATTCGGAAAAAATTATCAATATTGAGATTGATCCAGAGCACAATAAAGGATACATGACCACACTTCGAGCCGGATACGGCACGGAAGATCGTTACCAAGCTACCGCCGTATGGATGGGTATGACCGATAAGAGTCAGGTGTCTGTGCTCGGTAACCTGAACAACATCAACGCGCCCCTTTTTGACTTCAATACGGTTGGAGGCGGCGCCCGTAGACGCTCCGGAGGCGGTGGTCGATCGGGCGGAGGATTTGGCAATTCTGACGGATTGACCAACGTGGGATCCATTGGGCTGAATATACGTCACGATTTTTCTGAAACGTTGAAGGTCTATGGTAGCTATTCTTTTGGACGGGATGATAATAAAACACTAACCGAAAGAATCAATCAATATACCTTCGATACAGGAGTGCAAGAGGAAACCAATGCAACTGATGCAAATAATATCACGGCAAGTCATCGTTTTGAAGCCAATCTGGAGTGGAACATATCCGATAAGGACTATGTCAAAATAACCCCACAGTTTGGTTTCAACGACAATCGCGTAAACTCAAGTTCATTTGGTCAGTTTTTTGGTGCAGACGGACTGTTGCAGAATCAAGACGAAGAATTGTTGCAATCAAACACCCATGTTCCTCGCTATAGCATTAGCGGTTTGTATAACCGCAGGTTAAACGAAAACGGGCGGAACTTATTTATGGATTTCAATTACGATAATTCAGCGACCACAAGCGATTATGATCGCATTTTGGACCGGCTAGTCAATGATCCGAACAATGCCGGAACGACGATGGATGAAATCTATCAGAGAACTTTGCAGGAAGTCAATAACAAAAGTTGGAACGCAGGAGCAAGCCTGTCCTATATCGAACCTTTATCCGCGCATGGTAAGATGGAAATCAGCTATGATTTTAATGAAAATGCGTATGATAATAAGCGTTATCAAGATGCTTTTGATGAACAGGGCAATACGTATCCCAATGACGATGTGAGCGTCATTAACTACCACTACAATCAAGATTATTCCTTTATCACGCACCGTATTGGAGCCAACTACGCGTTTGAGGACGATAAATTGAAATATTCGATCGGTGCGGCTGTACAACCTTCTCGCCTGCATGGATGGGCCTCTAGCGATCAAGAAACCACGGATATCAATAGAAAGAATTTCAACGTGATACCCATCGCCAGGTTCGAATATAAGTTCTCTAGACAAAAAAATATCAGTATCAATTACTCTGGAGGAACCAATGAGCCAACAGTTGATCAGATTCTACCCTATGAGGTGAGTCTCAACGAAACCAATAAGACCTTCGGTAATCCCAATTTGAATCCGGAGTTTCGACATAATATGCGACTACGGTTCCGCTCAGGTGATTTTCAAAAAGGGAATACGTTCTTCGCATTCTTGAGTGCGAATCTGACCGATGATAAGATCGTTTCCTTTGTGAAGCGCATTCCAGGCACAGATAAGGGGCTTTTACAGGAAACGCGATA
Organism: Sphingobacterium sp.; assembly: GCA_052092145.1. Taxonomy (GTDB): domain Bacteria; phylum Bacteroidota; class Bacteroidia; order Sphingobacteriales; family Sphingobacteriaceae; genus Sphingobacterium. Next base: position 65,533 of record JBQDCW010000013.1, on the reverse strand, counting down.
CCTTAATGAGACCGAGGAACCGGTCTATGGCATTAATTCCTTCTATCATTACGGGAAGTCCTTGAAAGAAAAAACCTATAATTTGATGTTGATGGGCGGTGTCAATTTCAACAAAAACGTTTCCTATACCTCCAATGATGCCGATGCTGTTCAGGGCACAAAAAATATCGCCAATAACTGGGTTTGGAGGCAAGGGCTGATGTTCCGTTACAATCCTTCAGAAAAATTGGAGCTTAATCCCGGGGTCCGTTATTCCTATAATAATACCAAGAGTTCCCTTCAAACCAATGATTCGGAGGTCTCTTCTTGGACCCCCACCTTTATCGGATCAGTGAACATTACGCCGACGACTATTTTTGGTGCAGACGTGTCCAAGACTTTCAATCGAGGCTATGGCAATCTGAGCAACACAGACCCCTTTATCATCAACACGTATATAGAACAACGCTTTTTGCAGGGCGATCGTGCAATCATACGCCTTCAGGCTTTTGACTTACTGAATGAACAAATGAACTTGGAGCGTACTGTGCAGGACAACTATTACTCCGATACCTGGACCAATCGTCTGGGACGGTACTTTATGCTGACCTTTACCTTTAAGCTACAGAAATTCTCAGGAGTGAATCCGACCGAAGGACGTGGTTCCCGACGCGGCATGGGCCGGCCGAGAATGTAAAATACCATCCGATACCGCAGTTGTCAAAATTAAGGGACAGCTGCTTTCCCCTAGCCTCACCGATCCTGGCTTGGCGCTTGTTAGCGATCCGGTCAAAATCAAAGGATTTGCTACCTTTGTAGATTACTTGACAACTATGGATCATCAAATTTTCCAGCTCGATAGCGGGCTTCGGATACTTTTTCAGCCTAACCCTTCTGCTATCACGCACAGTTGCCTAATTATTGATACCGGCTCACGACACGAGCAGGTTGGCAAGTACGGTGTGGCGCACTTCATTGAACATTTGTTGTTTAAGCGGACTAAAAAACGGAGTACGAGTCAAATACTGAACCGATTGGAAGCGGTAGGTGGTGATTTAAACGCCTACACGACAAAAGAGTACACCTGTATCCAAGCCTCTTTCTTAAAGCCTTATTTGGACCGTTCACTTGATCTATTCGAAGATATTGTCTTTCACTCCACCTTTCCCGAAGACGAAATGGATAAAGAAAAGGAGGTTATTTTAGACGAGATGGCGTCCTACTTAGACAGTCCAGAAGAGTCTATTATGGATGATTTTGAGGACTTGGTGTTTAATGGCAATGGTTTGGGCCATAATATCTTGGGCGTAGAAGAAGATTTGAAATCCATAGAGAAGGACGATATTTTGGATTTTATTACAACCCATTATGATGCTTCGAAAATGGTTATCGCCATTTCTGGAGACTATTCGGCAAGCAAGGTGCTTGCTCTGGCCCAAAAGCGTTTCGGTGACGCACCGAAATATCATTGGCAGCAAGGCACCGATTCCATAGGGAGCAATCCAATCGAGCATATCCGTCAGGAGCGACCGATCAATCAGGCGCATGTCGTGATGGGTGGTCCGGCGTATGGGGTTCACGATGAGCGAAAAATTGGTCTTTTGTTACTTAATAACTTGCTCGGCGGTTATGGGATGTCCTCAATTTTAAACCTCAACATCCGGGAAAAACACGGCATCGCCTACACCATTGAGTCGAATTACAGCTTGTATTCCGACACGGGCTTATTCAGCATCTATTTTGGAACGGATCCGGACAAGGTCGAGCGGAGTTTGAAATTGATTCATAAGGAACTGAATCGGCTTAAAAAGCAGCCTCTTACGCCAGCAGCATTGGAGAAAGCGAAGAATAAATTCAAAGGGCAGATAGCGCTAGCTGAAGAAAATCGAATGGGCCTGATTATAGCCGAAGCAAAGAATCTTTTGGATTATGGCCGAATTATCGAACTGAAAGAAGTTTTTAATCAGATCGATCGCGTGAGCTCGGATGAGGTTTTGGAGATCGCACAAGAGATTTTTAGCGAAGAAAACCTATCTTCGCTTTCGTTTTTACCAGAAGACTAAAATAATATCCGTAGATATAAATAAACACGCATGAAGACAGCATATGTATTTCCAGGTCAAGGCGCCCAATTCGTCGGGATGGGACAGGACGTATATGACCACAACCAGGAAACCAAGGCTCTTTTTGAAACGGCCAATGAAATTTTAGGTTTTCGAATCACCGATATGATGTTTAACGGTAACGAAGAAGACCTAAAACAAACCAAAGTAACGCAACCGGCTATATTCTTGCACTCGGTTATTTTAGCCAAAGCATTGGCTGACCAATTTCAACCTTCAATGGTTGCTGGACATTCTTTAGGCGAGTTTTCTGCATTGGTTGCTACCGGTGCATTGTCTTTCGAGGATGGCTTGCGTTTGGTCGCTGCCCGTGCAAATGCCATGCAGCAGGCGACCGAAAGCAGCCCCGGAACAATGGCGGCGATTTTAGGTCTCGACGACATTGTTGTCGAGGATATATGTGCCGGAATTGACGATGTTGTTGTTCCCGCTAATTACAACTGTCCAGGGCAACTGGTGATTTCAGGATCGCTTGTTGGTGTAGACAAGGCCTGTGAGAAACTCCTGGAGGCGGGAGCCAAGAGAGCGCTCAAGTTGAACGTCGGTGGCGCTTTCCATTCCTCTTTAATGGAATCCGCTAAACAGGAACTAGAATCCGCTATTCAAGACGTCGAGATCCATATCCCAATCTGCCCGATCTATCAAAATGTAGACGCGATCCCTTATCAAGACCCCACAGTGATTAAGCAAAATTTGATCGCGCAATTAACCGGCGCAGTACGCTGGACACAAACGATTGAAACGATGCTAACAGATGGGGCGACAAGTTTCGTAGAAGTGGGGCCAGGTGCGGTATTGCAGGGCTTGGTGAAAAAGGTCAATCGGCAAACCCCAACGTCTTCCGCAAAACTAGGTGAGGACTAGTCTATAAAACCCAAAACTAAAATCCCCTTAATGTGATGGTTAAGGGGATTTTAGTTTTGGTCCTGGGTTGCCTATTCAATTGAAAACGCCTTTTTGATGGCCTCCACATAATCCAGCTTTTCCCAAGTGAATAATTCTACGTCTAAGCTTTTCGTGTGTCCCGCCGAGTTTTCAAAAGTCTTGGTGATGGTTTCAGGCGTGCGGCCCATATGACCGTACGCAGCCGTTTCTGAGTAAATCGGCTTGCGAAGGTTTAGCCGGGTCTCAATACCGTAGGGCGTCATGTCAAATAATTGGGTGACCACCGCTGCGATCTCAGCATCGCTTTGCGGCACTTTACTTTTGCCATAGGTATTGATATAGATACCCATGGGGTCTTTGACACCAATAGCGTAAGAGATTTGCACTAAAATTTCCTCAGCGATACCTGCCGCAACTAAATTCTTAGCAATATGACGGGTTGCATAGGCTGCTGAACGGTCGACTTTCGACGGGTCTTTCCCTGAGAAAGCACCTCCCCCATGCGCCCCTTTTCCGCCATAGGTATCCACGATGATTTTTCTGCCCGTTAGTCCAGCATCGCCATGCGGGCCCCCGATAACAAATTTTCCCGTCGGATTAATATGGTATTTGATCCGGTCGGTGAAAAGTGCTTGATGCTCGGGTTTTAGCTGCGCCTTCACCCGTGGGATCAGGATGTTCACAATATCGGATTTGATTTGTTGTTGCATCGCCGCTTCCGTGCCGAAGTCGTCGTGTTGGGTCGATATCACGATGGTGTCAATCCGAGACGGCCTGTGGTCGTCATCATATTCTAAAGTGACCTGGGCTTTGGCATCTGGACGGAGATACGGGATTTCTCTGTTTTCTCGTCGAAGTGCCGCGAGCTCATACAGGAGGCGATGGGACAGATCCAATGCCAACGGCATGTAGTTTTCTGTTTCATTGCTGGCATACCCAAACATAATGCCTTGGTCACCCGCCCCCTGTTCTTGTTTTTCTTTACGGTCAACACCCTGGTTAATGTCAGCCGATTGCTCGTGAATAGCCGAAAGCACTCCACAGGAGTTGGCTTCAAACATATATTCAGACTTGGTGTAGCCGATTTTCTGAATCACCTGTCTGGTGATCTTCTGGACGTCCAGATATATAGTTGATTTAACCTCGCCAGCAAGCACCACTTGACCGGTCGTGACCAATGTTTCAATTGCAACACGGGCATTTTCATCCCATGCTAAGAAATTGTCGATAAGAGCGTCCGAAATTTGATCTGCTATCTTGTCTGGATGTCCTTCGGAAACAGATTCGGAAGTAAATAGATATGCCATATTATTTCAAAGAGTTGGAGGGAAAGAGCAGGCAGTACGTGAAAAATCATTTTTTCAATGGTTTTTAGCACTTTTTTACTGTGGTTGCAATCTCCCATTCACATTAATACTAATGCAAAATGCAAATCAGTCCACATTTTGTGTCGCACAAAGCTACGATACTTTGCATTATTTAAAAAGTATTTCACCCAAATTCTTATCTTCGGGAGTTAGAAAATTTGAAATGGCAAAGCAGCGCATCTTGTTTGTGATCAATCCGATATCCGGAGGTAAGAAGAAGACAGCATTCAATAAGCAAGTTCTGGAAGTGCTGGATTTGAATCGATTCGACCCTACTTTCAAAGTAACCAATCACGCCAATCACGCGTATGAGTTGGCTAGAGCGGGCGTTGCAGAGGGGTACGATGCGGTAGTCGCTGTTGGAGGCGACGGGACAATTAACGAAATCGGAAGCGCCTTAGTCGGAAGCACCATCCCCTTGGGAATCATCCCGGAAGGGTCGGGGAACGGATTGGCGCTGTATTTAGGCATTCCGATGAATGAATCCGCCGCGCTGCGTAGAATCAACCAGATGGAAAGCACGGCCATCGATTGCGGGAAATTAGGTGACCGCTATTTCTTTAATATAGCAGGCATTGGGTTTGATGCCTCGGTAAGTGATCGGTTCGCCTCGGAAACATTTCGAGGGCCAGTCGGATACTTGCGAACCGTGATTAACGTCATTAGCAGCTATAAACCTCGAAAATACACCTTGATTATCGATGGTGAAACCTACGAGCGAGAAGCATTTATGATCAGTGTTGCCAACTCGCCCCAATACGGAAACAACGCATACATTGCGCCTAACGCGTCCGTTAACGACGGCGTTCTTGACGTGTGTGTGGTGCATAAATTTCCCCTTTACGCGCTCCCGCTAATGGTTTTTCATTTGTTTAATCGAACCGTGAACCAGTCTGAATACGTAGAGATTATTACGGGAGAAAATATCACTATCAAACAAGAGGAAAGCGCACCAGTACATTTAGACGGTGAACCCATGGACCTAGGAAATGAAATTCAAATCGAGGTGCAAAAAAATGCGCTTCATATAATTAGTTGATGTTATGGCCAAACAAAAGAAACAAAGGTACGAAGGGGTGGTGTATTCCACGGCAGACGATTTTGAGTACGCCGAAGATCAAGAAGTACGGGCAGAGACCCTACCCAATAAGCAACAAAAATTAAAAGTTGGGCGGGATAAGAAGGCCAGGAAAGGAAAAATGGTTACCTTGGTGACAGGCTTTGTCGGAACGGATGAAGATTTGCAAGCCCTAGGAAAGAAATTGAAACAACGATGTGGAGTAGGAGGAAGTGCGAAGAATGGAGAAATCCTGATACAAGGGGATTTCAAGCAAAAAATAGCCGAATACCTGGAGGCCGAAAACTTTCAAGTAAAAACCTTCGGGGGTTAGGGGTGTAAAATGTTGTGTAAACAATTAGAAAACAAAGTAATACTCCTTTTTTTAAAGACGAAAGTGAGCAAGAGGTAAAGAATTTACGTGAGTGAACGCTCACTTAAATTTGATAATTAACGATTTGATAATTTGCATATCAAAAAAAAAATAGTTTTCATTGTAGAAAATATGGAATGTTCAACCGTTATACGATACGCATGAATAGGCATTGATTGGAGAACTACTGAAGAACATCAATGAGTAGGAATACAGCCTAAAAGCGAAAAATCTGATATCTTCAAATTAATTTTGTTTTTAATAGAAAATGCTATATTTGTTTTGAATTTATCTAAAATAACGGCATTTAGCTTGCATTAAATTGAATTTAACTTTAATAATTAAACAACAGTAAAAATCTAAAAATTAGTAAAAAATGGCAAACGCACCAAAAACTACAAACGCCCCAGCTAAACAAGAGAGTGGCACTACGGGTAATTTATTTGCAAGTTTAGCAATTATCATTTGTCTAGCCATTGGTATCTTGGTCTATCTGTATGTGATGGGTGATCCCAGCAATTTCATCGACAACAATCCAGAAAATCAACCAAAACCAGGGAACTATCTAGGAATGGTTTATCATGCGGGATATGTAGTACCTGTGTTACTTGGACTATTCGTCATGGTATTTGTATTCGCAATTGAGCGTTTTATTGTAATCGGTAAAGCATCCGGAACAGGTAACGTAGGGAATTTTGTAAGAAAAGTACAAGGATTATTGAGAGCTGGAAACATTGATACCGCTATCCAAGAATGTGATAAGCAAAAAGGATCAGTTGCCAACGTGATTAAAGCCGGTCTTTTGAAATACAAAGATGTACAAGCGAATCCAGGGTTGGATAACGAGAAATCAGTATTGGCGATTCAAAAGGAAATCGAAGAGGCCACTACCTTGGAAATGCCAATGCTAGAAAAGAACTTAACTGTTTTGGCGACTTTAGTTTCTATTGGTACACTAACGGGTCTATTAGGTACAGTAACAGGTATGATTAAAGCCTTCTCGGCATTAGCAACTGGCGGTGCACCTGATTCTGCACAATTGGCAAACGGTATTTCTGAGGCCTTGATTAACACCGCTACAGGTATTGCGACGTCGACTGTTGCAATTATTTTCTACAATCTATTGACTGCGAAAATTGACACCTTGACGTATTCTATTGACGAAGCTGGTTTCTCTATTGTACAAACGTACGCGGCAAACCACAAATAAGAATGATGGTAAAGGAATTTGAACATCTTTTATGGAATGTTCAAAGGACGCGCATCATTATTATAGAAGAAACAGAGTGTTTACATTAAAGAAGTAAAGAAAATGGGAAAAGCAAAAGTAAAAAGAGCCAGCACAACGATCGACATGACGGCGATGTGTGACGTTTCTTTCTTGCTTCTTACCTTCTTCGTTTTAACGGCAACGGCTCGGCAACCCGAAGTGTTGACAGTTGACGCCCCCGCATCCACCACGTTGGATAAATTGCCCGATGGAAACTTATCGGTCATTACAGTGGGTAACAACGGAACCGTATTTTTTAGCATCAAAGATCCCGAAGTTCGGATCAATACGTTAAAAAACATGTCAGCCAAATACGGAGTTGGGTTTACCGACGAGGAATATGAGAAGTTTAAGGGACTGAGTGAGTTTGGCGTACCGTTTACACAGCTGAGAGCTTTGCTTGCGCTTGAAAACGACAAACGTACGATAGAAGTTCAGCCGGGCCTCCCGGTCGACAGTACGGAAGAGCTTTCGAATGAGTTGTATCATTGGGTTCAACAAGCGCGTCTGGCGACTGTAGAATTCAATCGGGATCAAGAGAGCAAAGTTAGAGGTTTCGAAGATCCAGGTCCAATGCAGGTCGCAATTAAAGCTGACGCGGAAGAAAAGTACGCAGTAATGAATTTGATTATCGAAACCCTGAGAAACCAAAAACAAAACAAATTTAGTTTTGTGACGGGTTTACGTCAGGAAGACTAAGACAACAAGAAATGGCAGAATTAAATGACGGCGGCGGCGGAAAAAAAGGCGGCAAAGTACGGTCGAAGAAAAATTCAGGGCGTGTAGATTTAACCGCAATGGTAGATCTAGCCTTCCTGCTCATTACCTTCTTCATGTTAACGACCTCCTTGAATAAACCCCAAGCCATGGATGTCAATATGCCCGACAAAAATAAGGATCAGAATGAACAGAATCCGGAGATCGATATCGCCGATAACCGTTCCATCACCTTATTGTTAGGCTCTGACGACAAGATTGCTTGGTATTATGGCCAATTGGATAAGCCGATTACTCCTCCCGCTGTAGTTGACTACAGTAAGGACGGAATTAGAAAAATAGTTCTGGAGAAACAGGCGCAAGTTCCCCAAGTGGCAGGAGGAAAAGACTTAATCGTGGTGATTCGTCCGAGCGACCGGTCTATTCAACGCAATCTCGTTGACATATTAGATGAAATGAAAATTACTGATGTGAAACGTTTTATGATTTCAAAGATCAAGCCTGAAGAGGTGGAGGTCTTGGAAGAACATGGAATCTATAACGAATAAGCTATCAGCAAATCTGGAAAAAAATGTTAGGATCGAAATTAGATTTATTTAGAAAAGAATGGCTTGACGTCGTCTTTGAGGACAGGAACAAAGAGTACGGAGCTTACGCGTTGCGTAAATTCGGACCCAAAGCGACGAATATCGCCCTGTTCTCGGTGTCGAGTGTTGTTCTTTTCTTCGTGGCCATCAAGGCCTTTGATATCAAGATTTTTCCTGATCCGCCTGTGGAGGAAACGCAAGTGGTGACTCCGGTGACCTTAGAGGATTTAGAAATCCCTGAACCACCAGAGGAAGAAGAGCCCCTTCCACAGGACGATGAACCCCCTCAACGTATCGCCGAGGAACCACCAGCACAAGATTTGATCCGTTTCCCGGAGCCAAAGGTGGTGGACGCGAGTGAAGTGAAAGAGGAGGTCGTCTCTCAGGAGGAAATCGAGGAAAAAGACGCAACCCCAGCGCGTATTACTTTGAAAGGTACGCCAGGAGCATCAGGCGTGCCAACAGGTGAGTTTGGCCCCAAAAAGGTAGAAGGAGCAATCACAGGTAGCACGACAGGTGACCCAGACAGCGACAATCAAGTTTACGACTTTGAAGCCGTTGAGGTCCCAGCCAGTTATCCTGGCGGGATTAATGAGTTCCGTACCTTTGTTGCAAGAACCTTACAATACCCATCGGCGGCTATCGATGCCGGTGTAAAAGGAACGATTGAGCTTTCTTTTGTGATCGATCGTTCGGGTAACTTGACGGATATTAAAATCGTTCGCGATTTATCTTACGGGACAGGAGAGGCAGCAATTACCGCCTTGAAAAAGTCTAAGAAATGGCAGCCGGCTGTTCAAAATGGCCGTCCGGTTCCGGTACGTTACTCGTTGCCGATTCGCTTAGACTTGTCATCAATGTAAAAGGCATGAGCAATTTTTCATCGAAAAATAACTTTAGACAGAAATCGCCTACAAAGCGATTTCTGTCCATTTTAGGACTGTTCATGTTCGCTTTTTACTTCGGCTTAGGATTGACGGTTATCTTCTGGGATAATTTCCCACTGGAGATCGACCCAGCCTATAAAAAGCTATTCGGAATTCTATTGATCGTGTATTCATTTTTGCGTTTTGCCCGCTTATGGCAGAATAATTTCAGAAATTGATTAATCCTTCGTTAAAAGAATCATTCTAATGAATATGAAACGAATTGTGTTCGGATCGATGGTCGTGGTTTTGATAGCCATGCTTGGGGCTGGATGTTCGGGCAACAAATCCGAACAACACGGCGACAGCGAGGCTGATAATGCCGATAAGAATTCTATTTTAACGGGTACATTATCCGTCATCATCGACGAGGCTACCTTGCCGATGATGGAGCGGCAGATTGAGGTTTTCAAAACCTCTTATGTAAATACCAAGATCGAGATTATCGCTTTACCTGAACGCGAAGCGATCAATGCATTGCTGGAAGGCAGGGGGAATATCGCGGTACTTGCTCGCGTACTAAATGAAGAAGAAAGCGCAGGGTTTAAAAGCCGGGGGATCAAACCAAGAATCTTCCCGATTTATCATGACGGCGTTGTCTTTTTTAATAATGTTAGCGCGCCGGATACGACAATGGATGTTTCTACCGTTACTTCATTACTTAATGGTGAACAACCGAATGATCGCATGCTGGTTTTTGACAACATCAACTCCAGTACCTTTCGGGTGGTTAAAGAGTTAACGGGTATAGAGCGCGTCTCCGGACAATCGGTCAAAGGCATGAAAAACTCCAAGGAAGTCTTCGAGGAAGTGCTGTCGAATAACCGTTCAATTGGTGTTGTTTCATACGCGCAATACCTCGAGTTCCGAGAGCTGTTTGGAGATGAAGATAAAATTCGTATCTTAAGCCTGCAAACGCTGAAAGACGGTGTTTCTGAGGGGTATTACAAACCTTCTCAAAGCACTTTTGCAACGGATGAATATGCTGCCGAGACCTCGTTCTACGTACTTAATTATCAGCCGAGTCTGGGCTTAGGTATTGGGTTTTCGGCTTTTTTGACTGGCGATCGCGGACAGCGTATAGCACTGAAATATGGTCTGCTGCCGACGACGATGCCAGGACGGGAAATTATTATTAGAGAGGATAATATAAAATAGTTTATAACATAGAGTAAAAAATAGATTATGACAAACAGCAAATTATTTTTAAGCCTTTTAGTTGCGGGTGCTGTTGCCACTGGTACGGCGGGAGCCCAAAGTATAAAGGACGCTAAGGAAGCGATTCAGGCCGAACAGTACGATAAGGCTAAATCAATGCTGGAAAACTTGGTGGAAAAGAGAGCGAAAAAGGGCGAGAATTATTTTTATTTAGGGCAAGTTCACTTGGTGAATGAAAAGGTGGATTCGGCGCAAATTGTGTTCCAAGAAGGTGTTACCAGAGATCCCAAAGAGAGACTGAATACAGTTGGACTGGGGATCGTTGATCTTCAAACAGGAGATACGGTAGCAGCTGAACAGAAGTTCACGGAGGCAACCGATGGAATTCGCAAGAGGGATTATGAAGTGCTTTACTATATTGGACGAGGCTACATCGATGCGCCTACTCCTGATTATAGCAAGGCGGTTGAGTACCTGACTCGGGCGAAGGAAATGAACAAAAAAGATGCCTTGGTGCCAAACGCGTTGGGTGATGCTTATGCGGGATTACGTGAAAGTAGCCCGGCATTTGTGGCTTATCGTGATGCGTTAGCCATTGATGAAGATTTGTTAGCGCCAAAAATTGGCCAAGCAATTATCTCCAGACGTGCGCAGGCATACGATGTAGTGCTTGAGCAATTGACCACGTTATCAGAGGAGAATCCGGAGTATGGACCGATTTACAGAGAGCTCGCGGAGACGTACTATTTATCGTCCATTAAGGCACCGGAAGAACAATACCGTGAAATTAATCAGAAAGCGCTGGAGAATTACCAGAAGTACCTTTCTTTGACAGGTGATGCGACCATCGAATCAAAGGTTCGGTATGCTGACTTCTTAGTCTACTCGGGTAATTATGAGGAATTGCAAACCGTCGCGAGTGAACTCGCTAACGAAGAAGGTGTAGACGCCAAGGTTCATCGTTACCTCGGCTATATTGCCTTTTCGCAAGACAAGGATTACGCGAAGTCGTTGGAACATATGAACAGATTGTTTGCTGAGGTGGATACCGCACGCTTGATCGGTCGCGATTATTTGTATCTAGGTTTGGCGAACGTGATCGAGGGTGACGCTGCCAAAGGGACCGAGTTGTTGAAGAAAGCCGTCGAAAAACAAACCGAAGAGGAGGACTTGGATGAAGAGATTGCAGAAACCGCATTTGCTAAATTCCAAGAAGGTGAAACAGAGGTAGCGGCAAAAGTATTTGCGATTCCGGCTGCTAATTCAGAATCTAGTTACTATTATGATGCAAACTATTATAAAGGACAGATCGAATACGGTATCGGTTCACAGTTGGTGACCCTGCCGGAGGGAACAGAGCCCACACCGGATGTGATCGCTCAGAAAATGACGGAGGCGAAGCCACACCTAGAGATCGCTGTTGCAGCTTTGGCGATCGCCGCTGATGCGGATAATCCTGAAAAGCAAAAACAGTATCAAATACCAGCACTTTATTTCAAGGGCCTTTCTGAATTAGCATTGGATAATGTGATGTATGATCCAGAAAACTCAACAGGGTTATTCGTTGATTCTTTCACAAAATTATTGACCGCAATTAATGGTTCGGAAAATAAAGACGAGGAGACCAATATCACCTATGCGGCAGATGCTCATAACTACTTAGGTTATTATGCTTATCTGCAAGGAAACAGTGAGGAAGCTAAGCAACACTTTAATGAAACGCTTAGTTTGAAGCCTGATGATCCTTTTGCTCAGCAAATGGCTGAAGCATTGTAATTTATAATGATTCAAAATAAGAAAAAAGGGGCTGCCAGATATGGTATCCCCTTTTTTTATTCGCATATTTTGTTATTTTTGCTAGACTACTAACATTAAAAAATAGACCGAAGTGATGGAGGAACAAATGGGGCAAAGTCTGCCCGTAGATTATATTCCAATATTGATTCAGCTGGCCGTCGCTGTCGGATTTGGCGTGACGACTATTATCGCTACGCACTTGATCGGACCGAAGGTTCGGAATGAAAATAAACTAACCGCGTTCGAGTCCGGTGTCGAGGTGATTGGTAACGCGAGACAGCCTTTTTCCATCAAGTATTTCTTAGTAGCCATTTTGTTTGTCATTTTCGATATCGAAGTGATATTCATGTACCCTTGGGCTGTCAATTTCCGAGAATTCGGTTGGCAAGGCTTAATCGAGATGTTTATCTTTATGGGGATACTACTTTTAGGGTTTATTTACGTTATTAAAAAGAAAGCGCTCGACTGGGATTAATTCATCCTTGGATGACGATCCAAGTCGCTGACCAAATATATTCGATATGAGTAAAATTACCTTATCAGACGCGCCTCCTGGTGTAGAGGGCGCAGGATTTTTCGCGACAACACTGGACAAAGCCATCGGACTCGCTCGTGCGAATTCTTTATGGCCTTTGCCGTTCGCGACCTCCTGCTGTGGGATTGAATTTATGGCAACAATGGGCTCGACTTATGATTTGGCGCGATTTGGTGCGGAGCGGCCTAGTTTTTCTCCCAGACAGGCAGACATGTTGCTCGTAATGGGTACCATTGCTAAAAAGATGGCGCCAGTGCTCAAGCAAGTATATGTACAAATGGCGGAACCGCGTTGGGTGATTGCTGTGGGAGCCTGTGCGTCCAGTGGTGGGATATTCGACACCTATTCGGTGCTTCAGGGAATCGATGAGATTATCCCAGTCGATGTCTATGTTCCGGGCTGTCCGCCTCGACCTGAAGCGATATTGGATGGTGTTCTCCGACTTCAAGATGTTGTGAAAAACGAATCGCTCAACCGACGAAATACACCGGAATATAAAGCATTATTAGAAAAGTACGGAATCGTTTGAGATGATGGATAAATTGACTAATTCCCAAGTAATAGAAAAGCTGCAATCGCAATTTGGCGAACAGGTTGAAAATATTTCAGAACCCAAAGGACTGCTCAGCGTTCAGACAGACCGATCGTGTATTATCGATTTGCTGCGTTTCATTAAAGAAGACGACCTGTTGCAGTTAATCTATCTGACTGATATTACGGCTGTACACTACCCCGAGCTGGAACAAGAATTTGTGGTGGTGTACCATGTGCATAGCTTAGTGCATCATGTTCGAATCAGAATTAAGGTGCCGCTGTCGAAATCCGATCTGACGATTCCAACAGCGACCGTGGTATGGAATGGAGCGAATTGGATGGAGCGAGAAACCTATGATTTTTTTGGGATTAACTTTCAAGACCATCCGGATTTGCGGCGAATCCTCAACATGGATGAGTTGGACGTTTTTCCAATGCGAAAGGAATACCCATTGGAAGACCCCAATAGAGTGGATAAAAAGGATTTGTATTTTGGACGATAACCTATTGTGGGCATGAATAAATCAATTTCTAGAATATCACATAATTCACCGATTTTGGATGATAATGATCCGCAAGACGATCTGACCACCCTAAATCTTGGGCCGACGCATCCGGCGACCCATGGTGTTTTTCAGAATGTTTTGCAAATCGATGGTGAACGTATTGTTAGTGGGATATCGACGATCGGCTATATTCACCGCGCTTTTGAAAAGATCGCGGAACATCGGCCGTTCTATCAAATCACACCGCTTACCGATCGACTGAATTATTGTTCTTCACCGATCAATAATATGGGATGGTATTTGACGGTCGAGCAACTCTTGGATATTGAAATTCCGAAACGTGTACAGTACATGCGGGTCATCGTCATGGAGCTGGCACGTATATCAGATCACATTATCTGTAATGGAATTTTAGGGGTTGATACAGGCGCGTTTTCCGGATTCCTGTATGTGATGCAGGAACGGGAATTTATATACGAAATCTATGAAGAGATCTGTGGTGCTCGTTTGACCACGAATATTGGCCGTGTGGGTGGTTTCGAGAGAGATTTTAACGAAACGGCCTTTGCCAAAATCAACGAATTCCTTGTCCGTTTCCCGCCCGTACTTAGGGAGTTTCAGCAGCTTTTTGATCGCAATCGAATCTTTATCGAACGGACGTCTAATGTCGCTGCAGTGACTGCCGAAGAAGCTTTGGACTACAGTTGGTCGGGACCGATCTTAAGGGCGACCGGTGTGGACTATGATGTTCGTGCTCATTCGCCGTACTCTTCCTATGAAGAGTTCGATTTTGATGTTCCGGTAGGGACCAACGGTGATGTGTACGACCGCTTCAGCATTCGTAATGAAGAGATGTGGCAATCCCTTCGCATTATTGAACAAGCGCTGGCGAAAATTGAAAAAGAACCCAAGGGCGTATTTCATGCCGATGTTCCAGACTTCTATCTTCCTCCCAAAGAGGATGTATACACCAGCATGGAGGCTTTGATCTATCATTTTAAGATTGTGATGGGGGAATGGGATGCACCAAAGGACGAAGTCTACCAGGCCGTTGAGGGCGCTAATGGTGAGCTGGGTTTTTATCTGATTCATGATGGAGGCCGAAGCCCTTATCGTCTTCATTTCAGAAGACCATCCTTTATCAACTATCAAATGTTCGCGCCAATGAGCCGCGGTATGTTGCTCTCGGATGCCATTATCAACATGAGTAGTTTAAACGTAATAGCAGGTGAATTAGATGCTTAATGTAAAGGAAAATATGATTGTCGAGTTCTCGCCCGAACTGCTAACCCAGTTTGGCGAGATCGTTACTCGATATCCCGAAGGTAGACAAAAATCAGCCCTCTTACCGATCCTGCACCTGGTGCAGGCTGAATACGGGTGGTTGAGTGTGGATGCGATGGAAAAAGTGGCTGACTTTCTCCAAATTGAGGCAATAGAGGTTTTCGAAGTCGCTACCTTTTATAGTATGTATTTTTTGCAACCACAAGGCAA
>JBQDCW010000013.1:0-50125 GCA_052092145.1 Sphingobacterium sp. | reverse complement strand
GAATTAAGAGCAAACGAAAAAAGCGAAGCGTAGTATGGGGCGTAAGTTATTATTGGAACATATCGATGTGCCTGGCATCAACACCTTCTCGGTCTACCGGGAAAAGGGAGGATATCGAGCGGTCGAGAAAGCCTTGAAAACCATGTCGCCGGACGATGTGGTTGAGGAAGTCAAAAAATCAGGGCTCCGTGGGCGTGGTGGCGCGGGATTCCCGACCGGTATGAAGTGGGGCTTTCTGGCTAAACCCGAAGGAGTGCCTCGTTATCTCGTCTGCAATGGCGATGAATCGGAACCCGGAACGTTCAAGGACCGGTATCTGATGAATTATATCCCGCATGCGTTATTGGAAGGAATGATTGTTTCCAGTTATGCCCTTGGCGCGCACGATTCCTATATCTATATACGAGGGGAAATGATGCCTCAAATTAGAATTATGGAGAAGGCCATTGCCGAAGCAAAGGCAGCGGGTTTTTTAGGGAAAAACATTTTAGGCACCGGTTATGATTTGGAAATTCATGTGCAACCGGGAGCTGGAGCTTATATCTGTGGTGAGGAAACCGCTTTATTGGAATCATTGGAAGGTAAACGTGGAAACCCACGGATTAAACCACCTTTTCCGGCGGTATCGGGTTTATATGGATGCCCTACGGTTGTTAACAACGTGGAGTCTATCGCTGCGACCGTCCCTATTGTCAATGATGGAGGAGAGGAATACGCCAAGATCGGTATTGGGCGGAGTACGGGAACGAAATTGGTTTCCGCTGCGGGAAATATTGTAAGGCCCGGCGTGTATGAAATTGAGATGGGAATTCCTGTCGAGGAATTCATCTATTCAGAGGAGTACTGTGGGGGAATTGCAGGGGGAAAACGTCTGAAGGCAGTCGTTGCCGGAGGATCTTCGGTGCCTATTCTTCCCGCCAATTTAATCACCACGACAGCGAAGGGTGAAGCTCGACTGATGACGTATGAATCTTTGGCGGACGGCGGCTTTGTGAGCGGCACGGCGATGGGTTCGGGTGGTTTTATCGTATTTGATGAAGAGCAATGTATTGTCCGGAATACGTACAACTATACGCGTTTTTACCGGCATGAAAGCTGTGGACAATGTTCTCCTTGCCGAGAAGGCACCGGCTGGATGGAGAAAATATTAGATAAGATCGAAAACGGGCGGGGAAGCATTGAAGATGTGGATCTCTTGTGGGATATTCAAAAGAAAATTGAAGGAAATACGATCTGCCCATTGGGCGATGCAGCTGCCTGGCCGGTAGCCGCGGCTATTCGCCATTTTCGTGATGAATTTGAATGGCATATCCTGCACCCCGAAGAAGCCCTGGAACGAAATTATGGACTAGCACATTACGCTGATCCATTGGAACCAGTAACGGAATAACCTTCCATTTAACTAGAGCGACGATGGCAGAAGAAGTAGAAAGTTTTAAAGTAACGATTGACGGAATTCCCGTTGAAGTAGCTGCGGGAACGACGATATTAGAGGCCGCACGACGGATTGGTGGGGACATTGTCCCTCCAGCGATGTGCTACTATTCGAGCTTGGAAGGGTCGGGTGGAAAATGTCGCACCTGCTTGGTCAAGGTGAGTAAAGGTTCGGAGAAGGATCCCAGACCAATGCCCAAGCTAGTCGCCTCCTGTAGAACGAATGTGATGGACGGCATGGAAGTGATGAACATCACCTCACCCGATGTGTTGGAGGCTAGAAAGGGAGTGGTTGAAATGTTGCTGATCAACCATCCTTTGGACTGCCCTGTTTGTGATCAAGCAGGGGAATGTAAGTTGCAAGATCTCAGCTATGAGCACGGAGCGGAAGCTTCTCGGTATGAATTTGAGCGTCGCACATTTGAACGCGTCGATATCGGCGAAAAAATACAGCTGCATATGAACCGCTGTATTCTTTGTTACCGTTGTGTGTATGTTGCCAACCAATTAACCAACGAACGTCAACACGGTATTATCCATCGTGGGGATCATGCAGAAATTTCAACCTATATTCAGGAGGCCTTGGATCATGATTTTATTGGCAATGTCATCGATGTCTGCCCGGTGGGTGCATTGACGGACAGGACCTTTCGATTCAAAAGCAGGGTGTGGTTTACCAAACCGGTCGATGCACATCGCGACTGTCCAACCTGTTCAGGAAAGGTGACATTGTGGTATAAGGGACCTGATGTGATTCGTGTAACGGCTCGGAAGGACGAGTACAATGAAGTTAAAGAGTTCATTTGCGATACCTGCCGCTTTGACACCAAGAAAACAGACGATTGGGTGATCGAGCAACCGAGCAAGATCAATCAGGAATCCGTCATTGCTTCAAATCATTACCGGGACGCTCAGCCACCCGAAGTGATCAAGGATAACGCGCTCCTACAGGCAGCTAATGTGGAACAAATGGCTCGTTCAGAGAAATTAAAATAGTAAAGCAAGAAGATGGAAACAGCCTTTTTATTGGAAAAATTGATTCTGGTGATCATTGTATTTACCGTTACGTTGGTCATTGCAATGTATTCTACTTTAGCCGAGCGTAAGATCGCGGGTTTTATGCAGGATCGTTATGGTCCGGATCGTGCGGGGCTATTTGGTATTCTACAGCCTTTGTGTGACGGTGGGAAATTCTTTTTCAAAGAAGAGATTATTCCAGCAGGCGCTCATAAAACACTGTTTATACTCGGACCGACGATTGCCATTATTACCGCCTGTATCAGCTCTGCGGTTATTCCTTGGGGGCAATCGCTGACCATCGGCGATCGATCAGTCGCGCTGCAGGTCGCTGACGTTAATATTGGCGTATTGTACATTTTTGGTGTAATCGCGCTGGGTGTATATGGCATAATGCTGGGGGGATGGGCTTCCAATAATAAATTCTCGCTCATGGGCGCGATCCGGGCAGCTTCGCAGAGTATCAGCTATGAGATCGGTTTGGGATTATCCCTAATCGCACTGCTGATGGTGACGGGAACCTTGTCGATCGGAGAGATTGTGGCCCAGCAAAGCGGTTTTCTCAACTGGAATATTTGGGTACAACCACTAGGCTTCTTGATCTTTATGACCTGTTCGTTTGCCGAATGTAACCGCGTGCCGTTTGACCTCCCTGAATGTGAAACTGAACTGGTCGGAGGTTATCATACGGAATATTCTTCCATGAAGCTGGGACTTTATATGTTTTCCGAATATATCAATATGTTCGTCTCCTCTTCGTTAATGGCCGCTCTTTACTTCGGAGGCTATAATTTCCCATTCATGTATGATCTGGGATTATCTGAGAATTGGATTACCATTTTAGGCGTGATCGCCTTCTTTATTAAGATTTTTGCTTTTATTTTCTTTTTTATGTGGGTACGCTGGACACTTCCGCGCTTCCGTTATGACCAATTGATGAATTTGGGATGGAAAATGCTGATTCCGTTGGCTATTGCCAATATTGTCCTGACAGGCGTCATCACGATTATTAAAGACACATACTTTTAAATAGGACTGTATATGCAATCGTTGTCAAATAGGAAAAAAGTATTAGAACAGAAACCGATGAACTTCTGGGAGCGCATCTACCTGCCTGCGATCGTCAAGGGGCTGTCCATTACCATTAAGCACTTTTTCAAGAGGGTTCCGACGGTGAAATATCCGGAACAGGAACGACCGTATTCCAAGAACTTTCGCGGACAACATTCTCTGAAACGTGACGAACTTGGTCGCGAACGTTGTACCGCTTGTGGGTTATGTGCCTTATCTTGTCCTGCAGAAGCCATTACAATGACTGCCGCGGAAAGAACAAAGGAGGAAGAGCATCTGTACCGGGAAGAGAAGTATGCGGTGGTCTACGAAATCAATATGCTGCGTTGTATCTTCTGTGGTTTATGTGAAGAAGCTTGCCCTAAAGAGGCCATATATTTAGACGGGACACACGTGACGGCAGACTATCTTCGCAAAGACTTTATCTACGGGAAAGACAAGTTACTGGAACCGAAATTTGATTTGACCAAATTGGCTTCCCAAACACCTAACAGCTAAGTTATGACCATATTTTACTTTGTGGCCTTTCTGTCCATCTTTTTCGCGCTGATGACCATCTTTACAAAGAATCCGGTGCACAGTGTTCTTTATCTGGTTATTACTTTTTTCACCTTCACGATACACTATATTTTATTGAACGCACAATTTTTAGCCGTGGTCAATTTTATCGTCTATATGGGGGCCATCATGGTACTGTTTCTTTTCGTCCTCATGCTCCTCAATCTCAATAAGGAAACCGAGCCGATGCGCAGTAATGTTGTGAAACTCATGGGCGTCATTGCAGGAATGTGTCTGTTGGTTACCTTTTTAGGGGCTTTTCGAGTTTTAGAAATCGATACGGGTCTGGTGACGGCGGATCCAGAAATAGGTTTGGTAAAAAACTTGGGGAAAGTGCTGTTCAAGGACTTTCTATTACCGTTTGAAATTTCGTCCATTCTGCTATTGACGGCTATGGTTGGAGCGGTATTATTGGCAAAGAAAGAAACACGAGCGAAACAAAATGGATAATATTATACAAGAAATACAAGGGGTACCGCTGAACCATTATCTGATCTTTAGTAGCATTATCTTTTCGATCGGGGTTCTCGGGGTTTTGATCCGTCGTAACGTGATCATTATTATGATGTCTATCGAGTTGATGCTGAATTCGGTGAACCTTTTGTTGGCTGCTTTTTCCGCGCACAGTGGGGACCCCAGTGGACAGATATTCGTCTTTTTCGTCATGGCCCTTGCCGCAGCGGAAGTTGCTGTAGGTTTGGCCATCATTATCATGGTTTATAGAAATACCAAGTCAGTGGATATTGAATCCTTAAGTCGACTGAGGTGGTAGAAGCAAGAATTTAGAGCTAAAGATATATTTATGAAAGAATTGATATGGCTACTTCCTGCAATTCCCCTTTTGGGTTTCCTGCTGATTGGCTTATTGCGGAATTACTTGCCTAAAACGCTCGTGTCTATCCTCGGGTGTGGTAGTGTTCTGATTTCCTTTTTGATCAGTTGTGTGGTGTTTAAAGACGTGTACGATGTACGGGCGGCCGGTGGGGATGGTAGTTTTCACTTTGAGCTATTCAATTGGTTTACTGTTGGAGACTTTAGCGTTAACCTGAGTTTCTTAGTAGACCCGCTCAGCGCATTAATGCTTTTGATTATTACAGGCGTAGGATTTTTGATCCACCTGTACTCGGTATCCTATATGGGGCACGACGCAGGCTTTGCTAAATATTTTTCGTACCTGAACCTCTTTATCTTTTTCATGTTGCTTTTGGTCCTAGGTTCTAACTATTTAGTCATGTTCATCGGTTGGGAAGGCGTCGGACTGTGTTCTTACTTATTGATTGGCTTCTGGTTCAAGAACAGTACCTATGCCAAAGCCGCCAAGAAAGCATTTGTGATGAATCGAATTGGTGATCTAGGCTTCTTGATTGCGATGTTCTTTATTGTCGTGAATTTTGGAACCCTAGAATACGATGGGGTATTTCAGCAAGCGCTGGGACTTTCAGTCGGCGATAGTACTCTGCTAGCGATCACTTTACTGTTGTTTTTAGCGGCAACGGGCAAGTCTGCGCAGATTCCTTTGTTTACTTGGTTGCCCGATGCGATGGCGGGGCCGACGCCAGTTTCGGCATTGATTCACGCAGCGACGATGGTAACGGCGGGGATTTACATGATCGCACGCTCCAATATTCTCTTCACCCTATCTCCGGTAACCATGCAGCTCATTGCGATCATCGGGGTAGCCACCGCGCTCATTGCCGCTTTTATTGCGCTGAGTCAAAACGATATTAAAAAGGTGTTGGCGTATTCGACAGTCTCCCAATTGGGGTATATGTTTCTGGGCTTAGGCGTCGGCGCGTTTACCGGTGCGTTTTTCCATGTGTTAACCCATGCCTTTTTTAAAGCGCTTTTGTTTTTAGGAGCCGGTTCGGTTATTCATGCGATGTCCGATCAGCAGGACATGCGGCGTATGGGTGGATTGAAAAAGCAGCTGCCGGTAACGCACTTAACGATGTTGATCGGCACCATCGCCATTGCCGGTATTCCACCGCTGGCGGGGTTCTTTTCCAAAGACGAAATATTAGCGCATGCATTCGCGGAAAATCCCGTGTTTTGGGTGTTGGGTTTCTTAGGCGCATTGGGAACAGCGTTTTATATGTTCCGTCTGTTGTACCTGACCTTTTATGGTGAGTTTAGAGGAACGCCTGATGAAAAAGCACAACTGCACGAGTCTCCTTGGCTCATGACGGTTCCTTTGATCGTATTAGCCGTCCTTTCCCTCTTGGGTGGAACACTGAATATCCCAGAAGTCCTGCATGGTGGAGCCTGGCTGGGCGAGTTTTTGGCGCCCGTGTTTGCAGAGACCAACAATTTGGTCGAGCCCATGCATCTTTCTCATCAAACGGAATACCTCTTAATGGGTGCGTCGGCTATCGGTGCGATTGTAATGGCGGTCTTCGCCTACAATAAATACGTGAAACGCAACGACATCCCGCAAAGCGATGCGCAAGCCACTAACGGAGGATTATATAAACTTTCTTATGAAAAACTCTATGTCGATCAGCTATACCATGCAATCGTTACTCGCCCGTTGAATGCGACCTCAAGGGTGTTTCACGCAATCATTGAACGTGCCGGCATTGATACCTTAGTGAATGGTATCGGCGAGCTATTTTATTCCTCAGGTAAAGGAATCCGGCTGTTGCAGAGCGGACATGTTGGCTTTTACTTGTTTATGATGGTGATCGGAGTGATCGCTTTCATGTTATACGGATTATTAACTCTCTAGATCAGATTCAGGAATCCATGGATAACCTTTTTATACTGCTTTTAATACCTGTGTTGAGTGCAATTGTCCTGACGGTTTTGCAGAAAGATGCTGCGAAATGGGCCGCGTTGGCCTTTGCGTTGGTGCAAGTGGGATTAACCCTTCCTTTTCTTTGTCATTTCGTTCCCGATGCGAGCGTGCAATTCATGCACTCCTGGGGATGGCTGGAAAGTATGGGCATTCAATTCACTGTCGGCTTAGATGGTATTAGCCTACCGATGGTTTTGTTGACCAACGGATTGATTCCGCTGATCATCTTATCGACTTTTTCGCACCAGCAAAGCGGTGGGTTCTACGCGTTGATCGCCATGATGCAGGCCGGGCTGGTGTTGGTGTTCATTTCTTTAGATGCGTTTTCATTCTACGTAGGCTGGGAAGCGGCGCTTATTCCTATTTATTTTATTTGCGCCCTGTGGGGAGAAGGAGATCGCATACGGATTAATCTGAAATTCTTTATCTATACCTTTTTTGGCAGTTTACTGATGTTGATTGCCATTATCTACCTCTATCAACAAACCGGAGCCAGAGACATGTCCTGGGAGGCGCTAACTGCACTGAATTTGACACCGGAAGCCCAGGCTTGGGTGTTTTGGGCTTTTTTCATCGCTTTTGCGATCAAGATTCCGTTATTCCCTTTGCATACGTGGCAACCCGATACCTATACGCACGCCCCGGCCGCCGGAACGATGCTGCTCTCGGGGATTATGTTGAAGATGGGGTTATTCGGCTTGCTCCGCTGGTTGTTGCCGTTAACGCCGGAAGCGGTGTTCCAATACGGTTATATCGCCCTTATTTTGGGGATTATAGGGGTGATATATGCGTCTCTGATTGCCTTTACCATGAAAGATGCGAAGCGACTGATCGCGTATTCCTCGATTGCGCACGTAGGACTGATTTCCGCCGGCGTATTTTCTTTAAGTGTGGAAGGAATTCAGGGGGCCCTGTTGCAAATGATCAATCACGGAATTGCCGTGGTGGGTCTTTTCTTTGTTATTGACCTCATCCAGACCCGTAGCGGTAGCCGAAATCTGGCGGAATTGGGTGGTTTGGCGACATCCATGCCGAAACTGGCGATTTGTTTCTTGGTGATTGTGATGGGCGCTATTGGATTACCGTTGACAGGCGGTTTTATTGGTGAGTTTTTATTGCTTAAAGGTCTTTTCACCGTGTCAGAAGGTGGTTTTTGGTATGCTTTGCTGGGCGGGACTACGTTAATTTTAGGTGCAGTTTATATGCTGCGGTTTTATCAAAAAACGATGTTGGGGCAACCTGCCAGTGAGCGCTTAGTGCTGGCCGATATCAGGGGGCACGAGTTGTTGGTGTTAGGCATTGTTGTGGTACTGATTATTTTGATCGGTATTTTCCCCAATAGTCTGCTGCATCTCTCGGAAGCGTCGGTGTCAAATTTATTACAACAAATCAAATAGATCAGGTTTAAAGAAATATTATGGGTGCGATTATCACACTAGCGTTATTAGGTATTCTAGTTTTGTATTTAGGCTTGTTCAAAGCGAAAAATGCCTTGTTGCCTGTCAGTATTGCCGGTTTGGTTTTGGCACTGGGCTTCAGTGTCTATAATTGGTATGTACCAGCAGAACCGCTGTATAATGGAATGGTTATTTTTGATCATTTCGCTATTTCTTTCAGTGTCGTCTGTATCGTACTCACGATCTTGATTCTATTGCTCTCCAAAGCTTATTTTAAAGCGATATCCAATAATGTTGCTGAGTACTATACACTGATTCTCTTTTCATTGACGGGCGCACTGTTGGTGAATGCGTACCATAACTTTGCGATGTTGTTTATCGGTCTGGAAATTATGTCGGTCGCAATGTATATTTTGGCAGGCATTAGGCGTAACGATAGGGGGTCTAATGAGGCTTCCCTTAAGTATTTTCTGATGGGGGCATTCTCTACCGGATTTCTGTTATTTGGGATCACGCTTTTATACGGTGCAACCGGGTCTTTCGATCTCGCTGCGATCCGAACGTATTTGCTGGATAATCCCGATGGTGGTGTATCCACCATGTTCTACAGTGGCATTCTCTTGCTATTGGTGGGACTCTGTTTTAAGGTGGGTGTAGCTCCTTTTCACTTTTGGACACCCGATGTATACGATGGCTCACCCATATTGGTGACCACATTCATGAGTACAGTCGTTAAAATTGCCTCGTTTGCCGGCTTTCTTCGGCTGTTTAGTACCGCATTGGTGCCGTTGAATGAGTTCTGGACGCCGGTGCTCCTGACCGTGGTCGTGATTACGTTAATTGTTGGGAATATCTCCGCATTGATGCAGACCAGCTTTAAACGGATGATGGCGTATTCGAGCATATCCCATGCGGGTTACATGCTGTTTGCTATTTTATCGATCGGTCCGCATTCCACCTCCGGTATATTGACCTATTCGGTCGCTTACGGACTGGCTTCGATCATCGCATTTGGTAGTCTGATTCTGGTCAAGCGACATGTAGGCTCTGATCAATTCGAATCGTTTAATGGCTTGGGAAAGCAAAACCCTTGGTTGGCTTTCGTGTTGACTATCGCGATGTTATCGCTGGCAGGAATCCCCCTCACCGCTGGGTTTATTGGGAAATTCATGATGTTCAGCAATGTCATGCACGATTACCATACGACTTTACTGGTGATCGCCGCGATCAATGCAGCAGTGGGCGTCTATTATTATTTGCGCGTGGTCGTCCATATGTACTTCATGCACGCAGAGCAGCAGCAGGAACAGCATTTAGTCGTTCCGGCCAGTTTCCGCTTCGTTCTTTGGGTTTCGGCCATCCTGACTGTTTTGGTGGGCATCTATCCCGATATTTTGGTCGCCATCACTTAACACGGTAGCACGTCCCGTTACTGGTTAAGGCGATAGATTTCGCGGCCCAAGCCGCTGAGCGGTACGGGCTGTTCTATCTAATCCTGCTGTTGATGGGGATAATTTTGGCCTTTTGTTGGTCGGCAAAGGGAATTTAAGGTGATCTTTGTGGAAAGAAACACGGACTATGTTGTCACATATCCATTGCTATTTTCGTTTCACTCCATATGAGATCCAGAAATTACTGTGTTTTTCAGTTAAATAATTTGAACTTTCTCAACAAGTTGTATATTTAAGGGCTCGAGGTTGTATTATGAGAAGTGTTCGATTCCTCTGTTATTTATGTGTGTCTTTTTATCTGCTTGGTATAAGCTGCCTCTCGGTGTGTGCGCAATCCTTGATCCAAGGCAAAATCATTGATCAGGATAGTCAGCAACCGGTAGCAGGTGCGACGATCTTAGCTATAGGAAGCAAACGCGCAACCTCAGCCGATAAGCTAGGTAATTTTAGATTATCGGTTGCTAAAGACACCGGAACGCTGGAAATTAGAGCTTTGGGCTTCCAAACCCGAACGGTGGCACTCCCGCTGGTTAGCACGGAAGGCATCATTGAACTTCAGCATGCCTCCAATGCGATTGAGGAAGTGGCCATCCGACACCAATCGAAATACAGCAATAAAAACAATAAAGCGGTGGACTTGATCGACTTGGTGATTGCCCATAAAAAACAAAACCGTCTTTCGGGGAAAGATAGCCTACAGTTTGATCAGTATGACAAACTGAAGTTTGGGATGATTGACCCCGGGAAAGGAATGGGCAAAGGGGCATTAGGGATCGACTCACTGTTTAGCAATGTTGATACCACTAGTGTCCCAGGAAAGCAGCTATTGACCATTTATCAAGAGGAAAGCAATGCGCGGGTATACGGGCAGCGGAATCCCGCTAAGTTTAAGAAGGTGATTCATACCCATCAGAAAACCGAACTGGACCAGCGATACATCAATAATCCCAATATTCAGGCGTTTATGAATTATATTTTTCAACAGATCGACGTATACGACGAAAGTATATTTCTGTTGAACAGGCAATTCCTGAGCCCGATTGCAGATAATGGAAAATTATTCTACCGATACTATATCACCGATACCATTTTCAACGATGAGGGGTATTTCATCCGCTTGAACTTTGAACCACGCAATCAAACGGATCTGTTGTTTTCCGGTGATCTGGAAATCAGTATGGATGGGACTTACGCTGTCAAGCGTGCCCGGTTGAAGATCGACCAAGCCTCGAATCTGAATTGGGTGAAAGAAGGAGAGCTTAATTTTCATTATGCAAAAGATGAAAATGGGGTTATGTTGGTAGACAGTACTCGGACGGCGTTGGTTTTCGGTGTAGGAAGAGGGGAATCGGTTTTCGCCAATCGAGTAAGTATTAATGAAAATTATCGGCTGGATGCTGAGTTTCCTGCAGGGACGTTTAAAGGCGCCTCCGTTGAGGTCTTGTCCCAGGCGGAGGACCGTGAGCTGCAGCGTCCGATTGCGCTGACCGAGGTGGAAAAAAACACCTATAGACATGTCGAAGAGCTGGATCATAATCGACGGTTCCAAACGGTACTTGCTTTAGGCTATCTGGCCGCTCAAGGTTACTATAATATGGGCATTTTTGAGCTCGGGCCATTGGAATATCTTTACAGTCGGAATAACGTAGAGGGCAATCGATTTCGTCTAGGTGGACGAACTACACAGGCCCTAACCGATAAGGCCTTTTTGGAGGGGTATTTGGCGTATGGACTGGAAGATGCCCGCGCCAAATATTTTCTACGAGGCGCCTACTCGTTGAACGGAGAGTCGATCGTTACATTTCCTGCCCACTATCTCGAGGCGTCAATCCAGAATGACATTATGGAACCTGGTCAGCAGATTGGTTTTCTGAAGGGAGATAGTTTTTTTCGATCGATTCGTAAAAACCGTCCTACGAAATGGTTTGATACGCAGGCATTTCAAGTACAACACGTTGTAGAGTTTGGAAATCATGTGAGTGTGACCACCGGCTTTAGCCATACGGATCGAACGACAGTAGGAGACTTACGACTGATCACCGCAGCAGATCCAGAGGAAATGCTGACAGAAATCGGCACCAACGAGCTGCATGTTGATCTTCGCTGGGCGCCTTTCGAAAAGTTCTTTTATCGGAACTTGACCAGAAAGACGATTATCGAAAAACATCCGGTGTTTAATGTGATGTATACTAAAAGCCTCAATGGATTCTGGAACACCAGCTATCCCTACGATAAACTTAGTGTTTCGGCTTCTAAACGTTTCTTTTTAGGTCAGTTGGGTTTCGCAGATGCTCGGGTAGTAGGGGGCAAGATCTGGGGAACTTTACCCTACACGATGCTCGAGTTGCCGAATGTGAAGCAAAAAGAAGACCGCCATCGAATCGATTTCGATCTGATGAACCCCATGGAGTTCGTCGCTGATGAGTACTTGAAAATCGGATTCTTTCACCAGATGCAAGGGTTTTTGCTGAATAAAATACCATTAATTAAAAAGTTGAATCTACGGGAAGTCTGGGGGGCACAGATGTTTTATGGCAAACTAAGTGACCAGAACAATCCGTATATTAGTGATCGGGTGGTCGAGTTTGATCGAAATAGTGACGGAGATATCCAAACGTACGTGCCAAATGTCAGACCTTACTGGGAAGCTAGTGTGGGGCTGGATAATATATTGAATGTGCTGCGGGTAGAATATGTCAAGCGATTCACTTATAACGGCCTGCCCAATGTGAATCCGGACCGGTATAGATTATCGGTACATATAAACTTTTGATTATGGACTTTCAGAACATCACCTATCAGCAGCAGGGGAAAACAGTCTTCCTCACCATCCAACGCGAATCCCAGCTCAATGCCCTTAATGCAGAGACCATTTCCGAATTGTTGCAAGCGGTTAAGCAGGCAGAAACGGATGAGAACGTGCGTGGAATAATTTTAACCGGCGCGGGGCAAAAGGCTTTTGTTGCTGGAGCCGATATCAAAGAGTTCGTCGGGAAGACCAGAGACCAAGCGATGGCGTTATCGAGATCGGGGCATGAATTGATGGATACGCTAGCCGCCTTGGCCAAGCCAGTTATTGCCGCGATTAACGGGTTTGCATTGGGGGGAGGCTTGGAGTTGGCCTTAAGCTGTCACATTCGTATTGCTGTAACCGAGGCTAAATTGGGGTTGCCGGAGGTTTCTTTGGGGCTTATTCCGGGCTATGGAGGCACCCAACGTTTGACCCAACTGGTTGGTAAGGGAAAGGCGATGGAGATGATTCTCAGCGGCGAAATGATCGCTGCTCAGGATGCGCGAGACTGGGGGTTGGTGAATCATGTGGTTGCCGCGCCGGCGTTGGTCGAGACCGCACAGGAGTTATTGGACAAGATCTACAGCCGATCTGCGAATGCAGTGCGTGTAGCCATTCAGGCCGTCAACGCGGGACTGGATTCGCAACGCAGCGGGTTCGATGTGGAAATTGCGGGTTTCGGAGATTGTTTTGGCTCCGAGGAGTTTAAAGAAGGGGTAGCTGCGTTTCTAGAAAAGCGCAAACCAAACTTCTAGCTGATCTGTTAATCATATGCAGTAAAGAGTAACAATGGAGTTGTAGAAGGAATTGGACATTTCAGATGCAAACCGCATTTTTCCATAAAAAATACAGCCTATGCGCCAACATGATGTTTTTTCCCAGCGAGAGCGCAATATCATTATTCTGATTATTATCATCCTGTTGGGGAGCGTTATTTTATATGCAACTTCCGGAATCTTTGGCGCATTTCTGGGAACAATGATCATGTACACCTTGTTCCGAAACTTGAATGTATTTCTTATTGAACGCTGGCATTGGCCCAAAGCCCTTTCAGCGGTGTTCGTTATCATCGTCTCAATTTTCATCATTGTTCTCCCCTTTCTGGGAATCGGCAAGATGCTCTTTGACAAAGCCATCGAATTGCAGCGGAATCCAGAATGGATCACGAAAATTATCGAGGCCATTAAACACTTTGTCGGCGATAAACTGGGGCAGCCCGACCTGTTGGCTAAGCAATTAGAAGCGAGCTCGTCTTATCTAGGCGGGTTGTTGACGTCCGCGGTCAGTGGTGCAGCGAATGCTTTTTTGGAAATCACGGTTATGTATTTCCTGTTGTATTTTATTTTTGTGAACTACAAAGGGTTTGAACGAGGTCTGGTCAATTATTTACCCTTCGATAATGCGAACACCTCCGTATTTGCCGAAGAGTTGAAGAATATCACCTACTCGAATATTATTGGACAAACGATTATCGCCATTATTCAGGGCGGGTGTCTGGCACTGGGTTTTGTCATCTTTGGCGCGAAGGATCCTTTGTTTTGGGGTGTAATTTGTGCGATCCTTTCCTTTATTCCACTACTTGGACCACCGTTGATCTTTGTGCCGGCGGCTATCATATTGATGGCCAATGGCATGAACTGGCAGGGCATTGGTCTGTTGATCTGGGGATTCGGATTGGTGATTAATATCGACAATGTTCTGCGGTTAGTCATCGCGAAACGCGTAGGCGATATCCATCCAATCATCACCGTGGTAGGTGTGATCATCGGTCTTCCTCTATTTGGCCTGATCGGACTGGTATACGGTCCACTGCTTTTGGCCTATTTTCTAATCGCACTGCGTATTTACAAAGCGAACAAGCGGCTATCCTTGAAGAAAGAGCGTTTGGAAGAAGAGCTCCGAGGAGAGCATTAGATCTTGATCATACTTTTCTGGCGGGCGCTTTGGTAGATGGCTTCAATTATGGATACCGCCTTCGCTCCCTCCGCTGAGGCAATCCGCGGGGTGTGACCGGTTGTTAATGCTTGCAAGAAGTCTTCAATTTGTCTCTGATGACCGAGGTGTCCAATCGCCATCGGGTCGTTTTGGCCGCCGGCTAGTTCATTACTTCGGTCTGTAATCTCACCTTGATTCTCATGAACGTCCGCAAACTCCCAGGAGGTGATTTGCTCTTCGTGTAATGCTATCCGACCCTGTGTACCAATAATTTCAATGGTTTTAGGGCTGCCTGAAAACGCCGCCGTGGTGCACTCTATGGTGCCCAATGCTCCGGACTGGAACTTAAGCTGCGCGACAATGGTGTCTTCTACTTCAATGTCCAGGTGCATCCGGTTTGCTGAGATAGCTTGTACATAGTCAACCGGGCCCATATACCAAAGCAATAAGTCTACCGCATGGATACCTTGGTTCATCAATGCGCCACCACCGTCTAACGCCCAAGTCCCTCGCCAGTTTGTTGCTTGATAGTAATCCGGCGTCCGGGACCATTTA
Organism: Sphingobacterium sp.; assembly: GCA_052092145.1. Lineage (GTDB taxonomy): Bacteria > Bacteroidota > Bacteroidia > Sphingobacteriales > Sphingobacteriaceae > Sphingobacterium. The sequence goes on along the minus strand of JBQDCW010000013.1, from coordinate 35,122 downwards.
ACATACGCGTTCGCCAGAACTAAATTTCCGAACTTTCCGTTTTCCATAGCGGTTTTGATGGTCTGAGCCGCTGGGTGAAACCGGGACGGAAAGATGGTGCTGACCTGCACTCCCTTTTTCTCTGCAGCTTGGATGATTTGGGCGCATCGCTCGCGCGTAATTTCCAAAGGCTTTTCGATTAAGCAATGTTTACCCCGCGCGATCGCGGCTAGGGCAGGCTCTAGATGCGCCCCGGAGGGCGTGCAGATGCAAACAATATCCACCAGGGGATCATCGAGCAGCTCCTTCAGTTCCCCATAGGCTCGGGTTTGATGGGCTTGGGCAAACTGCACGGCTTTCTCCATGTTGTGGTTATAGACCGCAATCAATTTGGCGTGAGGTATGGCCTGTATGGCGTGAGCGTGCATACGGGCAATGGCGCCTGTACCAATAAGGGCAAAACCATAAATTCTTTCCATTTTCAATTTTTTTGTTCAGCTTCCCTGCATCGTTGTTTTCTAAGCTGGCAAGCGGAGTGGTTTACATCTCTAAAGTACAGTTTTTAGGGGAAATCGCCTACTAGTTTGATCGACTGTTACATTTCGTTAACGTACACTTTGCCTATATAGTCCTAATTTCGCCTATTTTAGCAATTTGTTACGCGCTTGATTAAGTTTTTTCTTTAAAATGTTGTGAACATCGATTTTCTCGCTTATATTCAACCTAATTATAGCCCTAAAGTCAATCAAATTTCAAAATGCTTTGGCCAGTTTCGGTCCCTGTTGACTGGATTTTAATACTTTTCGGGTACGTAACCGATACAACTAATAAACTGAATTATGACCGGAAAAACGACGGCATTTCTTAATGGAATTGTAATCCGAGAGGGTGGCTTTTTTACGACTATAAGAGTAGCGGCGTTCGTTTCTTGCGGTATCATAGTGCTTATTGTATATGACTTAATAGCAATAACTAATATAAACCAAACATGATGATTGCAATTCGAACAATGATGGTATCCGTGATGCTGACCATGCTGATGCTGGCTGCCGGATACGCACAAGAAACGATCACAGCAACGGGGACTGTGAAGAACAGTCAGGGAGTGCCCTTGGCTGGTGTTAGCGTTAGCGTCATCGGCTCGAAAGCCGAAACACAGACGAACGCGCAGGGGCTCTTTGAAATTGAGGTAGCCTCGCTACAAGATTCCCTGGAATTCAGCTCAGTGGCTCATATTACGCAAACCGTGCATCTTCAGGGGGGAAGCAGTGTAGAGGTGGTTCTAGAAGATGGTGCAAACGACCTGGATGAGGTTGTTGTCGTTGGCTATGGTACGCAGCGTAAGGGAAGCTTAACCGGATCTGTCGATGTGATTACAGCCGACCAATTGCAGGATCGGCCAGCGAATAACGTAGGCGACTTGATTAAAGGGGCCTCTCCAAACATGAATATTGATATGGGAATGCGTGGAGGCGAACCTGGCTCAACAAGTACCTGGAATATTCGAGGTGTGGGATCGATTAGTGGAAACAGTAGCCCACTAATTTTGGTGGATGGGGTGGAAATGGACGTTACGGCAATTGATCCGGAGACGGTCGAGAGTATTTCTATTCTTAAAGACGCCTCGGCCGCTGCGGTTTACGGCTCTAGAGCCCCATTTGGGGTGATCCTGATTTCCACTAAGAAAGGGTCGACTGAGGATGGGGTGAAAATCGATTACAGCAATAACCTCTCGGTATCTAATCCCTTGCGTCTGCCGAGTTTTATCGATTCTTATACCTGGGCAACCGCTTATAACCAAGCCAACGCCAATGCCGGTTTGACGCCGATCTACAGCGATGAGCAGATGGAACGGATCCAAGGGTATTTGGATGGAACATTCGAGCATGAGTATGATCCGGACAATCCGATTGATAATATTTGGGCTGGGCGGAGAAACGGGAATGCGAATTACGACTGGCCTCACGTGCTGATGGGGGATAATGCCTTTAATCAGAAACATAACCTAAATGTGACCGGTGGCGGACCTCGAACGCAATATTTTATGTCCGGTGGCTATGCGCGGCAGAACGGAACCTATGCGTTTGGTTACGATTATTTCGAGCGGTATAACTTGATGTCGAATATTTCCACGCAAGCGACCGATTGGCTTCGCTTGAGCTCGAGTTTGAAATGGGCCCATACCGCAACCGACTTTCCGATGGGTGAGACGACAGTCGGCAGAGAGCATACGTTCCGTGAAATGTTGATGTACGCGCCCATGATGCCAATGAACAACATCAACGGAACCATTCAAAGCCCACTGGTTCGCCTGTTACAGGATTCCGGTCGAGATAAGAAAAAGAACGCTGATTTTCTAGCCAACGTGTCGGCAGAATTAGAGCCTATCAAGGGTTGGAAGACCGTATTGACGTACAACTATAACATTAAGAACACCAAGTTAAGCCAGAATCCCAAACCGGTGATGGTGGAATTGGGGACAGGAGACTTTGGCAATATAGGGAAACCTCAATCGTCCTTCAGATCGGGTTATTATGAATATGTCTACAAATTGCTAAACGCGGTTACGTCCTATGAAAATCAGATTGATGACCATTACTTCAAAGTATTATTGGGTTTTGAACAAGAGGAAAATCTATATACCGGTCTGAATGCAACCGGTACCTCACCGGTGGTGGATGACAACCCCTCAATCATTACCTCATTGGGAGGCGTTACCGCATTGGACAACATGAGCCATTGGGCCTCTCGTGGCGCATTCGGACGGATCAATTATTCATACCAGGATAAATATCTGGTTGAAATGGCGGCACGGTATAACGGTTCCTCTCGTTTCCCAAAAGAGAATCGTTTTGGCTTCTTCCCGTCGGCCTCCCTGGGGTATGTGATTTCCCAGGAAGAATTCTGGAAACCTTTGGAAGCCTATGTCAACAACCTGAAGATTCGCGCGTCCTACGGGTCGCTCGGAAATCAAAACGTGTTGCCCAACCAGAATGCTGGAAACGACTTGTTTTATTCCCGTATCCCTATTTATTCAGAGCTTAATTGGATCATCAACGATGGCCGGCCGCAATATGCAGGCGTTCCCGCCTTGATTAGTGATCAAATTACTTGGGAGACAGTGACCACGATGAACCTAGGACTCGATATGTTGATGTTGAACTCCAAGTTGGGTGTCACCTTCGATTGGTATAATCGGACCACGAGTAACATGTTTGGAAAAGCGATCGAACTGCCTTATGTGCTTGGTGCGACCACGCCGGTGACCAATAACGCTAAGCTGGAGACGAAAGGGTTCGAATTGATCCTGTCATGGAACGACCAATTGACCAACGGATTTGCCTATAATGTGAAAGCCTCATTGGGTGACAGCCGAACCACCATTTTAGAATACATCAACGAAACCGGTAGGATAGACACCTGGTACGAGGGGAAACCCTATGGAGAAATCTGGGGATTCCAATCCGATGGATTGATTCAGACCGAGGGTGAGGAGATGCCCGATCAGAGTAAATATCATGCGAATTGGGGCCCGGGCGATATGAAATATACTGATCTAAATGGCGACGGTATCGTCAACGACGGAGAAAGAACCCTCGACAATCATGGCGATTTAATGGTGATCGGGAACACGTCACCTCGATACAATATCGGGATTTCCGCAGGAGCCAATTGGAAAGGGGTTGATTTCAGTATGTTCTGGCAAGGCGTGGGGAAGCGTGATTTCCTTCCAGAGAATAGCACACCGCTATTTTGGGGGATGACCAATGCCTGGGCGGCATCGGGTTTATACAAGAACTCGCCTGCGCTAGATTACTGGCGACCAGCAGATGAAAGTAATGCGTTAGGACCGAATACTGATGCGTATCTACCCAAGCCATATTTTACGGCTGAAACGAATAAAAACCGACAAAATCAAACCCGTTATTTGCTCAACGCGGCTTATCTACGCTTAAAAAATGTGCAGATAGGTTATACCCTACCCTTGTCCTGGACGGAAGGCGTATTCAGCCGGGCTAGAATTTATTTCTCTGGAGAAAATTTATTGACGATTTCTAGTCTTCCCAAAGTGTTTGATCCGGAAACGGCCATTGCCTCCGATAGTAGAGAAGGGGGCTATCTGACCAGCGGTGTGATTTACCCGATGAACAGAACCTATTCTTTTGGCCTTAATCTAACCCTTTAAATAAACTTATCATGAAAAATATCATCAAAATAACTAGTTTATTTCTTGCCTCAGCCATCGCTCTGGTCTCCTGTAATGATAGCTTTTTGGACCGTCCACCTCTGGACGAGGTGATCTCGGAGATGTATTTCGAAAAGCCACAGGATCTGGAGATCTATATGAATAGATTTTACAGTGCTTCGTTTTTCCCAAAATATGCGAATCACGGAAATGATTACGATAGCGACAATTTGGTGGGATCCACCGTCAACACGCGCTTGCAGGGCACTCGGACAGTCAGCACGACGGGATCGATTGGATTCGGCAACGTCAGAAGCTTGAATTATTTTTTAAATAGTTATAAAAAAATAGAGGAAAATCACGAACTCAGCACCTATCAGCAGTATGTAGGAGAGGCGTATTATTTTAAAGCGGTCACCTATTTTAACTTATTGAAATCGTACGGAGATATTCAGTGGCTGGATGTTGAATTGGGCACGAGCTCTCCCGAGCTTTATAAGGAAAGAACACCCCGTGACCAGGTGGTTGACCGGATTTTAGGTTGTTTGGATACAGCGGCCATGTATTTGACTGAGGAACGGACAAACGGCTATAGCCGCATTAACAAATGGATAGCGCTCTTGATGCAGAGCCGGGTGGCGCTGTATGAAGGTTCCTGGCAGAAATATCACAAGGGCACGGCGTTCGCCCCGGTCGACGTGGATCCGACTCCGTATTTTGAAAAAGCCGTCGAGGCGGCCCAAGCCGTGATGGAATCTGGGTTGTATACGGTCTATACGAATTCCTCCCCTGAAAATGACTATAGAGCGCTTTTCAATAGACGTGATTACACCTCGAATCCCGAGGTGATGTTTTGGCGAAAATACGACAATGAGCTATCGCGTGGTGATGGTGATTTTACCAACGATCGTAATTTCAGGATGTCCCAGCCACTGGGTAAATCCATGGCCAAGCAAATGGTCGATCAATACCTGTGCGTGGACGGTAAACCGATTGCGGGCAATGGTTTATTCCAGGGCTATGAAGATATCAGTACCGAGTTCGAGAACCGCGATCCTCGCCTAGCACAAACGATCGCAACTCCGGATCAGGTCTGGAAAATTTCGGCCAATGGCAATACGCAAAATTGGTCGGTAATTTACAATACGCTGAATACCAAGACGGATTTGAACGCGCCTACGGGATATGTGATTCAAAAAGGCTACGACCCGCAGCTTATTTACCATGTACAGCAGTACGAGGAAACCCCCTCTATTTTGTTCCGCTACGCCGAGGTGTTGTTAAACTATGTGGAGGCTAAAGCAGAGTTAGGAGCTGTTACTCAGCAAGACATCGATTTGACCATCAAGCCTCTACGTGATCGTGTAGGAATGCCCAACCTGATTATCAGTGAGATTGCCCAAGATCCCAACTGGGAATTTCCTGCACTCACGCCGGTGATCAATGAAATACGTAGAGAGCGCCGGATTGAATTGGCAGCAGAAGGATTCCGGTGGGACGATATTGCTCGTTGGGCAGCGGCCGACGAGGTTATTGTGGGGACAAGGCCTCGCGGGTTTTTGGCCAGTCAGATCAATCAAAACCCATTTCCGGTGGATGAAAATGGATTTCTAGATCCGTTCCAGAACGCGATTCCATCAGGGTATGGGTTTAAATTGGATCGAGATTATCTCAATTCGATCCCGGAGCGCGAATTGAATTTAAACGAAAACCTCCAGCAAAACCCAGGCTGGTAAGAGGAAAGCTTTGCTAATTTGGATAGTGGGTGGTTGACCGATTGCTATCGGAGGCCACCCTTCATTAAAAACACACTAAATGTTACATTGGACGAATAAAATAGTCGGTATGGTCTGTCTAAGTCTTGTCATTCTCTTGGGTGCATGTGCGCAGCAATCGGCTGAAAAGAAAAAGCAGTGGGAGAATATTGAGGCATTTTTCGCCCCCCCAGCATCGTATGCGAATGCGTTTGGTTCGTATCGTTCACCACTGCGTTTTTATAATGGCGATACGGTGAAGACGGCTGCAGATTGGGAATCACGTCGCGCGGAGATTCAGGAGCGCTGGCATGGAATGATGGGAGAATGGCCTGCGATTATTGACGATCAAAAGCTCGAAATTTTAGACTCAACGAGCCGAACAGGATACCAGGAGTACCGCGTACGGTTTCGATGGCTTCCCGAGCAGTGGACCGAAGGCTATCTGCTGGTACCGGATGAAAAAGGCAATAAGCCTGCAGTGATTACCGTTTTTTACGAACCCGAGACGGCCATTGGAAAAGGAAAGGCAGACCGTGACTTTGCGCGCCAACTCACCCAGCAAGGATTCGTTACCTTGTCGATCGGTACAAGTGAAACCTCGCAGGCAAAAAACTATAGTTTGTATTATCCCGATCGGGAGGAGGCCAGCATTCAGCCCTTGTCGACCTTAGCGTATGCGGCAGCGAATGCTTGGCAAGTACTGGCGGACCAGCCGGAGGTCGATTCCACACGTATCGGCGTTATGGGGCATTCCTACGGGGGGAAGTGGGCCATGTTTGCCTCCTGTTTATATGAAAAATTCGCCTGTGGTGTTTGGATTGATCCCGGAATTGTTTTTGATGAAACCAAAGGGTCTGGCGTGAATTATTGGGAGCCTTGGTATTTAGGGTATTACCCACCACCCTGGGATAATGTTTGGCGAAAGACAGGGATGACCGAGGAGGCGAAAGGACTTTATCCAACATTGCTTGAGGAAGGTTATGATCTTCACGAGTTGCATGCTTTGATGGCGCCTAGACCGTTCCTGGTATCAGGCGGCTCTTCAGATCCGGAAGAGCGCTGGGTTCCGTTGAACCACACGATTCAAGTGAATGCTCTTTTAGGGTATGAGAACCGAGTCGCGATGACCAACCGAGAAGAGCACAGCCCGAACAAGGAATCGAATCAACAGGCCGTAGATTTCTTGAACTACTTTCTGAAATAGGGCAAAGTAGGACTTGGAAAATGATAAAAAAACAAGGAAATTGAATACGAAAAATGATGCAAGAGGAGGAAGTAGAATTTGATGCGATCGTTGTGGGATCAGGTATATCAGGAGGATGGGCAGTCAAGGAATTTGCCGAGAGAGGGTTTAAGACCTTGCTGATTGAACGGGGACGGATGGTCCGGCACGTAAAAGATTACCCGACCGCGAATATGGACCCTTGGCAATTTGAACACCGGACGCAAAAAACAACTGCGGATCGTCGCGACAACCCATTAATCAGTAAGCATTACGCGCATAGTGAGGCAACCCGGCATTTTTATATCCAAGACGGTGATCAAGAATATATTCAAGAGAAACCTTTCGATTGGATCCGTGGATTTCAACTCGGCGGGAAATCGTTGCTTTGGGCCCGTCAAACCCAGCGCTGGAGTGATTTTGAATTTAATGCGCCGAAAAGCTACGATTATGCTACAGACTGGCCGATTCGCTATTCCGATCTCGCGCCTTGGTACACCCATGTCGAAAAGTTCGTGGGCATCGCGGGGAATCGGGATGGCATCGAAAATATGCCCGATAGCGAGGTCGTGGGGGCCTTCCAGATGAATCAGGTCGAGAAGCATATCGCGGATTCCCTTGCGACGAATTATACCGATCGTCAAGCAATCATTGGACGGTCTGCAAATTTAGCAGCATTAGGTGAAGCGCAGAGAAAGCAAGGACGCACCGCTTGTATGGCCCGATCCCTGTGTGAGCGCGGCTGTCCATTTGGCGGGTATTTCAGCTCCAATGCCAGTACGATTCCTTGGGCAGAAAAGACCGGAAACCTGCATATTCTCACCGATACGATTGTCGAATCGGTCGTTTACGATGAAACCTCGGGCAAGGCCACTGGGGTGCAGAGTATCGATGCCCAGACCGGTGCACGCAGATTGTATCGCGCCAAGGTGATCTTTCTGAATGCGGCCACGTTGAATACCAATTTAATCCTACTTAATTCCCGTTCGGAACGCTTTCAAAATGGATTAGGAAATGATCATGGATTGCTGGGAAGATACATCGCTTTCCATAATTACCGCGGGCGAATTACGGCGGATATGCCTGGATTTTTAGATAGCTATTATTATGGAAGGCGGCCAACACAAGTGTTTATTCCGGCCTTCAAAAACATCCATCAACCCGCAGGTAGTTTCAAAGGATCTTATCTGATTGCCTTTTCTGCCTACCGTGAAGGCTGGGGTCGCGCACCAGAGCAACCTGGATTGGGCGCAGCATTTAAGGATCGTTTATTAGAGCCGGGAAATTGGAAGGTTTCAATGATGATGCAAGGAGAAGTTATTCCAGTTCATGACAATCATGTTCGGCTCAGTACCCGTAAGAAAGACAAATTTGGACTACCGCAATTGATCACCTCGATTGGATATACTGCCAACGACGTGGCGATGATGGACGATTTTCTACGCGAAGGGCGGACCATGTTGGAAAAAGCGGATTGTGAGAACATCGTGTCATTGGACCAGCACGAAGCTTTCGGCAGGCAGCCTGGCCTGGAAGTACATGACGTCGGCGGAGTCCGTATGGGACGAGACCCAAAAAACTCGATGCTTAACGGGTTTAACCAAATGCACTTGTGCCCGAATGTCTTTGTCACGGATGGGGCTTGCATGAATAGCATCGGAAATCAGAATCCATCCTTGACCTTTATGGCCCTCACAGCGCGCGCCGTAGATCATGCGGCCATGCAAATTAAAGCTGGAAAATTATGACTAGAGCCATCCAACCTAAGCTAGTGTTTCTGACTCTGGGAATCTGTATACTGCTGTTTTCATGCGGGCAGGAGCCCGAACCAGACTTTGTAACGGGTGAAAAAGAGTACCTGAAGGTAGGGCAGGAATATTTGGAAATTGCGACCGTAGCGGATGACTTAAAGGTGCCCTGGGGTATGGATATTCTCGGCGAACAAGAGCTCCTTTTTACCGAAATTGAAGGAAATGTTAAATCGCTGAACCTGAAAAATGGACAGATTAAAACCCTTTTGCAGTTACCGGATGTGTTTACTCGAACGACTCCGGGATTGCTGGATATTGCGGTGCAAAAAGCGCAAAAGGAACGCCCTTTTGTTTTTCTCCATTATACCCGTAAACAGGACAGTTTGGTGGTCTCCTCGTTGATGCGCTACGTTTATGATGGCGAGCATTTAGTCGAGCCGAAAGAATTATTAACCATCAAAGGAGCTTTGGGCCATAATGGCGGGCGAATACTGTTGGATGACCAGGATAAGCTGTTCTGGGCGACGGGTGACGCTGCCGATAATACGCAAGCTCAGGACTCCACGACGTTGAATGGCAAACTACTTCGTATGAACTTAGACGGAACGATTCCCGAGGATAATCCGATTGCCGGGAGCTATGTCTATGCGTGGGGGTTTCGAAATATACAGGGACTGGCGATGACTCCCGAAGGCGAGCTATTCAGCTCCGAACATGGCGATGCTATCGAAGATGAAGTCAACTGGATAAGACCGCTTCATAATTACGGGTGGCCCTTGGTGGAGGGTAAACACGATACCGCAGAAGAAGAGCAGGTGCCCGGTATTGCGCGAATGACTGAACCTATACGTTCCTGGACACCGGTGATCGCACCCGCTGGAATGGCTTACTATGGCTCAGATGTTATTGAGGGATGGAAAGGATCGCTACTGCTGGTCACGTTAAAAAGTCAATCGTTTCGGGTGTTGAGCTTAGGAGAAGATCAGCGCAGTATCGCCTCCGAACGCGTGTATTTCACGAACCGATTCGGACGAATTCGAGCGGTACTGACCGCCCCGAATGGTGATGTCTATCTGTCGAGTAGTAACCACGATTGGAATCCTCAGCCTGGATTCCCATTGGCTCAAGACGATCGAATTATCCGGATACGCAAAACCAACGAAGCGCCCGAGCACGCAATTGAGGAGGATGCCGCTCCAAGAGATGTACTTGGACCAGCAGACGGATCGGTGCTTTATCAAAACTTTTGCGCTTCTTGCCATCAGGAAGACGGCGGGGGCTTGAAAGAAGTATTCCCAGCCTTGAAAGGATCCTCACTGGTATCCGACGGCGCAGCGTTTGCCGATTTGTTGCTACAGGGAACAGCTGGGCGAAACCAAGCCGCAAGTGATGGCGTGCAATACGAGCAAGATATGGCCAGTTTTGATTTTCTAACCGATCAGCAACTTTCAGCGATCATTAACTACGTCAATACCGAGTTTGCAGAAGGAGATCCTGTATCCCCAGAGCAAGTTAAAGCGCAACGAGATGGACTCAAAAACGAATAACAAGAAAAACTGGCTGGCCCAGACGCTATCTATTCTGGGACCGGGTGTGGTCACCGCCGCGTTGGTTTTCGGACCAAGCAAAATGACAATTACGTCCAAGATGGGGGCGGACTTTTCCTATGATCTACTGTGGGTTATTTTTTTGGCGATTTTTTTCATGTTGATTTTTACCAATATGAGTGCACGGATTGGCGCTAGTAACCAGGAGACACTATTGGGCTTGATTCGAAAAAGGATCGGCGCTTGGGGTAGTTTGTTTATTGGGATCGGCATCTTTCTGGTGGCGACTTCTTTTCAAGCGGGGAACTCTACTGGAGTGGGGATCACCTTGGCGGAAGCTACAGGTACAGCCTCTTGGTTTTGGATTGTCTTATTTAATGTACTTGGAATTGTGTTGCTGTTTTTTCGATCCTTTTATCGAACATTAGAAAGAGTAATGCTCATTCTGGTAATTTTAATGCTGGCCTCTTTTCTCACCACTGTGTTGTTAATTGACTTCCCGTTTCTCGATGTTCTTCGGGGCATTAAACCGCAGTTACCCGCCGGATCCTCCGGACTTGTGGTGGCCTTCATTGCATCCTGCTTTTCATTGGTAGGCGCATTTTATCAAGCCTACCTCGTTCAGGAAAAGCGAAAGACTTTAAAAGAGAATGAATCGTCCTCAGATCGGCCGCTACTGAGTAGCACCATTGGTATTCTAATTTTAGGTCTGATGAGTGCTGTGGTGTTGATTTGTGCGGCTGCGGTACTTCATCCCCAGGGTATTCAAGTGAACTCGGCTTCGGAAATGGGGCTGGCATTAACGCCGTTGTTTGGGCCCCTGGCCAGTCATTTGTTTTTGATTGGTCTTTTCGGCGCATCCTTTTCTTCGCTGGTTGGAAATGCCGTACTGGGCGGATCTCTTTTAGGGGATGCGATTGGCTTAAAACGGGGCTTGGAGAACGCGAAAGTCAAAGGCCTTATCGCCTTGGTGATGCTATTCGGTTCCATAATTTCCCTGTCGTTTGGCCATTTACCCTTGGAGTTGATTGTGCTGGCACAGAGCGTGACCATTTTCCTTGTACCCTTTATTGGTATTGCGATATTTTGGATCGCCAATAGCCGACAAGTGATGGGAGATCGAGTGAATAACGGATTCCAGCGCGTGGCCGGTTTAATCGGTCTACTGTTGGTGTTGGTACTTGCGGCGGTAAATTTTAACGTATTATTTCTTACTTCTTAAAAGTGATCATGGATTTAAAACAATTAGAGCAACAATACACTTCCCCGTCTGAAGCGTTGTTGAGGGATCTAGAAAATCTGCATGGCGATGTCATGATTTTAGGTATTGGCGGGAAAATGGGCGTCAGTATGGGCAAGCTCTTGGTGGATGGATTTGCTAAAATTGGTCGGCAGCGGAAAGTCTATGGTGTTTCCCGATTTTCCAATGAACAGACCTTACAGCAAGTTCAGTCTACTGGTGTCGAAACTATTTCTTGTGATTTGTTGGATGAGCAGCAACTCGCGGAATTGCCGGATGTGCCGAACATCATTTATCTGGCGGGGCATAAATTCGGGACTACCGGTCATGAAGATTTTACTTGGGCAATGAACACCTATCTGCCCGGACGGATTGCCGAGAAGTTCAAAAAATCACGTATCGTGGCTTTCTCTTCCGGCAATGTGCTCCCCTTTGTTCCGCTGAGCGAAGGGGGAGTCGATGAGCAACAGGTCCCGGAACCCATTGGCGAGTATGCACAGTCTTGTCTGGGGCGGGAACGGATTTTCCAGTACTTCTCGAAGAAAAATGGGACTCCGGTATTGATTTATCGGTTGAATTATGCGGTCGATTTCCGTTATGGCGTCTTGATGGAAATCGGGCGGGCGGTTTGGGAAGGACGACCCGTCAATCTTCGGAGTCAAAATGTCAATGTGATCTGGCAAGGAGATGCCAATGAAATGGCGATACGCAGTCTGCTTCATTGTACCTCGCCGGCACGAACATTGAATATTACCGGGCCCGAAACCCTTTCCACACGATGGATCGCGCAGCAATTTGCAGAACGCTTTGGTAAGACTGCCCAATTCGAAAATCAGGCTGCGGATAATGCTTTGCTTAACAATGCATCCGCATCGCATCGATTGTTTGGTTATCCCAGGGTGACGATTCGGGAGATTATCGAGATTAATGCCCAGTGGATTTCCGCTGGCGGAGAAGATATAGGGAAGCCCACTCATTTCCAAGAACGAGACGGAAAATTCTGATGCGGATGCTGCTCGGCCCGAAATTTGGGGACAGTTTGTTGACGTTTTTAATCAAAAAAGAGAATCTTGGCCAGATGCTCTGCCTGGCGGAGGACAATTCCACGGGTATTTAATCGCTAGAAGTATGAAAAAGTTAGACGAAAAACGCAAAGATTTCTTAATGCAGGGCACGGTGATCCCCGCCCATCCGCTCGCACTTACCCAAGAAAGGGAATTGGACGAAGCTGCCCAACGGCGATTGAGCCGGTATTATATGGCCAGTGGTGCGGGGGGAATAGCGGTTGCTGTGCACTCTACCCAATTTGAAATTCGAGATCCGAAGATCGATTTGTTGGAACGCGTATTGACCTTAGCGAGCGAAGAAATCGATAAAACCAATTTGAATCGTCCTTTTTTGAAAATAGCGGGCATCTGTGGTCCTACTGAGCAAGCGGTTTCCGAAGCTCAATTAGCGGCGAGTCTGGGATATGATTTGGGATTATTGAGTATGGGCGGTTTGCAGACCTGGAGTGAGGAGGCCCTATTAGAGCGGGTACGAGCGGTTGCCGAAGAAATTCCTGTCTTTGGTTTTTACTTGCAACCCTCGGTTGGAGGTCGCGTGTTTAGTTTTGATTTTTGGCGTAAGTTTATTGCTATAAAGGGAGTTGAAGCGATCAAGTGTGCTTCGTTTAATCGCTATCAAACGCTGGACGTGATGCGTGCGCTGGCTGAATCTCCCCGCCGGCAAGAAGTAGCGATGTATACGGGTAATGATGATAATATTGTTGCCGATTTATTGACCGATTATAGATTTCACTTGGAAGGACAGGAGGTGGTCTTGGCATTCAAAGGCGGGCTACTTGGTCACTGGGCGGTTTGGACACATAAGGCGGTGGAGCTGTTGAAAGCGGTCAAAAAAGTAAAAAAGGAGGGTTCAAAAGAAGATTTTGCTCGTTTGCTTTCCAAGGGGATTGCAGTCACCGATTCGAATGCCGCCTTTTTTGACCCGGCTCATGACTTTGCAGGATGTATTCCGGGTATACATGAAGTGCTGCGCCGGCAAGGATTGTTGCGCGGAATTTGGTGCTTGAACCCCCACGAGACGTTATCGCCAGGCCAGTATGAAGAAATCAGCCGAGTGTATAGGGATTATCCTGAACTCAATGATGATCCTTTTGTCACAGAATTCCTCGATCAAGATCCACTGTATTGATTATTCCAATCTTGAAGCACGTTTTGCGTGTAGTTAACCAGCAATGGAATACTGTATTGTAAGATGCTTTCATCTAGATCAAAGCTGGCCGTGTGAAGATCAGAAGTAATTCCCTTCGATTCGTCTCGTGTACCGACCAAAAAGAAAGTGGAAGGGAAGGTTTGCGCATAGTACGCGAAATCTTCTGAAGCCATCCAAATGGGGACATCCAATACCGCTTGGGACCCAAACAGCTCCAGCGCACATTGCTTAACCTGTTGCGTGATCTGGGGATCATTCTGCAAGGCTGGATAACCGGATTTGATCTCCAGCTCTGCTACTCCGCCCATTGCGCGGACTAACTCCTCACTCATTTTTTTAATTTGCGTTAAAGCCTGCGTTCGCCAACCTTCGTCTGTAGTACGAAAGGTGCCCTCCAAATAGACGCTTTCAGGAATGACATTGGTCGAACCATTCGCCTGTACTTTTCCAAAAGTCAATACGCTGGGAATACGGGGGTCCGCCTGACGGGACACGATTTGTTGTAAGGAAACTAAAAGCTGAGCGGTGATCGCTACCGGATCGATAGTGGTCTGGGGTTGCGCGCCATGGCCGCCTCGGCCTTTGATGCGAAGATAGAGCTCATCGGCTGAGGCCATCATGATGCCGGGGCGAAAGCCAATTTGACCCACGGGTAGATCGGGAGAAACATGGAGTCCAACGACTGTCTGCACTTGGTATTCCTGTAAGATGCCGGAGTCTACGATAGATTTCGCGCCACCAGGCGCTCGTTCCTCTCCGGCTTGAAAAATCAGCACGACATTCCCCTCGAGCTGGGCTTGTCGCTGGGCTAAAACGGTCGCCACGCCAAGTAAGTTTGCCGTGTGATAATCATGGCCACAGGCGTGCATGACTCCCGGGTTCTGGGAAAGATATTCTTTTTTTGAGGTCTCGTCCTCTTGAATCGGTAGCGCGTCGATATCCGCTCGGAGTGCGATTGCTTTTGAATGTTTACCATTGCCTGGAATGAAAGCCACCAGCCCAGTAGGTGATACCCGCCGATAAGACAGCCCAATGGCTTTTATTTCCTGTTCAATATAAGAAGTGGTCTGAAATTCTTGGAATGATAATTCGGGATTTCGATGCAAATCACGTCGCCATAGACGAGCTCGGTCAGTAATTTCGGTATACGGTTTGTCACTCTTGTTACTTTTTTTCATCGGCATGTCGTTTAAAAGCTCCAACGGGAGACTGTTTGCGGTGATTTACACAAAGTTATAAGAATTTAATTGAACAAAGCAGCTTGTATTTTAGAAAAATATAAGTATCTTCGGGTACGTACCCAATCGACTTGGACGTGACTTTGTAATCAATTATAGTTTAAAACTTACACTGCTATGCAGCCCTTCGACTACCTGATCATTATAATCTTCTTTATCCTGTTAATCGGGATTGGAATTTACAGCTATTTCAAAGTAAATTCCTCAGCCGATTTCTTTACCGCTGGCGGAAAATTGCCCTGGTGGTTGTCGGGCGTTTCGCATCATGTATCGGGCTACAGCGGTGCAGTGTTCGTGGCCTACGCCTCGATCGCCTACACCCACGGGTTTGTGATGTATGTTTGGTGGGCGCTGACCATCACGATCGCGATGATTGGGACCATTTACTTTATCGCGCCAAGGTGGGCGCGCTTGCGAAAAAAAACCGGCATACAATCGCCAACAGAATATTTAGCTACACGTTATAATATACCCACCCAACAGGTCATGGCTTGGAGTGGAGTGTTGGTGAAGCTTTTCGACGTAGGAGCCAAATGGGCGGCAGTTGGTATTCTGTTGCATGCATTTATGGGCATTCCGATTGTCTATGGAATCATTGTTTCCGGCGTGGTTACCTTGTTTTACGTCACCTTAGGCGGGCTTTGGGCCGATGTGCTTAATGATTTTATGTCGTTTTTGGTTCAGGTTGTTTCAGGCATCGTGATGTTTGTGGCGGTGTTGGTTCGATTGGGCGACGGGCCTGCCGGCGTGGTGACCATGTGGGACCGCTTGCCACCAGAGAACAGTCAATGGTTTAACTCCCCCTATACCGTGG
Organism: Sphingobacterium sp.; assembly: GCA_052092145.1. Taxonomy (GTDB): domain Bacteria; phylum Bacteroidota; class Bacteroidia; order Sphingobacteriales; family Sphingobacteriaceae; genus Sphingobacterium. The sequence continues at coordinate 19,171 of JBQDCW010000013.1, read as the reverse complement.
GTTTTGCAGTAGCTTTTTTGGTCATTAACTTTTTTAGTTACAGTGGGGGCACGTGGAACTTAGCGACACGTTTTATTTCTTCTTCATCGGGTAAGGAGGCAAAGAAGGCTGCTATTTTATCGACAATTTTGTATCTGATCTGGCCGCTTATTTTGTTTTATCCGATGTTTGCAGCGCCCATCTTTTTTCCGGGATTAGCGAATCCTGAACAATCTTATTCGATTATGGCCATGGAGTTTTTACCGCAAGGACTTCTAGGCCTTTTAGTGGCCTCACTATTCTCCACCACGCTTTCAATGACTTCCTCGGATGCCAATACCATTTCATCGGTCATCACGCGCGATATTCTGCCGGTCCTATCTAAGAAAGTGAAGCAACTTGATAAGCAAAAAATGCTACTTTTGGCTCGAGCGACAACCTTTACGTTTATTTTTCTCACCATTGTCGTGGCCTTCAATGCACAATCTTTTGGAGGAGTAATCGGACTGATTATTTCCTGGTTTGCGGCCCTGTTAGGACCTATATCTATTCCAATGATCTTAGGTTTGTTGCCGTTTTTTAAACGCAGTGGAAGTACAGCTGCTTTGCTTTCAATTGGCGGAGGGTTGGTCACCTTTATCGTGATCAAGCTTTACGGCGAGCTAAGCGTTGCCTGGGAATTGGCCGGCCCATTAATGACCTCGCTGATCTTATATGTAGGCTACGCGTTGTTGGTGCGGCGTCCGGTGCCTGAAAAAGTAGAACAATTGCTAGATAGTATTGACCAAGAATGAAATCGATGCCCAATCATAAGCCCTTATATCGGCAAGCGGATTTGCCTAATTCCGTCCATCCATCACGCGTGAATGAGATGTTACGGGAATTTCAGCATTATTTGTTTGTCGACTATCTGCCTTTTCTTGATCAACATATATATGATCGGGAAGAAGGGGGATTTCTATGGAATAGTAATTATAGAGGCGAAATTATTTCGACCGATAAACGAACCTGGTACGATGCGCGTGGCGCGTGGGTGTACGCCCAACTTTATCAGCAGCTGCAAGCCAATCCATTGTATCTCGAGCGGGCTTCCCAGACCTTGGAATTCCTGATGAATGTCAAACAGGAGGGGCAATTGCTGTATCCCTGGTCCTACGATCGGCGGGGAAACACTTTGGCTGAGCGCGAAGGCGACCTCTACGGCAATTTGTTTGTCGCCGAAGCCTGTATCGCCTACGCCGATGCGGCTTCCGAACCCCGTTATCGGGATCGTGGTCGAGCGTTGCTTTTGGAGGCTTTTGCTTTCCAACAGCAACCCGCCTATCGGTACCTCATGGACTATGCGCCTACCGACAAGCCGGTGCATGTACAAAACGTGCTTGGCCACTGGATGATTTTTCTACGTATTTCAACCGGCTATCTGCGATCCGGGAGGGATACGCAAGTGGAAGAAATAGCGGCTACCTGTGTTCAAGAGTTGACCCAAGTACACTATCGGGAAGACTGTGGTTTGATGTTGGAGGTCCGTGTAGATAAAGGGAATAGCGAGGAAGGACTATGGAACGATTTTGTATATTTAGGACATGCTATCGAGTCCCTTTGGATGCTGATGGATGAAGCGTTACGGTTAGGGGATACCGGTCTTTTCGATCGCGCTGCAACGCGGTTCAAAAAACATGTCGAAGTGGCGTGGGACCCCATATATGGGGGCTTTTTCCACGCGTTGCAAAGCATACAAACCCATCAGCTGCTTCCGGATAAAGTACTCTGGGCGCAACACGAGGCATTAATGGGGTGTCTGCTACTTTGGCGTCATAACGCGTGTCCTTGGGCGGCCGAGTGGTCTGTTCGAATCTGGGACTATTTGCTTGATCATTACCCCTTAACCGATTTGCCTTATCGGCCTTGGCGAATTGGCGGAGACCGACGTTTAGCAGGTCATCCCGAAGGGAAACGAATTGAAAATTACCATCACCCGCGCTTGCTCATGGCCGGCATCGGGTATTTGGAAGAAATAAATAAACAGCTTAATAAACCTAAAAAACACCAACGATGAGAAAAGAAATCAATAGACGGGGCTTTCTGAGAGCCACGGCACTGGCGTCCTTAGGCTTTGGTCTCACGTCCAGTAGTTTGCCTCAAAGGGACCTACCAATCTCAAATAAGCAACAACCAGGAAAAAGGGTGGGAATCATTGGTTTGGATACCTCGCATGCCGTGGCATTCACTAAATCCCTCAATGCGGATCAACCCGAATCGCGTTACCTACAATACCGTGTTGTTGCTGCCTATCCTCAAGGGAGTAAGGACATCCTATCGGCAACCGAAAGGGTGCCCCAATATATTGAAGAAGTAAAAAAGCTTGGTGTGGAGATCGTCGATTCCATTCAAGCACTTTTGGATAAGGTGGATGTGATTTTGTTGGAAAGTAATGACGGACGGGTCCATTTGGAGCAAGCTCGGCCGGTTATCGAGGCGAAAAAAACCTTATTCATCGATAAACCGATCGCGGCATCTTACGATGACGCTAAAGCCATTTTTGATTTAGCTGCACAGCATGATGTTTCGGTGTTTTCTTCCTCTTCTTTACGCTTTGTGGATAAGGTGCAGGAGATTCGTAGTGGCAGTATAGGGAAGGTTTTGGGTGCGGACACTTATAGTCCTGCACATTTGGAAGAAACACACCCTGATTTCTTTTGGTATGGTATCCACGGTGTGGAAATGTTATTCACCGTCATGGGGACGGGGTGTCAATCGGTGAGTCGAACGCATACCGAGGGTACCGATGTGGTTGTAGGACAATGGGCGGACGGACGTATTGGTACTTTCCGAGGGACTCGGGTAGGAAAATCAGATTACGGCGGTAACGCATTTGGAGAAAAAGGGAATTCCACGTTGGGGCAATTCAAAGGATACGATGCGCTGCTAGCGGAAATTATCCAATTTTTCGATACCGGAATCGTGCCCGTACCGAAAGAAGAGACACTGGAAATCTGTGCGTTTATTGAAGCGGCGGATGAAAGTAAAAGGCAGGGTGGAAAGTCAATTGAATTAATCAAAAATTAAAACCGAAAGATGATGGAAGAAACGCGTAGAAATTTTATAAAAAAGGCGGCACTGGGTGCGGCAACTCTTGGATTTGGCGGTATGTTGCCCGGGTTTTCAGCCAAAAGTTATGGCCGGATTCTTGGCGCCAATGAGCAACTAAACGTAGCGGTAATGGGCGTAAATGCGCGGGGGAAAGCCTTAGCGAATAATTTCGCTTTGCAACCCAATGCGGTCATCACTCATCTCTGCGATGTGGATCGGCGTGCGGCCGAAAAATGTCAAGCTGAAGTTGGGCAGAGGCAGGACCAGCCTGTTAAATTGGCCGGTGATTTTCGCAAGGCACTCGAGGATAAAAATGTGGATTTATTGGTGGTTGCTGCGCCGGATCACTGGCACGCTCCTGCAGCAATATTGGCCTCTCAAGCAGGAAAACACGTCTATTTGGAAAAACCCTGTAGTCATAATCCTCGGGAAGGCGAGCTTTTAGTCGAGGCGCAAAAAAAGTATGGTAATGTCATCCAAATGGGGAATCAGCGGAGATCTTGGCCAAATGTCATGGCGGGGATTGCAGAATTACACGCAGGCGTGATTGGCCGGCCTTATTACGCGCGTACTTGGTATGCGAATAATCGGGAACCTATCGGTACCGGTAAATCAATTGCGGTCCCGGATTGGCTCGATTACGACTTGTGGCAAGGACCGGCTCCTCGGAAACCCTATCAAGATAATTTGTTGCACTACAATTGGCATTGGTTCTGGCATTGGGGGACGGGTGAAGCGTTGAATAATGGAACGCATTTCGTGGATATCGCCCGCTGGGGATTACAGGTTGATCTGCCCGTCGCGGTCACCTCATCGGGTGGACGTTATCGGTATCAGGATGATTGGGAAACGCCCGATACGCAGATCATCAATCTGGAATTTGCGAACAAGAGCCTAATTTCTTGGGAAGGCCGCAGTTGTAACGGCAAAACTACCGATGGTGCGACGGTCGGTGTAGTGTTTTACGGGGAAGAAGGTTCGTTGCAAATTAATGGCGATAACGGCTATAAGATTTTTGATTTGAAGGGAGAGGTACTCAAAGAAGTGAAAAATGATGTTAAAGTGGAAACCTCTAGTTTAACCAACCCGTCGCAACAATTGGACGCGATTCATATCCAGAATCTATTTTCAGCGATTAAAAACGGAGAACCGTTGAATTCCGACATTCAAAGTGGACATTACAGTACACTATTGGTGCAGTTAGGGAATATTGCCCAACGGGCGGGAAAACGTCTGGAAACGGACCCGCAAACCGGAAGAATTCTGAATGATGAGGATACGATGAACAAATATTGGTCACGTGAATACCAGGCGGGCTGGGAACCTAAAGTTTAAAATGAATAACAGACAAGGAATTAAAATAGCCCTCTGTAACGGGGAGTTGTTGTTGCCTGAAGGCGAACAAAAACGCGGGACCGTTTTTATTGATTCGGGAAAGATTGTGGACGTAGCGATCGGCGATACGCCGGAGATCTCTGAGGATTGGACACGCTGGGATGCTCAGGGGCTCTATATTTCTCCAGGATTTATCGATATTCACCTACATGGTGGCGGAGGGCATGATTTTATGGATGGGAGCGTGGAGGCCTTTCTGGGGATTGCGCAAACGCACGCTCGTTATGGAACAACGGCGATGTACCCCACCACGCTGACTAGTGAAATCGAAGGGCTGGACAGCACCTTGGAAAACTTTGTTCACGCCAAAAACCAGACTAACCCAGGCGCAAAACTAATGGCCATGCATCTGGAAGGGCCGTATTTCGCAGTCAATCAACGTGGCGCACAAGATCCCCGGTACATTCGTGACCCGGATCCAAAGGAATATCGCGGAATCGTCCGGCGGCACGGCAGGCATATTGCACGTTGGAGTGCTGCCCCTGAGCGACCTGGCGCGATGGAATTTGCCGATTTTATTGCGCAACACGGCATATTGCCTGCGATTGCGCACACCGATGCGGTTTTTGATGATGTGGTGGAGGGGATGAAGCATGGTTACCGTTTGGTAACGCATTTGTATTCGGCCATGTCTGGGGTGAGCAGGCGGCAGGGGTTCCGGTTTGCAGGGGTCATCGAGAGTGCCTTACTGTTTGACGACCTTTGGGTGGAACTCATTGCAGATGGCATCCATGTTCCCGCACCGCTTTTGAAGTTGGTGTATAAAGTTAAAGGGCCGGAGCGTATTGTGCTGATCACCGACGCCATGCGGGGAGCGGGTATGCCGGAAGGTCCTAGTATTCTAGGAAGTTTCCACGATGGGTTGCAGGTGATCGTGGAGGATGGTGTGGCCAAGTTACCGGATCGCACTGCCTTTGCTGGGAGCGTGGCTACGGGAATCGACTTGATTAGAACCATGGTGCAGTTAGCCGATGTCCCTGTCGCCCAGGCGGTCCGCATGGCTAGCCAAAATCCGGCCCAGGTGATGGGCGTTGAAAACAAGGGTCGATTGGTTAAAGGCATGGACGCGGATTTAGTGCTGTTTGATAAAGACTTCGCCATCGAGCTGACCCTGGTCGAGGGAGCACTTGTCTACCATCGGAATGAGCCGAGACTCGTGGAAGTAAGCGCAAATCAGTAGTTTTGTACCGAAATCGGTTTTACACATGAAAAAAGAAAAAGAACTCGTTGGGGTCAAGGAAATTGCCAGAAGAGCTAGTGTATCGATAGCCACTGTTGATCGCGTGTTGCACGATCGACCGGGCGTCTCTCAAAAGACCAAGGAAAAGATCTTAGCGATTATCCAGGAGCTGGACTATAAGCCTAATATTTTAGCGCGTCGATTGGCGAGTGGACGGTCACTAAATCTATATACTTTAATCCCCGAAGTGTCTCCAGAAACCGACTATTGGTCTGTACCCCTTCAGGGCATTCTACAAGCAGAAAAAGAGGTCAGCCCGTACAATATTTGCGTTCATAAATTGTTTTACGACATGAACGACAAACAATCTTTTATTCGGCAAACCCAAAAAATAATAGAAAGCAAAAACGTAGACGGTGTGCTGATCGCTCCCGCTTTTATTCAAGAAGCTACAGCCTTTACCAACGCGTGTCAAAACCGAAAAATTCCTTTTGTCTTCATTAATTCGGATATAACTGGTCAGCGTAGTTTGAATTATTTTGGCCCCGATCTTTTTCATAGCGGCCACACAGCGGCGCATTTAGTCAGCTATTTGGTCAGTGAGAAGGAAGAGATGCTGCTTTTGAATATTGCCAAGGATATTGATTCCGATCACCATATTCTGCAAAAGGAAAAAGGATTTATGAGTTATTTTTCACACCGCAAAGAAAACCCTGTTCATAAAGTCAATCTATACGACACCGAATACCAGGCAGTTAAAACAGCTTTGGATGAGTTTTTAAGTGAGCGTTCCGCCTTACGACTGATCTTTGTGACTAATTCAAGAGTTTCTTTAGTCGCCCGTTATCTGGATGAAACCAACCGTAAAGATATTTTGTTGTTGGGTTATGACTTCCTAGAGAGCAATATTCAGTATTTGAATCAGGGCGCGATTGATTTTTTAATTTGCGAAAAACCGCAGGAACAGGCCTATCGTGGTATTAAGGCGTTGCACCGATTTCTTATGTTCGAGGAACAGACGGACAGGGAGTATTTTATGCCCATTGATATTATTCATCGAGAAAACCAATCTTTTTATAGGAATTAACCAAAGTAAAAATAGGGGCAGAAACGGTCTTTACTCCGAGACCGGGTACCTACCCGTAACCTTAACCTGTTTAATTTGAAAAAAAATATGGAAGTAACAGAAAATATGATCGGGAAATTAAAAGTCCTGGTTTATGCGAGCGAAAAAGAGATGGGACGGCAAGCCGCCGTACTGGTGATAAGCCGAATGATCGATTTGCAACAAGTACAAAATCAGGTGCGCATGATTTTCGCATCAGCACCTTCTCAATCTGAATTTTTAAAAGCGATTAAAGAGGACCAACGGATTGATTGGAGTCGCGTCACTGCATTTCATATGGATGAGTATATTGATCTACCATTGGAACACGAGCAGAGTTTCGGGCGCTATCTGAAAGAAAATCTTTTTGATCACGTGCCTATCGGTCAGGTCCATTACCTCAATGGAACAGCCAGTGATTCCGCTCAGGAGTGTCAGCGCTATGCTGCGTTATTGCGAGAAGATCCAATCGACATTGTTTGCTTGGGGATTGGTGAGAACACCCATATTGCATTTAATGATCCACATGTCGCGGATTTCAATGATCCGGAACTGGTGAAAATCGTCGATTTGGACGAAGCCAGCCGGCAACAACAAGTGAACGATGGTTGTTTCCCAGATCTTTCATCGGTGCCTCGGTTTGCGATGACCTTAACAGTTCCAGCTTTGCTTTGTGGGAAAGCACTTTACTGCATGGTGCCTGGCGAACGGAAAGCCGACGCAGTGCGGGCCACATTGCTGGAGAATATTACCGAGCAGGTCCCGTCTAGCGCTCTTAGAGACCATCCGGACGCCAGACTGTTCCTGGATCATCATAGTGCATCAAAATTGAAATTCTGATGAAAAAGACACTACTACTTCTGCTGATGGCAAGCGGTTTGACGGCTTGCAAAGGACCGCAAGAGGAATCGACGCACCGGATCATGACACTGGATCCGGGACACTTTCATGCCTCACTATTGCAAAAGAGGATGTTAGAGGGTGTGGATTCAGTTTGTTATGTATTCACTCCTGAGGCAAAGGATAGTGAGGCGCATCTGGCGCTGTTAGCACAATACAACGCGCGATCGGAGGAGCCGACGAATTGGGCTCCCAAGGTGTATACAGGTGATGACTTTTTCAAACGCATGCTGGAAGATCGTCCTGGCGATATCGTGGTATTAGCCGGGAACAATCGACGAAAAACAGAATATATCGCCGATGCGGTTAATGCCGGGCTTTCCGTTCTCGCAGATAAGCCCATGGTTATTGATTTTGAGGGCTTCCAACGCCTTGATGAGACCTTTGAAAAAGCCGAGGCAGAAGGTGTTCTACTCTACGATATCATGACGGAGCGCTACAACATCTTCTCCATTCTTCAGAAAGAATTAATCCATAATCCTTTGGTGTTTGGTGAGTTGGATAAGGGTAGTCCCGAGAACCCCGCAATTATAAAAAACAGTTTGCATCATTTTTATAAGGAAGTCTCCGGTAGTCCGCTTCGCCGGCCGGCTTGGTATTACGACGTTGAGCAGGAGGGAGAAGGTCTAGTCGATGTCACGACTCACGCGGTTGATCTGGTGCAGTGGCAACTCTTTCCAGAAGAAGTATTGGATTACGAACGCGAAGTGGAAATACTTCGTGCCGAACGTTGGCCGACTGCTATTACGTTAGAACAATTTTTTCAGTCGACCGGCGAGAAAGAAGTGCCTGCTTACTTGGGGAAAGACCAAGAGGGAGACGTTCTCAAGGTTTTTGCTAATGGAAATATGATGTTCTCTTTGCGTGGGGTCCATACCCAGATTTCAGTAGCCTGGGATTATCAAGCTCCGGAGGGATTGGGAGACACGCATCTTTCCCAAATTCGGGGGAGTCGGTCAACAGTCTCGATTCGCCAAGGAGAGGAGGAAGGATTTAAACCCACCATTTATATCGAGCCGAGTCAAGGGAACTCTTTTTCGGCTCAAGCGCGTGAGGACATTCAAAATGGTATCGCTGAAATCGAAACGAAATATCCGGGGATTACGCTACTTGAATCTGGAGGAGGATTCCGATTGGAAGTACCTGAGGGACTCATTCAAGGTCACGAAGAGCATTTTGCACAGGTGGCGGATCGTTTTTTGAAATATCTGGATGCAGGGAAAATGCCGGAATGGGAGCGGTCTTACATGTTGACCAAATATTTTATTACCACGGAAAGCGCAAGAATTGCGGATACGCTACCGAGTCCGCCCATCCATTGATGACACCCGGACAGGTCGATTAGTTATGGTCAATAAGACGTTGCCTAGTTTCTCTCCACTCTCTGCATAGTGATGGGCTTGGACGATCTCATCGAGCGTGTATTCTCGATCGATAAGAGGAACAAATAAACGCTTTTCGGCAAGCTCTCTCAGGTAAAGTAATTCCGCTTTCTTTAAGACCGGCAACGGGAACAAAACGCGTTGCCCCTTCGATCTTCGAGTTCTTAAAGCGAGAAAGATATTCTCAGAGCGCTTGCCCAGTTCGGTTGAGCTGTAAATACCCTGCGATAATAACAAGGGTTTGCATCGGGCAAAGGAGCTTTTACCTACGGCATCGAAGATAAAATGGAATCGCTCGTTGAGCTGAGTAAAATCTTCCGATTGATAGTCAACCACTTTATCCGCACCTAACCGGCTTGCTAGTTCGACATGTTCTCCCGGGACAACTGCTACCACATAAGCGCCAATGGCCCGAAGGATTTGTACGGCAGCAGAACCAATCGCCCCGGTGGCCCCATTGACCAACACCCGCTGTCCAGCGATGACCTTGGCTGCTCGTATATTACTTAATGCATAGTGACTTCCTTCGGTTAAGGCTGCTGCCTCCCGGAGCGAACTGCCTTTTGGAATTGAGGCGATGTTTCCATTGGCCGATATCACTTTATATTCCGCATGACAACCGAACCGCCTATCATCGTATCCGAAAACCTCTTGGCCAACTTTGAGATCCTTAACATCACTCCCTAATGAGACGATTATTCCTGAAAACTCACAACCGAGAATGGGATTGCTAGGTTTGAATAAACCACTAAACAGCCTGGAAATAAAATATTCGGCGCTACGAAATCCGCAGTCGGTCCTGTTGACGGTACTGTAGTGCACCTGGATAAGTACCTCCTCTCTTTTGGGAAGGGGTAAGGGAACAGTTTGTTTGGTGACCACTTCCGGTGGTCCGTATCGGTGGTATACTGCAGCGTTCATGGGTTATCAGATAACTCCGAAATTAAGCTATAGAAAGAAAAATAGCAAGCATGTCGAACAGGTTTAATTGAAATTTAATACACCACTGGTTTCGACCCATTGTGAGACCATCGGCTCTTTGTTGCAGAAGATTTGTTTATCCATGCTCGATGGCGGAATAAATGATTCTATTGTCGGCGATTCCGTATATTAGAGTCTCTTTTGACGATGTAATATAAACCGAAACCCGATGAATTTCACAAGAACACTAACGTTAACTATTCTTTTTTTTACACTTTCTTTTGCGGCCGTTGGCCAGCAAACTGAGACGATATTGACAGAGAACCTCTATGTCAGAGATCCTTATGTTTACGTCGATCGTGATGCAGGTCAATATTATTTGTACCGAGCTACCATGAAAAAAGATAGTTTGGGGAATCAGAGAAGCGGTGTGGAGGCCTTTAAAAGCACCGATCTTTTACACTGGAGCGGCCCTTACCAGGTCTATGAAACACCGGAGAAGAATTGGATAACGGGCGCTATCTGGGCTCCTGAAATGCATGAATATCAAGGACGCTATTATTTGTTTGCCACGCTAAACTCGGATTTGGAATGGCGAGCGGGCCAGGAGGGTTGGCCGGCATACACCTTTCGCGGCACGCAGATTTTTCATGCCGATTCACCTCTAGGACCCTTTTTGCCTTTTGAGCTTGAGCCTCATACTCCTGTGGACGAAATGGCTTTGGATGGCACATTATGGGAGGAAAATGGAACGCCCTATATGATTTATTGCCACGAATGGGTTGAAATTGAAGATGGATCCATGAAGCTTGTTGAACTTAAAGCTGATCTCTCAGGAACAGTTGGTTCCCCGACGCGTCTATTCAACGCCTCGGCTGCAGATTGGTCAACAGGAAGTGCCTACCCGGATGGCCGAGTTTCCTATGTGACCGATGGTTGCTTTTTGTATCAAACTAAATCTGGTAAACTTTTGATGATTTGGTCGAGCTTTAAAAATGATAAATATGCCATTGGAATTGCTGAATCCACAACAGGATCGATCAAAGGACCTTGGAAACAACAGCAGGAACCCTTGTTTGATGGCCATGGAGGACACGGAATGATTTTTCACTCTCTAGACGATAGATTGATTTTGACTTTTCATGGACCGAATTCACCATCAGGTGAAGAGCGAGCCAAGTTTTATGAAATATTCGAAGAGGGCGACACCCTTAAGTTGGGGGAGCTTTTGAGCGATCATTAATGGTTAGGGCTAGTTGACTGTTGGAAGATCATTTAAAATTACCTTACAAAGCAACAATGGACCGTGCTATTGATCGTTGATGAGTTGTTCATTTATCTAAATTTGAAGGCATCAGCTCTGCTTTTCTTTTAAATTTTACTAAATGTTTTTACTGTAAAATGATGACTTCAGTCTGTTTTTCAGCTGGCGATGGGATATCGTTCCACGGCCACGAACCAAGGTATCCCGGTCACTGTGATGACCGGGTACCGTATTGACGAGAATCAACACCTGTTGGTTTTCGCAATTGTTTCACATCAAGGATTCAGACCACTTACCATCCGGGGTTTTGAACGAGTGCGGGACTTTTTTGGATTTCTACCAAAGGTATTGGAAATAAATAATTCTTTCGTTTGAATACACGGTCATGTACCTTTGTTCGTTTGGCAAATGTCTCTTGGTTTCCTGTAGCGTTCATCCCCGAAAAATTACCTCCTTGTCCGCCTTTACCCACCTCATTTTCTGCGATCATCCAGCGTCGTACGTCAAAATAGCGTTGGCCCTCTGTGGCCAATTCAATACGGCTTTCCATACGAATAGCCTCACGCTGCAGTTCCTGGTTTCCTGCTATAGCTGGATTTAAATCTTCTAAGGCTGGAATGCCAGCTCGTTCACGGACCAAATTAACATATTTTAGGATGTCTGGACTTGTCGGATTCACTTCGTTCATTGCCTCTGCATAAAGTAAATAGAATTCTGCTAATCGAAAAATATAGGACGGCCTAAATCTAGAAGTAACTCCGGGAGTGCGTTTGTGTACTGTTCGATTGAATCGCTTATAAAGCATATGGCCGGAAATCGGATAGTATGCGTGTGTCCGGTCGGCATTTCCTCCAGAATGGAACCTCACCTCGTTATTACTTATGTGCCAACGTCGACCTGAAAAGAAGACCGTATTATAGAACCGAGGCTCACGGTCGATAAACATATTATCAACTTCAATCCCATCGTATGGGGATTTACCTTCCTCGGAGTACAACGTGGATTTACCTAGATAATCCCGATCATTTATTGGAAGACCATCTTTCATCGCGAAGTCGTCCACCAATTCTTGTAATACCGCTATATCACCCTGACCGTTGGGCTCGCTAATTGGAGTGGATCTACGTTCAAGACCATTTCCGTCCATGCCTCCCCAACCAGTTTTGGTTGTTGCCCAGATGATTTCTGGATTGTAGACTTGAAACAATTCATAGACCGATTTATCGGGATCTAATACCTGATCGGTATACGCTTTGTACAACTGATAGTTTCCACTTTCTGCAAATTCAATAAAGTCCTTACACGCTGCTAAGGCTTTGTTCCATTTGCTATCGTCTTTATCGGGAAACAGTACGGCCCCATCGGACGTTGTTAAATTCAAGGCTTCGCTATACTCTCCATTGAATAAAGGACTAGCGGCATACATCCATAATTTTGCCCGAACGGCTAAGGCGACCCCTTTCGTGGGTACAGCTCTAAAATCTTCCTGGTCATGATAGGTGCCTTGATGCATATCCTGAGCTGCAGATTCAAGTTCACTATCAATGAAAGCAAGAACCTCATCCACAGGCCTTCGTTCGAGATCTAATTCGTCCTCCAAAACTAAGGAACGATCCAGAATAGGTATGGGGCCATATTGCTCAAACAATAAGTAGTGGTAATATGCTCTCATAAACCTTACATTGGCCAAATACCAGTCGATATCCTCTTCGGTAATATAGTCGGCATTTGTACCACTTGCTGGTATGGAGTGTGCATTCTCCAAGAATATATTGGCTTGGCGAATTAAGTTGTAGAGAGGCACCCAACGATGAAAACGGTCACTTCCGGCGTTCCATTCGGAATATAACCCGGAATTATTCAATCCTCCTGCAGTTCCTGTGTACAGCTCGTCCGCCATGGAAGTCCATGGATTTTGAACACCATTGTCATAACTCAGTTCAAAAACTCTGGAATAATCCGGTATTCCTCCAAAAACATTTGCGTACCACCGTCTAGTATAGGATGGATTATTGAAAACTTCTTCGTTGGATGTCAATCCACCGGCAAGCTCGTCGGATACGTCAAGGAACTTTGAACAGGAAGAACCTGATAATAACAAAGCACTTATTGTGATCAATTTTAATATTTTCATTTTTGTTCTATTCTTAATGGTATCAAATTAAAAAGTAACATCTAATCCTACGCTAATGGTTCGTGGCAGGGGATAACTCATTCCAGAGTTGTTTCGTCCAGTCTCTGGATCCCAGTGTTTTATATCATCCCAAACCGCTAGATTGTAGCCCATTAAATATATTCTCCCTGTTTTCATACGGAATCGTTCAGCGATGTTTTCCGGGAGGTTGTAACCCAGTTCCAAATTTTTGAACCGTAAAAAGCTCCCATTTCGTAACCACCAGGTACTAGGTTCTTTATTAATATTGTTTTCATAACGATTATGTAATCGTGGCATAAGTACATCTTGACTCGGATTATCCGGGGACCATCTATCGAGCATAAACGTCCGATAATTGGATTTATCATACCCCCAATTGAAAGGGAAAAACGTGCTGTTGCCATCCCCTAAAAGAACGGAAGTGTTTCCTGTGCCTTGGAAAAAAGCACTCATGTAGAACCCTTTGTATTCCAGATTGAACCCAAAACCATATACGATCTCCGGATTGTATGGATTCCCATGACGCCGACTTTTATCAAATTGATCGATCACTCCGTCTCCGTTTAAATCGGCAAATTTAATATCCCCGGGCCCAAGATTGTTCTGTAGTGTTACTGCAGGGAGTTCAGGTTTTAGCTCATAGGAATTCGTTCCATTGTCGTTGGGTGTAATAATGAAATCGTCGTCCGTATAAAGACCCTCAGCCACAAAAAGGGTATGTTCATTAATTCGGGTACCAGTTAGTGCCATCCAGGGATAGGGTTGAGGCAATTCGTCGTATTCGATAATCTTGTTTCTGGCAAATGTGAATGTTCCTCTTAAACCTAGGGTAAGCTCACCGACTTTATGAACCGCATTGATACTGCCATCAACCCCTCTATTTTGAACCTTTCCATAGTTGTCCCAAGGAGCCTGCCAAAAACCCGCCGATCCGGGTATGGTCCGTCTCTGCAAAAGAATTCCACTACGATCCGATCGAAAATAATCCGCCACGATTTGTATTCGGTTATCAAAAAGATTGACATCCATTCCTAGATTAAATTTGTCCTCGAGCTCCCATAGCAGATTGGTGTTCTCAAATTGCAGGTCATGGATACCGCTGCCCAATCCGTTGGATCCGCCACCGTTGGTAATACCTTGGTCAAAACCACTTCCATCCATATCGTACACCGGTCTGTACAAAAATCTTGCGGCCCCGGTATTGTCATTTCCTGTACGACCAGCAGATGCTCGAATTTTAAGCATGGAGACATATTTTTTTAATTTTTCCGGATAGAAATGCTCATTGGAAATCATATATCCTACGCCAACGGCGGGGAAGAAGCCAAATCGATGTCCTTTCGCGAAAGTTTCGCTACCCGTATATCCAAAATTTCCTTCCAAAAAGTAACGGTCATCGTACGAGTAGGTGGAACGCCCAACAATTCCTTGTTTCCGAAAGGCTAAGGCTTCGTTATGGAATTGTGTTTCTTTTTGCATGTAAAGCAGCATGGCGCCAACCCGGTGTTTATTGTTGAAATCTCGATCATATCTCAGAGAACTTTCCAAGTAGATTTTTTTGTTTGCCGAACTGCTCTCGTTCGGTGCGGACATGTCTGGACTTCCAGAAATCGTCTGACTGAAGATCAAGTTGCCGTCGTCATCCCGTCCCGTGGCGTAATAGCGACTCGGATTGTATCCTCGGGCAGAACCGAACGTACCGTCATAATCAAAACTGGCTTTCCCATTGAAAGAGAGACCCGATGTGATAAAATTAAGTTTTTGTGTTAGTCCTACGGTGGATTGAATCAAGGAGTTCCAGGAACGTTGATATCCGGAGTTCATCAATTGGTTATAGGGGTTGCGATTGTTGCTGTCACTTTCCACGGGATAGGTAGCGATTGTGCCGTCACTGTATACCGCCGGGAAGATGTATGAAGGTGTATTCAGCATTAGACTAAATATGTCGGTTGCATTGACACCTGCCTGATTTCGTTGTAGGTACTGTCCGCTTAGATCAACACTAAGCTCGGTTGATTCTGTGACATTGATATCTACATTGCTCCGTAAATTATAGCGTTGCAGACCAATATTCGTTTGATATCGTTCCAACGGATCATTTTTAAAGATTCCTTTTTCACTAAAATAAGCGCCTGAAACAAAATAACGAGCCTTTTCTACTCCACCCCTAAAGTTAAGCGTATAGCGCTGGTTTGTCGTTACATCGCTTAGTAATTCATCCATCCAATTGGCATTAGGATATAAATCACGATCTGTTCCCTCTCGGTATTTGTTAATTTGCTCTTCCGTAAACAGGGGCGCTAAACCATCATTGGTAAGGGCTTCATTTGCTAATTCCAGATATTGCCAGGAATCCACAAATTCCGGTAATCTGGTTGGGGATGAAAAGCTTTGTTCGGTTCTAAAACTGATGTAAGGTTTAGCGACTAATCCTCGTTTGGTAGTAACTAAAATGACACCGTTTGCCCCCTCAGCTCCATAGACAGCTGTTGCCGCCGCATCTTTTAGAATAGAGAAAGTTTCGATTTCGTCAGGTTCAATATTATCAAAAGCCCTGGGAACCCCATCCACCAAAATAAGGGGTTGAGTAGCGCTGTTTCCAGCAAAGGTACTAATTCCTCGAATCCAAAATTCGGAAGCATCGCGTCCGGGTTCACCCGTTCGTTGTATGCTCAATAATCCTGCGAGTTGTCCGCTAAGATTATTGCTCAAGTTGCGGGTGGGGAATGTGATCTTTTCAGAACCGACTGAACTGACTGAGGAAACTACGCTCTCTTTTTTCTGCTCGCCATACCCGACCACAACCACCTCTTCCAAATTATCGGTGACAGGGACTAGTGTTACATTAATTTCTGCCCGGTTTTCAATAGGTATTTCCATAGAACGAAAACCCGTATATGAAAAAATAAGGCTGCCCGCGCCGGGAACAGCGATCATGTAATTACCACTATCGTCCGTGCTTGTCGCCGTTGAGGTTTTGTCTTTTAATGAAATGGTGACGCCTTTCAGCGAATTCCCCGCCGTATCGGTGACCAATCCGGTTATGACCTGTTGTTGCAATTTTGATTCGCTCGGGGTAGTTGTTGTATTCAGCGGCGAAAGCACAATCGTATTTTCCTGAATCTCATATTGAATAGGTTGATTGCTGAATATCTGCTCCAGTGCCTTTGGTAGTGGAGTGTTTTCCAGATCAACAGTGACCGGTTTGGTCTGTTGCATCAGGTCCTTTAAGTAAATGACATGCATTCCGGTTTGTTTCTTAATCTCACCGATGATCTCTTTGAGCGGAGCCGAGGTGGTTCGCAGATCAATCGTTTGAGCGGAGGTTTCACCGTTAGCCTTTAGAATGTATAACAAAAATACGGCGATTATTCTGATTAAAAATAGCCGTCTATTCGGGCGAATTTTTTGGAAGGTTACCGTCTTAGCCAAAAGGGTTAAGTTCATAGGTTACTGAAATTTAAGTTTAAAATTGATGTTTTACCCACGTGCAGTTGCAGCTTACCGAAAAAAAAACTATCGGATTTTGGCTTTCAATAGCATGCATTTGGTTTATGTATCGATACGAGATCTTCTAATTTTTAGGTTTTGTCACTATGATTTTCCGGCCTTCAATATGAAACCTCGCCATACCGGTGGATGAAAGGATGTTTAGCAGATCATCTACATGTTCCATTCTCGATACACTTCCCTCTAGCGGTTTATCCGGAATAGCTGTTTTGTAAACCACCTCGACTTCATACCATCTGGCGATTTGCTTCATAATGGATTGAATATTTTGGTTTGAAAAATCGAAGTAACCTCTGCTCCAAGCAGACACGGCTTCCATATCTGCTAGTTGTACCCTGAGTTTATTTGTAGCCACGTCGTTCATCACCTGCTGACCCGGTTGTAATGTTTTGACAGCACCTGTATTTAATACTCTAACACGCACATCTCCCTGCATTAATGTCGTTGTAATCGTAGGGTCATTCCGATAGGCCGTCACATTGAATTTTGTGCCTAATACCTCGATCTGTTGATTTTGGGACTTCACCAGAAAAGGCCTGTTCTCATCTTCACTAATTTCGAAATAACCTTCACCTTCTAATTCAACGATTCTATTGGTTTGGCCAAAGCTTGAGGGAAATCTCAATCTACTTTCCGCGTTCAAAAACACTTTCGAGCCATCTTCAAGCTCGATTTTATATTGTCCACCACGCGGTGTGCGTAATTCCATGGCCTTAGAACTATTTGACAAGGGCATATCCGTAGGTGGCTGAGCTAATAATTGGCCATTTTCGTAGGTAATCTCCCCATGTTTTACAGAAATTCCCTGATGTGTGCTGGAAAGATAAGCCTCTTCACCAGCGCTGTTTGTAAGAATAGCTCGATCTATTCCGGGTATAATTGCATGTTGCTCTGAGATCAGGTCGTCCGCCTTGAATAGTTCTCCAATACCGGTGTATTGATAGGTAATGAATAAGGACACGAAAATAACAATTAGCGCCGCGGATACTTTAGGTAGCCATCTTTTCCGCGTAGGGGTTGCCGAAATACGAGGTTGAATATTAAAATGAGGATGGCTAATAATCTTTTGATAGAGTTTAGCAGAATTAATTTGAGGTTGTCTTTCCTTCAAATCATGAAAAAATATCTCATCAAGACATTGGCTAACGACCTGTTCATAGGTTTTGTCCAATAGATAAGTATTCAACTCTTCCAGCTCACTCGGTGTTATCTTTTCAGATTCATATTTATACAATAACGATTTAATTCTATCCTTGGGGGAATTCATATAGCTTATTTGGTTAGTCGTGAATCTTAACGGTCACTTCAATAGGTATACGGACGAGGGGAAGCAGAGGGTGTGTTAAATTTTGAATTAACACGTAACTAGTTGATAATTAACAGGAAAATATTATTTGTAGGTCCGCCAAATGTATAGGCATACGATCAGTAAATCTAAAATTCCCTGTTGTCGAAAATGGTGTTTTATTGTCTTTAAAGCAGCAACAAGATGTTGTTTTACGGTGTTTTTGGAAATATTGAGCTCTCGGGATATTTCCTCATAGCTCAAACCATCGATTCTGCTAAGAAGAAATACTTTCTTTTGTTGCTTGGGTAGATTCGAGACAGTCGAGGTGAGTAGTCGTTGAATCTCGTTGACAAGTACTTCTGCTTCCGTATTGTTGTCTCCTGAGGGATTATTGGTGTATAGGTCGTTTAAATACTGTTTAGCGATTATTTTTTTTCGATATCTATCAATCGCGCCTCTTTTTGAAATTGTAATTAAATAAGGCAGTATGGGTTGGTAAGGTATAATCTTGGTCCGATTCAACCAAAGCGTCAAGAAAGTCTCTTGCGTTATTTCCTCGGCTTGGTGTTCGTCCTTTAGAAACTTGATCGCGAAACTATAAATAGGTAAATGGTATTGGTCAAAAATCCATTTGAAAGCGTGCTCATCCGAACCCTTTAAACGTTCGATAATCTCACTTTCTTCCATTTGGTGAAACGAGGTCATTAATTGTTAGTTTATTGCTGGTTAAATTTGTTTTTTAAGTTAAACAATATACGAATATAGGAATTCTATTGAAATAATTCTCGTGAACCTAACATCTTGTTTCTCAGTTAAACAACAAGGCAAGCCAAAAAATGAAATACGCTGTTAGAGAAGATCTAACACCCGGCGACAAAAAAAGATTGACCGTATCGCCTATTTGGATACGGTCAATCTTTATGTCGTATGAGGCAAGAAAAGCAACTAGTGATTACCTATCATTACCTTCGCGATTTGTTTAATCCCAACCTGGGTTTTGCT
>JBQDCW010000012.1:0-110959 GCA_052092145.1 Sphingobacterium sp. | reverse complement strand
GGTAGCCCGTAGGGGAATCGAACCCCTGTTTCAAGAATGAAAATCTTGCGTCCTAACCCCTAGACGAACGGGCCATTTTCGCTTTGGTGACGCAAATATAGAAGCTTTATCGATATTGCCAAAATATTTTCCAAAGCAAAATGATAACTTACTGAGATTGAAATCGATATTTTTAAAGTAAGTCAAAGCCTATATCAGTTCTGAAGTATTTCCCTTCAAAAAATATCCGTCCGGCATCAGCGGTCGCTTGTTGCAACGCAGAAAACAGATCGTCTTCCAATGCAGTAACGGCCAACACTCGCCCTCCTGCCGTTACGATCTGATCGCCTTGTTTTTTTGTACCTGCATGGAAAACAAGAGATTTCTCGACATTTTCAATGTTCGCAATAGATTTAGAGGACTCGTACTTTCCAGGATAACCTCCTGAAACTAGCACGACGGTTGCCGCCGTTTTCCTCGACAGGGTATAGGACCGCTTATCTAGGTCCTCTTTTGCAACTCCTTCTAGAAGATCCACGAAGTCTGATTCTAGTCGAGACAGTACAGATTGTGTTTCCGGATCCCCCATCCGAACGTTGTACTCAATCACATAAGGGTCACCACCGACGTTCATCAACCCGATAAAAACAAATCCTTTATAGGGTATACCGTCATTTTCCAATCCGGCGATAGTCGGCTTGATCACGCGCTCCTCTACTTTGCCTAAGAATTCCTGGTTGGCAAATGGAGCGGGCGAAACGGATCCCATACCACCCGTGTTTAGCCCGGTATCCCCCTCACCTATCCGTTTATAATCCTTAGCGGATGGCAATACTTTGTAGTGTTTTCCATCGGTCAAAACAAAAACGGAAAGCTCGATCCCTTTCAGAAATTCTTCAATGACCACCACGCTACTGGCCTCCCCAAACTTCGCATCGCTAATCATTGCTTTAAGTTCCTGCTTTGCTTGTTCAAGACTCTCACAAATCAAAACGCCTTTACCCTGCGCCAGTCCGTCTGCTTTCAATACAATAGGTAATTGCTGGGATTCAAGATAAGTAAGGCCCTCCTCTAGGTTTGATTGATCGAATGAGCGAAATGCTGCGGTCGGTATGTTATGACGGACCATAAATTCCTTAGAAAAATCCTTTGAACCTTCCAATTGGGCACCCGCTTGTTGCGGCCCAATAATGGCAATTTCCTGAAGGTCTTCTCTATTCAAAAAGAAATCATGGATTCCTTTCACCAACGGTTCCTCCGGCCCAACGACAATCATCTCCACCTTTTTTTCCAAAGCAAACGCAGCGATTCCCTCAAAGTCTGTTACTTTCAACGAGACATTCTCTCCATATTGTTCTGTTCCGGCATTTCCCGGAGCGATATATAGTTTACTTAATTTTTGGCTTTGTGCGATCTTATAAGCGAAGGCAGACTCTCTACCCCCAGACCCAATAATCAGTATGTTCATAACACAAAGATATTGAAGCCAATGAAAAATCCATCCTTTGCCGAATTTCTTTTGCAAATTTTTAAACAAATTTTCGTATAATTAGGAATTAATAACCTTAATTATGAGAAAGCTACTACCCTTCTTAGTGCTTTTTTGTGTCAGTTTTTTATTAGTACCATGCCAAGGCCAGACGTTGGATGCTTTTCAGAGCAACATGGAAAACTACGTAGAACAGCGTCCACAAGAAAAGCTACATGTTCATACCGACCGAGAGATCTATGGAGCTGGCGAAACGATTTGGTACAAAATTTACGCCACCATCGGACTAGAGAATAACCTTTCGATACTCTCCAATATTGGCTATGTAGAACTTCTTGACCCCGTTGGTGAATCTGTTAGCAGGAAAATCAACACCCTTTTTAGTGGGGTAGCCGTAGGAGAGATGGCCTTAGCCGACACCCTAACCGAAGGTTCTTATCGGCTCCGCGCCTACACCAATTGGATGCGAAACGATAGTTCCGATTATTTTTTCGAAAAAGTCCTGCAAATCGGCAATCGACGAGCAGACGATATTCTAAGCACTACCAAGCTGGTAGAAGACAACGGGACGTCCTTCTATGAGATTGAGCTACAGAGCCCAAATGGCGAACCGTGGCCTAGAACCTATATCCAATACAACGCCCTTCAAGATGGGGAGTCGGTGGACAAAGGACGAGAATCGCTCTCCCCCGAGGGCATTATTCGAATCAAAGTCAATGAAAAAAATAAAGGAAGGCAGATTGCTCTCCGGTTCGCGAGCACCAATGAATCTACTGTAAAAAAGCTAATCTCCACCGACAAGTTTTTTAAAGAAAATAGTCTCCAAATATTTCCCGAAGCGGGGCAGATCGTTGGGAACGAAATGAATAGACTGGCCTTCAAGGCGATCAACCCAGAAGGTTTGGGCATACCCGCCGAGATTACCATTTTGAATTCATCCAAAGACACCATCGCACAGCTCAGCACCAATCCCCTGGGAATGGGGTCGGTCCCGTGTTACATTGCCGATGGGGATCAGTACACCGTGGAAACAACCTTTGAAGATGGCACAATAAGTCGTATTCCAGTCCCTCAACCAACCTCTGAAGCAATTTCGATGGCTGTGAATGCCAGCCAATCGGAGAAGATATTCGCGCAAGTTAACCTCTCCCCCAACCAAATAAACGATCAAGATATATATCTAGGATTACAACATTTGGGCACGATCTTTTATATGGCCAAACAAAAGGCCAATCAAAAGAATGTCTTATTCACCATACCGAAACAAGATCTTCCGATGGGGGTGATGACCCTCACCTTACTGAACCAGAATTTAGTGCCTTTGGTTGAGCGTCCCATCTTCAATTATAATCCAGATAGGCTTCTACCGGTAGTTGTTAAACAAGACCAGTCCGTTTACGGCACGCGAGAAAAGGTGACCAATACACTCATTGCCGGGAATGATAACGATTCCGTTCGCATGGCGGCAATTTCGGCCTCCGTGATTAACTTGGACCGCTACCAAAAGGAGGCCGAATCAGGTGTGAGTCTGCTCAGCTCTTTACTGCTCCAAGCAGATCTACAGGGATTCATCGAGAACCCCTCTTACTACTTTGATGACCAAGAGGGGTTCAAAGCGCAAGAGCTGGATGATCTTTTGCTCACACAGGGCTGGAGACGACTCCATATCCAGCAATTGGATTCGATTCAGACCGCGGAGCCCAGGTTCCAGGCAGAAAAAGGGCTATCTATCCAGGGCTATACCAGAAAGATTGGCCGAAAAACTCCCTCTCCCAACGCTACTGTTCAATTGATATCCACCCATAACTTTATGGATTTCATCGACACCACCTCTAATGACGACGGGCGGTTCTCTTTTGATGAGTTGATTTTTCCAGATAGTATCAAGTTCTTGATTTCGGCCAAGGATCAAAAAGGGAAAAACAACATCGATATTATCACCGACCCTTTCCTCAGCCCTAACCCCAATTTAAATCAAAACGCACCTTTAGTCAAAAACGATATCAATCGACTATTCGACCCACAATTTCAGGCCGATAAACAGTTTTATAAAGAGCTCGAAAACAAGGGCCTTATGGATAACGTGCTGCAAATAGAGGAAGTGGTCGTTACGGCGCAGCAACCAAAAGCGGCGGAAAACTCATCGAATTTAAATGGTCCGGGAAACGCGGACCAGGTCGTTACTGCCGATGATCTATCGACTTGCTCGACCTTAGAGATTTGTTTAGCCGGCCGCCTTACAGGGGTCTACTTTCAGGGTGGTGTACCCTACAATACTCGGGGAAACGTTCCGATGCAGGTTGTTTTAGACGGCATGTACATGGATGAGGACGCCCTGACAATGATTAGCCCCATGGATGTTCAAAGTGTTGAGGTTCTCAGAAACGCCAACTATACCACCATTTATGGGTCATATGGTGCGGGTGGGCTGATTATCATCACCTCCAAGACCGGACGGGATGCCCGGGCATCTGGATTTCAGCCCCGAGGTCTACTTGCCGTACAACCCAAAGGAGTTGCCATTAGTAAAGAATTCTATAAACCGGTTTATGAACCCGGATCTCAAACGCAATTTCAGAAAGATTTGCGGACAACGATACATTGGGAACCCTCCATCGTTACAGACGAAACCGGAACGGCTACCTTCGACTTTTACACCTCCGATGAGCCAGGAACATACCGTATGATTATAGAGGGAGTCGACCTGAATGGGCGTTTGCTCCATCGAATGGAGCAATTCGAAGTCAAATAGCCCGTGAAAGCCGAATCGCTCCTGATTCGGCTTTCTTGTATTATTTTTGTTGGGATGCCAAAAATTTGCTTAAATTTCGATACCGAAAAACACCCAATATGAGTTCATTCATCAATAAACAGGTACAAGAAAACATTGCGTATCTTCAGCTTAATCGCGGAAAATCCAACGCCATGCACCAAGAGACGATTGAGGAGCTTACCGCGGAGTTCCTTGCTTTAGAAGAGGATCCCCATATCCATTCAGTTATACTAATGGGAAAAGAAGGTTTTTTCAGTTCCGGACTTGACCTAATCACGCTTTTCGAGTACGATCATGCGCAGATAAAGACATTCTGGGAAAGGTTTATGAATCTCATCGATCAATTGGTCCGCTTCCCCAAGCCGCTAATTTGTGCGATTACCGGTCATAGCCCTGCCGGCGGTTGCGTACTTGCCCTTTGTGCTGACTACAGAATCATGGCCCAGGGAGACTATATTATTGGCCTCAATGAAGTCCCAGTGGGCATTATTGTCCCCAGTAGTATCGCACAGCTTTACGGCTTTTGGATAGGCATGGGCAACGCCTCACGATTTCTGTTGGAAGGTAAATTGCTCAAACCGGAAGAAGCCGAATCGGTTGGCCTGGTCGATCAGGTAGTTTCGTTCAATAAAATACAAACCACGGCCACCCGGAAGGCCAAGACCTACATGCAGTTTGATCAAAAAGCCTGGCGGGCATCTAAACTAAATATCCGGGCCAATCTAATGGAAGCTATTGCTCAAGCCAAAGGCCCCATTATAGAACAAGTGTTACAACAGTGGTGGGCACCCTCTACGCGAGCAATATTGCGCACTATCATTGAATCATTAACGACTAAAAAAGCATGATATGACTGTTCAAGGAGCATTACGACAAGACGCGTTAAAAGATCGTACAGTGGTAGTGACCGGAGGAGGCACCGGTTTAGGCAAAGCGATGGCCACCTATTTTTCCGAGCTCGGCGCTCAGGTGGTGATCAGCAGTCGGAAGATAGACGTGCTGAGACAAGCGGCAGAAGAAATTTCGTCTCAAACCGGCAACACCGTTCTACCGATTGCCTGCGACATTCGTCTCCCGGAGGAGGTAGATGCGCTTCGCGAGCAAGCCGAAGCTGCTTTTGGCCAGGTCGATTCGCTCGTTAACAATGCTGCGGGGAATTTTATCTCACCCACCGAACGCCTTTCCAGCAATGCCTTTTCCACGATCATTGACATCGTTCTTAAAGGCACAGTAAATTGCACTTTAGCGTTCGGAAAAAACTGGATTGAGAAAAAACAAGCGGCTCATGTATTGAATATCGTGACAACCTACGCTTTTACCGGGTCTGGATATGTGGTTCCTTCCGCGGTCGCCAAAGGCGGCGTATTAACGCTTACACGCTCGCTAGCGGCCGAATGGGGCCGTCATGGTATCCGTCATAACGCGATCGCTCCCGGTCCCTTTCCAACCGAGGGCGCTTGGGAGCGTATACTTCCTGGGGACCTGGCACAAAAACTCGATTTTAAAAATAGAGTCCCTTTAAAACGCGTGGGTGATCACCAGGAATTAGCAAACTTGGCAGCTTTCTTGATATCGGACTATGCAACGTACATTAATGGAGAGATCATTACAATTGACGGCGGCGAATGGCTTCAAGGCGCTGGGCAGCTCAACAGCTTAGAGGCTATACCGGAGGAAATGTGGGACTCCATCGAAGAAACGATCCGAAAAAACAGCAAGAAATGAAAATCAAACACTACGGCTATTGCATTCTTTCGCTAACGCTTTTACTAGGCGCGTGTCATAGTTCCGGCAATAGAGACCAAAGCCGTCAGCAAGATGTGGAGCGACCCAATTTAGATCATCCAGAAGAAATTCAACAAATTTCTGAAATCATCACCCGTTTCGCCCGAGCTTATCTCAGCCAAGACACTCAGAAAACAAATAGGCTGATCCATCCCGAACACGGGATTGCGATCATCTACCGGCCCGGAGCAATGGATACTTTCGCGGTGGTGGACAGCATTAATTATACCCAACCGGTTCCCGAACCCTACGACTACACCGTATTCGAAAATAATACAACGCTAACTTTCGAAGCGCTACCCGAATTCGACTGCGGCACGATGCGATGGGAGAAGCTTGGTTTCTACTGTGATACGACCGCGAGCAGCGTGACACAGCATCTTGCACGTATTGCAGAGTTTCAAGAAGAGTACAATGAGGGTTCCTTTACCCAAGAGATCCGCGCGCAAATTGATAACTTAGAGACCGGCAGTTACCGTGTGATTCTCAATCCGGACGAGGATGACTTTTTGATTTTTCACGTCAAAAAATTTGATACCGGTTGGTATGTCACCTTGCTTGATCGTGCCTATGCCAGTTGTGAGGCCTAACACCAACATTTACGATACCATTCAAACATTTGCTATTATACTTTATGCAGAATTTAGATCAGGAAACGCAGAAAAGAATCCAACAGTGGCTTTCTAGCGAATACGATCAGCAGACCACTGCTGCGGTACAAGAATTGATTGACCAAAACCAAGAGACGGAGCTTTTAGATTCTTTTTATAAAGAGTTGGAGTTTGGAACCGGCGGATTACGCGGTATCATGGGAGTGGGGTCTAACCGCATCAATAAATATACGATCGGAAAGGCGACGCAGGGTCTTTCCAATTATTTAAAGAAACAGTTCCCGGATCAACCGCTACGCGTCGCAATCGCCTACGACTGCCGAAATAATTCACAAGCTTTTGGCAACTTGGTGGCCGATGTGTTTTCGGCCAACGGCTTTCAGGTGTTTTTGTTCCCCGAATTGCGTCCAACTCCGATGCTGTCTTTCGCGGTTCGCCATTTTCAGTGTCAAGGCGGGGTGATGTTAACCGCGTCCCACAACCCGAAGGAGTATAACGGGTATAAAGCCTATTGGCAGGACGGTGGTCAGTTAGTTTCTCCCCACGACAAAAACGTGATTGACCAGGTCAATGCGATTTCTTCCGTGAGTGCGATCAAATTCGACCGAGTGGCGGAAAATATAACGCACATCGGCGAAGACTTTGATCTTGAATATATAGCCGCAAACGTTAATCTCAGCATCCATCCAGAAGCGGTTGCGCAGCAAAAAGACTTGCGCATTGTCTATTCTTCCATTCATGGAACTGGATCCACAATCATTCCTAAAGCCCTAAAACATTGGGGCTTTGAGCAGGTCGAAGTGGTTGCCGAACAGGTCCAGCCCGACGGAAATTTTCCAACCGTTGTTTACCCCAACCCGGAAGAGACAGACGCCATGTCGATGGCCCTTGATAAGGGGAAGGAGTGTGGTGCGGATGTCGTGATGGCAACAGACCCGGATGCCGATCGCGTGGGCGTTGGTGTTCCCTTACCTTCCGGTGAGTTTACGTTACTCAACGGCAATCAAATTGGTAGTTTGCTAACCTATTATGTACTCTCTAGTTATCAGGCTCAGCATCAGCTCAAGCCCGGTCAATACATTGTGAAGACCATTGTCACATCCAATCTCATCGCGGATATTGCGAACGCTTTCCAGGTCCCTTACTACGACACCCTGACCGGTTTCAAGTTTATCGGCGAAATCATAACAAAATTAGAAAACGAACAACAATATTTAGTCGGTGGAGAGGAAAGTTATGGTTTTTTGGTTGGCGATCTGGTGCGGGATAAAGATGCCGTAAATGCCTGTGCATTCATTGCAGAAATGACCGCCTACTTTAAGGGGCAAGGGAAGACGCTGTATCAAGTACTGACGGAGCTTTATCAGCAATTTGGTTTTTACAAAGAACAGTTAATTTCCCTAACTAAAACGGGCAAAGCTGGGGCCGACGAGATTAAACAAATGATGATCGATCTACGCAAAGAACTTCCAAGCACTTTAGGAGGAGTTGAAGTGGCCGAAATCCGCGATTACCTTACCCGAGAGTCCATCAATATGCAAAATGGCCAAAAACATCCCATCGATTTACCGCAATCAGATGTCCTTCAATTTATCACAGTAGACGGAGACGTTATTTCTGCTCGTCCTTCGGGTACCGAACCAAAAATAAAATTCTATTGTTCGGTTAAAGAGCAGGCAGATCAACCTGTGGAAGAGGTCGACGTCTGGAAGCGGTTGGATCAAAAAGTGACTGCTATTATGGATGATCTTATTAAACAATAATGGAGAACTGGAAGGTAATTGATTCGAAATATATTATCCAACAGCCGTGGGCAACCCTCCGGGTAGACCGACTCATGATGCCTAACGGACACATCAAGGAAGAATATTATATATTAGAGTACCCCAGCTGGGTGAACATGATCGCCGTGACGGAAGACCAGAAACTGCTATTCGTTAAACAATATCGGCACGGACCGCAAGAAGTCATGGTGGAGCTCCCCGCCGGGGTAGTCGAAGAGGGGGAGGATCCGGAGTTTGCTGCCCGACGCGAGTTATTGGAAGAGACGGGTTACGCTTTTAACGATTGCTCCTATGTTTGCGAGCTCTACGCCAACCCGGCGACCTCGGGAAACCTGACGTATACCTATTTACTAACCGGCGGAAAGAAAGTACAAGAACAGGATCTGGATGATTCGGAAGATATCGAGGTTGTTTTAATGAGCCTGGAAGAAGCAAAACAATTTCTCTTCGACAATAAGCTCGGGCAGTCGCTGCATTCTTCTGCCCTGTTTTATGCTTTAAGAATGTTAGGCGAGCATTAAGTTTGCCTAACATTATTCCTACCCAACCCTTCATCACCAAATATGTGAGGCTATTTTCGTAGATTTGCGGCATGGCAAGAGAAATTTACGAAACCAAACGAAAAGCACTCAAAATTAACCTCGACGCTGACATATACGGCACATTCGCCGAGATTGGAGCAGGACAAGAGGTAGCGCGTAACTTCTTTGAAGCGGGCGCTGCATCAGGGACAATTGCCAAAACCATCTCCGCTTACGACATGGCCTTTAGTGATGCGATCTACGGCGCTGAAGAATCTGGCCGCTACGTCAGTCGGACCCGACTTACCAAAATGTTATTGCATGAGTATAGTCTGCTGACCGAACGTCTACAGGGCGAAAAATACGGCAACAAGAAATTCTTTGCCTTTGCGGACACAGTAACTACATTAAACTTCAAGAAGACAAACGAACCGCATGGATGGATTGGACTTCGCTTTCAGCATGAGATCGGCGGGCCGACCAACGATATCATTATTCATGTACGTTTGCTTGACAGCGATACGCGTCTACAATCCAAGGTGCTTGGTATTTTAGGTGTAAATCTCGTTTTTGCTGCTTATTACCTCGCAGAGGATCCGCAAACAATGATTGAATCACTCGCCGACAACCTATCTGTCGGCTCTGTTGAGATTGATATCGTCAAAGTCACTGGGCCGCTATTTGAGCAATCGAATCAGCGGTTGTTGAACCTTTATTTAATTGCCAAGGGTTTTGCTCGGGCAGCCATTTTTAAGCCAGACGGCAAAGCGGCTCAAATCAAAGACTATCTTTACAAGAAGAACATCATTATTCTTCGAACGAAATACCGTCAAAAGTCAAATCCGAACTTTGATTTATTCAACCTGGCGGTAGACGAGTTCCGAAAGAACACCGGTGCGATTCCCGAAGATACCGTGGTGTTAATTGAGGTGCTTATGGGAAACGTGTTGGATGAAAGCAGTAAAATAACGGACGAGGACCTGGTCTATTTCGCGCAAAGAGCTGAATACCTCTGCTCAACGGGAAACAACATCCTGGTTTCCAATTTTCGCAGAAACAACCATCTAGCTGAATTTGTTCAGACCTTTAGACCTAAACAGGTAGGTATTGCGACCAACGTCTCTAATCTGAGGAACATATTCAATTCCGAAAACTATAACAAGGAGCAGTATACCAACGAACTGCTGTCCTACATTTCAGGTATGTTCAGCAAAAACGTCAAGCTGTATGCTTATCCCTATCTAGATCGCAAGAACAATCAAATTGTGACGACTAAAAATGTACCGGTATCCAAGGAAGCCCAACCGCTCTTTGATTTCTTAATTGCCAACCGGTATATCGTCGATATTGACAATTACGACGAGAAATTTGTAAAAACGGTATAGTTTGAAACGGCCGATTGATGGTCTCGATCCTCGTGTCCAAGGTGTTCTCTGAATCCAAGGGGCAGCCGGATAGTCGATTAGTCCAAAGGGAACACGTCAGTCCTCTGCGCTACACACCGTAACCGCAACTGCGTACGCTGGACCTCGCCGCATGATCCCGGCTCCCCCTACCCTAGCGTAACTCCCTGGATTTCAGAAACTCTATTAGCAAAGCTGGTCGATCCGTCTGGATGATACTAGCCCCTAGCTCGTCAATAAGATACCCGTATATTTTCTCCGGGTTCTCTACCGCACGATCATCGTCCAGGCCACCAGAGAGCGTTGCCCACAAGGAGTTGTACCATATATGGCTTTTCCCCTTTAGCACAGGTCGGATTTGCCGTGCCGCCGCGTGAGTCGTGTCTTTGTAGGTGAGTTCAAATGCAATGGGTTTTAGTTCCGCGTACAATTCATCTATCCGATCAAAAGCCTCTTTTTGGTCTATATTGACAATTGGCATGTAGAGCACATCCCCTAAATAAGCGCCAAACTCTTCTTTCACGGCTTGGACACTTTTAGCTCCCTTCATAAGGATGTGGTCCGTAGTTCCGGTTTGCTCCAACAGGGGATATATCTCGTCAAAAAACCGATCGGCCTTATCAAGATTGACGAGCACTTTCCCTTTTACTTCAGATAAGGTCTCTTCCAAGGTCGGTATATGTTCACGGGTAACCACACCGGCACCATTTCTTAACCGCAGCTTTTTCAGGTCCTCGTACTCGATTTCATCTACCCGCCCTTTTCCAGAAGTCGTTCTATCGAGTGTTGCATCGTGCATCAAAACTAGCACCCCGTCCTTTGTCCGTTGCACATCCAGCTCCAGAATATCAACACCCATGGCCATAGCACTACGAATGGCCCCTATAGAATTTTCTGGAAAGTTCCTCCAGTCGGCCCGGTGCGCCACAACAAAAACCTTATTGGTGTGGACATCCAAAAGCTCTTGACGTATTTGGTGAGCGCGATTGCCGACTATCTGAAGATCCTGAGCAGCGGATGGGGCGATCGACACGATTGTCCAACATAAAATAAAAGCAAATGCAGTGCTTAATTTCTTCATTTAAATTGCTGTTTGATAACTCTCAAATCCAGTTTTTCACTTTCCAAAAGGATTCCAACTCACACTATATAGTCGTAAACTGCAGGTTGGGGGTTACAAGTATTTTTTAAAAATAGCGTATAGGATACGAAGGTCCCGATCGGACAATACCGAGCTTTCGAGATTTTCTTGGATATAATGCTGTTTAAATCCACGGATAGCCGCGTCGAGATTTTTGATATCATACCCGATCACCCGAAGGGCCATCTTTGGATCAAAACCGTCTGGCACCTCTTCTAAAGGCTCTTCGTACCAATACCCAAATCCCCGGTCCGCTAGCGCTTTCCATGGAAAGCGCGAAGGATCAATCTTTCGACTTGGCGCATAATCCATATGCCCAATAAAATTGGCCGCAGGTATTCTATAAGTCTCCTTAAGATAATCTAGCAAGTCAATCAAAGCCTTGATTTGAATCTCCGGCCAAGGGTCCGTGGTGCCGTTATTGTCCAGCTCGATACCGATGGAAGAGGAGTTCAGGTCCGTATCGTTGCCCCATCGTCCAAGCCCGGCATGATGCGCGCGCAATAAATCATTGACCATTTGTATAATCTTTCCATCACGAGCGATGACATAATGGGAACTGACACCAACCTTTTGATTATGAAAGGTCTGAACGGTTTGCTCAACCGACTGCTGCGCCGTGTGGTGGATCATCACATAATTGGGTTTCCGTACGCCAAAGTTTGTCGAGGCGATCCATTCTTTATCGTTAAACCGAATTTTCGCTAATTGGTCCTTTTCAGGTACTCTTTTATAGCGTTCCGATAATTCATTGGCCTTACCTTTATAAATTTTCTCAGTTGTGGCGTATTTACCACCGCAAGCGCACAAGATAAACGTCAGCGCTACACAAAAAAGCGATTTTCTAAGCATATTTTTTTTGGTCATATACATCTAATTTATCGTGCATCTACCACGAAGTCTGGATTTTCAATACCCGGTTCCAATTCAATGATCTGCAAATTTCTAAACTCCATTTTAGCTCCTTCCGCCTCTAAGCATACATACCCCTTTCGCTTAGACGCCAATCGAATGCCATTGACAAACTTACCGTTAACGGCTAGTTTTACCGTCCCATCCACGCATACCACCGTATATTTATTCCATTCCCCGACTCCCTTGCATCGGTTTTCCAAAGACTTACTTCGCGTTCCACGTGGATTATCCGGACTAGCGGTCATTCCTCCTGCACCAAAAAGCTCGCCATGAACGTAGGCTATCGGTGGTTTTTCGCCATTTCGTTGGTTTTGGTTGACCCAATCTAACTCCAACATTTGAATTTCCATTCCCATAGGCAGTCTGGAGTTTGGGTCTGGCACTGCATCACACCAAACGAAAATTCCGGAGTTCCCTCCTTTCTCCAAATGCCTCCATTCCACATGCATGATAAAGTTTTCATACATTTTGTCCGAGCGAACCACCCCGATGGGGTTTCCTGTATTTTCCAACAAATTGCCCTTTGGGTTCCATGTTTCTGCAGAGGTGTTTACGTCGATCCACTGAATCGGAGTTCCGGACTGCCCCTGGTCTAACACCAGCGCGTCAAAGTTCTTCTCCAGTCCAAATTCAAAAAGGGTCTTCTGCGCTTTGAGTGTATCAGGCGTTAAAAACAAAACACAAAGTAAAATCAGCGGAATTCTGTGCATGGCTTATAGCTTTTAATCTCTAAATATAACAATAAAGCCTTTGCACATTCTACTGGCAAAGGCTTTATTTAAAATTTATAGCTCACCTCACTTCTCTTAGGCTTCCATATAAGCTTCGATGGGAGGACAAGAGCAGATAAGCATTCTATCTCCTTGTGAGTCGTTTACCCGCCCTATCGTAGGCCAGAATTTATTGATCTTCAGGTATTCCACCGGATAAGCAGCTGTCTGACGAGAGTAAGGTCTATCCCACTGGTCCGCCGTTACCATACGTGAGGTATGTGGTGCATGCTTCAGTACGTTATCCTGTTGATCTGCTTCACCGCTTTCCACCGCAGCGATTTCAGCACGAATGTGGATTAACGCTTCGCAGAAACGGTCTAGCTCAGGCTTTGATTCAGATTCTGTTGGCTCTATCATCAACGTTCCGGCAACCGGAAAAGATACCGTTGGCGCATGGAATCCGTAGTCCATCAAACGCTTAGCCATATCGGCGACCTCAACGCCCACTTTTTTGAACGAACGACAATCTAAAATCATCTCGTGCGCACAACGACCATTCGCTCCG
Source organism: Sphingobacterium sp. (assembly GCA_052092145.1). Lineage (GTDB taxonomy): Bacteria > Bacteroidota > Bacteroidia > Sphingobacteriales > Sphingobacteriaceae > Sphingobacterium. The sequence continues at coordinate 97,280 of JBQDCW010000012.1, read as the reverse complement.
GCATATAGAATTGGATAATGAGGCTCTAATTTGGCTTTCAAATAATTTGCGTTCAAAATCGCTTTTCTAGTTGCATTTGTCAGCCCATCAGGTCCCATCATCGCGATATAAGCGTGAGAAATCACCAAAATAGAGGCCGAACCAAACGGTGCCGCAGATACCGCAGAGATCCCTTGATCGCCGGATATTTCGACCAGGTCGTGATTTGGAAGAAATGGCACTAAGTGCTTGGCTACCCCGATCGGTCCCATACCTGGTCCTCCACCACCGTGTGGGATACAAAAAGTCTTATGTAAATTCAAGTGACAGACATCGGCGCCAATATGGCCTGGGCTGGTCAATCCGACCTGTGCGTTCATGTTGGCACCGTCCATGTACACTTGCCCTCCATGCTGATGAATAATCTGACAGATCTCGACGATCGGCTCTTCAAAAACTCCGTGGGTAGATGGATAGGTAACCATCAATGAGTTTAAACGAGCGGCATGTTGCTCGGCCTTTGTTTTAAGGTCCTCTATATCGATGTTTCCACGTTCATCACACTTAACCACAACCACCTTCAGACCAGCCATCGACGCCGAGGCTGGATTGGTTCCATGCGCTGATGCCGGGATCAAACACACCTGGCGATCGTAGTCTCCACGGCTATGATGATAGGCACGAATGACCATCAACCCAGCATATTCTCCTTGTGCCCCCGAATTCGGCTGGAAAGACATCTTGGCAAAACCTGTAATTTCGCACAACCAGTCATTCAGTTCATTAATCAACTGCATGTACCCTGAGGTTTGATCAGCAGGCGCAAATGGGTGCAGCCCGCCAAAACGAGCCCAAGTCACGGGCACCATTTCTGAAGTGGCGTTCAGCTTCATGGTACACGACCCCAAAGGGATCATCGAATGACACAACGACAAATCCTTTGCTTCAAGGGATTTGATATAGCGAAGCATCTCGCTTTCCGAATGGTAGCTATTAAAGACCGGGTGGCTTAAGTATGCTGTTCCACGCTCCAACTCCTCTGGGATTGAAGTCCCTAACGCATCAACTAATCCATCGAAATCCACGTCGTTAATCGTCTTACCAATAATCTTTGCAAAAATTTTGACAATTTGTTTTACATCCTGGAACGTGGTGGTTTCGTCGATAGAAATTCCGACTTGATTTTCCTGGTAGCAGAAATTGACCTCGTTATTTAGTGCTTCCGATTTTAATGCGCCTATTTGATCACCCACTTGGAAACGCAGGGTATCAAAATAGCTTTCGTTCCGCTGGCTATATCCTAAAGATTGTATCGCACGATCAGTCAGCTTTGTCAGATCATTAATACGCTGAGCAATTTTTCTAATCCCGGCCGGCCCATGGTAGACGGCATAAAATGAGGCCATAATAGCCAACAGGGCCTGTGCCGTACAGATGTTAGAGGAGGCCTTGTCACGACGGATATGCTGCTCCCTTGTTTGCAACGCCATGCGAAGAGCATATTCCCCATTGACATCTGAGGTTACGCCAATAATCCGTCCGGGTATATTGCGTTTATAGCTTGCCTTAGTGGCAAAAAAGGCTGCATGAGGTCCGCCGAAGCCCATCGGCACGCCAAACCTTTGCGAATTACCCACAACCACATCTGCTCCCCATTCTCCCGGAGGCGTCAATAATGCCAATGACATTAAATCAGTAGCGGCACAAATGGTGATTTCTTTATCGTGGGCGTAAGCGGCGAACTCTTTATAATCATTCAGCCCACCGTCAGCCGCTGGGTATTGCAAGAATGCGGCAAAAACATCATCCGCCAATGCCTCTACCGTTAATTCAGAAATCCGAACCTCAACGCCAAACGAAATGGCGCGGGTCTGAATCACCGCTAGAGTTTGTGGAAAGATATTAGGACTTACCAGAAAAACGTTCGCCTGCTTGTTTTTGCGTGTGCTATACAACATGAACATCGCTTCTGCAGCAGCGGTTGCTTCGTCCAGCAAAGATGCGTTGGCAATCTCCAAACCGGTTAAATCAGAAACCATCGTTTGGAAATTCAGAAGGGCTTGCAAGCGCCCTTGTGCAATCTCGGCTTGATAAGGTGTATACTGGGTATACCATCCTGGGTTTTCGAACACATTCCTTTGAATAACGCCGGGAAGCGTCACATCGTAATATCCTTGACCAATATAGGATTTAAACACCTTGTTCTTTTCGGCAACTTGTGCAATCTTCTCTAAGTAAGCGACTTCACTTAAGGCCTTCGGCAGGTTCAATGTGTTTTCCCTGCGAATCTGAGCGGGTACCGTCTGATCGATCAACTCCTCCAGAGAACCAACCCCTAGAACATTCAACATCTCCTCTACCTGAGCAGAATCGGGACCGTTATGACGGTCTTCAAATTTTTCTTGATAAAATATTTGACTCATTATACGTATCGATTATAGCTATTGAGACTGATTAACTATCTGTTTTACACGTTTTCAACAGGACTCACCCCTGCGAAATTTCGTTGTGCAAAGATACGATTTTTGCTTCGAATATTCAGGGGTGAGCTGTCCGCAGTTTATTTTAGTATTTCATCAAACGATTGCGCAATATTTTCCTTTACAACTAAAAGCTATCCATTCGCTTTACCAATCCGATAGCGGCCAGCTCCCTCTAATCAAAAAATGATAATGTAATCCACAAAAACGGATGACAGAAGACGATTGAAAGATCATTAACGAAAAGGTAAACAAACTGAAATTTCATTCCGATTTTCACAGTTTTTTTGCTCATTTACTGCGGTTTAATCATCCCAAAAGCGCTGAGCAATAATTTTGCTAAATGTGGATACAGCTATCAATTAACCCCTAAATCTTTATTAATTTAGAGCTGTATCCAAACATCCCTGATATGCTAAAATTGAACGTCAGAAGCGAGACCGGCCTTTTATCGGCTGTCATTTTGGGCACGGCTGAAAGTAACGGACCTGTACCCAGACCCGAAGAAGCTTATGACCCCAAATCACTTGAACATATTTTGGCAGGCACCTATCCAAAGGAAAACGATATGCTGGATGAGTTGACGCATTTTAGAGAAGTTCTTGAGCGCCACGGGGTAGAAATTTATCGCCCAAAAAAAATTGACAATCTCAATCAAATATTTACCCGCGATATCGGCTTTGTGATTGACGATTTCTTTATCAAGTCCAATATCCTACCTGATCGAGCGCAGGAATGGGAAGCGATCCGACACATTGTTCAACAAATTGATCCCGCTCGATTTTTAGTTCCTCCCGAACATGTCCACATTGAGGGAGGCGATGTTATTTTATGGAAGGATTATGTCTTCATCGGCACCTACCTGGGAAGCGATTATTCAGATGTTCGGACCGCTAGAACAAACAGAGAAGGTGTCCAATTTATTCAAGAACATTTTCCTCACAAAAAGATAAAAGCATTTGATTTAATTAAATCAAGCAGCGACCCCCGGGCCAATGCGCTGCATTTAGATTGCTGTTTTCAACCCGTGGGTACGGACCTAGCGATTATCTATCCCGGAGGGTTTCGGAACCAACAGGATTACCTGTTCCTACAAAAGCTTTTCGGCGCATCGAATCTTTTTAAAATCGACGCCGAGGGCATGTATCAAATGTATTCAAACGTATTCTCCATCAGCCCAGAAGTGGTGGTTAGCGAACGATCCTTCAAATCACTAAATCAATGGCTTAATCAACGCGGTATCACTGTCGAAGAAATCCCTTACCATGAAATTGGCAAGCAAGAGGGCTTATTACGCTGCTCGACACTTCCATTAATCCGAAATTAAGATGCAAAGTACCCATACTGTACTGATGGTCAGACCGGCTGCCTTTCGCCGAAACGAGGAGACGGCCGTGAATAATTTTTTTCAAGGCGAACCCGCCAAAACCGATCGGCTACCCGAACTGGCTTTGGCTGAATTTGATCAATATGTCGAGACCTTAACGCGCGCTGGCCTTCGGGTGATCGTTTTGCAAGACCCGGGCGAACTGGACACACCGGATAGTATTTTCCCCAACAATGTCGTTTCTTTTCACGGGGACCGGGCGATCATTTATCCGATGTTCGCAGAAAACAGACGTCATGAGCGACAGTTAAACTATTTAGGTCAATTGGATCGGCAAGGTATACGCTTTGAAAAAATTCAGGATTATACGGCCTTTGAAGAACAGAAGAAGTTTTTGGAAAGCACCGGGTCTCTAGTTTTGGATCGTGAAGCTAAACTGGCCTACTGTGCTATTTCCGATCGTTCCCACGAGGAAGTGCTCCACATTTTCTGTAAGGACCAAGGTTACCAACCGGTGGTGTTTCATGCCTACCAATTCATTGATAGCGCCTACCAAGCGGTGTACCACACCAATGTGATGCTGAGTATCGGTTCTCATTTTGCGCTGATCTGTCTGGAATCGATACGCAGTGCCGAAGAGCGGCTTTTGGTGGAAGCGAAGTTAAGAACAACCGGCAAGGATATTATTGAGATCAGTGAAGACCAAATGTGGCATTTTGCAGGAAACGTGCTGGAAGCAAAAAATTTTGAGGGAGAACCACTAATTTGTATGAGCACACAGGCTTTTGAAGCGCTGGACGATGAACAAGTTGAGCGCCTTGAGCAATACGGAAAGATCGTTCATTCTCAACTATATAGCATTGAGCGTTATGGCGGCGGCGGGGCCAGATGCATGATGGCCGAAATCTTCTGATGCGCTATTAGAAGCTTTCTTTGGCGATCTCGCGACGTACACGGCTTAGACTCTCTGGGGTGATGCCCAGGTAGGAGGCAATCATCCATTGGGGAACCCGTAAGAGCAGATCAGGATAAAGATCCACAAACTCCAGATATCTCTCCCGGGCAGTCATGGCAAGCAATGACTGAATTCGCCGTTGCAGGAAGTAGACGCTCCTTTGAAGCGAAGTTTCTGTAAACCGTGAGAATTCAAAACGAAGCTTTGCGGCCTCAGAAAAGAATTGCGGATGCAGAAAGACAACTTTACTCGGCTCAATTGCTTTAATATAATACACGGACGGCTCATCGAAATACATGCTCGACCGGTCTGCAACCAACCAGTTTTCCGGAGCAAACTGTAAAATGTGTTCGTCTCCCTTTTCGTCTAGCGAAACAAATTGCAACAAACCTTCTTCGACAAATAGAAAATGACGGCATACTTCTCCCGCTCGTAAAATATACTGATTATGGGTCAACTCTCTAAAATCAATATAGTCTGAAAGCTGATCAAAGTCGCTATCTTCTAATCTTGCTTTTTCAGTATAATAACGGTAAAAGTTCGTTCCACGTAAATCTTTATCATCCATATCAGTACAAAATAGTGAATTTAAAGTCCAGTGGGTTAAAACTCTTTACCAATTCGGGAACCAGGTCCTCTCCGTGCTTGAGATATAGTTCGGCAAAGTTTTCCGATCGCTCCTGCAACCCTCCTTCTGGAAACAATTTATCTTTTAATCGTTGGATCTGAATTAACGCCTCTTGATAGTTGCGTTTTTCCGCCTTCAAAAGCTTTTTCTCTAAACTGTTGACTGCTTTTTTCAGACGGGCCTTAACCGCTTCGGTACTGGGCCCCAGGCTCGGGTCAATCTTATGGGTGCGCAGCTTAATCCGACCGAAAACCGCATTCAGCTCCATCCGCTCATCTTGTAAGTTAAGCCGGTGTTTGGTTTGCCGCTTCACAAAATCATTTTTCAACATTTCTGCTGACTTAAAAACGCTTTTGAAAGTAAAGTCCAAACGAAATACCTTTCCCGCCGTTTGATCATCCGTGATCAACGCAGAATTTCGGGGCACCAAGATCGGGAATTGGATTTTATAGGCATCAAAACTTGCTTTCAATTGTAACCAGTAAGCGATCTCAGCCCCCCCGCCTATATAGGCTAAATTCGGCAATAGAACTTCTTGATAGACTGGACGCATAACAACATTCGGACTGAAGCGCTCCGGGTACGCTTGAATTTCTTCTTTCAACGAATCTTCAGTCCAACTGATGTTCCGGTTCAATACCTCAAACTGCCCGTCGTCGGTCGGAACAATGCGTTCTCTAAAGTCATCCGTCAAGTAAAAAAAGTTAATCTCGCGTGCGTGAACTTGCGCTTCGAACCCTCGGTCTATAAGTGCATTAGAGGTGTTCTGTATCGCCTTAAAGCTATTTGACTGCAGAATATCCCGTTCGATAATGGGCGCAAAGACTTTCTTCAAGTCCGGGCGGTCGGCGTCCAAGATAACTAGACCGTACCGCTTAAAGAGTGCATTCACAAAAGTCCGGGTGGCATCCGCTAAGTTCGAGCCTTGGCGATAGGCCTGTTGCACCAGATGCGTTAATTGTGTCGCATTCTCGGAGAGACCGAACGTGTTGCAATATTGTTTGACGGTCTCCGCAATGGTGTCGGTGGCGATCCGTCCCGTTGCCGCGGTCTCCTCCAGGTCCCAAGACACTTTCTTTCCAAACGCGCGCGTATGATTGATTTCCGGAAAATCATGATCTTCGGTAGCCATCCAGTAGATGGGCACAAACTGATAGTCGGGAAATTTTTCTTTCAGGTCGTGCGCCAGGCGTATCGTCGAGATGATTTTGAAAATAAAATAAAGTGGTCCAGTAAAAATATTCAGTTGGTGGCCGGTCGTTACCGCAAATGTTTTGGAATCAGAAAGCCTGGTTATATTTTCCGCCACCTCGGGGGAAGAGGACAACAAGGATTCTCCGTACTGCTCCCTTAAGGAGTGATGTAGCAGCGCGCGATGTGGGTTCTCCCCTTTGTTCTTGATCTGTTCTTGAAATCCGCCCCAATCCGGGCGGTTGCCATAGAACGGCGCTAACGCCTCTTCATTGTCGAGATAAGCAAGAAGTGTTTTAGAAAAACTCTGGGTGTCTTTGTAATCGATGTAAGTGGCTTTCATCTATGTTTTAAAAGTTTTCGCAAATGTAAACGCAATTGGAATACAAGATATAAAAACTAATAGAATGCCTAGACTTGCCGTGGTAATTTTTCAGTTATTTGACAATACTTCCGTAAAGATCGAAGTCTTCCGCACGCTCTACCTCTATCTCAACGAATCCGCCGATTCTAGCGTAATTCGTTTTGGCGTCCAAGACCACTTCATTATCTACTTCTGGCGAGTCGTGCTCGGTTCTTCCAATCAAGTAATCACCGTCTAGCCGATCAATTAAAACTTTATAACGCTGACCAATTTTTTCTTGATTAATGTCATAAGAAATTCCCTGTTGCAGCTCCATAATTTGTTCCACGCGCTCTTGTTTCACCTCTTCCGGAACGTCATCCTGTAAACTATGGGCATGTGTTTTCTCTTCATGTGAATACGTAAAACAGCCTAAGCGATCAAACCGTGTATCCTCAACCCATTCCAGCATTTCTTGAAAATCAGCTTCTGTTTCACCTGGATATCCGCAAATTAACGTGGTACGTAATGCGATATCAGGCACCTTATCTCGGATCCTATTGACTAAGTCGATTTGCTTTTGTTTCGTCGTGCCCCGTCTCATGGAGGTTAACATGCGATCGGAAATATGCTGAAGGGGCATGTCTAAATAATTACAGATGTTGGAACGCTCCTCAATAGCATCCAATATATCCATGGGAAACCCCGAAGGATAAGCATATTGCAAACGAATCCACTCTATTCCCTCTACATCCGATAGGTGTCGTAACAGATCCGACAAATTTCGTTTACCGTATATGTCCAACCCGTAATAGGTCAAATCTTGGGCGATCAAAATAAGCTCCTTGGTGCCTCCAGCGGCTAAGAATTTTGCTTCCCGCACCAATTCGTCTATACTTTTGGAGACGTGTTTCCCTCGCATTAAGGGAATAGCACAAAACGAACAAGGACGGTTACACCCTTCTGCTATTTTGAAATAAGCAAAATGGGAAGGCGTAGACAACAACCGCTCTCCTAGAAGTTCGTGTCGGTAATCTGCGCCGATTGAGGTTAAAAGGTCGGGAAGATCATTGGTCCCGAAATAGGCGTCAACATTTGAAATTTCCGTCTCCAAATCCGGCTTATACCGCTCAGAAAGGCAACCGGTAACAATCACCTTCTTAATTTTACCTTGATCCTTTAACTCGGAATACTGTAAAATCGTATCAATTGACTCTTGTTTGGCATTATCGATAAATCCGCAGGTGTTGATCACCACAATATCATCCGATTGGATGTTGTTGGATTCGTGAACCACATCGATTTGATTGCCTTTCAACTGGCCCATCAAAACTTCACTGTCGTGGATATTCTTTGAGCAACCTAATGTTACTACATTAACACGCGCCGGTTTGGTTTGAACGGACGGTTGAGCTTGTTTCGTTTTCATACGTTTTGTCCCTACTTGAATAGTGAATCTACAAAGTCTTTCTTGTTAAAAAGCTGTAGATCGCCAATCTTCTCTCCCACTCCAATGTATTTGACTGGAATTTTAAACTGATCGGAAATACCAATAACTACCCCCCCTTTTGCGGTACCATCTAACTTGGTCAGTGCCAACGCATTCACGTCGGTAGCTTGGGTAAACTGACGGGCTTGTTCAATGGCATTCTGTCCTGTTGAGGCATCCAGCACCAATAAGATTTCGTGCGGGGCTCCAGGGATCACCTTTTGCATGACGTTCTTAATTTTAGTCAGCTCATTCATTAAGCCTACTTTGTTATGCAAACGTCCTGCCGTGTCAATAATGGCCACATCATCGCCATTGGAAACCGCTGATTTTACGGTATCGAAAGCAACCGAGGCGGGGTCTGATCCCATCGGCTGCGCGACAACTCGTACCCCTGCGCGCGCTCCCCAAAGCTGAATTTGATCCACTGCTGCTGCCCTAAACGTGTCTGCTGCGCCCAGCACCACTTGGCTGCCGGCTTCTTTCAGCTGATGCGCCAGCTTTCCGATCGTGGTGGTCTTCCCTACCCCGTTGACGCCAACGACCATGATAACATAGGGCTTATGGTTGCCGTATTCGAATTTCTCAAAATCATCACTGTTGTTCTCCGCTAACAGCCCTTGTATCTCGTCCTTCAATAACCCATTCAGATCATCTGTTGTGACGTATTTATCTTGAGCCACACGCTTCTGAATGCGATCGACAATTTTCAGTGTCGTGGTTACCCCAACATCAGAGGTTACCAGAACTTCCTCCAAGTTATCTAGAACATCGTCGTCAATCGTTGATTTACCAACTACTGCTTTCGTGATTTTGGACAAAAACCCGTCTTTAGTTTTCTCCAAACCTTTGTCTAGCGCTTGTTGAGCTTCAGGTGTTTCTTGCTTTTTCTTAAAAAAATCGAATAATCCCATATTGGATGTGTTATAAGCTATTGGAACGATGGACGATCCAAATATACTGAAATACAGAATACTAAAAAAGCCCTTTTGGACACACCAAAACGGCTATTTATAAGGTTTTTAAAGAAAAACTTCAAAAAAGGAATATCGGACTGCTTATTTTGAAGCCGCAGCAACAATTTCTTTAACTTTGTCGTTGTGTACCATACTCTCTTTGAAAGTATAGGCTCCAGTTTCTGCAGATCTAGTAGAAATGATAACCTTTGTAAATTCTTTACCACCACCTTTTTGTAATGATGCTACTGATTTCTTTGCCATGGTATTGTATGTTAATCGAACCTAAAAAGATTCTGATGATTATTTAATTTCTTTGTGAACGGTTACTTTTCTCAAAACAGGGTTGAATTTTTTCAACTCCAAACGTTCTGTGGTGTTCTTTTTGTTTTTGGTGGTAATGTAACGAGACATCCCTGGAAGACCACTTTCTTTGTGCGCAGTACATTCTAAGATAACTTGTACTCTATTTCCTTTTTTTGCCATTGCCTTACTATAATTTTATGCCCTCACGGGTGAATTTCATGATGCTCTATTTATGCTGAAAAACAGGCTACAACAGTTAAATACGACCTCTTTTAACAAACTTATCGATTGCTGCAGAGATGCCATTTTTGTTGATGGTTTTTATAGCTGAAGTAGATACTTTTAAGGTAATCCAGCGATCTTCTTCCGGGATATAAAAACGTTTAGTCTGTAGATTGGGATAAAATTTCCGCTTCGTTTTAACGTTCGAGTGTGATACGTTATTCCCTGTTAATGCCTTTTTGCCTGTTAAATCACAAATTCTTGACATGATATTCGATTTTTAATGTTGTCCTTTATTTTTTTTCGTTTCTTAGAAACGAGTGTGCAAATATCTATATTTCTTTTGGGAAATACAATAACAATGATCGAATATTTTTAAGAAATAGTACAGGACTTGTGCAGAAGTAGACAAAAATACAGTATTTTGCATTGGAATATAAATTTAGGTCAATAATAGTTTTCAACAATTCACATCGATGAACAGATATCTATTGAGAGGGCTTGTCACGACCTTGTTAGGGATAGCGGGAGTCTACTGGGGTTTTAAGCTAATGGGAGCGGAGCGGGAGCTCTATAAATTAGTGCTCACATTGGGCGTTATTCTCTTCGGAATCGGCTTTATCACCCTGATATATCGGGTTTTCCGGAGAATGGATCGCAGCACGCTGTTGGAAGAGCGGAAAGGGCGGAAGAAGTAACCGGATATGTTGCACAAGACCAAGGGCATTGCGCTAAAAGTTACCGATTATTCCGAAAGTAGTGTCGTGGCACAGATCTACACCGAGGCTTTCGGCCTACAATCCTATTTAATCAATGGCGCAAAGAAGCCCAGGGCCAAAATTTCGTCCCGCATGCTTCAACCGTTTCATTTGCTTGAACTAACGGTGTATCAAAAAGAGACCGGAAACTTACAGCGAATCAAGGAGGCACATCAAAGCCCTGTACTGCGCAGTATTCCGCTGGACATCGTCAAAAGCTCTTTGGCTATCTTTTTGAACGAGGTTTTGTTTAAAGTACTTCGACATCAACAAGCGGAACCACTCCTTTATAGATTTCTGGAAAATGCCATTGTCTGGCTGGATGAGACGGAAAACAGTTTGGCTAATTTTCATTTAGTTTTTCTAGCGAAGCTCAGCCATTTTTTAGGTTTCCGGCCGAGAATTACCAAAAATCGGTACTTTGATCTCTTAGAGGGTCAGTTTAGCGCTAGTTTACCGAATCATTTGTACTTTATGGATCAGCCCAATAGCGAGCAGCTCAGTAGCGTCTTTGAAAGTACTTTCTCAGATTGTCACAAAATACGGCTTAGCAAAGCAGATCGGAGCTATTTGTTGGAAAAAACAATTGATTTCTATAGACTACACACGGAGAACTTTGGTCAGCTTAACTCCATGTATGTTCTGGAAGAAATTTTCAACAGTGAGTAGCAGACCTGCACCTATAAATGTAAATGTAAAAAACCCGCTGACATGGTCGACGGGTTTTTTTACAATAAATATATTGAATCTAATCTTAGATAAGTTTTACATTTACCGCGTTAAGGCCTTTGCGCCCTTGTTGGACTTCGTAAGAAACATGGTCATTCTCACGCACTTTGTCTATTAGTCCTGAAACGTGAACAAAAATTTCACTCTCGCCTGAGTTTGGAATGATGAAACCGAAACCTTTGGCTTCATTAAAGAATTTTACTACCCCTTCTTGCATAACTTTTTACTCTTTTTTTTAAAGATATTAATATTTATTTGAATACCGACCAAAAAAATCTATCGCCTGCATTAAACATTTTGGAACTGTTCTTGTCTATCTATTGTCAATCGTCATGAACGCAATTGACCTTATTGAAAAAATAATCTTATGAAAAATCTCTTTACTTTAATCGCACTATTCGGCCTTTTGGCTACAGTAAACGCGCAAAGCGCAACTATGGAAAACACCCGAAGAATAGCGACTCGTGGATATGCAGAAAAGGAGGTAACTCCAGATATCATCTACCTGTCGATCTCGCTCCGGGAATATTACGAGGGGGGTAACACGAAAAAGAAAGTCTCTATCGATAAATTGGAGAAGGAACTATTTAATGCCGCGATGAAACATGGGGTCAGAAAGGACGATTTCACGGTCCAGAATATCTACAGTTACAATCGCTCGGATTCAGAGAAAAAGAAAAAAAATGAGTTGCTTCAGGCGCGTCAATACCGGATCAAGGTGACGGATCTTAAAAACCTAAACCCAATGATGGAGGCCGTTGATCCCGAAGGTCTACAGAGTACATCAATCAGCGGTTACGATCATTCTCAAAAACGAGAAATTGAAAAGCAGCTAAAAACTACTGCTGTCAAGGACGCCCGTACCAACGCCGACATTCTAGCAGCAGCTGACAATGAACAAGTGGGGAAACTCATAATGATCAACGACAATAGCAACTTGAACTGGAACGATATTACGCCACAACCGCGCATGTACAGTATGGCTGCAAAAACGGCAAGTGCGGATGTCTCTACAGAATCCGCTTCGAGCTTAGATCTGGAGATTCGTCCGATCAAATTGACATGCAATATCGATGTCGCCTTCGAAATTCAATAGGAAAACCGAGGACACGATGCCGATAAAACATCCGCATACCCCTTTACTATGGGTGGAACGGCTGTCTCTTTTAATGGACAGCCGCTTCCGTATTGGTCGTTTCCGCTTTGGGCTAGATCCTCTTCTAAATTTGATTCCTTTTGCTGGCCAGATCACTTCGTGGATCATCTCTATGATCCTTGTTCTCGTCATGGCTCGTCATGGTGCCAGCGGCAGGCTGGTCATCAAAATGGTGCTTAACGTAGCTTGGGACGCGTTTGTCGGGTCAATCCCTCTTCTGGGGCAGGTGTTTGATTTTTTCAACAAGGCGAACGAAAAGAACGTCAAACTCCTAAGAGAGCATTATACCGACGCCAAACACCAGGGGAGCGCCTGGCCAATCGTGCTGTTGCTCTGTAGTGTTGTTATCCTGTTGGTCTCGGCATTAATTTTCATCATGTATCAGCTGTTGACTTGGGTAATGGGTGTCGTCTTTTAACCGGATTTCGATTAGAAACGTTAATTTTACACCATGAGCAAAACCAGAATAATTGCATTGTTGGGGATCGTTATCCTTCTAGGCGCGGTGTTGACCAATCCATCAGAAGAAAAAATTAAAGAAAAACTAGCACATCAAGCTAAAGTCGTTCTTAAAAAACAGCTGGATTTTGAAGACCGAGATGCCCTAGATTTCGGTATGGCGTTATTTGGTGATCAAGTAGTGCACGAATTCTTAAGCTCGTATACGTATACCGAAAATTACTACCTGTGCTCCCTGACCCGAATGACTTGGAACGACCAGCAAGTGGTTATTGCAACCGGAATCTTCAATCAGGTTTGGATCAACCCCAATCTCGACGAAAAAGCGGGTCAATTACTGGATGCTTTAAAAGACCGTTAATGCTTGAAATTTTATATCAGGACGAAGATTTAGTCGCGATCAACAAGCCGCATGGAATGCTAGTACACCGTTCCCGGATTGCGGCTGATGTCCATGTGTTTGCGCTGCAAACCCTGAAAGATCAACTGGAACAAATGGTTTACCCCGCCCACCGGATTGACCGGAAGACGGGCGGCGTACTACTGTTCGCCCTCACGAAAGAAATGGATCGAAGTCTGCAGATGGCTTTTGCCCAAAATAAGATTAAAAAAGAATACCTCGCGTTGGTACGCGGTTTTACCGACTCCCAGGGCCGAATTGATTACCCCGTCAAGAAGGAGAACGGTGTGTCGCAGGACGCACTCACCGACTATCAAACCTTGAGGACGGCAGAAATAGACCTGCCGTTTGGCGGACATGCCAGTTCACGCTATTCGTTGGTGTTAGCGAAGCCGGAAACCGGGCGGATGCATCAGCTACGAAAACATTTTGCCCATATTGCTCACCCCATTATTGGCGATCGTCCCCACGGTTGTAATAAGCAAAACAAACTTTGGAAAGAGACTTTTAAACACGACACGATGCTGTTACATGCCCGATCTTTACAGTTTATTCATCCCGTCACACAAGAAGACCTACTCATCGAAGCGCTTCCTCAGCCGGAATTTATCAGAGCAATGGACATCCTTGGAATCGATCACTCAGGTTTTTCTACTGACCACTCCGTTTGATGTGCACCAGGAGGAGCTGTTTCCCATTGATCAACCGTTTTACCAAACGGTTAATTCCGTCCAAAATCGGCCTCATTTGTCCTTTTAATTGTTATTTTTGTAATATTTAATTTAAATAAACATGAAGAGTACTGCGTTAACAAACCTCCATACTGCCTTAGGAGCCAAAATGGTTCCATTCGCTGGATTCAACATGCCTGTACAGTATACAGGTATCAATGATGAACATGAAACGGTACGGAACGGAGTTGGAATTTTTGATGTAAGTCATATGGGAGAATTCATCTTGAAAGGGGAGAAGGTCTTAGAGTTGCTACAAAAGGTCTCCTCCAACGATGTATCCAAACTGTATAACGGCAAGATACAATATGCCTACTTCCCGAACGAAAACGGTGGCGTTGTTGACGACTTCTTAACGTATCGAATTGATGAACAGACTTACTTATTAGTGGTCAATGCATCGAATATTGAAAAAGATTGGAACTGGATCAAGAAGTACAATGATTTGGGCGTGGAGATGAAGGACATTTCTGATGAGACTTCTCTTTTTGCCGTACAGGGTCCGAAAGCAGCAGACGCACTTCAAAGTCTTACTGAAATGGAGTTGGCCTCAATGGGCTATTATTCCTTCGAAAAAGGTGCTTTTGCCGGCGTGGACAATGTCTTAGTGTCTGCAACCGGTTATACGGGCGCAGGCGGTTTTGAAATTTACGTGGCGAATGAAGACGCACGACAAGTATGGGATGCCATTATCCAAGCTGGTGAACCGCACGGGATCAAACCAATTGGCTTAGGTGCTCGTGATACCCTCCGCCTGGAAATGGGGTTTTGCCTATACGGTAATGATATTGATGACACGACCTCTCCACTTGCCGCTGGATTAGGATGGGTGACTAAGTTTACCAAAGACTTTGTTAACTCTGAAAATCTAAAAGCTGAAAAAGAACAAGGGCTTACTCGTAAGTTAGTGGGTTTTGAGATGATTGATCGAGGCATTCCTCGTCATGACTATGAAATCAAAGACTCTGAGGGTAACACTATTGGGCGGGTGACTTCGGGAACGCAATCCCCTAGTCTCAAAAAATCAATTGGATTGGGCTACGTCGATACGGAATTTTCAAAAGAGGGTACCGAAATTTCTATCGGCATTCGTAATCAAGCTGTAAAAGCGGTCGTTAAAAGACCTCCATTTTTAAAATAAAATTTTTGCAGATGACCATCTGCGATTGCAGATAAACAAACAGCGGTAGATGATCATCATTTACCGCTGTTTGTTTCAGCGGTCAACAAGATCTGGTTTAACCGTTCCTCTGGCTAACATCTTTAAAGCGCAGATTACTTCTTTTTTCTGTTTTTCTTGTTGTGCTTGTGGGAAACCGTCGCACGGGCCTTTTCGACTTGTTTGGCTTGTGCGTCTTTTCTGACTTGTTTCAGAAGTACCACCTTCAGATAAATCAGGACAACCAATAGCGCAATCGAAATTCCTAGGTAAAGGACTTGACCACTATTGTAACCGGCCCAGGCACTGAGTACCAAAAAAACGATACCCAAATTCAGCAGCACGTTCAGTATAAACTTTTTCGTCATTTCTTCTTAATTTTTTTAAGGCCTGTGACTCGTTCACGTAAAAAGTAAAAATAAACGAATCCAGCAATAATATTCGCCACGATCACAAAGAGAAGCAACAAGAGACGCTCCAGATTCGTAATGCGTACCGACCGCATAATCTCCAGAAGAACCAGGATCACCCAAACCAGTGAAAGCAAAAGTGAAATGCTCAATAGGACAGGGGCGAAGCCCACTTTTAACAAAAAGAACAAACCCGAGAGCAAATAGAAACCTAAGCTAAAGTAGAATGCCTGCTGCGTCTGTTGGAAAAATCGATGCATTTCACAAATCTACCGACAAATTCTCAAAGTTCTATGGAAAAATCCCCAGCTCTTCATAAGCTTCGCCGATTTTATTGATTGCACAAACGAATGCAGCAGTCCGCAAGTCCTCAACACCTGGGGTATTCCTCCAAATCCGATGAATTTCTTGATAGGATCCGATCATGGTATCTTCTAGGCCAGAATAAACCAAATCTACTTCGTCTGGGCCACGCAAAATAATTTTCTTTTCCAGCTTAGAAATTTTTTGATTACTGGTCGATTCAATCAACCGAAGGATTTCGGCATACATATCATCCGAAAAACGCTTCTCCAGACGGCCGTAACGAACATGGCTCAAGTTTTTTAGCCATTCAAAATAAGAAACTGTTACCCCTCCGGCATTTAGATAAATATCTGGTATGATCTGTATGCCTCTTTTATTGAGTATTTCATCGGCCACCGCTGTGATCGGACCATTGGCTGCCTCGCCGATAATTTTCGCTTGGATTCGGTCCGCATTTCCCTCGTGAATAACGGATTCTAATGCTGCTGGAATTAAAATATCGCAGGGGTACTCCAGTGCTTTCGCGGAATCTTCAATGCTTTGGGATCCCGGAAATGCTTGAATAGATCCGGTATTTTTCCGATGAGCAATGACCGCATCGAGATCCAAACCTTGAGGGTTATAGACCGCGCCTTCGTGCTCAATCAAACCCACCAGTATTGCGCCGGCATCTTGAAATGATTTCGCCGCATGATAACCCACATTACCGAGTCCTTGAACGATTACTTTTTTACCCGAAACTCCTGCGATGAGTCCTAAAGCCTCCATATCTGCTTCGACCTTACAGGCCTCCCGTACGCCAAAGAAAACACCTAAACCAGTGGCCTCCGTACGCCCTCGGACGCCTCCCTGAGATATGGGTTTTCCAGTTACGCAGGCCTGCGCGTTAACTTCGTTTGGATTCAGCGTGGTATAGGTATCAACGATCCAGCTCATTTCCCGAGCTCCTGTTCCGTAATCTGGTGCAGGCACATCGGTCCCCGGACCAATAAAGTTCTTTTTAACCAGCTCGGTGGTATATCTTCTGGTTATTTTCTCCAGTTCATATTCGCTGTATTGTTTCGCGTTAATTTTGATCCCTCCTTTAGCGCCGCCAAAGGGAACGTTGACGATGGCACATTTATAAGTCATTAGCGCCGCTAAAGCCATGACTTCGTCTTGGTCGACCTCCATGCTAAAACGAATGCCGCCTTTACAGGGCAACTTGTGATGGGAATGTTGTACACGATAGGCCTCAATTACCTCTACGTTTTCTCCTATTTTAACGGGAAAACGTACACGAAGTATTGAATTGCAAGCCTTGATCTGTTCTAAAATCCCTGTTGGGTAACTTGTAAACGCCGCGGCCTTATCAAAGTTTCGGGAAACGCCTTCGAAAAACGAATAATTGCTACTAGATTGACTGTCCATAAGACTAATTTTTGTTCATTGGATAATGATAAAGTTAGCCCTTTTATCGTTTAAAATCAGCCTTGAGAATATTTGAAAGTCACTTTTAGTTAATTGTTAATTGAAGTGGGTTTTATTTGGTTTTTTTATAAAAAGAGTGCAATAAAATAAAAAGCCCGAATTATTTCGGGCTTTTATTTGATTTTCTTTAATATACATCCAACTCTGGATCGAAGGTTTCCTTCCAGGCTAGAATGCCGCCTTGCAAATTGGAAAGGTTCGTATACCCTTGTTGCTTTAATAGTAGAATCGCTTGAGCACTACGTTTACCTGACCGACAATGCACGACAACCGGGATATCTTTCGCTATTTTGTCCGCTTCGATGATTACGCCCGACAAGGGGATATTAACACCATCTAGATTCGACACTTCATATTCAAAGGGTTCGCGAACGTCGATTAATTGGAACTCGACATTCTGATCCCTCATGTCTTTCAATTCTTGAACGCTTATTTCTTTCATACTGTGCTTTTTCTCAAATATAACTATTTTTACGACGAAATTCTCTCGCTTTAGTTTACTAATTTAGAAAATTGATTCAACGACCATGAAAAAAATAATGTTTGCTTGCCTGTTCCTTTTGTCCTTGTCGTTTAACCACGTCTTTGCGCAGCAACAGGCTGAAGAAATTAGTAATCTAGATGATGTTCAACGTATTCTTGAAACCTTAGCTTCTGATGAAATGCGCGGTCGATCCGCGTTGTCCGCCCCGGACATTGCCCGGGCAGCCGATTTTATCGGATCGGAGTTTCGTCAAATCGGTGTACAGCCTTATATAGAGGATACGTATCGCCAAACGTTTCAAGTTAGCCGGACACATCTGGAGGAGCAATCTGTGCGGTTAGGGGAAACCGAGTTGGACGAAAACGAATTTTTAATTGTCGGTAGCGGTCCCAGTGCGCACTGGACGCAAAGCGATACCATTGAAACAATAAAAATTGAAGCCACTGAGGACTTTTCTCAAGCATTTCGTTCCATTGTACAGGGTCCGGTAGGTGATCGGATCGTTCTGGTAGACTCCGCCCATAGTTCCTATTTGAACCGTTTCAAGAAAATACTGAGTCGCGAGTCGATTAAGATTAAAGGGGAGGATCAGCAGGAAGCCAACACCAAGGTATTCATCATCGGCGAGCAATTGCCCGACGCATTTCAAATTCGCCTACAACGTAAACAGGAAGATTTCTCGATGTTCAACGTTGCTGCGGTAATCCCCGGGAAATCCAAGGCCGAAGAATATGTAATCTTCTCTTGCCATTACGATCATATTGGGATCATCGACCCTGAAGGTCAAGATTCTATAGCGAACGGTGCTGACGATGATGCTTCAGGAACGACCGCGATGATTGAGCTGGCTCGCTATTTTAAAAAGGCCGACCTAAATGAGCGCACGTTGATCTTCGTCGCCTTTACGGGCGAGGAGATCGGTATGTTTGGTTCCAAATATTTTTCCAACCAAATTGATCCAGATGCGGTCGTGGCGATGATCAATATTGAAATGATTGGAAAAGACGCCAAGTTTGGCCCCAATAGCTTATATATTACGGGGTACGATGCCTCTGACTTAGGGCGCATTATGCAACAGCGTGTTCGGGGATCTTCTTTCACCTTTCATCCCGATCCTTATCCTACCCAGAACCTGTTTTACCGCAGCGACAACGCGGTGTTGGCAGCTCTTGGCGTACCGGCCCACACCTTTTCCACCTCACAAATCGATAAAGATGAGTATTACCATACCGTAAAAGATGAGGTAAGCACACTGGAAATCGAAAACATTCATTCTAGCATCAAGGCGATCGCTTTGGGAGTAGAGGAAATCGTGACCGGAAAACAAACACCGTCCCGGGTTGAGAAATTAAGGGATTAGCGTTTTGCGCATGACGTAGTCGTTTAGTACAAATCCGAAATAGGGGATATCGACCTGACGAATCACACGAAATCCTGCTTTTTGATAAAAAACGAAAGCGGGGTTTTCTCGATTGACATTCAATTCAAGCACGTCGAACCCGTGTCGCTTCGCTTCTTCGGCAGCAAAATCAATCAGCCGTCTTCCATGTCCTCGTCCTTGCGCCTGAGGAAGCAGGTATAGTTTTTCGATCCTCAAACTATCTTCATCGGGTCGGATGGCGATAAACCCCAGCGCTTGTCGTTTTTCCTGATACAGAATAAAATAATCCGTTCCACGGCCGATAGCCTGTTCTAATGCCTGGATGGAGTAGGATTTTTCCAGCATTAAGTCGATCTGCTGCTGCGAAAGAATGTCTCGGTAGCTGGGTTCCCAGATCTCATGCGCCAATTCGTGGATGATCTTTGCGTCCCAGAAGGTTGCCTTTACTATACGACTCATAGCAGTTCTTCGGTCAAGAGAAAATAGTCTTTCTGTTCTGGAATTTCAACAAAGCCCTCACGAATGACCTCGTAGGTATCCTCGCCGGATCTCTTCAGGGTATCAGGAGGCTGTTGGATCTCGGTGTCCATGTGAAGTAGGGTGCCCTTGGGCAGCCATTTTGAAAACCGTTTAATGTATAGACTATGCCGATTGCCGTTCAGTAAATTAATGGAGAATCTCTCCGCATAGCGTAATAAAGTTGGGTTTGGGAAGCAGCCAATCAAATATATTGCAAAATTCTCGGCCTTCTCCAGGTAGCCGAACAGCACCGAAAGGTAATCTCCCTGGTAAGTGAGAATTTCCAGGTCTGCTTGAACGTCATCCAGGGAGGTTTGATCCACCGCACGTATCAGCACATTCACTTTTATTCCTTGGGCCTCCAGTGCTTCCATGCTCTTGTCCAAGCAAATAACCGTGGGACTCCATTCCAAAATTTGTCCGAGCAGATTGTCTGATATCCCGTCGAGCTCGCCTAGGAATACGGCTGGCTCTTGATTGTCTCGTATAATATGATGAGATGACATCGCTGGATTAAGCGTCGAAATACCGTAAGGCGATATACGACATCAACCCAATACTGGTTTCCAGTGCTTTTTCATCGATGTCAAAAGTTGAAGTATGTACCGCCGAGTCAATTCCTTTCGCTTTATTTCCAGTACCTAGACGGTAAAAGCAAGCATCGGCAGCCTGGGAGTAATATGAAAAATCTTCCGCAGCTGGCCAAAGGTCTAAATCAACGACATTTTCGGCGCCCAGATAATCTTCTGCATAATGCCTGGCTTGACCTGTTAATATCGGTTCGTTGATCAAAAATGGATAACCCTTTCGAACTTCAAAGGTACAAGTCGCGCCCATACTTTCGGCAATGCCTTCCGCCATTGTTTTCATTTTCTCATGAGCGTCTGCTCTCCAAGTCTCGTCAAAAGTTCGGAACGTGCCTTCTAGTTGCACGTCTTCGGGAATGACATTGGTCGCGCCATTTCCGATAATTTTACCCCAAGAAAGTACCGTAGGGATTCGTGGATCGGCATTCCGGCTGACCACCTGCTGCATAGCGGTAATAATCTGGGCAGTGATCGCTATTGGGTCAATATTCTGATGTGGATGAGCGCCGTGTCCGCCGCGACCTTTCACTTGCATAAATAACTCATCACATGAGGCCATGTATTTTCCGGACCGGAAACCGACCTTACCGGTTTCAATGAACGGCATCACGTGTTGTCCAACGACACCATCGGGACGGGGCTGTTCCAGTACGCCTTCCTTAATCATCAAGGACGCTCCTCCGGGTAGCCTTTCCTCGCCTGGCTGGAAAATCAATTTCACGCGTCCTCCGAAATCTGAACGCAGGTCTTGTAAAATCCTGGCCACGCCCAGAAGGGAAGACGTATGAACGTCGTGTCCACAGGCATGCATCACACCTTCATTTTCCGATCGATAGCTTCGCCCTTGTACTTCGGTAATGGGTAGGGCATCCATATCGGCTCTTAAAGCTAAAACTTTTTCCGAAGGGAGTCTTCCTTCAATCATCGCCACCACGCCGGTACTGGCCATTGACTGATACGCTATACCCAGATCATCCAATACACTTTTGATAAATGCCGAAGTCTGATATTCCTCAAAAGACAACTCAGGATGTTGGTGTAGGAATCGGCGGGTATTAACAGTGTCCGGGAAATAGTTCTTGGCTAAAGCCTGTATTCTTTCTTTTATATCTGACATGGGGGGTCCTCCCTTATCGCCAAATCCAAACGTCTTCGACGAACACAAACACATTTCGGTACTTACTTTTTACAGTACGCATGTATGCGCTTGCGGAGGAGCGGCTAGTAAAATCACCTACCTTAACTCGATAGTTTGGTTCCACATAGTCGAGGTAGGCCCCAACATCGGGGTTCTGTCGAATGAATGAATTCTGAACATCGGTGGCCTCGCCTCGACTACTGCCAGAATAAATCTGCACTCTAAAGCCTCTAACTTTAACGCGCGTCGCTTTGGATTTGTCTATTGTTTTAGGTTCTAAACTAACCGTGGTGGAAGCGGTAGGATTTATAGCATAGTAGGCACGATATTGCTGCAAAAGATCAATTAAAGTATCCTTTTCAACGATCACTTTTTCCTGAGCACTAGATAATGAAACCAGTGCGAAAAAGAAAACGACGCTCAGTATAAATCCTCTATTCTTCATTTTATCCTTGTTTGCCGTGGCAGTTTTTGTATTTTAAACCAGAACCACACGGACATTCATCGTTTCTTCCCACCTGTTGCTCTTTACGAATAGGCTGGGTTACCTGCGGTTCTTGTGTATTGAGGTCTTCTGCACTGACTCCGGTAGGCGACGCTAACTCCTCTTTTGTCTCCTTGACCTGCACCTTTGGCAATTCTGGGCGAGCCGCTTGGATATTCTGCGGTTCTTGTTGCTGCCCTGGAACTTCACCTTTAAACAAGAAGCTCACGATATCTTTATTCATCCCCGCCAACATGGTTTTGAACAAGTTGTAGGCCTCCATTTTATAGATAATAACCGGATCCTTTTGTTCGTAGACCGCGTTTTGAACGGATTGTTTCAAATCATCCATTTCGCGCAGGTGTTCTTTCCAGGCTTCATCAATTAGTGCCAATACGACTCCTTTTTCAAAAGACTTAAAGACTTCACGCCCTTCTGTTTCCACTGCCTTCTGCAAATTTGTAGCAACTTGAATGCCACGAATTCCATCGGTAAACGGAACGATAATATTTTCGATCATTCCGCCACGTTCGGCCAACACATTGGTCAACACAGGAAGTGTTTGTTCTGCAATGATCGTTGATTTTTTATGATAATGCGTGATAACCTGATCAAAGAGCCGTTCCGCTAACTCCGAACTCGAAGTGTTCACAAACTCTTCCTCTGTCGTCTCCGGGTTGACAGCGAACACGCGAATCATCTCAATCTGAAATTCATCAAATGAGTTGTTTTCTTTCACATCCAACAACACATCTTCTACCACATCGTAGATTGTGTTATTCAGATCCACATCCATACGTTCGCCAAATAAGGCATTCTTACGTTTTTTATAGATGACGGTCCGCTGAGAGTTCATGACGTCATCGTACTCTAAAAGACGTTTACGAATTCCAAAGTTGTTTTCTTCCACCTTGCGTTGCGCCCGCTCTATGGATTTGGTCAGCATACCGTGCTGCATCACCTCTCCATCCTCAACGCCCATCTTGACCATTAGTTTAGAAATACGCTCAGAGGCAAATAAACGCATCAATGGGTCTTCAAGTGACACGAAAAACTGTGAGGATCCGGGGTCTCCTTGACGTCCCGCACGTCCACGCAACTGACGGTCAACACGTCGAGATTCGTGCCGTTCAGTACCGATAATGGCCAAACCGCCGGAATTAATAACCTCCGCAGACAATTTAATATCCGTACCCCGGCCCGCCATATTGGTAGCAATTGTTACTTGCCCTGGATGACCTGCTTCTGCAACAATATCCGCTTCCTTCTGATGAAGCTTAGCGTTTAACACATTGTGCTTAACGCCTCGTAATTTTAACATCCGGCTCAATAACTCGGAGATTTCCACCGATGTCGTACCGACCAGCACCGGGCGTCCTGCTTCGGTTAATATTTGAATTTCCTGTGCAACGGAATTGTATTTTTCCCGGGCCGTACGATAGATCAAGTCTTGGCGGTCATCCCGCTGTGTGGGTCTATTGGTTGGTATTTCTACCACATCGAGTTTATAAATTTCCCAGAGCTCTCCAGCCTCAGTCGAGGCCGTACCCGTCATTCCGGACAACTTGTGATACATCCGAAAATAGTTCTGCAAGGTAATGGTCGCGTAGGTTTGCGTCGCGTCTTCCACTTTTACATTCTCTTTCGCCTCGATCGCCTGGTGCAACCCATCTGAATAGCGCCGTCCATCCATGATACGTCCGGTTTGTTCATCGACGATCTTAACCTTTCCCTCGTCGACAATATATTGATCGTCATTCTCGAATAGGGTATAGGCTTTTAATAGTTGGTTGATCGAGTGAATCCGCTCCGCTTTAACAGAGTAATCACGCATCAACTCTTCTTTCTTTTCCGCGCGCTCTTCAATAGGTAGCTCTAAATTCTCAATTTCGGCTATTTCGGTTCCCACATCAGGAAGAATAAAGAAGTTGGCGTCCTCGCCTGACGTGGTGATCAATTCAATACCTTTCTCGGTTAATTCAACCTGATTGTTTTTTTCATCAATTACAAAGAACAGCTCCGTATCGGCTTTAGGCATATGCCGGCTTTGTTCTTGCATGTAATAGTTCTCTACCTTCTGTAAGACTTGGCGGTGGTTACCTTCCGATAGATACTTAATCAAAGCTTTGTTTTTCGGAAGACCGCGATACGCGCGGAACAAGGCTAAACCACCAGCCTCAACGTCGGTATCGCCTGAAGCAATCGCTTTCTTGGCTTGATTAAGAACGGTGTTGACATAGGCTTTCTGTGCATTGACTAACCGTTCGATTCTTGGTTTGAGCTGATAGAATTCATGTTGATCTCCCTTAGGAATCGGACCAGAAATAATCAATGGTGTACGCGCGTCGTCTATTAATACAGAATCCACCTCATCAATCATCGCGAAATGCAACTTCCGTTGGACCATCGCCTCTTTGGTGTTGGTCATGTTATCCCGGAGATAGTCAAAACCAAATTCATTGTTTGTGCCATACACAACATCCTTCAAGTAGGCTTCACGCCGCTGCGGCGAGTTGGGTTGATATTTGTCAATACAGTCAACGCTCATGCCATGAAATTCGAAAATGGGACCATTCCATTCCGAGTCACGTCTTGCTAAGTAATCGTTCACTGTAACGATGTGTACTCCCTGGCCAGAAAGGGCATTCAGATAAGTGGGAAGCGTTCCAACCAATGTCTTACCTTCACCTGTTGACATCTCGGCAATTTTACCTTGATGAAGAACAACCCCACCGATTAGCTGAACATCGTAGTGCACCATATTCCAAGTCACCTCTGTCCCAGCTGCCGTCCACGTGTTTTTCCATATTGCTGAATCGTTCTCAATTTGCACGTTCGACTTTTTCGTCGCTAATTCTCGGTCGAACTCCGTAGCGGTTACCTGAATCTCGCTATTTTCACTAAAGCGTCGAGCAGTATCTTTAACAACCGCAAAAGCCTCTGGTAATATCTCTAATAATATTTCTTCAAGCCTTTTATCACGGTCTTTTGTCAGTTTGTCAATTTGGTCGTAAAGCGAGGTCTTCAGATCCATATCATCGCTAGAATCGGCCTCAGTCTTTATCTCCTCAATCTCATCGTCTATCTCTTTTAGATATTCGGTAATTCTATTTTTGAATTCTGTCGTTTTCCCCCTTAGTTCATCGTGAGTCAAACTAGAGAGTTTCTCATATTCTTCTTTAACCTTATTGACGAGCGGCTGTACACTTTTAATATCCTTGTCAGACTTACTGCCAAATAATTTGCTTAAAAACTTCAACATAATTTTCTATTTCTCTATTCGCATGTGCAATAATGACTCCAAATCAAATAGGCAGACATTTTGACACTGATGGGCCAAATTTAATTATTACCACCGACAACTTGGTGGTTCACAAACCAATTTTATCAATTATTTTATTAAAAACAATTTTTTGCCTGTAACGGGAATCAAATTGAGCGCCGTTGCCTTCTCAAACATTGTTTCTACTGCATCTCTTCCTTTCTTCCCTAGTTCCAGGGAATACGAGTTGACATACAGCTCGATATGCTTATACATGACCTCCTCGTCCATTTCTTGGGCATGCGAGCGTATATAGTCCAATCCCGACTTAGGGTGTGAAAACCCATACTGTACACTTTGCCGGATTAAGTCATTAACAACGCGCTTAATTTCTTGAGGCAAAGATCGTTTAATGACGATACCACCTAGGGGAATGGGACAACCTGTGGTTTGTTCCCAGTAATCACCCAAGTCGGTAATTTTGTGTAAGCCTTTATCCATATAGGTAAACCTGTTTTCATGGATAATTAGTCCCAAATCAATGGATCCGTCAAGAAGACTGCGTTCGATATCCGAGAACAGCATCACCTCCTTGTTTAAAAGACTTGGAAATGCCAATCCCAACAAGAAATTTGCTGTCGTATATTTTCCTGGAATCCCTATTTTTAAATCACTCAGTCCTGAAAGGTCGGACTGTCCGACCATTGCCGATAAGCGTTTGGCTGTTTCTGGATCTTTGCAGATCAGCAGTGGCCCAACGCCAGACCCCAATGCACTCCCGGAATCCAATAATTCGTATTCTTCAACCGCATAAGCAAAAGCATGGTAACTGAGCTTGGTAATGTCTAGTGTTCCGCTGAATGCTTTTTCGTTTAAAGTTTCTACATCTTGATATTCCACGTGAAACCGATGCCCTTTGGTATCAATCTTCTCATGAATAAGTGCATCAAAAATAAACGTATCGTTTGGACAAGGTGAAAACCCTAATGTCAATTCCATCTATTTTTATTTAAACCAATCAACTACAAGTCTATGTTAATATTCCTAGTGAAGACCAATAAGACCATTCCAAGAAACGTGGCTAAAATTAAACCATTGCCGAACTTGTCCAACCCTTTTTTATAGCTCAGCCAACAGCCGACCAGATTAATCGCTGCAGCAATGACATAAAGCCCGGTCGGTTTATCGGGAAATAAAAGGGTTTGTACGTCCGTGCAGCTCATCAATAGATGCGCGATCAGCGGACCGATCAAACCGATAAAAACGCCTAGTAAAATCGAGTTCTTCATCCCTGTTGATCAAAAGACCAAGAGTTAAGCTCCGGAATGACATGGTGGGCAGTCATGTCAAATTGAGTGGGCACAATCGATACATACCCGTTTGTTAAGGCGAATACATCCGTATCCTCTCCCTTGTCCTTCAATTCAAAATTCCCGGTCATCCAGAAGTACTCCCGTTTGTAGGGATCCACTCGTTCGTCAAATTCTTCAAACCATTTCGCATTGGCTTGTCTACAAACTTTGATTCCTTTAATCGCCTGATCAGCGTTGGGAAAGTTAACATTCAACAGGGAGTTTTTAGGCAATCCATTTTTTAGTACTTGCTCGGCGATTGTTTTCACATAAGGCTTCGTATGAGAAAAATCCGCCTGGAAAGCAAAATCGTCTAACGAGTAGCCGATAGAAGGAATGCCCTCTATCGCCCCTTCGACCGCCGCAGACATGGTCCCTGAATACAGTACGTTGATCGAGTAATTCAACCCATGATTAATCCCGGACACACATAGATCCGGTTTCTTCCCTTTAAAAATCTTATTGACCGCCAACTTGACACAGTCGACCGGGGTGCCGGAACATTTATACATCTCTACCCCAGGATACAGCTCCATCTTATCCAGTCTAAGCGGTTTCCCTATGGTAATCGCGTGGCCCATACCAGACTGTGGACTGTCGGGTGCAACGACAACGACATTGCCGATTTCTTGCATGACTTCCAGTAATACTTTTATTCCAGGGGCGGTAATACCGTCGTCGTTCACGACTAAAATGGTGGGTCTCTTTGCTGCCATACAGCTAAGTTAGCAATTAATCAATGAAAGAAAAGGCAAAACCTGTCGGAGAAAAGATCAAAGCTCGTCCTTAATACGACAAAAGGGTCGCCGTTTAAAAAACAGCGACCCTTAAGCAATTATAATAGAAAATTATCCTAGCCCATTAAGCCACTGAACGACTTCCTCTCTAGATTTTCCTAACTTTTGTTGAAGCCTGCCAACCAGCTCATCTTCCTTCCCATCTTCGTAAGCCAAATCATCATCGGTCCACTCAGCATATTGCTGCTTAATTTTGCCTCTGACTTCGTTCCATTTTCCTTTTAAATCCAATTTATCCATGGTAAATCCTCCAGTTTAATGTTCATAGACTAAACCCTCAACTGTCTTAAATGTTTAGGATTTTGACCCAGAAATTTCAACCAATCTTAAAGGCCTTGATAGTCAGTTGTTTAGTTTTTTTAGTAATAAAGTCCCTTTTTATCGATGAAATCAATAACGGCATCTGGGGTAAAAAACCGAATCGAACGTCCGTCTTTTATCGACTGGCGTAAGAACGTGGAAGAAATTTCCATGAGTGGTGTGTCGGTTATTGCTACCGAGGGGTGTTCCCGAAGCGCCGAACTTTGATACCCGGGGCGTGGATAGACAACGATTCGATAATCTCTGAGAAGAACTTCAGCATTCTTCCATTTCTTCAAGCTTTGCAGATTATCCTCGCCCATAATCAGTAAAAACTCCTTATCAGCGTATTTCTCACTTAAGTTAATCAGCGTATCGATAGTATAAGAGGGGCGGGGCAAGTGGAATTCAATATCGCTGGCCCGCAATTTATCGCTGCCATCAATCGCCAAATTAACCATTTCCAAACGGTCATACATATTGGCCAACGATTTCTTTTCCTTAAAGGGGTTCTGGGGAGAGACCACAAACCATACTTCATCGAGATCGCTATAAGTCGCCATATAGTTCGCAATGATCAAATGGCCAATATGAATCGGATTAAAGGAGCCAAAAAATAGTCCGACCTTGCTTTTTTTCATGCTATTTTCAAGACTTTATGAAATCCGTCACAAGTTGTTCAGCTTCCGCGCAAGCAACTTCCAGGTCCTGGTTTTGTAGGATGACATCAAATTTATCAGCATAACCTAATTCTAATTCCGCTTTTGCAATCCGCTCTTTCAATTTGTCTTGCGAATCAGTCCCCCTGCCGGTTAAACGTTCTTGCAAGACTTCCAATGAAGGTGGATTCACAAAAATAGCCAAAGCCTGATCTGGGAACTTGGACTTCAAACGCAGTCCGCCCACCACATCAATATCAAAGATGACGTGCTTGCCTTCTTCCCATATCCGCTCAACTTCAGAACGCAAGGTCCCATAAAAAGTGCCTGAATACACTTCTTCAAATTCAATGAATTCGTGTTTTGCAATTCGATGTAAAAAATCTTCTTTGGATATAAAATAATAATCCACTCCATCCACTTCTTTGCCCCGTGGTTGCCGCGTACTTGCTGATATAGAAAACGCAACTCGGCCATCTAATTTTGCCAAAACTCGTTTGACAATAGTAGTTTTGCCAGCCCCTGAGGGGGCAGAAAATATTAAAAGCTTACCGCTCATTATAGTACGTTTAGTAGTTGTTCTTTAATTTTCTCCAACTCGTCTTTCATCTTCACGACAATTTGCTGAATCGCGGCATTGTTGGCTTTTGATCCCAAGGTGTTGATTTCTCGCCCCATTTCTTGGGAAATGAACCCTAATTTTTTTCCATTGGATGTTTCTACATTCAGGGCTTCGAGAAAATAATTACAGTGGCTGCGCAAACGTACCTTTTCTTCCGTGATGTCCAGTTTTTCAATATAAAAA
Organism: Sphingobacterium sp.; assembly: GCA_052092145.1. Classification (GTDB taxonomy): domain Bacteria; phylum Bacteroidota; class Bacteroidia; order Sphingobacteriales; family Sphingobacteriaceae; genus Sphingobacterium. The sequence continues at coordinate 68,058 of JBQDCW010000012.1, read as the reverse complement.
ACAATCTCTTGTTCGAAACGATTCATGTCGACATTTTCTTTGCCAACAGCCTCATCCATATACTGGGTGATTCGTTCTCGGATCAATGGAATACGACTGCCTTCTACCAACTCCACTTCTGCTAGATGACTGATAATCAAATCTACACGATGCTCCAAATCGGTCTTTAGCACCGCACCTTCATCTTGTCTAAAGGCGTTGAACTGCGTCACGGCGAGACGAAAGGCCTCCAGTACAACTTCCCCTTCCTCGTGGTTAATTCCCTCATCATGACTAATGACCTCGGGCATACCCAAGGCGAGCTCAAACATATTGGCTTTGCTATCGCCTAGTTGAAAGGAAATATCTTGAAGTTGTTGGTAATAGGCTTTCAGTAGATCAGCGTTAATCGTGGCCGCTTTCGCGGTCTGATCCAGGTATTCGGTCGCAATATTGATATTTACTTTGCCTCTTTCAATCCGTTTACTGCTTTCACTTCTGAGCACCAACTCTTTATCGGAGACCGCCTTAGGTAGTCTCAAATTCAATTCTAGAAATTTGGAGTTGAGTGATTTGATCTCAACGGTATATTTTACAGCTGCGTTTTCCGCATGACCGATACCGTAGCCTGTCATCGATTTTATCATACGCAAAGGTACAAAACTCCCTGAAATTCACGACTCGGCTACCAATCGTGTTTAGCAATCAAGACACAGAGGTAGCTTTTATAACTCGACCCGTTTGCTCTGCGAACAAAGCCAATGCCGATATCGTACAATGAGGCGTTCCAAGAATCCATGCCTAAGATATGTCGTCGGTGCATGAAACCCGGTGAACCTCGCCCTATAATGAACGCTTGAATCCCTTCTACCGCTGAGTCGTGATTAGCACCGATTGACTCGAAGTTATTGGTGCGAACGTCTTTAATCCAATCTGGATTTAACGAGTATCCGCCATGGTGAATGTGGTAGTTCGAGCCAAACCCATCAGGATCGACATGATCAAAATAATCCCTTTTTGCCATATCCATTGCGCGTTGTTCAGCGACCTTAGCAAGCTTAGCGTTCCAACGAAGCGGTTTGTTATTGACGCCCGATGGGATTCGAACGCCTAGCTTTTTGCTGTAATTCTTTGGGCTGGCCCGAAATTCATTGATATAGCGGAACGCTTCTTTAGCTTCCGCTCGATCGATTCGAGGTCGGCTATCCTTTTCAGCACCGTGAAACATGAACAAAAAAACGAATAGGGCGTAAGACAGTAGGGTAGGCATCAAGATTTATTGCGGTGAATGAAATAGCTTTTAATGTATTCGAATAGGGGAGGCAACAGAGAGAGTCCGACTACGAGGACAATAACGATCGAAAAATTGTTTTCCACTATAGGAATTTGACCGAAGAGATAACCGCCGATCAAAAATAGTGTGACCCAAATCAATGCGCCTAAAATATTGTATCGTCCGAATTTTCTATAAGGCATATGAGCGATACCTGCAACAAAAGGTGCGAAGGTTCTAATGATTGGTATAAATCGCGCATAAACGATGGTTTTAGGGCCGTGTTTTTCATAGAACCCTTTGGTTTTTTCCAGATAGGCTTGTTTAAAAATCCGTGAGGAGCGCTTAAACAATCGACTTGCAAAACGCTTCCCGATCTCATAATTAGTAAAGTCGCCTAATATTGCTGCCGTACAGAGGAGCAGATACATCAAGACTAAAGAAAGTGATGTCTCGGGTTTCGCAATTAACGCGCCGATGGCGAAAAGTACAGAATCACCCGGAAGAAAAGGAGTCACGACCAGACCGGTTTCCGCAAAGATTACGAGAAAAAGAATCAAATAGGTCCACGACTGATAGGTGCTGGTCATCTCGATCAAGTAGTGATCCAGGTGGAGGATAAAATCAATCAAAGTTGTAAGGAATTCCATGTCAAATTACGATTGCACAGCAACAACTACACCAAACATAGCAAATCCCTTGTCCCCGATGACGGGCAAAAAAAAGAAGTAAGCCTTAGGCCTCCTTCTTTTTTGCGTATTTTTCTTTTACTATTTCAACAATGGGTGGTAAGACCGATAGAATAATAATCGCAAAAACGACCACCGTAAAATTATCTTTAATCACAGGAAGACCTCCAAAGAAGTAGCCGATGAACAAAAAGGAGGTGACCCAAACGATCGCTCCAATTACATTGTACGATGCAAACTTCGCATAAGACATCGACCCGACGCCTGCCACAAAAGGCGCAAAGGTTCGAACAATCGGTACGAATCGTGCATATATAATGGTTTTCCCACCGTATTTGTCATAAAACTTTTCCGTCTTCTCTAAATATTCCTTTTTAAGGAACTTATATCTCCCGGAAAATGCTTTCGGACCAATATATTTTCCGATATGATAGTTCACCATATCTCCTAAAATTCCCGCTACGATCAACAGCCCACACATTACAAAAATGTTCAAATCTGTTTCGGGTTTCGCGATAATAGCGCCAGCAGCAAACAAAAGGGAATCTCCAGGTAAAAATGGCGTAACGACCAGTCCGGTCTCTGCGAAAATGATTAAAAATAGAATCAGATAGGTCCACGTCTGATAATTATTAACAATTTCCACCAAATGATCATCAATATGGAGGATAAAGTCAATCAGCGAATAAATTAAATCCAAACCGTTGCGTTTTTTAAATATTGTTTAACATTACAGGCATGACCAACATCAATACTTCTTCATGCTCTTCTTTCACCGCTGGAACCAATAGACCGGCCCGATTCGATGTGCTCATCTCGAGCATTACTTCTTCACAACTTAGGTTATTCAACATTTCGACCAGAAATTTGGCGTTAAACCCAATCTCCATATCCTCTCCTTCAAATTGGCAACTTAGACGCTCGTGCGCTTCATTCGAGAAGTCCAAATCTTCTGCCGAAATATGAAGCTCACTACCCGAAATCTTTAGACGTACCTGGTGTGTCGTTTTATTCGCGAAAATAACCACACGTCTAAGCGTGTTGAGGAAAAGTAAACGGTCTACCGTCAATTGATTGGGGTTCAATTGCGGGATAACGGCTTCGTAGTCCGGATAACGCTCATCAATCAACCGGCATATTAAATGGATATTACCAAACTGAAAGAAAGCATTGGTATTGTTATACTGGATAGTCACTGAAACGTCCTCTGATGGGAGCGATGATTTCAATAACGAGAGCGCTTTCTTTGGCAAGATAAGGGTCGTCGCTTTTTCAACACGAAGGTCGGTACGACGATAACGCACCAATTTATGGGCATCGGTCGCTACAAATGTGATGGATTGCTCAGCGAGCTGAACGTACACTCCGGACATTGCCGGACGGAGTTCATCATTGCTAACGGCAAAAATTGTTTTATTGATGGCTTCCTGAAGAATGGGAGCATTCATTTCAACTTGCGAAATATTCTCAACAACGGGAATTTTTGGAAAATCATCAGCGTTCTCCCCACTCAATTTATACTTACCATCTCCCGCACTGATTTCAATGGCTAAGGTCTGCGTATCTACAGAGAAAGCTACCGGTTGATCCGGCAAGGTTTTGAGCGTCTCGATCAAAATTTTCGAAGGCATCGCCACACGCCCTCCTTCTTTGGCTTCGATCTGTAAATTCGTTACCATACTGGTTTGAAGATCAGTTGCCGAAATCGTCAATAAGTTATCCTTGATTTCGAACAAAAAATTTTCTAATATGGGTAAAACGGTACTGGAACTTGAAGCACCACTAATCGCCTGCAATTGCTTTAGTAATATCGAGGTTGATACTATAAATCTCATGTTCTCTAGTTAATAGATTCTAATGCAATTATACAGAAAAGAATCTAATTTTTTGCATGGGAAATGTGCTTTTGCGGTCAGGTCATCCAAAAGCACAACGTATAATTTTGTACCTTTGTCGAGATTAAGTATGCAATTCAAAAACATTGTCGGCCATCAACAGCTTAAAGAAAGGCTTATAGGCACCATCGATGAAAATCGGGTTAGCCATGCACAGTTGTTTTTGGGTCCCGAAGGCTCGGGTAGCTTAGCGTTAGCACTCGCGTATGCGCAGTATTTGAACTGCCAGAATAAACAAGAATCAGATAGCTGCGGTCGCTGTTCCTCCTGTATTAAATATGAAAAACTGATTCATCCTGATTTACATTTTTCATTCCCTTTCTTTGCCAAAAGAAAGGAGGAAACTGCCGCTTCTTATATGGAAGAATGGCGCGCTGCGTTTCTGAACAATCCCTATATGGGTCTTACCCATTGGCGCAATCAACTTGAGGTTGAAAATAAACAGGCCAATATTAATATTGCCGAAGCGCATGATATCATCAAAAAATTAAGCCTGAAGCCTTTTGAAGCTGAATATAAGGTTCTGTTAATGTGGTTGCCGGAATATTTAGACACCCAGGGTAATGCCTTGTTGAAGCTAATTGAAGAGCCGCCTGCTAAAACGCTCTTCCTATTGGTTTCTGAAAACCGGGATAAAATTCTGAATACCCTTATTTCAAGGACCCAGTTGATTAAAGTGCCGAAACTAACGCATGATGAGCTTTGCCGTTACCTCATCGAGGAAAAAAAGATCGATTCTGCCAGAGCAAACGAAATTACATTTATCGCTGATGGAAACCTACAATCGGCGCTTGACCAGCTCGGAGAAGAAAATAACACTAACTTTGATTTGATGATCCGTTGGCTGAGGAGGATCGTGACGGATTCAGGTCATCAAATTGTCGATATATGCGATAATGAGATCAGTAAACTGGGACGGGAAAATCAAAAGCTGTTTTTGATTTATACCATCAATATGTTCCGTCAAATCATTTTGCTTAATCAAGCCATGGATGAGCTTGTCTTTCTGCAAGGGGAAGAAAGAGCGTTCGTGAAGAAGTTTTCAGAAATAACTTCTTTGGAAAAACTGCAAACAGCGATCGAATTATTTGAGAAAACACATTATTCTGTCGAAAGAAATGCAAATCCTAAAATATTATTTTTAGATTTATCTTTGCAGTTAGTTTTATTATTTAAATACAATACGTTCCCGATGGGAACTCAACATATATAACAAAATAGAATATGGGATGTGGTAGTTGCTCGTCCGGGGGTGGTTGCGGGAGCAAAACACTTGGTACAGTACCAGCAGGTTGTAATAACAACGGTACTTGTATGACCAGCGGATGTAATAAATTAGATGTTTACGATTGGCTCGTCGATATGGACCTGCCTTCAAATTATAAACCTTTCGATATTGTTGAAGTTCGTTTCAAAGGCTCTAGAAAAGAGTTTTTTGTGAACACGGATAACCTTTATCTGGAAATGGGCGAGATGGTCGTTGTAGAGCCCAATACGGGCGGCTATGATATCGGTCACGTTTCATTAACCGGCGAGCTGGTCCGTCTTCAACTCAAGAAGAACAGAATTAAGCCCGAAGAGGTCTCGAAGAAAATTTATCGGAAAGCGAGCGAGAGCGATTTCGCTAAATATAATCTGTCGAAAAATATAGAATGGGAAACCATGCATCGAGCTCGAAATTTAGCCTTGGAACTTGGGCTTTCGATGAAAATTTCTGATGTCGACTATCAAGGGGACAAAACTAAAGCCACGTTTTACTATACTGCAGAAGGTCGTGTAGACTTCCGGGAATTGATTAAACGCATGGCCGAAGCATTCCGAATCCGTATTGAAATGCGACAAATCGGTATGCGACAAGAAGCCAGCCGATTAGGGGGCATCGGATCCTGTGGCCGGGAGCTCTGTTGTTCGACCTGGTTAACGGAATTCAAAACCGTTTCTACATCAGCCGCGCGGTATCAGAATCTTTCCCTAAATACGCTAAAGCTTGCCGGACAATGTGGTAAACTAAAATGCTGTCTTAACTACGAACTCGACAGCTATATGGATGCGCTTAAAGATATTCCAAATAACGTTGATCGTATTGAAACACAATCGGGCACCGCTTATTTGCAAAAGACCGACATTTTTAAAAAGACCATGTGGTTTTCCTATCCAAATGCAGAAAGTTGGATTCCCTTAAAAGCCGAACAGGTTAAAGAAATCGTGGCGCTAAACGCGCAAGGAAAAAAACCACAAGATCTAATCAGTCCTCCTAAAGAGGAACTTCCTAAAGTACCTAGCCCAGACTACGAGAATGTTGTCGGGCAAGATAGTCTTACTCGTTTGGATGATCGCAACCGTAAGAAAAAGAAGCGAAAGCCGAAAAGAAGTCGAGCCGAAGGCGGTTCACAAAAACCAAATGGGGGAACAAACCAGCAGCAAAACAAACCTGTGGCCAAAACGCCCACACATTCTAATCAAAAGAGCAAAGCTCCAGAGGAAAATCTGAACAAGGAAGGACAAGCTCCTAAAAACCAAAAACGTCGGCCACAAAGCAGAAACAGACGTTATAAAGGTAAGGACGATAATAGCAACAAATCAGGCGCTTAACAAAATGTACGAGCATGCGGAATAGTAGCATTATAGTGTATTTATTCTTGCTGTTGTCTTCCTGCCAGACGGGTCCTTTCTTTGAAAAAAACTCAATTATTCCAAATCAGGAATGGGAGGAAGTGTTTCAGCCCCAGTTTCAGGTTGAAATACGGGATACAACGGCTCGATATGATGTGTTTTTGAACATCCGCCATAGTCCGTATTACGGCTATTCAAATTTATTTCTATCCATTGCGGAAACCGCCGTGGACAGTGTGGAGTACATTAATCCTTTGATCGAAGTTCAGATGGCCGACGGGGAAGGTAAATGGATGGGGAAATCGGCAGGACACTTGTATGAACTAACCGAAGTAGTAGAAGAAAATCGTCAATTTCCCGATACTGGCCTATATATATTTCAGATCCGACATCAAATGCAAGAGGCCTCATTAGTGGGAATCAATGACATTGGACTTAAGATTATAAAGAAATAATAGTGCATGCATATTTTACGGTGGTTGTTGTTTCCTATCACGCTCGTCTATAGCTTCATTATATGGACTAGAAACGTATTATACGATCTCGGCGTTCTTTCCAGCCGTAGCTTCAACGTTCCAACCATCGTCATCGGCAACTTGATTATCGGTGGATCTGGTAAAAGCCCTTTGACCCAAAAGCTCATTGCGCACTTCAAGGATCATTATCAGCTGGCAACACTGAGTCGAGGCTATGGTCGAAAAACCAAGGGCTTTCGTTTAGTCCATCTGGATGATCCCGCCAGTCAGTCTGGAGATGAACCTCTTCAATTTAAAAAAAATCATCCAGAGATCACCATAGCTGTTGATGAGCAGCGCGCTCGCGGTATTGACATCCTCAGTAAGGACCATAACCTCATTCTGTTGGATGACGCATTTCAACACCGCAAGGTTAAGGCGCGTTGTCATCTCCTTCTGTTTGATTACGCCTCGATCATCGAACCCCTTATACTACTTCCTACTGGCAATTTAAGGGATACCATGAATCAGACTAAGCGTGCAGATATCGTCTTGATTACAAAATGCCCGCCGATCATTTCTCCCACCAGCCGAAAAATCATTGAAGATACGATTCGAAAACATAACCCGTCTTGTTCGCTATATTATAGCCGTTTCCAATATCTCCCTCTTGTGGATCTTCGTTCAGGAACGCGGCTGCCCCTGGAAAAATTAGCAAGCCCTTTCATTCTATTGACCGGTATTGCAAATCCCCGCCCCCTAACAACCTATTTAGAGCAAAAAAACCGTGTTTTTCAACACCTGTCGTTTCGCGATCACCACGATTTTAACGAAACTGACTATCGACACATCCGCTCGCTATCAGGCGATAGCACGACTGGCAGCGCTAACCTTAAGCCTATTTTAACGACCGAAAAGGATGCGCAACGGCTCTCCCTAAATGCTTTGGGTGATATACCAGTATACTATATCCCGATTGACGTAAAAGTAGAGCATGAGCACCTGTTTTTCCGCGAGATCGAACGGATAATCCGTTAAAAACGCTCTTTTCTTCAGTCCGTCTTCCATAGCCCTAAAAACCTGTACAACACACTAATAAACAACTATTTATCACACTAACACGGGTAATGGGCGTCGTTAAGAAATGTTAAAAAGTAACAAATATGATACAATCATATACTAAAACAGGGAATGCCGTAGTTATTAATAGTACAGAAACAGAGTAAACAATAAAGTTTTAACAAAATTCTAATACCATGAAAAAATTATTTTTAACCGCATCAGCCTTTCTTTTAGCGTTATCATTATCGTTTGCGCAAGAGGCGAGCCCTGAAGACAAAGCAAAACAAACTGTTACCGAATGGACTACTCAATTGACTTTGACCGAGGAACAGCAAGCTCAAATTTATGACATTGTGTTGGAACACAAGAAAGCGAAGTTCGCATTAAAATCGGACACTACCGCAGCGGAAAGCAAAGCGCAGCAGGTTGACGCATTAAACGCCGATTTAGATCAAAGCGTGAATAATGTATTAACTGATGAACAGAAGCCGCTGTATGCTAAGATTGTAGAATCTAGAGCAAGTAAGAAACCGGTAGGATCTGCGCTTCCTCAGCCGAATATGCAATAAGAGTAGCGTAATTCACTATTAAACATTAATTCAAATAGATGGGGCTGTCAACAATTGACAGCCCCATCTATTTGAATTAAAATTATCCTATTCTCTTAAAAGGTTTGATCAATATGTCTAAGAGGATTTTAACTTCTTTTGAATATCCTGAACATAGGTTTTAAATCTCTTATCGGTTTCAATAAGATCTTCCACGGTCTGGCAAGCATAGATTACCGTGGAGTGATCACGTCCGCCGAAAAAGTTCCCAATTGACTTAAGAGATGACTTGGTATGATTCTTCGCTAAATACATCGAAATCTGCCTTGCCTGAACGATTTCCCGCTTCCTGACCTTTGATTTAACCATTTCCACGGGCACTTCAAAATACTCACAGACCAATTTCTGAATGTATTCCATCGAAATCTCTTTGTGCGTATTTTTGACAAAGTTCTTCAGCATTGACTTCGCTAAGTTCAAGTCAATTTCCCGCTTATTTAGCGTGGACTGTGCTAATAAGGACACCATAGCTCCCTCGAGTTCTCGAACGCTATTATCTATTTGATTGGCTACATATTCTACCACACTTTCAGGCAGTTCAATACCATCGGAATACATCTTCTTTTTCAAAATAGCCATTCTGGTTTCCAAATCTGGCGCTTGGATATCCGCCGAAAGGCCCCATTTGAAACGACTCAGTAACCGCTCTTCCAACCCAGACAGATCTTTCGGAGCTTTATCTGAGGTGAGAATAATCTGTTTACCGGTTTGGTGAAGATGATTGAAAATATGGAAGAAAATATCCTGGGTTTTTTCCTTGCCCGCAAAATTATGGACATCGTCCATAATAATTACATCCATCGCTTGATAAAAATTTACAAAATCATTAATCGTATTGTTTTTTAATGAATCCACAAATTGTTGGCAAAATTTCTCGCAGGACACATAAATGACCAATTTATCGGGCAGGCTTCTTTTGACCTCGTTACCGATCGCCTGTACCAGATGCGTTTTTCCAAGGCCGACATCTCCGTACACCATCAGTGGATTGAAAGAAGTACCACCGGGTTTATTGGCCACGGCAAATCCAGCTGATCGTGCTAGACGATTACATTCTCCTTCAATAAAATTATCAAAAGTATAGTTTTGATTCAATTGCGGGTCAACCTGCAATTTCTTCAATCCGGGAATAACAAATGGATTTTTGATATTTTTATTCAAAGCAACCGGGACGGGTATGGATTGCTTTTTTCCTTCCGCACCGTTTCCATTTGAAGGTATATTGGTCGTATATGGATGCTTCGCAGAGGATTTTTCTACGACAATGTTATATTCTAAACGGCCTTGCTCTCCCAAAAACTTTTTAACTGTTTTTCTTAGGATACCCACATAATGCTCTTCTAACCATTCATAGAAAAACAAACTAGGCACTTGAATAGTTAAAACGTTTCCTTCTAGACGTACAGCTTTAACGGGCTCGAACCATGTCTTAAAACTTTGTGTTGGAATATTGTCTTTGATAACAGCCAGACAACTTTCCCATACACTTGTACACGTTTTTTCCATTCTGAATTTGTTAATAACTTGAAAACCAATAATTGACAAAAAATCTGTTTATAACTTTTGCCTACAACGAATATGACAAAAAAAATTGAGCTAAAAAATTAAAAAGCCAAAAAAAAGATAACTTAATATATATCAACTAGTTAATTGTAATTTTAGGCTTTTTTACCCCTAATAATTTACATAAAATATATTTATTAACAACACTTAATTTAGATTGTTTTTGCTTAATTTTTAATGACTAGAAAAGTAGTCATAATTATAAATGTGGAAAACTTTTAATAAAAAAAAGAAGCCGATCGGCTTCTATAATTCTTTCGGAGATCAGAAGAAATTCTACTTACTTATAGAATAGCAATTATCCGACCAAAGTTTCAGTCTTCATTCCTTTGGTCAGCTTTCTCGCCGTGGCTTCGATGCCCTCGGTGTCGATGCCACAAATTTTCCAAAGTTCAGACTGCTCGCCATGTTCGATGATCTCGTCCGGAATCCCGAGTCGAATAACTTCAGCATGGTAGTGGTTGTCCACCATGAATTCTATAACCGCCGCACCGATTCCGCCTGGGAGGCAGCCGTCTTCAACCGTAATAATTTTCTTGTACTTTTTAAAAACCTGGTGTAACAACTCGGTGTCTAACGGTTTGGCAAAACGCAAATCATAATGTGCTAAATGAATACCATCTTCTCTGAGATTCACAATCGCTTTGGACGCTTCGTTTCCAATATGTCCAAAAGAAAGTATTGCGATTTCTTCTCCATCGCATAACTTTCTCCCTTTTCCAATGGATATAGCCTGAAATGGAAGTTTCCAATCCGGCAGAACACCTTTACCCCGGGGGTATCGAATGACAAATGGTCCTTGATCCGGCAACTGAGCCGTGTACATCAAGTTCCTCAATTCCTCTTCGTTCATCGGCGATGATACTGTCATATTCGGAATACAGCGCATGAAAGCAATATCATAAGCCCCGTGATGAGTCGGCCCATCTGCACCCACCAATCCCGCACGATCTAAACAAAAAACAACCGGCAAGTTCTGTAAAGCAACATCGTGTATCACTTGATCATAACCCCGTTGCATAAATGTGGAATAAATATTACAAAACGGAATCATGCCCTGAGCCGCCAACCCTGCGCTGAAGGTCACCGCATGCTGTTCTGCTATCCCGACGTCGAAGGCACGATCTGGCAGGGCTTTCATCATGATATTCATCGAAGATCCACTCGGCATTGCTGGTGTGATACCCATGATGTTTTCATTGCTTTTTGCCAACTCCACTAATGAATGACCAAACACGTCTTGGTATTTGGGTGGTTGAGGTTTATCCGGTACAGATTTCTTAATTTCTCCGGTAATCTTATCAAAAAGTCCCGGCGCATGCCATTTGGTTTGGTCCTTTTCTGCCAACGCATATCCTTTTCCTTTAACGGTGACAACATGCAACAATTTTGGCCCATTGATATGCTTCAGGTCCTCTAAAGTTTTGACTAGTTTTTTAACATCATGTCCATCCACGGGCCCGAAATAGCGAAAGTTCAAAGCCTCGAATAAATTGGAGTTTTTTAATAACGTGCCTTTAACGCTTTGCTCTAATTTTTTTGCCCAGCCATATGCATCTGGACCCTTTTTAGAGATTTTAGCTAGCACTGCGATTAGGTCATCCCTGAATCGGTTATAACTTTTTGATGTCGTAATGCTTGTTAAATATTCCTTCATCGCCCCGACATTCGGGTCGATAGACATGCAATTATCGTTTAAAATAACTAAGAGATTGGATTTTTCAATACCCGCATGGTTTAAGGCTTCAAATGCCATTCCCCCTGTCAGGGCACCGTCTCCGATTACTGCTACGTGCTGTCGATCCTCTTCCCCTTTATAGGCGGAGGCAACAGCCATGCCTAAAGCAGCTGAAATGGAAGTAGAAGAATGTCCTACCCCGAACGCGTCGTATTCACTTTCTGTTCGTTTTGGAAAACCAGATATCCCCCCTAATAGTCGATTCGTATGGAATTTATCTCGTCTGCCCGTCAGTATTTTATGCCCGTAAGCTTGGTGTCCCACGTCAAAAACAATTTGATCATAGGGTGTATTTAACGCATAATGTAACGCAACGGTTAAATCAACTACGCCAAGGCTCGCGGCAAAATGTCCGCCATTAACAGAAACGATATCAATAATATATTGTCTCAGCTCTTTACAAAGTGTTTCAAGCTCAGATTCCTTGAGTTGACGAACATCAGTCGGAAATTGAACTTTCTGCAAAAGTGGTCCTGCTTCAACCTGCATAACTCAAAAAATTATCACAAATAAGATACAAAGTAACAATTTATTATCCTAAGTATGGAATATATATACAATTTTATGTGGCAAAAGTTTTTTGCTGGATCTTCCTCAAAATCGCTATTTTTGAATCACAAGTATGGATTCGAAAAATTACGAGATCAAATTAGCTGATTTTGAGGGCCCTTTTGATCTGCTGCTGTTCTTCATAGAACGTGATGAACTCAATATTCACAACATTCCAATTTCAAAGATAACGGATGACTTTCTAGCCTATGTTAAACATATGCAGTCTTTCAATATGGAACTGGCTAGCGAATTTATATTCGTTGCCTCTACCTTAATGCGTATCAAGGCCAAAATGCTTCTTCCAAAAGTAGAGGAGGATATTGAAGAAGATGACGTTGATCTCAAAGAAGATCTCGTTCAAAAACTAATCCTCTATAAACAGTTTAAAAGCATTTGTGAAGATTTAAGACAACTAGAAGACCGTCGCAGTCGGCAATACTGGCGAGGCAATACGGCTAATGATTTAAAACGTCTCCGGAACGAGAGTGTACAACAATTAGAGGATGATTTATCTTCTTTTGATTTGTACAAATTGATGCTAATGTATGAAGGACTAATGCGTAACTATAACCTGCGTCCCAAAGAGAGCAAACACACGGTCGTTAAACACCCCTATAGCATTGATCAACAAAAGAAAGCTATCCAGGATTTACTAACAATTAATCAGTCTTTGGATTTTTCAAAACTAGCAGAGAATTCCGAAAATAAAGTGCAATTTGTTTTTAATTTTATTGCTGTTTTGGAAATGTTGCAACAGCAAATCATCGATATCCAGGTAGGGCTGGGTTTTAACGATTTTCAAATTAAACAAAAGCCGCCTATCGCTTCTTCAAAGAATTAGCCATTTTTTCTTGGACATCGGGTTGCTGCTTGAGTTCCTCGAGGCATTGCAGCAGATAACGGTATTGTTCTTTGGTTTCCATATTCCTTATGGCTCTACTCGCCCGTATCGCTGCGCTCAGCATGTTGCTGTTCCGATCCGAAAATGATGCGATCAAACTATCCAACTTCCTTATATCTAAAAAGCCATCAACCAACCCTAATTCCAAAGCTGTTTCAGTTCCAAATGCATTGGGATCGAGGCAAAGCTGTAAAGCTTTTTTTTCTGGCATAATTCGACAAAGCCCTGAGAGTACTTGAAATGGAAATATCCCTAACTCTACTTCTGGCAAACGAAACTGAACTTCTTTTTTTGCGAACACATAGCTACACCCTAATAAAAATAAAAATCCCCCGGCGATCACATTTCCTTCGACGACAGCGATCGATGGTCGCTCCAATCGGTCGAATACGGCTCCTAGGGATAGGTCTTGATTAATTATCTCAGGATGAATCACGTCGCTCGTTGGATCCTGATATGTTTTTAAATCCATTCCAGCACAAAAGATCGGGCCCTGTGCCTGCAATACCAAAAGGGAAATCTCCGCTAAATTGTTGACTTCATCAACGGCATGTGCAATTTCGTTGACCATAGTCGGGGTGAAGGCATTACGTTTTGCTTCCCGCGCCAAGGTCAAGTAATAGACATGTTTTTTGATTTCGGTTTTTATATAATTATACTTCATGCGTAATTAAATTCTGAAACGCGTCCATAATAGGAGCCACCTGATGATAAACGCCCTTAGAAAAGCGGTCCACTAATAATTCCGAAGGAATATTACCTACTAAATCGTCTTTAGCGAACGGACAACCGCCATATCCTAGAATAGCACCTTCGAATTGTCTACATCCAGCGGCATATGCCCCTTCGATTTTCAGTAAAGCATCCTCAACAGTTGAATGCAAATGCACGCTGAAAGGCAAACCTGAAAATCCGCTTTTTATTTTTTCAACGAGATGAAATACCCGATCTGGATTCGCTTCGCCAGTGGTATCCGCAAGCGAAAAATGCGTAACACCTAATTTCATTAATTTCTCAATCCAATATTCAACTTGACCATCATCCCAAGGATCACCATAGGGATTACCAAAGGCCATGGATAAATAGATTATCAATTTGGTACGGGTATTATCGACCAAACGATTTTGTATCGCTCGCACTGTTTCTGTTGCCTGGCGTATAGTAGCATTGGTGTTCCTTTTCTGAAAGGTTTCGGAGATCGAAAACGGAAATCCGATATAATCTAACGCTCGGCTCTGTATCGCTTGCTCGGCTCCTCGCAAATTAGCAATAATCGCTAATAGTTTCGTGGTGCTCTTTCCATTTAATCCCATTAAAACCTGGTCAGTATCACTCATCTGAGGAACCAAGCGGTGGGAAACAAAGCTTCCAAAATCTATGCAATCGAAAAGTTCACTATCCAATAACATGTTGATGTAAGCAATCTTCTTTTGCGTAGAAATAAACGGGGATATTCCCTGTATCGCATCCCTTGGACAATCTATTAAGGTGACCCTCTCGTTATTCTGCATCTTTTTTGATCTCTCTTGCAATAACCATACGTTGAATAGAACTGGTTCCTTCTCCTATTGTGCACAGTTTTGCATCTCTAAAATATTTTTCCGCTGGAAAGTCTTTTGTAAATCCATATCCTCCTAAAATTTGAACCGCTTCATTAGAAACTTCAACAGCAACTTCAGAGGCGTACAACTTCGCCATCGCACCTTCTTTAGTAACTGACAGACCATCGTCTTTCAATTGCGCTGCTCGTCGAATAAGTAATTCGGATGCATCAATCTTGGTGGCCATATCTGCCAATGTAAACCCAACAGCTTGAAAATCAAATATTTTTGTTTCGAACTGCTCGCGCTCATTTGCGTATTTTAAGGCGCATTCATAAGCGCCTTTAGCAATACCTAAAGAAAGTGCCGCTATGGAAATTCTTCCGCCATCCAACAATTGAAGCGCTTGAACAAAACCCTCACCGACCTTTCCAATCAATTGATCTTGATGAATACGGCATTGATCGAAAAATAATGAAGCTGTTTCGGAAGCCCGCATCCCTAGTTTATCCATTTTTGCACCAGACGTGAACCCGGGTGTCCCTTTTTCCACAATAAAAGCAGAAATTCCTTTTTTATCGCCTTTATCGCCCGTGCGCGCCATAACAACAGCCACATCTCCTGAAATGGCATGGGTGATAAAGGTTTTATCACCATTTAAAATAAAGTAATCGCCGTCTTTAATCGCTGTTGTTGTTAGTCCACCAGCATCTGATCCGGATCCTGGTTCAGTTAGTCCCCAAGCACCTAGCCACTCACCAGAGGCCAATTTATGTAAATATTTTTCCTTTTGTTGCTCATTACCAAAGCTCAAAATGTGATTACTACATAGCGAGTTATGTGCCGCTACCGATAGGCCAATAGAACCACATACTTTTGAAATTTCATCAAGAATACTGACGTATTCTTGATAACTCAACCCGGAGCCACCATATTGCTCTGGCACCATAATTCCCATAAAACCCTGTTTGCCCAATTGACGGAATAGATCAATTGGAAAAATCTGTGTTTCATCCCATTTCATGATATGTGGCGCAATGAAATTTTTAGCAAAATCCCGAGCGCTTTGAGCTAAAAGACGTAATTGCTCTTCTGAACTTTCGTGGTACATAATATTATTTTAAAAAAATCTATAATTCGGTTATGAATATTTCTTACAAATATCATAAAAAACAAATAATATTTTACCATATTTATAAAAATAGATTCCTTTAGCCATTTATAAATTAGAAATTTTAAATTAGGATATGTATCAATTACTGGAAGAACTACATAAAAAACACGAACAATTGATCCTGGGTGGTGGATTGGATAAAATTCAAAAACAACACGATAAAGGTAAACTAGCCGCTTGGGAACGGGTGCACTATTTATTAGATGATGATCAAGATTCTATTGAAATTGGCATATTTACGGCCGATGGGCAATACGAAGAATATGGTGGTTGTCCGAACGGTGGAGTACTTGTCGTTATGGGTCACGTGAGTGGCAGATTATGTATTATTGTTGCCAACGATGCAACCGTTAAAGCGGGGGCTTGGTTTCCTTCGACTTGTAAAAAGAACTTGCGCGCGCAAGAAATTGCCTTAGAAAATAACTTACCCATTATTTATCTAGTAGATTCCGCCGGCGTATTCTTGCCCATGCAAGATGAAATATTTCCTGATAAAGAACATTTTGGTAGAATATTCCGAAATAACGCTAAACTCTCATCAATGGGTATTCCTCAAATTGCCGCAATCATGGGTTCTTGTGTTGCAGGGGGCGCCTATCTCCCCATTATGTCTGATTATGCACTAATTGTCAAGGATACTGGATCTGTCTTTTTAGCGGGCTCTTATTTAGTGAAATCCTCTATCGGCGAGGTCATCGATAATGAATCATTAGGAGGCGCAAAGACGCATAGCGAAATATCTGGTGTAACGGATAATCAATATCCAGATGATAAAAGTTGTCTGAACGCTATTAAAAATATCGTTGATAAATTTGCTGGTCCAGAAAGATTTCCATTTTCTAGAAAAGAAAGTAAAGAACCCGAACGGGTACCTAAAAGTATCTATGATAGTCTGCCAGAGGATCGATTAAAGCCTTATGATATGTTAGAAATTCTTAAAGCTATCGTTGATCGGGGTACACTCGAAGAATATAAAAAGGACTATGGTAAAACAATTATTTGCGCGCTAGCTCGAGTGGATGGTTGGGCGGTAGGTATTGTGGCTAACCAACGAAAAGTGGTCAAAGCGGCGAAACCAGGGGGCGCATCCGAAATGCAAATGGGCGGAGTCATTTATTCCGATTCGGCTGATAAAGCGGCGCGGTTTATCATGAACTGTAATCAACAGAAGATCCCTTTGGTATTTTTTCAAGACATCACCGGTTTTATGGTTGGTTCTAGGTCAGAGCAAGGTGGAATCATTAAGGATGGAGCAAAAATGGTCAATGCTATGGCCAATTCGGTGGTTCCAAAATTTACTTTTATTATCGGAAACAGTTATGGAGCCGGAAATTATGCAATGTGTGGGAAAGCATACGATCCGAGATTGATTTACGCTTGGCCGACTGCACAAATTGCTGTCATGAGTGGTGCTTCAGCGGGAAAGACACTCCTTCAGATTCAAGAGGCATCCTTAAAATCAAAAAATATTTCTCTTGATGACCAACAGAAAAAGGATTTGCTTAGAGAAATTGAAGAAAAATACAGAAAACAGCTCAGTCCTTACTATGCTGCTTCTAGATTATGGGTCGATGGTGTAATTGATCCGATAGAAACCAGAAAAATTATCTCTATGGGAATCTTAGCCGCTAGCCACCAAACGCTAATGGAACGTTACAATGTTGGGGTTATCCAAACCTAACAAACATCCATTAAATTTCCACCAAATAGAAAAGAAGGATCTCATGAGATCCTTCTTTTCTATTTGGTTATTTATAAACTATTTAATCTTTTTTAAAGGCATTCCAGCCCTGTGCTTTGATCTCATGAACATTTCCGTTCTTAGAGATCATTTGACAGCCCTCATCAGCATCTGTAATATGACCGATGATAGAGAGGTCCATATTGTTTTTGATACGATCATACGCGCTCTGTGGGACTGTAAATAAGAGTTCATAGTCTTCACCTCCACTCAAAGCACACACCGTAGGATCCAGTCCAAATTCTCGTGCTGTGTCATAGGTCATTTGGTCAATAGGGATTTTTTCCTCATAGATCTTACACCCCATTTTTGATTCCCGACAGATATGTAATATTTCAGAGGCTAAACCATCTGAAATATCGATCATCGCGTGTGGGACGATTTCTAAATCCGCTAATAGCTCCACGATATCTTTTCTCGCTTCTGGCTTAAGCTGTTTTTCTAGAATATAATCTTTTCCTTCTAGATCAGGTTGGATATTTGGATTCTCCAAAAATATTTTCTTTTCGCGTTCTAATATCTGGAGTCCGACATATGAACCGCCTAAATCGCCGGATACGCAAACCAAATCGCCAGCTTTAGCTCCGGAACGATAGACTACACGATCTTTTTCTGCATAACCGATACTGGTCACCGATAAAATCAAGCCCTGCGAGGAGCTGCTGGTATCTCCACCGACTAAATCAACGTTGTAATTTTTACAAGCCATCAATGCTCCTTCGTAGATCTCTTCAACTGCTTCTAAAGGAAATTTAGAGGAAAGACCGATAGAAATGGTCACCTGAGAGGCTATACCATTCATCGCATAAATATCGCTTAAATTCACCTGTATTGCCTTATATCCCAAATGTTTAAGTGGGACGTACCGCAAATCAAAGTGTACATTTTCCAACAAGAGATCGGTTGATACCAGTGTCTGTTTATCTTGGAAATCCAGTACAGCAGCATCATCACCAATTCCCTTTACAGAACTGGGTTGTGTCAATTCAACAGCTTGTGTTAAATGGGCTATTAAACCGAATTCTCCGAATTCGTTAATCTCCGTTTTATTACTGTTTTCGAACATACTCATCTTATAGTCCTAATCTTGCTGAAATCTCCAACATGCGTTCGATGGGTTTTTGGGCCCGCTGAATCACATCATCAGATAAAATGATTTCGGGTTGTTCATAATAGAGACAATTGTATAATTTCTCCAAGGTATTGAGCTTCATATGCGGGCAATCATTGCATGCACACAGATTGTTTGGTGGCGCTGGAATAAAAGTCTTAAGCGGGCTGGATTTCTGCATCTGATGTAGAATTCCTGACTCCGTCGCGACAATATAGGTCTCACTGCTATCTTCAACCGTATATTTTAACATGCCTGAGGTGGAGCCGATATAGTCGGCTTGTTCCAAAATATGGTCTTCACATTCTGGATGCGCAATAAACTTGGCTTCCGGATGTTCACGACGTAAACCATCGATACGTTCCTGAGAGAAAATCTCATGAACCATGCAAGCGCCATTCCAGAGTACCAGATCTCTTCCAGTTTTTTTCTGTACATAAGCGCCTAGATTTCTATCCGGACCAAAGATTATTTTTTGATCAGCTGGCAGGCTTTCTACGATCTGTACCGCATTACTTGAGGTACAAACAATATCGGATAATGCTTTCAATTCGGCTGTGCAATTGACGTACGTAATCACCAAATGGTCTGGATATTTCTCCTTAAATTTAGCAAAAAGATGAGGTGGACAACTGTCTGATAATGAACATCCAGCTTTCAAATCAGGGAGTAATACCCTCTTCTTAGGGGAGAGTATTTTTGCCGTTTCCGCCATAAAATGTACCCCTGCAAATACAATCACATCAGCATCTGTTTTTGCTGCTTGTTGAGAAAGTCCTAAACTATCTCCGATATAATCTGCTATATCCTGAATTTCGGATTCCTGGTAATAGTGAGCAAGAATAACAGCATTCTTCTCTTTTTTTAATCGAGTTATTTCTTCCACTAAATCCAACTCCGGATCGATGGCTAGATCGATATATCCCTTGGAGTCAATGTCAGTTTCAAACGTTGTATTCATTTGGTTTAAAAAATATTTACCTTCTCTTGGACTAATCAGGAACACAAAGGTAAAGAAAGAAAATGAAAGGAATTCCACATTCCCTTTTTTCAATAAATAATAATTCTTTTATTAAAAGAGTGTCTTATGGTTTATTAGTCTGTGGAAAATGGGGAGAAATCGGGTGTGTTTTATTTCGTTGACTGGGTATTGTTGTTTTGTCCACAACTTATCCACAATTAAAAACTCCTTATCGTCTGATTTACAATGAGGTCATTTTTCATCATTTATTTTTTCCATACGGATCTGTGAAATAATAGCGTTTCGAATATTGTTAATATTTGGTTGATTTTGTCTTAATATTTAGTTCATCTTTGTGCGGAAAATTATCCAGTGATGAGATATACACAAGTTTTCCTTTTTATTCCACGAGTTCTTTACACGTTTTGCACATATTTTGTTAATTTGTTCTTAAGATATTCATTGATCATATAATCCACTATTTAGAGGCTTCGGCCCGGTCATAAGGATATAGCTCGGTTTTGTTGTTGTCGATTGTTTTTTCTAGTTCGTATTTCAAAAATTAATATATAAGGTGAATAGTAGTATTGTTTATAGATTATTTTTTTCCCAATCCGTCTTTTATGCGCGATAGAAAGGTAGACTTTTTAATTATTGGATCCGGTATAGCTGGACTTAGTTTTGCGCTGAAAGCAGCTCGTCTAGGAAAGGTCTTGATCGTCACTAAATCCAACGAAGATGAATCAAACACTAAATATGCTCAGGGTGGAGTAGCTGTGGTGACGGATAAAGGGGACAGCTTCGATAAACATATCGAAGATACTTTAATTGCTGGGGATGGTTTGTGTGATCATCATGTGGTGGAAAATGTGGTCAAAGAAGGACCGGAGCGAATTGCTGAACTGATCGAATATGGAACAGTATTCGATCGAGAGGATTCGGGTGGGTATGATCTTGCTAGAGAAGGGGGGCATTCTGAGCGGCGTATCTTACATTATAAGGATATTACGGGATACGAAATAGAGCGGTCTTTATTAGAGCGGGTTCATGAGGAACCTAATATTGAAATGCTTACTCATTATTTTGCGGTGGATTTAATTACTCAACATCATTTGGGTAAACATGTGGACAAGAAAACACAGGACATCAATTGTTTTGGTATATATGCGCTTAATAGTCATACACAGCACGTAGAACGGATTTTATCCAAAATTACCTTGATGGCGACTGGCGGAGCTGGACATATCTACGCGAGTACGACGAATCCAACGATTGCTACTGGTGATGGAATAGCGATGGTCTATAGGGCAAAAGGTAAGGTGAAAAATATGGAATTTATCCAGTTCCACCCGACGGCTTTGTATAATCCTCGCGAATATCCGGCTTTTCTAATTTCTGAGGCGGTTCGGGGCTTTGGCGGTGTGCTCCGCCGGCATACTGGAGAATCGTTTATGGAGGAATATGACTTGCGTGGGTCGTTAGCGCCTAGGGATATAGTCGCTCGTGCGATCGATGCAGAAATGAAGAAATCAGGATTGGATTATGTGTTTTTGGATATTACAGATCGTCCAAAGGCAGATATTCTTTCTCATTTTCCCAATATTTACGAGAAATGTCTTAGCATTGGTTTGGATATGACAAAAGATTTTATTCCTGTTAGTCCAGCGGCCCACTATCTTTGCGGAGGAATTATGGTGAACGAATTTGGTGGCACCTCAATCGGTGGATTGTATGCTTGCGGTGAATGTTCTTCTACGGGTTTGCATGGCGCTAACCGTTTGGCTTCCAATTCTTTATTAGAAGCAGCAGTTTATGCACATCGTATTTTCGAACACGCATCCCAGGTATTAGAAACGATCAGTTTTGAAGATTCGGTTCCTTCTTGGGATGAATCAAATACACATCTGTCCAACGAAGATATTCTGGTTACTCATAACCTAAGAGAAACCCAGAAGATTATGAGCGATTATGTTGGGATTGTTCGCTCTGATTTTAGATTAGACAGGGCGTTACGTCGACTGGGTCTTTTGCATGAGGAAACCGAATCATTTTATAAAAATACCAAGCTTTCTATAAAACTATGCGAATTGAGAAATGTGATACAGGTAGCCTATTTGGTCGTCCGATCTGCGATGCAGCGGAAAGAGAGTAGGGGATTACATTATACTACCGATTATCCCAAACACGCGGATCGGTTGGAAGACACAATACTTTAAATATGGCGACTATTTTATCGGTTAGGAATAAAACACCTGAATTTGGAGCGAACTGTTTTATCGCTCCGAATGCAACTATCGTTGGAGAGGTTAGTATTGGTGAACATTGTTCGATTTGGTTTAATGCAGTCCTCCGGGGAGATGTTAATTTTATCCGTATTGGAAACTATTCCAATATACAAGATAATGTAACGATTCATGGAACTTATAAAAAGAACGGCACATCCATTGGCAACTATGTGAATATCGGTCACAATGCGATCGTACATGGCTGTCGTATCGACGATCAGGTATTGATCGGTATGGGGGCCATCGTCATGGATCGTGCTCATGTAGCGTCTCAGGTGATCATAGCGGCAGGGGCAGTCGTTTTGGAAAACACGATTTGCGAGTCTGGTTTTTTATATGCTGGAGTTCCTGCTAAAAAGGTGAAACCACTGACCGAGGAGCAACTGGAATTATTGAAAAACCTACCGCATAATTATGTGCTATACAGTTCGTGGTTTTCCACATCTGAAGAACAATAAATGTTAGTTAATCGAAGTTGACGTCGATGGTTTCATTTTGTTCCCAGTTTGCACGAATAGTGAATGTTCTGTTTAGATACCAGATCGGTTCCGCTTGACGCAATTCATAAACATCACCACCATCCCATTTTCCGTTTCCATTTTCGTCCTCAATGAGTCTGATGCTGTATTTACCACCAGGGTATTTTATAAATGGTAGTTCATGGTTATCCGGTAATGAGCGCACGTCGAATGTTTTTTCCTTCGATTCATCAATTAATTCGACGATATAGTTCTTTTCCTTTTCCAGGCCGGTAAATTTCAGAATGATATCGCCGTAGTTCTCGGTTTGGTTTAGGGTAAATTGAGCCTTAAATTCTTCGTTTGTTTCGCCAAATGGACCTTGGATTGCGCCTTCTTCGACGACCAATTCATAATCGATTTCTGGTTTCCAGTTGAAGCGAATATGATACATTTCCGAATTGATAGTATCTTTTTGCAGTTGGAAATTTCTGCGAGACACCGAATCTTCCATGATCAGAATTTTTGCGTTATCAATAGATGATATAGGGTAGCTGGAACTGAGTTCAATGTGTTTGATCCTATCGACCTGGTTGCTGATATTTAATCGTGGAACAATGGTTTGATCGACTTTGACATTCCGCGCTTTTCGCAAAGAGATGGTGTCTACCACTTCTTGGTATTCACTGACTTCGATTTTTAATGAATCAAATTCTAAATGTTCGAAGTACATTCTGGCACTATCGGCAGTGGGGACGACTTTGACCAATTTAGTTTCATCCATATCCACTGGATCCAGAATACGGAAATCTGGGTCTTCTAGGGGCCGGTTAAAGGTCAATAAAAGACTCCCATCTGTGTCGATTTTTTTTTCCAGATTGCGGAACACTAAAGGCTTTCCTTTGGTGTATTCAAGCTCTATCCCTGAAACATTAGCTTGGAGCTGAATACTGTCTTGTTGAAAACCGATCCATTCGTCATTTCCATTGTATATTTTATCTCCATTGATGTCTTTGAGTGCATATACTCGGTAACTGTCTTCACGAAGGTTATTGAATTGGAAATTTCCAGATGAGTCAACATTGGTATAATAGGATGCTTTCTTTTTCCCGAATATCGTATCTTGACTGGTTGGAATTAAAATAGCGATTACCTCCTTATCCTTTTCAAGATCAAAATCTTTACTGTAGCCGTTTTTAACTTTTCCAGAAATAGACAAAGAGTCTAAGACATCACCTGTCGCGAAAACGAAATTATAATTGATAAAAGGATTTCCTTCATTATAGTCAACCAATCCTTTTCCGAAGTTTATGGTATAGGTCGTGTTCTCTGCTAGAGAGTCCGGTAGTTCGATGATGAGGTTTTTTTTCCGGACTTTATAGATCGGTTGTGTAGGAACGTCGGGTGAAATGCTGAATTCCTTACCCGGGTTAACGGTCTTAATAAATTCGTCAAATGTTAGAACGATTTCTGTTTCTTTAAAGTTTAGAGAAAGGTTCGCCGGTGTGACCTCTAGGAGTTGAGGGGGGATGGAGTCTTTGGGACCACCGGTAGGGCGTTGCATGTTTGCACATTGAATAAAACTCATCAAGATGATGAAAAAAAGCGCTGATATTCCAACCCTTTGAAATAAAGGTGTTTTTAGAGCGTTTGAGCGATTTTTACTTTTTCTGAAACCTAAAGTCATCTTTTTTAGAATAGTGTCTTAGAGAGCTTGTAAATCTATTGTTTTAAATTATTGACAATCAGACTGTTAAGTCATATGAACCATCAGTACGCTAATATCAGCTGGTGAAACGCCAGAAATTCGGGATGCTTGCCCTAAGGTTCTGGGTTTTATTTTTAACAGCTTTTGTCTTGCTTCTATAGATAGTGAAGTTAACGAATTATAGTCGAATTCGGGATTGATTTCTCTATCTTCCATTTTCTTCATTTTATTAACAATCTCCATTTCCTTCTCAAAGTAGCTATCGTACTTCACTTTGATTTCCGCTTGTTCAATCGTGTCCGCGTCGAACTGGTTTAGATACGTCTGGAAGTCTGTGCTGGCTTCAGCAATGTCTTCGATAAGGATCTGGGGGCGCGAAAGAATATTGAATAGTTTTGTTTTCTGTTGAAGCTTGCTCGATTTTTTCGATTCGAGTATCGGATTTATTTGGTCTTGACTAACGGATGTTTTTCTTAAATAGTTTACTATTTTATCTGAGTTTTCTATCTTATCATTTACTTTTTGGAGGCGTTCGTCTGATACCAACCCCAACTTATAGGCGATTGGCGTGAGGCGTATATCGGCATTATCTTGGCGTAGAAGCAGACGGTGCTCTGCGCGGGAAGTAAACATACGATAGGGTTCATCAGTTCCTTTGGTAACCAAATCATCTATTAATACCCCAATATACGATTCAGATCTCTTGAGAGTAAGTTCATGCAGATCGTTGATTCTCTGGTGAGCGTTCACGCCAGCGAGGAATCCTTGCGCACCCGCTTCTTCGTATCCTGTTGTACCGTTAATTTGTCCAGCAAAGAATAGGGACTTTATGGAGAGTGTTTCGAGCGTCAAATCCAATTGCATAGGAGGGAAGTAGTCGTATTCAATAGCGTATCCGGGTTTGAACATTTTAGCATTTTCAAATCCGGGGATTAAACGCAGCGCCTTGAGTTGAATATCCTCCGGCAACGATGTGGAGAATCCGTTGACGTATATCTCGACCGTGCGGAACCCTTCTGGTTCGACAAAAATCTGGTGCCTTTCTCGCTCAGCAAATCGGTTGATTTTGTCTTCAATGGACGGGCAGTATCTTGGACCAAGCCCTTTGATTCTCCCGGTAAACATTGGCGATTGTTCGAATCCAGTTTTCAAGACTTCGTGGACAGCGGGATTGGTGTACGTAATCCAACAGCAGCGTTGTTCTGCTGGTATTTCTACATCTGTATGAGAAAACCGGCCGGCTATTTCATCGCCCCATTGCTCTTCCATCCCCGCGTAATTTAGGCTTCGTCCGTCGACTCGGGGTGGAGTGCCGGTTTTCATTCTGCCGGATTCAAACCCTAAACTGACGAGTTGTTCTGTGAGACCGGTAGCAGACCTTTCGCCTGTTCGTCCGCCACCAAATTTTTTCTCGCCAACATGTATAATGCCGTTGAGGAAGGTTCCGTTTGTTAAAATTACGGCGTCGGATTCGATGCGAATTCCCATGCTCGTGATGACACCACGCGCTGAACCTTTTTCGACAATTATTTCTTTTACGGTATCCTGCCACATGTCCAGGTTTGGAATTGCTTCAAGTTGCAGACGCCATTCTTCCGCAAAACGCATTCTATCGTTTTGGGTTCTCGGACTCCACATTGCTGGACCCTTGGAGCGATTGAGCATGCGAAATTGGATTGTGGATTTGTCAGCGATGATTCCTGTATATCCACCCATGGCGTCAATCTCTCGGACAATTTGTCCTTTAGCGACGCCACCTATTGCGGGATTACAACTCATCTGAGCAATAACGCCCATGTTCATTGTAATAAGTAGAACAGAGGAGCCAAGATTGGCCGCGGCGGCTGCAGCTTCACAACCGGCATGTCCTGCACCGACCACAATTACATTATATTTTTTAAACATTGTTTTTGTTTTGTGTTTCACGTGGAACTGAAAATACTTGTTTCACGTGAAACTCTAAATATACTCTGCCAGTTCTAACCACCGATCGGTTTTCTTGTCGAGTATGCCTTTCGATTTGTTGATTTCTTTAGCGATTTTTTCAAGCTCAAAATGGTCTTGGGTGTTTGAAAGTTTTTGGGTGAGCGTTTCGATTTGATGCTCCATCTCCTTGATGTCTTGTTCGACCTGCTGATATTCCAGACGTTCCTTGTAGCTCAGCGTTTTTTTATCGCTCGACTCAGACACCGTAGTTTCTGTTTTTTCTTTAACAATCTTGTTTTCTTTTGCGAGCAGTTCCTGTTCAATTTTGTAGTCGGCGTAATTGCCATTATAGATGACAATGTCCCCGTCACCAGGAAAAATAAAAAGTTGCTCAGTCAGTTTGTCTAATAGATATCGATCGTGGGAAACCAAAATTAATACACCAGGAAATCTGTCTAGAAATTCTTCGAGCACGTTTAGCGTGTCGATGTCAAGGTCGTTTGACGGTTCATCCAAGACGAGAAAGTTCGGGTTGGCCATCAGTACCCGCATCAGATGCAAGCGTTTCTTTTCACCTCCGCTTAGTTTTTCGACATGACCGAATTGCTTTTCAGGAGGAAATAAAAACTGAGTCAACAGTTGAGCGGCAGTGAGCGTTTCTCCATTTTTGAGCTCAATGTATTCGGCGACATTTTTCACAATATCGATCACGCGTTCGCCTGATTGAAAGGAAAGACCATCTTGTTTATAGTAGCCGAATCGAGTCGTTTCCCCCACGTCAACTTTGCCCGTATTGGAAGAAATATTCCCCGTGATTATATTCAGAAACGTCGTTTTTCCACTTCCATTTTTTCCAGCCAGCCCTATGCGATCGCCTTTTTTAAACACGTATGAAAAGGGGGAGAGGATGTTTCGATGGGTCGTCCGGAAAGATGTATTTTGAAGTTCTAAAATTTTATTTCCTTGACGCGACATGTCGACGTCCAGCGCCAATTTTTCCCGTTGTGTCGGCCCTTTCGATTTCTTCTCTAAATCATAAAAGCTTTCGATTCTTGATTTCGATTTTGTTCCCCTTGCCTGAGGTTGGCGACGCATCCATTCTAATTCTTTTCTCCAAAGATTTTTCGCTTTGTCGGCTGAGGCGATTTGCATGTTTTCCCTTTCACTTTTTTTCTCCAGGAAGTAGGCATAGTTTCCTTTATAATTATAAAGTTGACCGCTGTCTAGCTCTCTAATTTCGGAACAGATCTGGTCTAGGAAATAGCGGTCGTGGGACACGAGAATAACTGTCCGGTTTTGCGACACCAATAATTTTTCCAACCATTCGATTGTTTCAATATCAAGATGGTTTGTTGGCTCATCTAAAATGAAGACGTCAGGCTCATTGATCAATAGTTTTGCCAACGCAAGACGTTTCTTTTGACCACCACTCAGTGAGTCGATGGATTGGTCTAATTCTTCAATCTGAAACCGACTTAAAATCGTTTTGAAATTATTTTCATAATCCCAGGCATCGAGATCGGTTAATTTTGTGGTCAGTTCATGGAATAAATTTGATGTAAAATCTTGATTTTCAACTAGTTGATCATATTGTCGTATTAATTGTTGACGTGGATCTTCCGCGCTATAGATATAGTCGCTAATGTTGCTGTAATCTGAAAAGTCGGGTTGCTGGGGTAGATATCCAACTTTGATTCCTTTTTCCTTAACCAGACGTCCTTCCATGGGAGCGATCTTTTCGGCTAAGATTTTTAAAAGGGTTGATTTACCGGTACCATTGACACCGACGAGCGCTACGCGATCGCCTTTCTGTACTGCAAAATGGATGTTTTTGAATAGCCATCGATCGCTGAAAGCGTGGCTGACTTTTTCTGTGCTTAAAATACTCACTTATTCGTCCTTAAAAATCTGAGCACAAAATTATTAAATATTTACCACTCTATGAGATTTTCAGGAGAAAGAAAAACCTGGCTTAACCTGCGGGGGAAATTAGTTTAGTCGATAATCAGCAATTAAATGGAACCTAGGAATGTGTACATGAAATATTGAATTGTCAAATTCGCGAATCATTTCATAATAACCTTCCATGAAACCGATGTCACTTTTCAAATTGCATCCTGACATGTATTGATGGATATCCCCAGGAGCAAGTACGGGTTGTTCTCCGACCACTCCATCACCATCAACCTGTTTGTTGACACCAATAGAGTCGTAAATGTTCCAATGACGTCGAACTAATTGTATGGTATATTCACTGAGGTTTTCAATCGTAATTCTATAGGCAAACATAAAATGCTCACTATCGGGATTCGAATATTCAGATTGAAATCGCGATATGACAGATATTTTTATTCCGGAAGTGATTTGTGTCGTCATAGGCGGCCAAATTTATTATTTCCTGTCATTTAGACAATTGTCTACCGATAAGGTTTCTTTAAATTTACATTTTCGAGACAAAAAACACTGTATTTCGCTCATGATAAAGTAACAAACAAAAAGATAAACGACCAAAAAAATCGTAAAAAATAGCCGTGTTTCAGTTCTTTAGGGGCGAGATTTCATCAACAAATTCTTTAGGTTTGTATTATGGCAAAAGGCACACTCTTTCTTATCCCCGTTCCCTTAGCTGAGGGAGTCGGTAATGCATCGTTTACCGCGCTTCATGAGACGGTGATAAACTCGATTGATGAATACATTGTGGAGAATGAAAAAACAGCACGGAGATTTTTGAAGGAAGCCGGCTTACGAATCCCTCAGCAGGAGCTGATCATTCACGATTATGGTAAGCATAAGCGTGAAGAAGTTGATTATGAAAAAATTTTTTCAACACTCTTGTCGGGACGGGATATGGGGCTGATGTCAGAAGCGGGATGCCCTGGAGTGGCGGACCCTGGTGCGGAGCTGGTGGATCAAGCGCATCGTCGGGGAATTAAGGTTGTTCCCTTGGTGGGTCCTAGCTCTATTTTACTCGCCCTAATGGCGTCAGGGTTCAATGGACAAAGTTTTTCCTTTCAGGGCTATCTTCCGATTGATAAATCGGGTAGAGCGAAGACGATTAAAGATCTTGAACAACGTAGCGCCCGGGAGGGGAGTACTCAAATTTTTATCGAAACTCCTTTTAGAAATAATCAATTAATTACTGACCTGCTCAAAAATTGTCGCGGGACGACTAAATTGTGCATTGCTAGTAATTTAACCGCGGCAGATGAATCGATTTTAAGTAAGAAAATAAGCGAGTGGAAAACAAGTCTACCGGATATACATAAGAAGCCGGCTATTTTTTTACTATTTGCCGGCTAAAATCGTATTTTGGGCCATGGAAATCTTTCTGATCGCGGGCCTTGTTGCATTACTGGTTAGTCTGTAATTTAGCCCATGCACAACGACCAGCCTATGTCCTTGTACATGGTGCTTGGGGTGGCGCTCGGCAATTTAGCGCGGTAGAGAAAGAGCTGCACGAAGTTCATCGGATTAATCTTACCGGATTGGGAGAACGTTATCACCGCTCTAGGGCTGACATTGATCTCAAGCGCGCTATTGCCGATCTCGTCAATACAACTTGAGCAGCTTGATGAGGTGATTTTAATGGCTGCGGACCATAATCCGCAAAAGAATAACTTAGATGAATTGGTAACAATATTACTAAACGAGCAATAAATGAGCGATGTAATTTCTCCCGAACTGGCCGCAGAACTGACGCGAATAGGTATTTTCTTTTTTGTAGTCTTGTTGGTGATTTGGCTGTTTTTTGCCAACACTATACGGAATACGTTGAAATTGATTGCAAAGGAAAACCAATGTATGCTGCCAAATCAGGCTTGGTTCTTAGCGATACCGTTTTTTAATATTTATTGGAACTTCGAGGTAGCTAGACGATTAAGTTATTCGTTGAATAACGAGTTTTATGATCGTAAAATTGCCGTTGACGAGAGCCCGACCCTACGTGCTGGTATGACCTATGCTTGGTGTTATTTGGTTTATAATTTTCCACTTCCAGCTTTTTGGCGTATGTTGGGGGTGATTGTGAGCTTTGTATATTTTCTGACCTATTGGTTTAAAATTAACCAATACAGGGTATTACTATTGGAGCATAATAAATGGTTGGAATCGGAAGAAAACAATTCGAATAAAAATGAGAATTAAAGATATAACACAATATTTAGAAAACGTTGCTCCGCTAGCCTATCAAGAGTCGTATGATAATTCAGGTTTAATTATTGGAGACGATCAACAGGAGGTTACCAAGATCTTAATTTCTTTGGATTGTACCGAAGAGGTTCTTCAAGAAGCGATTGATAAGGGATGTAATTTGATCGTTTCACATCATCCGATTGTGTTTTCCGGACTGAAGAAGTTGACCGGACGCGATTATGTCGAGCGCGTGGTGATGAAGGCCATTAAAAACGATATTGCTCTCTACGCAATCCATACGAACTTGGATAATATTTTGGGGGGTGTGAGCTCGAAGATTGCCGAAAAAATTCAGCTGGATAACCCGGCAATATTACGCCCAAAAACAGGTCTTCTTAAACGCTTGGTGGTCTATGTACCGCGGACGCATATGGACGTTGTTCGGCAGGCCATGTTTGATGCGGGTGCGGGTGGCATAGGAAACTACGATCAATGCAGTTATAATACAGCCGGCTACGGGACGTTTAGACCGTTGCAAGGGGCTAAACCAGCGATTGGAAATCGGGGACAACAAGAACGTGTGGAAGAAACCAAAATTGAAGTGGTATTCCCAGTAGCATTAGAGCGAAAGATTCTAGTGGCAATGCTAGCTGCACACCCTTATGAAGAGGCCGCTTACCATGTGCTTACCGTCGATAATGCCAATCCGTATGTTGGTTCTGGAGTGATCGGTAATCTTAAGGAGCCGATGGAAGAACAAGCGTTTTTAGCGTTTCTAAAAGACCGCCTTGACTTACAGGTTATTCGCCATACAGCAACATTAGGGAAGCCGATAGAACGAGTAGCAGTCTGCGGCGGTGCGGGTGGTTTCCTGCTTGCGGATGCCAAACGTTCTGGCGCGGACGTATTTATTACGGCGGACTATAAATATCATGAATTCTTTGATGCCGACGGAGAATTAATCATCGCCGATATCGGACATTTTGAAAGTGAGCGTTTTACGCAAGAATTATTGTTAGAGCTAATTACGAAAAAATTTGCTAACTTTGCTGTCCTATTAACGGAGACAGACACAAATCCAATCAAATACTACAGTTAATGGAACAAACCGTAGAACAGAAACTAAAAGCTTTATGGGCGTGGCAATCGATTGAAACAAAAATCGACAAGATCCGCCAGATACGTGGTGAGTTACCCATTGAGGTAGCAGACCTGGAAGACGAGATTGCTGGCCTCGATACCCGAATCGAAAAGATTCGTAACGAGCTTGATGAGTTGGAGGACTCCATCGTTACACGTCGTAACATGATCAAAGACTCTCAATCAGCAATCAAAAAATACGAGGCACAACTAAATGAGGTAAAGAATAACAGAGAGTATGATGCGATTTCTAAGGAAATCGAAATTCAAGGACTAGAAATTCAAGTTTGCGAAAAACGGATCCGTGAAGCGGAGTTCGAGATCAAGAATAAGACAGAATCGTATGATTCAACGGTCGAAAGCTTGAACTTTAGTAAAGAAGATTTAGCGGGTAAAAACAAGGAACTAGAGAGCATTTCTGGTGAAACTCAAAAAGAAGAGGATCAACTGATTAAGCAGGTTGAAAAGGCCGAAAAAAACATCGAAGAGCGCTTGCTTAAAGTTGGCAAAAAGCTTCGTAAATCTTTCCGGAATGGTTTGGCCGTGGTCTCTATCGACAGAGATAGTTGCTCGGGGTGCCATAATAAAATACCACCTCAATTGCAGTCCGAAATCCGACAACGTAAAAAGATCATTATCTGCGAACACTGTGGACGTATCCTTGTTGATGAGGAAATTGCTGCAGAGGAGATATAAATAACTTCCTATAAAAAAGAGATAAGCCGGCTAGAGCCGGCTTTTTTCGTTAGGGATGCTCCGGTATTGTTCGGGATGAGTTTTTGCCAAAGAAGCAGTGCGATTTGTCCGCGGGGTTTCCTTTTTTTACAATTAATTTCTATTTTAGGGCTTACCATTTCCAATATGCTTAGAGTTATATTTTCCCTTGCTGCATTGGTTCTATGCCAGATCGCCAATTCACAGACAGCAGAAGAAACCTTATTACTTCGAAACCCCAGTATTAGCGACCAGCATGTAGCTTTTGTGTACGGGGGTGATATTTGGCTCTCGCAAAAGGACGGGAGCAATCCGCGGCGACTGACGGTCAACCCTGCGGTGGAGCAGCACCCGATTTTTTCTCCGGATGGGAGTAAAATTGCTTTTACAGGGAATTATGATGGGAATACTGATGTATATGTTATTTCCATTCATGGAGGCGATCCGCAGCGGATTACCAGTCATCCAGCGGCAGATGTAATCAGGGGATGGCTTTCGGACGAAGAGATCTATTTTACGACGCAGAGAGAATTTACGTATTCCCTGGGGGCTAGACTCTATCGTAGTCGCTTGGACGGGTCGGTAGATTATCCGCTACTGATGCCTGAAGCTTATCAAGGATCGCCGTCTCCAGATAGAAGATATTGGGCTTATCTGAAAAATGGTGATCCTACCGAAAGGGACCGTGTTGCCTTTAAACGTTATCGAGGAGGAGGAATGCCGTCGATTTGGATTTTTGATACGCAAACCCATGAAATACAAACCATTCCAGGAGAGAACTGTAATGATGTTAAACCGATATGGATAGGGAACAAGGTATACTTTTTGTCTGATCGAGATAAGATTGTGAATATATTCAGTTACGATGTCCAGACTAAAGCGATCGAAAAGCTGACCAATCACAGCCAGTATGATGTGCGCAGTTTGCAAGGGCGTGGGGTAGAGTTGGTTTATGAGCAAGCAGGACGTTTGCATCTTCTGGATCTTGAGACGACGGATCAACAAACTCTTTCGATTAGTCTGCGTGCCGATGCGGTGTATAAAAGACCGCATTATGTAGAGATGAAGGATGATATCCGCAATTTTGGAATTTCGCCGACAGGAAAGCGTGCACTATTCGAGTCGCGCGGTGATATTTTTACGGTGCCCAATGAAAAGGGAGATGCACGGAATATTTCCAGCCAGCCAGGCAGTCATGAGCGGTTTCCTGCCTGGTCTCCGGATGGTCAGTGGATTTCCTATTTATCGGATATAAATGGTCAATATCAGGTGGTACTACGGGATCAGAAGGGGATGGAAGAGGCGCGCTATTTTCCTTTGGGTGATAGCAACTTCTATTTCGAACCTACTTGGTCGCCCGACAGCAAGAAGTTGTTCTATAATGATGCTCATTTGAATCTATTCGTGTTGGATATCGAGAGTAAGGAAGTCCGTAAGATCGATGACGATTACTTAGGCTCTCATACCGGTAGGGCGCATAATTATTTCCAGGCAAGTTGGTCTCCCGATTCTAAATGGGTTGCCTACCTTAAAACGTTGCAAAATGGAATCAACGCTGTATTGATGTACAACATGGACACGAAGAAATCGCATCAAGTGACCGATGGAATGAGCAGCGTCCGTCAGCCGGTATTTACCGGCGATGGGAAATACCTCGTGTTTTCCGCAAGTACAGATGTTGGGTTGACCAATTCTGGCTTACACATGACGGCGTATGATCGTTCTTCACGTTTTCATAGCTACGCTTTTATTCTATCGAGTGAAACACCATCGATCTTTACGAATGAGAGTGATGAAGAAAAGATCCCAGGCGAAGGGAAGGACGAGAAGAAAACCAAAGACAAGGACGATCAAGATAAAAAGGAATCAAAACAGGAAGGTCAGAATAACGTGAAGCCGATGAAGGTCGATTTTGAGCACGTGAATAATCGTATTATCGCTTTACCAATTCCGGCTGGATCGGGTTCTTTTAACGGTTTGGTTGAGGATAAGCTGATTTACACGCGTGATCGAAATATATACGCCTTTGATCTTAAGAAGCTAAAAGAAAATCTGCTTGTGGAAAAAGCTCGCGGCTTTGTGATCAGTCAGGATGGAGAACAGATGCTATACCGGAATTCCGGGGGCTATTATATTGTTAAGGCGGGGCAGAAGCCAGCTGGAGACACGGGTAAGCTGAATTTGGATCAAATCAAGTTGCGGGTAGAACCAGAGCAGGAGTGGACACAAATTTTCCATGAAGTTTGGGCGATGCAAAAGGACTTCTTCTATGTAGAAAATATGCACGGTGCGGATTGGCAGGCGGTTAAAAAGAAATACGAGCCGTTTTTATCCCATGTTAATCATCGATCGGATCTAGGCTATTTATTAAACGAAATGTTGGGGGAGCTGGTCGTGGGGCACAGTTATATTTATCCGGGAGATGAGCCTTCTGCACCTTCGGTTTCCTCGGGCGTGTTGGGGGCTGATTTCGAGATTGAAAACAACAGGTACCGTATTAAGAAAATATACACTTCTATGGATTGGAACCCGAACTTCAAAGCGCCGCTAGCGGCTCCAGGACAAGGGATCAAGGAAGGGATGTATCTGCTCGCAGTTGGTGGTGTGGAACTGACCGATAGTACAGATTTATTTAGCCTATTCGATTTTACGGTGGGCAAGCAGATTCCTATTAAAGTTGGCGACCAGCCTAACTTGGCTACCGCGAAGGATGTGGTGGTCAAACCGATTTCTTTTGCAGATGAGATCGCCCTTAGAAGACAAGATTGGGTTGAAAACAACAGGAAGAAGGTGGATGAATTGAGTGGAGGACAAATTGCCTATGTATATATGCCCAACACGGGTCGGGAGGGCTATACGTCATTCAATCGATACTATTTTTCCCAAATGGATAAGAAGGCACTTTTATTGGATGAGCGTAATAATGGCGGGGGATCGGTAGCCGATTATGTGATTGATTTGCTTTCCAGAGAGCTTATTTCGGGATGGTCAATTCGCGATGGACGGAGTTTTACAACCCCGGGAAATGGAATTTTTGGTCCTAAGGCAATGATTATTAACGAGAGTGCCGGGTCGGGAGGTGATATGATGCCGTATATGTTTCGTTTTAAAGGATTGGGTAAATTGGTGGGACGGACAACGATGGGAATTCTAGTGGGAATTTCCGGTTATCCACCTTTGCTTGATGGCGGTCGGGTGACCTCGCCAAACTTTGGTGTATTTGATCTTAATGGGAATTATATCATTGAAAATGAAGGTGTTGATCCCGATTTGTTTGTTGAACAAACCCCGAAGGAGCTGCTGGAAGGGAAAGATCCTCAATTGGAAGCGACCGTTGAGTTGTTGAAACAGGAGATGAAAGATTATCCTTATCGGGAAATTAAAAAACCAGCGGACCCTATCCGTGTCAATTAAAGGGGCTCGTGAATGACCCGAGAGATAGCGATAAAAAACGTAAATTTGGATATGGTTGTAGAAATTTGGTCGGATATTGTCTGCCCATTCTGTTACATTGGAAAGAAGCGATTCGAGGCGGCAATACGAAACATGAATGTGTCAGAGCATATCACGATCGTGTATAGGAGTTTTCAATTGGATCCGCGATATCATCAGCCGGGCGGAGAGTCTACAAGAGACTATTTGAAGCGTTCCAAAGGACTGAGTGAGGACCAGATTGCCGGGATGATGCGTCAAGTCGAAGACAGTGCCAGACAGGAGGGCTTGATTATCGATTTGAGTAGAACGATCCCCGCAAATACAAAAAAGGCGCATTGTGTGCTTCAGCAGGCGACCCAGAAAGGAAAATCTAGTGCGTTATTGGATAGACTTTTTCGAGCGCATTTTTCTGAGGGTGTAAATGTGGAGGACGAGCTCCAGTTGCGCCGGCTGGCTGAGGAGGTTGGCTTAGAGGGAGGCTTATTAGAAGATGTTTTTCAAGATGACCAATTGGCGTATCAGGTCGAGCAAGATTTACAGCAGGCCAGGCAAATTGGGGTACAGGGTGTTCCCTTTTTTGTTTTTGACAGCCAGTATGCAGTCTCCGGCGCGCAACCTGTTGAGGTGTTTGCGGAGGTGTTGGAAAAATGTATGAAGGAATCCGGCGTAGACCGAACAGGTGTGATAAGTGATGACCTCCCGCCTGAGGGATCAACCTGCGGAGACCAAGGATGTGAAATTTAAACTGGATTTAAAGATATGGTAAGCGCTAAGCCGAATTCCCCCTGGATCTCGCTGATTATTTTATTGGGCTTAACACTGGTTTGTACTTTTGTCGGGCAACTCATTGTTTTGATTATCGCGGTCATGGGGTCTAGCGACCTGAATCTCATGGCCGCTCAGGGAGCAGGGGGGCTGATGGAAAATAAAGCAACAGTTTATTGGATGCTGGGCGTGAGTAGCTTAGGTACATTCTTATTGCCCGCATTGCTACTTCAGCAAGTGGAGAAAAAGCAAGGTCTTCGATATTGGCGCGTAGCACCATTGGGGATGGGAAAATATTTGATCGTTCTATCGTTGTTTCTTTTGGCTTGCAACCCTTTGATGGAACTCATCAGCGCTTGGAACCTGGACATGAGACTGCCGGAGGTGTTGCGGAGCGTCGAGCAGTGGATGCGCCGGCAAGAGGATCAAATGGCATTATTGACGGAACAGTTGGTGATGGTCACGAGTACCGAGTTGCTTTTGGTGAATCTTTTGGTGATGGCGGTTATTCCTGCGATCGCTGAGGAGGTTTATTTCAGAGGTGCTGTACAGCAAATCATGACACGACTGTTTGCGAAAGAGCATATCGCGATATGGATAACCGCTATTATTTTTTCGGCCATTCATGTACAATTTTACGGTTTTTTTCCACGTATGATACTCGGCCTGATTTTTGGCTATGCTTTTTTCTGGACCCGGAATATTTGGATTCCGATCTTTGGTCACTTTTTGAACAATGCTACGGTGACCGTATTGGCGTTCGTTTATGCTAGTCGAGGGAAAAGTTTTGAGGATTTGCAACGGGCCGGAAGTAACTCAACTATACTATATATAATTAGTTTTTTTGCGACTTGCGCATTAGGCTACTATTTTTACAAGATAAGTCAGAAAGAACATGAACGAAAATTGGGTTAAACATAAAGTATATCAGAATGCCTTTCGCGCCGAAGTTGTCAAGCAGATGCTGATCGAGAATAATATTCCGGCGGTCCTTTTGAATAAGCAAGATTCTTCATACCTGTTTGGGGTTATTGAACTCTACGTAGACCGAGACCATCAACTCGAGGCTGCGGCTTTGATCGATAGTTTTGGAGAAGAGCAGGGGACCGATGAAGACTAGAGCGATTACTGGATTTTTTTTTATCATTGTGCTGGTATTGGCCACGCTATGGAATGCGTACGTCTTTGTGGCATTCTTCGCTTTGTTGGGGGTTTTGGCTTCGCGCGAGTTTTTTCAGATTGTTCGGTCTGATAAAGTCAGGCCCTTGTTGTTTTTGGGCCTACTGAATGCTATAATATTGGCGCTTTTGGCCGGGGGATATTTCCTGTTTGATTTTCAGCCCCGTTATTTCCTATGGGTTATTCCAACCAGTGTTTTATTCTTTATTGCTTCGCTGTATAGAAAAAGCTTGACGCCTTTTCATGACATCGGCTACACCCTTTTAGGGGTGATTTATGGAACCCTTCCTTTCTTGTTTTTTATTGGATTGGGCTTTGCCGGTGACACCTTTATGGCGAGCATTCCGATGGGATTTTTAATCATACTTTGGACGAATGATACGGGTGCTTATTTGACAGGGCGTGCTTTTGGCCGCACGAAGCTTTTTGAACGCATTAGCCCCAATAAAACCTGGGAAGGTTTTATTGGGGGAATTCTACTAGCGGTGTTGTTTAGTCTTTCATTTCCTTTATTTTGGGAGGCGGGATTGTCGCGAGTTCAGTGGGGTGTTATAGCGCTCCTGGTGGGTGTTTTTGGTACGCTAGGTGATTTAGTGGAATCGATGTTAAAACGGAGCTTAGGAATAAAGGATTCGGGGAGTATCCTTCCCGGCCATGGTGGTATCTTGGACCGTTTTGATGGACTTTTGATTGCAGCACCCCTAGTTTATTTGTTTTTAACAACACTATAGTTATGAAAATAGAAAAGTCGACATTCGATTTCCTAGATGATTTGAAAAGAAATAACGATAGAGATTGGTTTAACGAACATCGAGATCGTTATGAGGCCGCGTTGGGAAATGTAATGCAGTTTATTGAGTATATTATCGATAGAATTTCTGATGTAGACCCACACATCAATCGCGATATTTCGGCAAAAAAATGTTTGTTTCGTATTTATCGGGATGTTCGGTTCTCCAAGAATAAAGAGCCTTATAAGTCATGGTTTGCTGCCGGTATTTCTATCGATGGTCGAAAATTGGAGGGTCCGGAATACTATATCCATTTGGGACCCGAGGAGAGCTACGTAGCTGTTGGTTACTGGCGGCCGAGTAAACCTCATTTAGATGCAATTCGGCAAGAGATTGATTATAACGCTCCTGATTTGATGGAGGCTTTGATGAAAGGTGGTTGGAGTGCAGCAAATTTATCCAAATACGATCAGTTAAAGCGACCACCGGCCGGTTATACTCAGGATCATGAACATATTGATCTAATGAAGCACCGGAGTTTTATTTTAAATAAAAAATTCTCTCGGGAGCAAATGGAATCCGATCGCGCGCTAGATTCGGTGATTGAAGCCTATGACACGATGATTCCATTTAAGCTATTTCTGCATCGAGCCATCGATCAGTAAGGCAGACATATTTTTCCCATGCTCACGGCGGGTGCAAGGGCAAGGTTGTTAAAGATTTCGGGATTTCCCGCAACAGCTTGATTCGCTAACACAGCAAATAGGCAGGCTTCTTTCGCATCTGGATTCATCCCTAGTTCATCAAATGGACGGACTTTGTCGGTGAATGTATCCTTAAGCTGTTTCATTAAAAGCGGGTTATGTAATCCACCACCGCTTACGTAAATAGAGAAATTTGATAGGGTCTGCGATATTTGTTGTATGCCGTCGATAATGGTCTGCGCGGTGAAACGATTTAAGGTCGCCATGACATCTTGATGTGATATGTTGTCGACCTCCAGTTGATCCAGACATTGTTGTAGATAGGCGTAGTTGAAAAGTTCCGGTCCAGTCGTTTTTGGAAAAGGGAGCGACAGGAATTTATCAGCCAATAGCTTGTGGAGTAGATCGGCGTTCACGGTACCTTGATTAGCAATGCGAGCATCTCGATCCATCTCTTGTTGGAAGTGAAGTGCCATGTATTGGTTCATCATGGTGTTGCCGGGGCCGAGGTCGCTTGCGTATGCCTTGTGTTCGGTCTGTCGGCTCGGAACCAGGCTGAAGTTTGATATACCGCCTATGTTCAGTAAGATGCGGTCATTTGTGGTATTGCTAAACAACAGGTAATCTCCGTAAATAGCCAAAGGCGCTCCCTGCCCGCCGGAAGCGACGTGTTTTTGTCGAAAATCAGCCAGAGTGATGATCCCGGTTAATACGGCGAGATGATCTCCATCACCGATTTGTAGGGTGCTATCTGGCAAGGACGGATTACCGGTCAGTATTCGCGGAGCATGGTAAACTGTTTGCCCGTGACTGGCAATCAAATCAATGTCCTCTGATTTCATCCCCCATTGCTTGAGCGCTCGTAAGACCAGATCTGCGTGTGTCTGAGCGATGAGTGCGTTCAGTCCGCTCAATGTCTGTTGATCGATCTCGCGGACAGCGAATATTTGGCGAATTAAGTTTCGGAATTCGCGACGGTAGGGTACGGTTTGAAAATTAATAAGCTGAAGCTTAGTTGCCAAACCGTGACCTGAAACCTCACAAAGTGCAATATCCAAACCGTCAAGTGACGTGCCCGACATCAGTCCAAGGATTAAGCGGGTGTCTTTTTGAGCGATGGAGGAGAGCTTGAGGATCTGGCGGTTCATAGAGCGCTAAAATACGAAAAATAACGGAAGCTGTTGTGTCGCAGTTGGCTGTCGGCTAAGTAGCGAATGGGAGTGTCTTCTTGAATTACTCATTTTACAGACCCCTTTAAAAATCGTGATCTATAGGGGAATCATTGCGGGTTGCCTATTCGGAGTGTGTCTTGGCTGATGTCAAAATAACTTTTGGAATCTCCATTCTTAATCTTATTTTTGGAGGAAAAACAAAACGAAAAGACATGAATTTTCCTTCTGAATTAAAGTACACCAAAGACCACGAATGGATTCGTGTAGAGGGTGATGAGGCAGTTATCGGTATCACTGACTTTGCACAAAGAGAATTGGGCGATATCGTTTTCGTGGACATCAATACTGTTGGCGAAGAGGTGGCTGCCAATGATGTCTTTGGTACAGTTGAGGCGGTTAAAACAGTTTCTGATTTGATTATGCCCGTTACCGGCACGGTTCTCGCGGTCAACGACACGATTGACGCTAACCCGGAGTTGGTGAATTCTGACCCTTATGGGGAGGGATGGGTTATTCGTGTGAAGCTAAATAACGTCGACGATGCCGCAGCTTTGATGACTGCTGAGGACTATAAAAATGAGGTGAATGCTTAATTAGCAAAAGCCATTTAAAAGACAAAGGCCCAAATGATACAAAATCATTTGGGCCTTTGTCTTTTAGTTTTCAATATTCATCAGTACGTCTGTGACTATTTTTTGTCCTTCGACATCCATTTCCATTTTGAGGTTAGCCTGCCTGGTGTAAAATGTTTTTGAGTCGACGGTGTACGTGCCATTCACGGTGCCAATTTGGTTGTTGTCTCCGTCGAATAATTCGCCTGAGGTTTCCAATTGGTGGCCGTCTTGATCTGAACCTACAAATTTGTTAACGGCCTTCGTTGTCATTCCGTTGGCGGATGTTTCGGTGGTCCAAGTGTCTCCTGGTTTAACGGGGTTGTCTGGATAGACAGCAGTCATGGCCATGTTTTCAAAGCCATTATTCATGTCTTCATTATCTCCTTCTTCACTACTTGATGAGGAAATAAGCTCTCCTTTGTCTGAGGTAACAAGAGTGATCGTTTTACCAATCAAGTTCTCCATCTGAGCGCCCAACATGGCGGACATGGGGTCATCAGATGGGTTTTCTGAGTCGTAGCTCATTGTCATCATACCGGCGTCCATATCCATTTTGACGGCGTCGGTCACATTTTCTAGTGTATAGTTGTTGGCCTCTAAGGTCGTGGCGGTAATGGTTGATTTGGTCACGATGTCCATGATCATGGCTTGCTCACCATCTATATCCATTTTCATCGTGGTTACGGCATTCCAGGGCTGATTCAACGGAAGGTTCATTTTGAAATCAACTTCTTGTGCTTGAGTCTTAATTGCCGCTGAGGCGAGAAGAAATAGGATGATTAATTTTTTCATGAGATTGTTGGATGTAAATACGTAATCTAGTGATTGATTTTTTGTGGTTTATCGATGAAGTTTGCTTAAAAGTACAAATTTTTCTAAATAAAAAGCCCAGCGCGTACTAACACACTGGGCTTTTCTACCTATTCTTTGTGAATTTTAATTATTTGCTGATATAGCTTACTTCCTTAACGGCTTTCACAATTTTCGCTACGTTTGGTAGGCTGGCTTCAACTAAGGTCGGCGCATAACCTAAAGGAACGTCTGCAGATGTGACGCGTAATACCGGAGCATCGAGGTAATCGAAAGCATGTTTTTGCACGTGAAAGCTCACTTCCGATGAAATGGACGCTAATGGCCATGCCTCTTCGACAATAACTAGACGATTGGTCTTTTTTACCGATTCAATAACTGTCGGAAAATCGATCGGGCGAACCGAACGAAGGTCGATAAGCTCCACGCTAATACCTTCTTTTTCGAGTTCCTCTACCGCCGGCTTTACCGCGCGAGAAATCATCTTACCGAAGGAAACCAAAGTGACATCCGTACCTTCATTAATAATGTTAGCTTTCCCGATTGGGAGGTAGTATTCTTCATCCGGAACATTACCTTTGTCTCCATACATTACCTCAGACTCCATAAAAATCACTGGATCTGGATCGATGATGGCTGATTTCAACAGTCCTTTTGCATCGTGTGGATCCGAAGGAATCACCACCTTTAGCCCTGGTGTATTGGCATACCAATTCTCAAAGTTTTGAGAGTGCTGTGCGCCCAGCTGTCCTGCACTTCCGGTTGGTCCGCGGAATACGATAGGGCAGGTCAGCTGACCACCACTCATTTGATGTATCTTCGCCGCTGAATTGATGATTTGGTCAATCGCAACTAAAGAGAAATTGAATGTCATGAATTCGATGATTGGCTTCAGTCCATTGGTAGCGGCCCCAACACCGATTCCCGCAAATCCAAGCTCTGAAATAGGGGTGTCTACCACACGTTTGGCACCGAATTCATCAAGCATTCCTTGACTAACTTTATATGCACCGTTATATTCTGCGACTTCCTCGCCCATCAAAAAGATTGTTTCGTCCTTACGCATTTCTTCGTTCATTGCTTCCCGAAGTGCTTCTCTGAATTGTATTTCTCTCATCAGTTTACAGATAGTGAATTTTATGATAGGCAAAAATACTATTATTTCTTGAATATTCGTAGTGGATGCGGACTATTTTACCTGAAGAGGACACCGGGCAACAACGGACTGGAGGTCCTTAGGTCATTGATTTTATGTAGATATGAAGCCAATTGTTGAGTTGGGTTATAGCCAGCTCGATGTCCCAGTTGTCAGGGTTTCGTTGCTCGATAAGGTTTGATACGCTCCGAACCTGAACACAGGGGGTTGCGAGGTTTTGCGCGGTGTAAAAGAAGGCCGCGCCTTCCATGCTTTCTAAAAGCTGTGGTCCATGTGCCTTAGTTACGCGGGCAATGC
This sequence comes from Sphingobacterium sp., assembly GCA_052092145.1. Classification (GTDB taxonomy): domain Bacteria; phylum Bacteroidota; class Bacteroidia; order Sphingobacteriales; family Sphingobacteriaceae; genus Sphingobacterium. The sequence goes on along the minus strand of JBQDCW010000012.1, from coordinate 24,977 downwards.
TGGACGCTTCACCGTGTACGGTGTTGACCGTTATGGCATCGATATCGACGAGGTCTTGGATGGCCTTGGCAACAGGCGGCCGCGGTAATTGTTCGTGAAAAATGGAGCTTCCGAACCCCAGTTGGTCGATGGGCAGAAAGTTGTCCCCATTTTCTGCACCCAATAGAAATATTCGATCAGATTTTACCCGAAATAGGGAGCCTAAGGGGTGTTGGTTATCAAAGGTGCCTGCAATACCAACATTCAACAAGAGATCGTACGATTTATCACTTAGGAATTGACCCATCTTGAAGGCGGTAGCGACCATGCCTACGCCCGTGATTAAAAAGTCCATCTTCCGTGAAATCAATAGGGGTATTGAAGGGGCAATTTCTGCCTCAGTAGCGGCGACGATCAATGTTTTCATGAGGGAACAAAATACTAAATTTCGCTTATTTAACCTATCTTTGTGTTATGATTTATATAACACGACGTGAACGCTTTAATGCAGCGCACAAGCTTCATCGCGAAGAATGGTCGCTGGAGGAAAATGAGCGGGTCTTTGGAAACTGTTCGAATCCAAACTGGCATGGGCATAATTATGACCTTTACGTAACCGTTAAAGGCACCGTCAATCCCCAGACTGGCTTTTTGATAGATCTGAAACGGATGAAGGAAATCATTCTCTCGGAGGTTATCGACAAATTGGATCATAAGAACGTAAATTTGGATGTCGATTTCATGGAAGGCAAGATGGCGTCGACCGAGGTTATGGCTATTGAAATATTTAAAGTCCTTCGCCCGTTTTTTGAAAAGGAAAACGTGATTCTACATGCCGTGCGCTTGCACGAAACTGAAAACAATTATGTCGAGTACTTCGGCGAATAATTCATCAACTTAAACATAATATGACCAACATACAAGATTTCGAAGAAGAAGAACAGGGGGGATACCTGAAAATTGACCAGTATAATGAGAAAAACGTGGAGCGGATTGCTGCACATTACGTAGACATTTTGGACGCGCTTGGGGAGAACAGTGATCGTCATGGTTTACAGAAAACGCCACAGCGAGTTGCAAAAGCCCTTCAGTTTTTGACGCACGGCTATGGGGTTGACCCAGCGGAGTTGTTGAGAGGGGCAATGTTTGAGGAGGAGTATAGTCAGATGGTGGTTGTTAAAGATATTGAGGTATATTCAATGTGTGAACACCACATGCTGCCTTTTTTTGGAAAAGCGCATATCGCTTATATACCAAATGGACATATCGTGGGGCTTAGTAAAATTCCGCGCGTGGTTGATGTTTTCGCTCGGCGACTTCAGGTGCAAGAAAGGTTGACTAATGAGATTCGCGATTGTATTCAGGAAACGCTAGCGCCTGCTGGGGTAGCCGTTGTGATGGAATGTCAGCATATGTGTATGGCTATGCGGGGTGTGCAAAAGCAAAACTCGGTCACGACGACCTCTGCATTTACCGGTGCGTTTCAGAATGACGTGACACGATCCGAATTTCTTCGATTGATCACTGCTTCTTTGGTTTAAACAATTGAAGGCTCCCTTGTCTGGGAACCATTTTTTACCCCAACTTTCCTTTCGCGCTTAATCCCGCTAGTATAGGATTATGTTGAAATGCCCTGATCTGTTGTTACGCGACAATAGGTTCGTGTTCAGTCATTTAGGCAATAATCCTTGTTTCGATATGTTCTGAATATTTATCTTTGCGCAGTATGTTATTAGAGTCCGATCCACTTCATGCCTATTTGGAGAACACAATTGACGAGGAAAACTCGTTGTTAAAGTTGATTGATCGAGAAACGCATTTGACGGAAACGATGCCCCATATGGCCTCTGGTCATTACCAAGGAAGGGTGCTTTCGATGCTTAGTAAATTGATTAAGCCGAATTTAGCGTTAGAAATCGGGACATTCACTGGATATGCGACGCTCTGTTTGGCGGAGGGACTTGCTCAGAAGGGCGTTTTACATACGATAGATATCAACGAGGAGCAGCGTGAACGGGTTCAAGGATTCTTCGATCAATCGACCTTCGCCAGTCAGATTCAATATCACATCGGTGATGCCGTGGATCTGTTGCCGCAAATTGGAGGGGTTTTTGATCTAGTATTTATTGATGCAGACAAAAAGCGAAACCTCTACTATTTCAATGAGGTGATCGATCGGGTTAGACCCGGAGGAATGGTGCTTGTGGATAATGTGCTGTGGAAAGGAAAAATTTTTGAAGATTCTCCCGACAAACAAACCCAAAGGGTTATTGATGTAAATAAGATATTGACGGAAGATCAACGGGTTGAAAAGTTAATTCTGCCCATACGTGATGGGCTTTTTTTATTACGCAAAAAATAGTGTTAAACTAATTTTGAGGTTTATGCTGAAGTATTGTAGATGGATTTTTGTAGTGTGTGTGGTGACTACATGTACAATCTTAGGCGCGCAGGCGCAAAACTATACCACAACGTCTTATATAGAAGAACATGGCCCAGCAGCGCAAGAGCTGATGCGTGAAACTGGCGTTCCCGCTTCGGTTATATTGGCTGTCGCCATCCATGAAAGCGCGTACGGGAATAGCCGGATTGCACGCTATTTAAACAATCATTTTGGAATAAAAGGGAAAAACAGCAGTAAGAAAATCCGGTCCGCTTATAAGGGGTATGGAAGTGTGAAGGAGTCCTATCGTGACTTTGTTGGCTTGCTACAACGCAGAAAAGCAACTCGGCCTCTATTTGACAGGCATGCTTCGGATGATTACAAAAGTTGGATTCGAGGGATTGCTAGAGGAGGCTATTCGGAATCTGGCGACTGGTCCAGAAAGGTTATTTCGACCATTGACCACTATGATTTGGAGAAATTTGACGAGAAAATCACCCTCAACTAAATGTTACCCTATCGATGCGACACAAAATAGCTTTGGCTAATTTAGTGATAGCCCTGGTGTTAGTTTCATGTGGAACTAAACGATCAACGGGACTGAAGGACCCAACGACCACATCGGTTGGGGCGCGTCCTTCTGGCAGTCCCGGGGCAACTTCTCAAACCGGAATTTCTTATATTGACCGGTATAAAGATATTGCTATTGCGGAAATGCACCGTTACGGCATTCCTGCAAGCATTAAGCTGGCTCAGGCGATACTGGAATCCGGTAATGGGAACAGTTATTTAGCGACTCGCGCAAACAACCATTTCGGTATAAAGTGTGGTGGTTCGTGGCCGGGACGTTCGGTTAGTCGGCCGGATGATACGTCCAGTGATTGCTTTCGGGTGTATAAAAATGCCGAAGAATCCTTCAGAGATCACTCTCAATTTTTACGCAGAAAACGTTATGAGAAATTATTTTCTTTAAAAAAGGACGATTACAAGGGGTGGGCAAAAGAGCTTAAAGCTGCTGGATATGCAACTAATCCTCGCTATCCGCAATTGTTGGTTGACCTGATAGAGCGTTATAATCTCCACCAATATGATCGAGCTGAACAACCCAGAGAAATCATCGCTCGGGTAGAGCAGGTTGAAGAAGTGATTCAAGAGAAAACGGAGGACGCGCCGGAGGTTGAAAACCAAGAAATAAAGCAGCCGGTGTCCATGCAGATTTATGAGGTCACTTCAACCGATACGCTAGCCTCGATTGCCAAACGCTATGATCTGACGGTTGATGAAATTAAGCTCTTAAACGGATTGGACTCTGAGTCGATTTCGGTCGGGCAACTCTTGGTCGTATCAAAATAGTTACATAATCATTAAATCGTGTTAAATATTAGTAAGCTATCTGAGGAAGATGTAGTTTTATAACGGTGAAAAGTCGTATCCGCATAATCTTTATAATTAGCATGGTGGTTCCCATTCTAGCCTTTTCACAAAGGAGTCTACAGGGAATTGTGTACGATATGGAAACCAAACTGAGGCTGGGCGAAGTACAGATTCGAAACCTAAATACACAGAAGTACGTATATAATGATGCGCGCGGAGAATTTAATACCAACGTTACTCCGGGAGATGTTCTGGTGTTCAAAAAAATGGGATATCATACGGATACCATCACTTTCAATAGTCAAACAGCGTTGATTGTGAATTTGAAGGAACAGGTTCGTTCCATTGAAGAGGTGACCGTTTATGGAAGGCGGAATCCCGATGAGATCTTAGCGGAATTAAAGCAGGAGTACCGCAAGAGTTTTGAATTGTCTAGTCCAGGGGAGATGTTCTCCGTCGGAGTGACGGGTGCGGGGTTGAATATAAATTCGCTTTATAATATGATTAGCAAAGAGGGGCGAAACGCAAGGCGTTTCACGAAGTTTCTCGAAGAATTGCATCGACAAAATATTGTTGATTTTAGATTTACGCCAGAATTAGTACGAAATTTGATAGGACTGGATGGGGACGAACTGGCGGCTTTTATGCAGCTGTTTCGACCGAACTATGAATTTGTTGCTAAGGCAAGCTATTACGACATGGTCCAATACATAAGAAGCAAATACGAGGTGTTTAAATTACATCCAAATTTGCGACCTTCGCGTGAACTTCCGGAAATTAAATTGGATGTAAAAAAAGAAAACTAATATGAACGTTAAATTATACTTACTTCTTTATTTCGTTTTTGTTTTTGGTCTCGTGGGGACACAAGCACAGGATTTGAGAGAGCTTCGTGTAAAGCCCGATAGTACTATTGCCGAATCGGAGGCAGCGGACCTCTTGACGATCAAAAATATTAATGTACCCATTCCCAGCTTGGATCTTAGGGTTAATTATTGGAAGCACTGGACGAAACTGGGGGTGAATTTCAATCAAGCGCAATTCAGTGAAAACTGGAGCTTAGGTGGATTGAATTCTTATGCCATTGGAGGAATTTTATGGCATAAATCGGAGTTCAACCGCAATAACTTTAATTTCACGACGGAAATCGATTTGAAGTACGCAAAGGTGAAGAATGAGAATCAGCTTGCTAAGCCGAACAATGACCGTATTTTCTGGGATAATAAGCTTTCCTATAAATTGACGAAATCGTGGGGACTTTATCTTTCACTCACCTACGAAACCCAATTTGACAACTCCTTCATTTACGATAGAAATGAGGATGGGGAGGAGATTATCACGGGCATAAAATCTTCGTTTATGGCGCCGGGATATTTTACGGAGTCTTTCGGTTTGGAGTACAAGCCAGATGATACGTTTTCATTGCGATTCGGTACCGGTACTGCCCGCCAAACGCTTATTTTGGACGATCGTTTGAAGCCTAGATCGGCTGAGGAGTATTACAGAAAACATGGTGCGTTTCCGGATCCGAACGATGTCACCAAAGGGACTGGCGAAATCTTTGGCGTTCCAGAAGGGAAGGCGTTCAAAAACGAATTGGCATTTCAGCTCACGGCGAATCTCGATCGTAACGTTTCAGAAAACTTGAATCTGAAGGCGCGTTATAATCTTTTTGCTGATTATGAGGATATTACTGACCCTAACCATCGTCTAGACGCAACGCTGACGGCTAAGATCACCTCGTTGATTAATGTTTCTTTAGGAGGAACGATTTTGTATGACTCCGCATTGGATGGAAAGGTGCAATGGAATCAGGTTTTGTCAATGGGGCTACTTTTAAATTTACCAAAATAAGTTAGATGTTGAGAGTTTTAGTGAGGTGGATTGCTGCGGTAAGTGGAGCGTTAATTTTGGTCAGTTGCTCAACGGCTAAAAAATCGCAAGTATTGCGTCAATCACAAGCGTTAGTCATCGTACCTACGCCGATTGTGGAAGAGAGTGCGCGGAGGCTGGATACCATGATTCAGGCGAATGCTGTTATTGAACAGGCTAGGCGTGCCAGTCCACTACCCAATGCTTCGGCATCGTTGAGCCCGGAACAACAAGCTTGGAATATGTTCTTAGCGGGTAATGACAAACGATATGATTATGCGCCAGCGATGCATTACGATGTCAGGCGACCGCAGTTTGTAATGATCCACCACACCTCACAGGCTAGTTTAGCGCAGACTATTCGTACCTTTCAACTACCATACCACACACTAAAGTCAGTAGCCATTATGTAATTGGCCGAGATGGCCGAGTGGTGCAAATGCTCAACGATTATATGCGGGGTTGGCATGCTGGTCGAGGGAAGTGGGGTAATATTACCGATATGAACTCGGTGTCCATCGGAATTGAATTGGATAATAACGGCAGAGAGCCGTTTCCTGACACACAGATTAATGCCCTATTGGTATTATTAGACAGACTGAAAACGAAGTACCGCATTCCTCAAAAGAACTTTATCGGCCACGCAGACTTTGCTCCTGGACGGAAAAATGATCCCAATGTGTTTTTTCCATGGCAACGGTTGGCTGACCGCGGATTCGGCATTTGGTATAATCCGAATTATTTAATTCCGGCTCCAGCTGATTTTAATCCGATTGACGCTTTAAAGCTGATGGGATACGATTTGAATAATGAGGCTGCGGCCATCCGGGCGTTTAAAAGGAAGTTTATAATAAATGATTTATCGGGCATATTGACCGATCACGATCGAGCGGTGCTTTTTGATCTGTATCGAAAGTTTTATTAATATTTCTTAAAAAGCAGTTTTCGAGGTTTCGCTTAATTGATTAACTCTCCGGGTTTGTTCTTAGGAAAAAGGGCCTGTAGGATCAAACTTATTAAAACGACTAAAACACATCCGATTAGGTTGAGCCAAAGGAAGGCTATAATATCGATACTCCAAATCGAGATGATGATAATTTCTGAAATGATAGCAGCACAGAATACCGCACGTCCACCTACCCGTTTTAGATAGAATGCAACTAGAAATATTCCTAGTATTGTTCCATAGAACAAAGACCCCAAAATATTAACAGCCTCTAGGAGGTTGCCAAGCCTGTTGGCATATAGCGCGATTAGAATAGTGAATAGTCCCCAACATAACGTGGAGATTCTGGATGCCCTGAGATAGTGTGCATCACCGGCATCTTTTCTGACAAAGCGTTTATAAATATCGATAACAGTGGTGGTGGAGAGCGAATTAATTGCACTTGCGGTAGCCCCCATAGAGGCCAAGAAGATAATGGCAATTAACAGACCAATCAGCCCTTTTGGAAAGGTATCTGCGATAAAGCGTAGAAAAATATAGTTGTTGTCGTTTGTGTCGGCCTCTGGGTTGTTTTTTTCAATCAGTGCAATCAGTTCCTGGCGGAGTTCCTGATCGTGGTCATTAAACTCCGTCAATTGTGCTTGGGCTTGATCGATTTTGGACTGGTCTTTTATTTCTAAGGCGTCAGTTAACTCGTTGATGTGAGCGATTTTATTTTTGCTGATTTCCTCGTGGCGATTCATGATGTCCCGATATGCGGGCGCATGGTCGCTCTGTTCGAGTTCATTAATGACCTGCTGGTTAAAGAAGAGTGGAGGGGTATTATATTGGTAATAGGCGAAAACCAAAATGCCAATTAGCAAAATACAGAATTGTAAAGGAACTTTCAACAAGCCATTCATCAGTAGGCCGAGTCGACTTTGTTTTACGGAAGATCCCGTGAGGTACCGGCCTACTTGACTTTGATCGGTGCCAAAATAGGAAAGTTGTAGGAAGAAGCCGCCGATTAGTCCCGTCCAAACGGTGTACTGGTTGTTTAAGTCAAGATTAAAGTCGATGGCGTTTGCTTTACCGGATTTTCCTGCAATGTGTAATGCCTGCGAGAAGCCAATATGCTCGGGAAGAAGGTGAACAACCAATACACCTGCTAAAAGTAATCCACCGAAAATAATCGACATTTGTAGGAGCTGGGTGTATGAAACAGCTTTGGTGCCACCATAAACAGTGTATATGACCACAAGTGTTCCAATGCCAATTGTTGTGAGCACCAGGTCTATTTCTAAAATAGAAGAAAGTATAATGGCCGGTGCAAATATGGTAATTCCAGTCGAAATGCCCCGTTGAATTAGAAAAAGAGACGCCGTGAACACTCGCGTATTGACATCGAATCGCTTTTCAAGGAACTCGTAGGCGGTATAAACTTTGAGCCTGTGAAAAATAGGCACAAAAGTCACACAAAGGACAATCATAGCAAGTGGAAGTCCAAAGTAAAATTGGACAAAGCTCATTCCGGAACTGTATGCCAAGCCAGGTGCTGATAGAAAGGTGATGGCGCTAGCTTGCGTGGCCATCACGGATAACCCCACAGTATACCAGGGTAGCGAGCGGTCGGAAAGGATGTACCCGTCGATTGTTTTAACGTTCTTACTCTTATAGATGCCGTAGAGAACTATCGCCAGCAAAGTGCAAATGAGTACTACCCAATCGATACTGCTCATCCAAAGTAAACTGTAAAAATGTACATTAGGACAATACAGGCGATAAGCCAGAGAACAATTAACCAATAGAATTGTCTCCAGCTACGTACAAAGGGAGGTAGTCCTTTATCTGTCATGTGGTTTGTGCGGTAAAAGAGCCGTCACGAAAATGATTGCGAAGACAAACCCGCCAATTAGACCGCCGATGACGCCTAAGAACGTTTCGCAGGCTAACCATGCAGTGAGCGCCCCTAGAATAGAACCCGCCAATAGAATGATTCTTTTTACATTCATCGGGTTTGAGTTTTCAATTTGATTTTCCATTATTTCGCTAATTGTTTTCGTTGTTGGATAGCAAATTTACAAATAATCTGTAAGCTCCGGGAATTCCGGCAGGCAATTGCCGGAAAAAGGAAATCGATGTATACACAAACTTACCTTTTCCATGCCGGGCGATCAACAAGGAGCCGGGATGCTGGCTTTCATTTTCATCAGCCATAGAAATTGGCGTCCGGTATTCCGGCGCGATTTCAGCAGCGAAATATAGCCCTCGTTCTTGGATCCAACCTTGAAAATCCTGTTCCTTGATCTTGTTTGGATAATTTAATACGGGATCATCTGGGTCTGTGAAGGCGACCTTGGCATCTTCCTGGGTTACTCGGGCTCTGCTTAAGGAAAAGGGGTAAGGGCCAAGCTTCTCCGTTTGTAAGCGTGTGTTCACGTTGTATTGGACTAAAACGGTCCCCCCGGCCTCCACGTATTGGAGTAAAGAAGGAAACCAGCTGCTAATATCTTCTAAGACATTATAGGCCCGGACACCGAGGATGATCGCATCGAACTGCGTTAAATCTGTGCTTTTTACCTGATTTCCGCTTAACTCTTCAACGGTAACACCGAGATTTTTTAACGCCGAGGGAATGAGATCTCCAGCCCCATTGACATAGCCAACTTTTGTTAGCGGAACTTGAATATCTACTGCTGCAATTTGAAGTTCAACAGGTGGAAACCAGGTGATATCAGGAATATGGGCGTGCGTGATTTTACGAAAGTTTTGGGCAGGATCCCCATTTAAAATAGGTCGTATAATAGCTTGTTCACCGGTTTGTCCCGGGGTAACGTTAAAAGCGTGTGTGACGCGCTGATGCGCCGGAATGCTGAAAGACTCCGTCTGCGGTTCTATCGTCAATGTGCTCTGGTGTTCGAAGCCCAATTCGACCTGCTGAGGCTGAGCACTTCGATTGTTGATTTCGATTGTGAAACTCTTGGTATCTGATCCCTTCAACAGCGCCTGATCGGTATTGAGCGATGCGGTTAATTTTGGAGAAATACTGATGGGTTGGTGGACCTCGCCTTTAACCGGATCTACGAAGCGAAATTGAACAGGCTGCTGGAATTGTACTGCTTTCCCGTTGATTTCTAGTTCGAACAGGGAAACCGGGGCATCAGTGTTTTCTGGACGCCCAAAGTCACCTTCACTAACTTGATATTTGCCAAGGGAATGGTCTTCTTGCAACCAGTACGGCTGCGTGCTCCTTGTGGAGGTCATGGTGCCCTCAAAGTACTCTGTTTTATGTGCGTTAAGTGTTTTTTCAACCGATTCTCCGTTAATTGATTTGATCTTTACTACTATTGAGGGGTCGCGAAAAATTGCCTCGTGCCGTACGGCAAAAGCCTCATCGACAACATGGTTGGGTTTAGACACCACGCTTTCCAGAACAAGACCAGCACTTTGCGCGATTAAATCTTCGATTTCTTTGAGTTTCGATTGGCGGTAGACGTTGGGTGTCAGTTTCTCAAGCGTCGAATGGAGCTCGATTAGCGCTGGGATGGATTTTGCTGGCCGGTTCACATCAAAGGTCTGCTGAACGGTCTTTATCATCGTTTGTACCGCTTCGGTATTTTGATCCAGGCGGTCCCAGGAGGTGTTGATTCCGTCGAATAAACTATCTTTTGCTTCTGTGCCCTCGACATGTTCGAAAAACTCGGTGATGGTTCCTCGGTTCGATGCCGCGCCAAAGCCCTGGCTTTTATGCTGAGAGCGGCTGTTTGCTGAAATTTCACCATAAGAAGCCCCTAATAATGGGTTGTAGTCTTCTAGCACGATTTTCAGTTGATCGTCAGAGGTATTGTTCATCCCGCCGAAGTTGGCTGTGTTCCAAACCAACCGCTTGGCTTTCCACGGTTTTAGGTCCATTAGTTGTTCGGGAAATTGAAGGGGGTCTGCGGCGGCGATGTAGGCTTCTCTGGCCAATATTGCGGAAGCCTGATGGTGCCCGTGACCGCCTCTGCTGTCCGGGGGAAATCTGGTGATAATCACATCGGGCTGCAGTTTACGGATGATGTAAACCGCCTCCTTCAGAATCTCCTGTTTTTGCCAGAAGGAAAAGGTTTCTTGGTCAGTTTTGGAAAAACCGAAATCATACGCCGCACTGAAAAACTGTTCGCCCTTGTCGATCGTTCGCGCTGCGAGCAATTCTTGCGTACGTATAAGTCCCAATTCGACGCCTTGTTCAGTGCCGATTAAATTCTGTCCGCCATCGCCACGGGTTAAAGACAAATAAGCTGTTCGGTAATTCTTTTCATTGGCTAGCCATGCAATTAACCGTGTGTTTTCGTCGTCGGGATGTGCAGCAAAATATAAGGCGGTTCCTAACGTAGAGAGTTTTTCAACCCGATGTTTGAGAATTGAGGAGGGAGTAGCTTGTTGCGCAAATAGACCATTGTATGTAGATGCTATGAGCAGCAGTGATAGGAGGGCTTTGTTTATCATATCTAAAAATAGCTAAGATTTTAAACAAAAAAATAAAAGGAACCAAAATTATTTTTGATTCCTTTTACCAACAATTAAAAATCTTCGACTTTAAACCTTGGAACGTAATCCTTTGGTTCAATTTTAGCAGGATGATGCGCTTTTTTGGTCTAACCTTTAACAAGTATAAAAGTAAGACAAATAGTGCTCATTACAGGGCTTTGTTGTAAAAAAACTTTTCCACAAAAAGTTAGTTTTGCACAGCTTTTTGTGGAAAAGGAGGTTACCTTCGGCTAAGCCACCTGTTTAACAAGCTCTTCTACTACTTATCGATCGAGCCGAGGACTCGTTTCATAAAACTATTCAAAGCTTCTTTTTGGGACATTCCGTCCTGGACAAGGGTGTTAACCTCTATAGCTCCGTACATATTGGAGATTAATTCTCCGATGACATCGAGCTCTTCGTCCTTTAACGAAGGCACCTCTGTCAGTGACTCCAAAGTTTCGATGGTCTCCAATACGAAGTCAGCATCGTTCTCTGCAATGAACTCGGTCAGATGCTTAATAACTGGTAATTTCATTTACTAATCCTGTTAATCCTTCAATTTTGTTTGTTTGCACTTGGTTGACTAATTTTCCGCCTTTATAAGCGGCAAATGTTGGCAAATTATTGACGTTGGCTAATTTTCTTGACTCAGGAAATTTTTCTGCGTCGACGATTACGAATGAAATATTCTCATTTTCCCCCGATAATTTTTTGAATTTCGGCTTCATGATACGACAATTGCCACACCAACTTGCTGAGAATTGGACAACAACTGTTTCGTTATTGTCGACGATTTCTTGTAATGTATCTGAATTTAATTCTTGTAGCATAGTTTTTATTTTTTCGGTTAAAAAAAAGAGGAGATCTGATCTCCTCTTCATTCTAAAAAGGAGTATTTAGTTTTGCGACAGGTAAGAAGCAACTCCGTCACGAGTGGCACTCATCGCGTCTTTTCCTTCTTCCCAGTTTGCTGGACAAACTTCACCATGTTTCTGTACATGTGTGTAGGCGTCGATCAAACGGATATATTCTTTTACGTTACGACCTAGAGGCATGTCGTTGATTGACTCGTGGAAAACTTTTCCGGTCTCGTCAATTAAATACGTCGCACGGTACGTAACGGCTGATCCTTCAACTAGTGTTCCGTATTCAGGGTGTTCAACTTCTTTCATTTCTAAGATGTCTAGAACGCTGGATAGATTTCGGTTGGTGTCAGCGATAATAGGATATTCAACGCCTTCGATACCACCGTCATCTTTTGATGTGCTCAACCAAGCGAAATGAACTTCTGCTGAATCGCAAGAAGCACCGACTAGGATCGTGTTTCTTTTTTCAAATTCGGCCGCTGCTTCTTGAAACGCGTGGAGTTCTGTCGGGCATACAAACGTGAAGTCTTTTGGATACCAAAACAACAAAACTTTTTTGTTTTCTTTTTGTGCTTTTTCGAATAAGTTCAATGTGAAGTTGTCGCCTAAATAGTCAATAGCGTCTACTGAAATGTTTGGGAAATTTTTACCTGTAAAGCTCATAATAAATCTTCTTTCTTTTTGTGTCACAAAGATAGTTCTTTAATCGATCTTTAGGTATCGATTTTATTGATAAAATATCGACGATATCTATAGTCTGTTCTTATTCTAATAGCTCTGATTGATTCTATGGTTCTGTCGGTCTCTATTTCAAGAGGAATACGGCTGGAACGGCGTTCCTTTGCAGTGGCTTTCAAGAGCCTAGCAATTCTGGAATTCGTCGATGGGTAAAAAAACTTCGCACTATATTGTTAAATATATTAGTTTTGCAGCGCGGCCCCGTAGTTCAACGGATAGAATAGGTGTTTCCTAAACATTAGATAGCAGTTCGATTCTGCTCGGGGCTACTAAAACAGGATAGGTGATTGCTGACGTCACTTGTCCTGTTTTTATTTTGACCTAATCCCTTCTCTAGCTGAAAGATACTGTGTGCAGTCAAGTTCATTCGGGCTTGATACTCGATAACGTTAATCTCCCGATTTTGCAGAAATATCTATCCAATTATTGTGCTTTTTGTGTTCTCGGTGCGGCTGTACATGTTTTGGCGCAGCTTCGATAGGCCTTAGTGCGCTGTCCAAAGACCTTTGTATATTGCTTTTTGATATCAGTACAATCAATGGCTTGGGTAAGTCGTCTCTTGTCCCCAAAAAGGAAAGCGGAACCCGGATTATACGGGCGAACGCTCGGTCTTTGATAAGGGTGAATGTATGTACATATCAACTATTTTGTCGAATACAGTTTGGAATATTTATTTTAAAGAGTATTTTTATCTACACAAAAGTGTGAGACACGGTCTCATTTACACATTTTGTAGTGAATACAACACCATTTTAGCCTATCGTTTTCCGCTTTACATGTATAGACATATATACAAATGATAAATAGAAGGTTTCAAGGAAAAAGTTCAGCAAGAGGTGCTTTAAGAATGAACTGGGCGGATTGCTGTATAAAGGCTATAATTTATGCCCGTTTACCGCAGACCGCCTATTGGCTGTGCGCTAATGAGCGTGTGGAAAAATTTGAGCTCTCGGGTGATGATAAACCAATTACAGCGAGCGGTTACAATAGCCTGGGCAATTTAGTTGAAAATTGAGGTCACTCCATCAGTGCCCCCTGTAAAACTGTCTTTTAGAACAACCATCGAAAAAAATATGAAAACACGAAAATGCATTTTAATTATTCTCTTGTTTACGGTGCTCATCACAGTAGACACCTTTGCACAGGAAAAACAACCCGTGGATTATGTAGATCCTTTTATTGGAACGTCTAATTCCAGATGGATGATGTTTCCTGGAGCGACCACGCCCAACGGCATGGTAAAACTCAGTCCCGACAATCAGGGAGAAGTTTGGCAGGGTGGTTATGATTATTCTATCGGCAGTATACACGGTTTTAGCCACCTGCATGGGTGGACTATGGGCGGCCTGATCACCATGCCTGCGAATGGAGATCTTGCCCTTAAACCCGGTAGACCGGACGATCCATTCCGTGGTGCTGGCGCGGGTTACCATTCGCGCTTCAACCATCAAGATGAACGAGCTTTTCCGGGTTTTTATGAAGTTTATCTATTAGACCCTCAGGTTAAAGTAGAGCTTACTACTACACCTAGGGTAGGATACCAGCGTTATACATTTCCGAAAGATTCCAGTAACCGTGTCATGATCGACATGAACGTTCCGGCGGAATATGCGATCAGATTGAAGGATGCGATGATTACCCAAATAAGTAATCGAGAGATCAGAGGTTTTTCGCGGACCATTACCAGTGGCTTTAATGATTACACCTTGTATTTTGTTATGCAGTTTGATAAGCCGTTCACCGACTTTCATCAGTTTGGTGAGCAAAACACGGGCGCCTATGTAACCTTTCCAACATCAGCCGAAGAGGAGGTTGTTATACGAACTGGGATTTCTTTCGTTAGTATCGATCAGGCGGTACATAACCTAGAAGAGGAAACAAAACCGTTTGGTTGGGATTTTGACAGATTAGTAAATCACAACAAAGGGGTATGGAATACTCTTTTAAGCAGAATACAGGTAGAAGGGGACCGGGAAAGTGATAAAGTTAAATTTTACACGAATTTTTACCGCGCGTTCACCGCCAAAATGATCATGAGCGATGTAAACGGCATGTATACTGATGCTTGCGAGCTACCGCAACAACTGGAGAGGAAAGGTGATGTAATGATCGGGGGTGATGCGTACTGGAATTCGTATTGGAATCTGAATTTGCTGTGGACACTAATCGCTCCTGAGACAGTAGAGCAGCTGATAGGCACGCAATTGGAAATGTCTCGAAAAACCGGCTGGCTATCCAAAGGCCCTGCTGGAATAGAATATTCCGGCATTATGGAGGGGTCACATCAAATGGCACTGATAACTAGTGCTTATCTTAAGGGGATCGTTGATGAAGATGCTGAAGAACTCTACGCGGCTATGAAAAAGGTTGTGACGGATGAACCTGCGCCTGTCGGTGGGGGAAACCCTGGAAACCCCTTGGTGACAGAATATGCAAAATTAGGCTATGTTCCACTTGAAAAAGGAGTCGTGTCGAAAACTCTTGATTATTCCTACGACGACTGGTGTGTCGCCCAAATGGCGCGGCTGCTCGGTAAAGATGCCGAGTATGAGTTTTTTCTCGAGCGTTCAAGCAACTGGAAAAACGTCTTGGACCCTGAGAGTAAGTACATCCGGCCAAAGCATGAGGATGGCCGGTGGCTTGCTGACTTCGATATTTTCTCTGGAAATTATTTTATAGAGGGAAACTCGTGGCAATACAGCCTCTATGTTCCCCATGACGTTCCGGGATTAGTAGAGCTTATTGGAAAGAATAAATTCTTAAAAAGGATCACAGACGGTTTTAAAGCTTCAGAATCCAGTAAGTTTACGGCTCATGCTTTTGATAGAACTGATGGTGGATCGGCAGAGTATTATATCAACCATGGCAATCAAGTCAATATGCAGGCCGCTTATTTGTTTAACTATGCCAATGCACCGCATTTAACGCAATATTACACCAGAAAGATAGCCGGCACGTTTTACGACACCTCTCCATATGTAGGCTGGAATGGTGATGAAGACGAAGGCCAGATGGGCGCATGGTTTGTCTTGAGCGCTCTAGGACTCTTTGAGATGAATGGGGGAACTTCGCCAGATTTGCGTGTTGATATCACCAGTCCGCTTTTTGATACCGTTAAGATTAAGTTAGACAACAACTACCATCAGGGGAAGGAATTTGTAATAAAAACGTATAATAATTCACACTCGAACGTATATATACAATCCATTAAGCTCAACGGGACGGCAGTGAGTAAAAACTACATCAGCTTTACCGATATTAGCAAGGGCGGGGTTCTTGAATTATATATGGGACCCTCCCCCAAAGATGCGTTGCACAATTGACTGTTTGCTGACCTCTAGCCCGTATCGCAAAAACCTATACGACGACCGCTAGGGAAGATTTATAACATACGACCCGGCAGGCCAAAAAAATTGAACACTATTTACAGTAACCCGGTCGTGATTGAAAAACGGGACCCTAGCGCCTCTAAACTAAGATTTCGGTGATTAATTCCCGTTGAACACCTTCAAACGGGAAGTCATGATCAGCATCGCAAGACCAAATAAGGAAAAAAAAGCGAACGAGTAGCGTAGGTTAAAGAGTTCAGCGATATAACCAATTAGGGGCGGCCCCAAAAGGAAGCCGAGGAAGGAAATGCTGGATACGAGCGCTAAAGCAACTCCTGCAGGAATGGAGGGGTGTTTCCCTGTTACGCTGTACACGGTGGGCACGTTGCAAGCCACACCCAGTCCTACGAGCATAAAGGCCAGCGTGCACACCCAAATTGACGGGAATAAGACGGAGACCATCATGCCGCTAAACATCAGTAGACCACTCACTTGTAAGGTCTTCTGTCGACCGAAGCGAGCAATGACCCGGTCACCCAAAAATCTTCCAATCGCCATTGTGACCATGAAGGCCGCATAACCCAACACAACAAGTTTTTCTGGGCTTTTTACGACGTCGCTGAAATAGACACCACTCCAATCGAACATAGCGCCTTCGGTTGCCATGCTAAAGAAACCAATAATACCCAATTGAATGATCAGTGCATCAGGCTTGAACTTAATTTTCTCTTTGCTGACTTCCTTTTGTTTTTGGTCTTGGACCAAAAATGTTCGATTGATAAGGACATTGAGCATCAGTAAAATGAATATGCCTATAAAATGCCCGAAAGTTCCGATATTAAAGTTGATGGTGAATAACCCAATCATTGCGCCGGCGAATCCAGCAAGTGACCAGGCGCCATGGAATGAAGACATGATTGACTTACCGTACATGTCTTCTGCAAGTATTCCTTGCGTATTGACTGAAATGTTGCAAAGGTTCCCCGTTACGCCCATAAAGAAAAGGGATAGTCCCAGTAGCCATACGTTCCCAGATAATGCAATCATAATTAGCACAACAGCGTAGAATAAAGCGGCCCAGGGCAGGACTTTGTGACTTCCGTTCCGGTCCACTAAGGTGCCGGATAAAGGCATCGTGAGTAACTGCCCAATGGGCAACATCAGTAGGATTGTTCCCAGCTGAGCTTCTGAAAGCCCGAGGGTAGCTTTAATCGTTGGGATTCGGCTGGCCCAACTTGCGAAGCCCAGACCGTGAGCAAAGTAAAATAGCGAGACAGCCAATCTGACTCGGTTTTTAGAGGGCTGCGAAATGTTTGCTCTTAATGTGTTATAAGCGATCATGGGTTTTAAAATTACGGTGCAAAAGTAGAATAAAAGAACAAGGAAACGAATAATCAAAGTGTTAAAAATACACTATCGTTATATTTGTTCATAAACTATTGATATTAAGCGCATTATTTACCAATGAATAAATTCTCAAAAATATGGTTTTGCCCCTTGGGGATGCGACTTTTCTTCGTCGACAGGGGTCGTGTAAAATTTCTGTATACCGTGGTTAAAACTTATCAGAAATTGTACATTTGTTAGATCAAATTAATTGGAACCCTAAGTATGATGTTCAAATCAATTGCTTTATGTACCGCATTGCTTGGAGGCTTTTTGATTCTACAGGCACAACCTCAACCAACTTTCCTATCCAATCCCACGTTGAGCCCGGATGCCCAATCGATAGTTTTTAGTTACGAGGGGGATCTCTGGAAAGTCCCCGCTAGCGGGGGAGAGGCGTTACGCTTGACGGCTATGCGCGGTAATGAAGTTATGCCCCGAATATCTCCCGACGGTAAATGGCTGGCCTTCTCTGCAGATCAAAATGGAAATATGGATGTGTATGTTATGCCTTTTGATGGGGGGGAAATCCGCCAGTTAACGTATCATGAGTCATCGGATGAGATTGATAGTTGGAGCTGGGATGGAGAGAGTATCTATTTTACCTCCGGACGGGCAAACCGATTCAGTAGTTATAAGGTGAGCGTGGACGGCGGGACGTCGAAGCGAATTTTCCCCCATTTCTTCAACTACATCCATAATATGGTAGAGCGCCCGAACGGGGAGCTTTTATTTACCGATTCGTGGGAAAGCTATTCTGCGGCACACCGTAAACGATATAAAGGGGCTTTTAATCCCGATATCAGGGGGTATGACCCCAAAACGAACACCTATAAGGATTACACGACCTATATCGGAAAAGACCTTTGGCCGACAGTCGATCGCGAAGGTGCGATCTTTTTTGCTTCCGACCAGGGAAATGACGAGTATAATTTATATAGTATTCGTGAAGGGGATAAAAAGCAGCTAACTGGGTTCGACGAATCTATCCGTAAGCCGCAAGTTGCTGCAAATGGCGATGCAGTAGTGTTCGAGAAAGGGTATCAAATTTTTCTTTACACCGTGTCCACAGGCCAGACCACGCAGCCTTCTATTTCTTTAAGCAGAAACCAGGTTTTGGGTAAACCCTCTGAGTATGATGTCAACGGCAAGATCAGCTTTTTTGACCTCTCTCCGGATGGAAAAAAAATAGCCTTCGTATCGCGGGGCGAACTTTTTGTGAGTGATATAGACGGAAAGTTTGTTCGACAAATGACGCCGGAAGGAGAGCGGGTTGTCGAAGTGAAATGGTTGAAGGACAATAAAACGCTGTTATATAACCAAACATTTGAGGGTTATCTCAATTGGTTTACGCGTTCGGCGGATGGATCGGGTGTATCAAAACAGTTAACCAAAGATCAGCGAAATAATAGGGATGTACAATTCAACCCAGACAAATCGTCTGCAGTTTATCTTAGTGGACGGGATGAAGTGCGTCTGATGGATCTTTCGTCGATGAATTCGTCCACTATCGTAAAAGACGAAATTTGGGCATTCCAAAACTCGTCCCCTTCTTTTTCGCCAGACGGTGCCTATGTGCTGTTTACGGCAATACGTAACTTTGAACAAGATATCTTTGTTTACCATATCAGAGACAAGCAAACCACAAATTTAACAGGCACTGGAGTCACTGAGGCAAGCCCGGTTTGGTCCTCCGATGGGAAACACATCTTTTTTGCAAGTAATCGTACCAAACCCGCGTACCCAACAGGAATGGGAAACGCAAGCATCTATCGAATGTCTTTGGAGAATTTTGATGAACCCTACCGTTCGGTGAAATTCGATGAGCTGTTCGAGGAGAAACCAGAGCGTAAAAAGGATACGACGGATAGAGAGAAGGACAAGGATACGCCGTCTAAAAAAGAGGATAAAAAGAAGGTAGTTGTGGGTATAGATGTGAACGGTCTTTCCGATCGGATACAGCAGGTGAGTCCGTCTGGGGGGACGCAATCCAATCCTCAGACCTTTGCCAAGGGAGAGAAGAAATTTCTATTTTTTCAATCGAATCACGAAGGTAAATCAGGTGTTTACAGGGTAAGCTATGAGCCGTTTTCAGACTCCAAAACCGAAAAAATGACCGACGGTTCCCTTTCGGACTTATTAGCGGTTGAAGGGAAGTTTTATGGCTTGAAGAGTGGGACCATACAAAAGTATAATATCGACCAAAATAAGTTGGAGAAAATTGAACTAACCTATAAGTTTCACCGAAATCTTGACGGGGAGTTTAGACAGATGTTTTACGAAACCTGGGCAAATGTGGAAGAAAACTTTTATGATGAGGATTTTCATGGTGTGGACTGGGAGAAGATAAAACAAAAATATGTGAGCTACCTGCCCGGCGTTAATAATCGGATGGATTTTAGAATCTTGCTGAATGATATGTTGGGCGAACTAAACTCTTCTCATTTGGGCTTTAGCACGTCTGGGTCAGAAGAAGGAAAGGATTTTCGCTTCGTTACCAATGAATTGGGACTGATCTATGAAGACGAGAACCCCTTTAAGATAGCTCGTATTGTTACCAATGGCCCTGCCTCAAAAAAAGGGGTTGATTTACAGATTGGTGATATTATTACCTCGGTGGACGGAAAAAAGATCGATGATACTGTGGATCGGGATTTTTATTTCACCGCACCCTCTCTGATTGGCGAGCTTCGTTTGACAGTAAACCGAAACGGTAAAGAAGAAATTGTTAATATCAGACCCCAAAGTAATGCAGACTTTAAAAACCTACTGTATGATGAATGGATTAAGTCAAATAGACGAAAAGTCGATGAGATTAGTAATAATCGGATTGCCTATTCGCATATGAAAAATATGGGGGGTGATGAATTGAACTCATTCTTGTTGGATATGGCTAAACAAGAAAATAATAAGGATGGCATTATATTAGATTTACGGTACAACACAGGAGGAAATGTGCACGATGAGGTATTGCGCTTCTTATCACAGAGGCCTTATTTGCAGTGGCAGTACCGAGGGGGAAAAAAATCGCCTCAAAGTAGTTTTGCACCAGGAGGGAAACCGATTGTGCTGATGGTTAATGAACAGTCGTTGAGTGATGCGGAAATGACAGCCGCTGGGTTTAAGGCACTCAAACTAGGGAAAGTTGTTGGTACAGAGACGTATCGATGGATCATTTTTACTTCAGGTAAAGGGCTGGTTGACGGCTCCTTTTATCGTTTGCCGAGCTGGGGCTGTTATACCTTAGAGGGTGAGAACTTGGAATTAACAGGTGTTGCACCCGACATTGAGGTTAGAAATACCATTGCGGACCGGGTTGATGACCGCGATCCACAGTTGGAGCGTGCCATCCAAGAAATTTTACACGAACTGGAGTGACCCATATTATTGCTTAGCTTAGATAGCACGAACAAGAATTGTAGGAAAGCCCCAACACGACGAATTCAATAAATCTTATTTTCTTGTTGATTTTTCTTCACAGCTCTCGTAACTTTGAATCACTTGATTGACTCCGTAGCTCAGTTGGTAGAGCAACAGACTCTTAATCTGTGGGTCCTGAGTTCGAGCCTCAGCGGGGTCACTTTCAAAAAAAGCTGTTTTTACTTGCGTAAAACGGCTTTTTTGCTTTCCTTAGGGTGGTTTTGGAACTTCCTCCCTACCCGTTTTGAAAATCTTCAAAACGGTGTGTTTTGCATAGTTTTTTGTTGAACTTCACGTAAAACCGTCACAAATACGTCACAAAGGTTTTCGTGGTAATGAAAAGATTATGGCAACCGTAAGCGCAAAGGTTTATGAACACCACAAAAAAGCAGATGGAACCTACAATGTAAAAATTAGAGTCTATCACAAAGAGGAGAAAAAATTTATAGACACTCCTCATTTCCTTTCCCTAAAACAACTCACCAAGGTGAAAGGAAAAAAAGAATTTAGTATTAAAGATCCTTTTGTCCTTGAAATAGTTGACAAGAAACTAAAGGACTACCGTAAAACGATCAGCGAACTCGAGGAGAAGCTTGACTTTTTCACCGCGGATTCATTAAGGGATTATCTCAAAAATAAAGATGAAGAAATTGATTTTATCAAGTTCTGTGCGAACTATATTAAACAAGAGAAGGATGACGGTCGTGATGGTTCGGCCGCCAACCATCGATCAGTCCGTAACCATCTCATTGATTTTTTTAATCGGGAAACTGTCTCAATAAATGAAATACATTTCAATATGCTCGTTCAGTTTGAACGTTACTTGAAATCTGAACGGACAATAATACGAATAAACCAGTTGGGAAAGCCCGTTACTACTGTTTCAAAGCCTGTTTCAGATACTAGTTTATATAATTATATGAGAGATCTTCGCACATTATTTAATGAAGCGTTGAACCATTACAATAATGAAGATCTGGGCATTATATTGATTAAACACTATCCCTTCAAAAAATATAAGGTAGGCTCAGCTCCTCTTACCGAAAATAGAAATAATAATCTTGAAGAGGTTGTTAGAATTCGAGATTGTAAAGTGTTACCTAACACTAGAGCTGAACTCGCTCGGGACTTATATATGCTCTCATTCTATTTGTGCGGGATGAATGCTGTTGATTTATTTAAAATATCTACTGACGATATTCGAAATGGCCGGGTTGACTACAATCGATCAAAAACTAAGGGGAAACGAAAAGACAGAGCATTTATTAGTATAAAGATAATTGATGAAGCAAAACCTTTATTGGAGAAATATATTGGCAAGTTATCCCAAAGATATTCAAGCCGGACCACTTTCAATTCCGCATTAAAGCATGGAATGAAGAAACTCCGAGAACTTTCGGGTGTAGAGGGAGTCACTCTTTATCGTGCGCGCCATACCTTCGCAAGTACAGCTAGGAATGATTGTAGGATGAGTAAAGATGATGTTGCTTTAGCACTCAACCATGTCGAAAATGGAAATCGTGTCACCGATATTTATATCGCCAAGGATTGGAGAATTATAGATGACGTCCAAGATAAAGTAATGCAGTTCTTGAGGAAATCAGAGCCTAAAATTTTGGAAATGATTAGGAAGAAAGAAAAAAGTAGGCAAAAAGCTGCTTAACTTGATTTGTATCCAACGATTACTATTCGTTGGATACAGACTTAATTTTTTAAAACTTAAACTTTTATTCATGAAAAATTTACTTTTATTCTTTTTAACGTGTTTCTTATCAACGATTGGTTTCTTTGCTGCTCTAAGTATGAAAACTCCTTGGATAGGATTCTGTGTAGCTTTTGGAACTTGGTTTTTATTTCTTTGGATAACAACGAATACACGTAAAAAGCATTAATTTTTATTTATGGTTGCTGTTGCTAAAAAGTGAAGACAACCCCAGTAAGCCAAGCATGTCTGCACTTTTACAATTTACCTAATCATTGTTATTTTAAATTCACTTTTAAGAAGGCATCCATTTTATCAAAAGGACATTGAATTTTGTCGTATATATGTTTCTGCATTTGATATTATTATTTATTCCTTTGAATCTGTTCCTTATATGTAAAGAACTTTGCTGAAATTATATGAATGTTCTTTTGTCATGCTAATTATAATATTGGTTTCAGTGAAATTTCTTAAGTATAATTCAACATGGGCTTGTTCATACAAGACAAAGGAGGGTTGCTGTCATGAGTTGTTAGAGTTTTGAGAATGTTTTTGATACTCTCATTACCTATTTATAATAATTTCAATATTCTTTTGCAAAATATTCTGAATCCTCATTCATGCGTTGCCCTGTTTGCTTTTTGAACAACAAATCAATAAACCTCTGCTGGCGTCGATGCCATTAAATCCTACCACTCTTGGAGAACATATCAGGAAGAGAAGATTGGAGCTAAAACTGTTTCAAAAGGACGTAGCGGCAATATTCAATGTAAGCGACGACTGCGTTACATATTGGGAGAACAACAGAAGTGAACCTCAAATTCAATACTATCCACTCATTTTCGGGTTCTTGGAATACGGCCCATTTGAACTTGATACATCTACTCTCATGGGGAGGATAAAAGCTTATAGATATGTGAACGGGCTTAGTCAAAACCGATTAGCTAAGATGGTAGGTGTTGATCCTTCTACAATCCTTGCCTGGGAAAATGGGAAAGGACGTGTGTCTGAAAGATTGAAGGTGCTATTGGCGAGTTATGAATTTATTATAAATCATAAAGAAATGGAAACCATAGAATAAATCGTAAAACTGTAAATACAAAACTACAACTTAGGCGCCTTAGTAAAAAATAAACAATCAATTACTTACCAATTCGGATACCTAAAAGAATCAAAGGATGACTGATAGTTTTAATACTGCGACAAAGAAAAGGGTAGGTCTATGATTAGCAGCAAGACAGGTATGCATAGCATGGCAGGTAAAAATGCGAGACGAACAAAAAGAGTTAACGAGCACGCAGAAACTATCGATTTGTTGGATTTTATCCTGTCATAGTTTTAGCGGAACGTTGGATTGTATTGTCCAGATGCAGTACCTGTGCATAGCCATTAACACTGCACAGGAACACTACACCAATAGATGCAATGATTTTTATATTGTTATAAAAAAGTTAGAGATTAGACATAACGAATTAAGGCATAACCCTATGTAAGGGCATGCAATTCTTAGTTTCGGAACATCAAATCCTAAGGTTGGTTTTGAAAGTTCAGCGTATATTCCTGAAAATTCAAACAATGCCACCAATGTTTCATGGGGAATAGCTTCGCCCCAGAATTTAACCGACAGGTAAAATCCTGAATATTTATATGCAGCATTATCTGCCTTAACGATCTTGGTTTCGTGCTTACAGCCGCCTTTCTTTTTTTCTTTTAGTTCTTTATTCTTGTTTGAACATATCAGGCAGGGTTTGTCAAAATCGGCATGGGAATTACTATTCGTCAGACTGTAAAGTTTTACAGCCATTCCCTTGCACATATGGGAGTACTGGATAAGGCCCGTAGACAAAACAAGATACAATATGGAAAGTAACATGACGAATAGTTTTTTTTATGAATTATTATGAAAATTTAATAAAAATTACAGTTAATTATACATTTTTAGCAGTTACCTGAGCAATCTATTGTCCAATCATCCGCATCATTTTCATGTACTGCAATTTTACTGATGATCTCGTCTGCTTCGGTGTCCGTGTAGGTCCCGTAACCATTCACAAATACACCTTTAGCCCCATCACTCTTATTGTGCATAGCGTAAAGAATGGCTTCATCATCCGGATCGTTCTGCCCGGTAAAACGGTAGATCTTATCAATGACCAGATCATTGATGTTGATGCAATGTTTGTGCGGCGTATAGGATGCGGAAACTTCCAATAGGTTGAAGTCTTCGGTATAGCCCCGCTGTCTGAGGATCTCCATAACTTCCGATAAAGTTTTCTCTGTTGTGATCATATCTGTTCGTTTTAAATTATTTGCGTTTTTTCAGCTATTCTTTTGACCGTTTTTAACGGCAGCAATTCTTTTACCTGTGCCAACCCCTTATCAGCGATAAGTGCACAGTGTTCGCTTTCCACATCTTCCAAGGGTAGATAGATGATCCTGTAATGCTCCCTCAGCTAGCTACATCCAAAACTAAAAAATTCCAATCAGATTT